>JAGHZY010000069.1 GCA_017745175.1 Sphingopyxis sp. | reverse complement strand
GGCTCGGCCGCCGCTCGTCGATCAGCTTGAGCGCGCTGCCGCTGTCGCCGGCCGTGCGGCAGGCGTAGCCCTCGTCGGACAGCACGCCGGCCACCAGCTCGCGGATATCCTGTTCGTCGTCCACCACGAGGATGTCGAGCGCCATCAATCGGTCTCCATCATTCGGCAGCCTCGCTGCCGGCGCCCTCGGCCATCGGATCGCGGGCGAAACGCAAAGTTGCACGGGTGCCGCCCTCGGGCGCGGCGGCGAAGTTGAGCTCGCCGCCGTGCTCCTCGACGATCTTCTTGACGATCGCGAGCCCGAGGCCGGTGCCTTTCTCGCGCGTGGTCACGTAAGGCTCCATGATCCGCACGCCGTCCTGCGGCAGGCCGACACCGTTGTCGGTCACGCAGACGGTGAGGAAGCGATCATCGATCGCCACCTCGACCGCGATCCGCGCCCGGTAATCGGCCTCTGCCTCGCGCCTGCGGGTGTCGACGGCCTCGGCGGCGTTCTTGAGCACGTTGGTCATCGCCTGGCCGAACTGGTGCCGGTCGCACTCGATCCGTGGGACTTCGGCCGGCGCGGAGAAGCGGTAGACGATCTCGGGATGGCCGACTTCCTGCAGGAACAGCGCCTGGCGCACGAGGTCGACCGCATCCTCGGAGCGGAACACCGGCTTGGGCAGGCGCGCGAACGAGGAGAACTCGTCGACCATCTTCCTGAGGTCGCCGACCTGGCGGATGATCGTCGCCGTGAGCTCGTCGAACAGCTCGCTGTCCTGCTCGATCTGCTTGCCGTAGCGGCGCTTGAGCCGCTCGGCGGCGAGCTGGATCGGCGTCAGCGGGTTCTTGATCTCGTGCGCGATTCGCCGGGCGACGTCGGACCACGCCGCCTGGCGCTGGTCGAGCAGCTGGCGGGTGATGTCCTCGAAGGTGATCACGTGGCCTTCGGGCGCGGGCGCGACCTTGACCGCGAGCGTCAGCAGCTCGCCGGCCTTGCTGTACTGGACGATGCCGCTGCTCGCCCCGCTGCGCAGCAGGGTGGCGATCTGCGGGGCGATCTCGGAAATCTCGAGGCCGATCGGCGCGGGTCCGGCGCGATCGAGCAGCAGCTGCTGCGCCGAGGCGTTCATCAGCATGACCTGACCCTCGAGGTCGACCGAGACGATTCCGGCGGTGATCGACTGCAGTACTGCCTCCATGAACGCGCGGCGCTCGGCGAGCTGGCTGTTGGCGCCGATCAGCGCGTCGGTCTGCCGCTCGATCTGCGAGGTCATGCGATTGAACGCCCGGTTCAGCAGGCCGATCTCGTCGGGTCCAGTGCGGCCGGTGACGCGCAGGGCGTAGTTGCCGGCGCCGATCTCGCGCGCCGCGGTGACCAGCTCGGCAAGCGGCTTCACCTGGCGATCGGCGAAGCGCAGCGCGAACCACACGGCGAGCCCGACGAGCGCGAGCGAAACCGCGAAGAGCGCGAGGTTGAAGCGCAGTTGCAGCACGCGGGCGCGCTGGGTCAAAAGCTCGTAGTCCTGCATCACCCCCTGCGCCCGGCGCCCCAGCGCGAGCGCCTCGAACACGCTCGCATCGCGTGCGTTGTAGAGGAACAGGTTGCTTGCGCGATCGATCACCGCGACGGCCTCGATCTTCTCGAGGCTGGCGTTGATGACGACGTCCTCGCCGGCCTTGAGGCGCTTGAGCGTGGCGGGGGAAATCCGCTCGCGCGTGTTGTCCTCGGTGGGATCGACGATCGCGACGGTTCGGATCTGCCCATCGGGGGCCTGCTGGAGAATCGCGCTCTGGCTGAGCCGGCGATAGACCACCTGCAGGCCGTAATTGGTCTGGAACTCGGGGCTCGTCATGCTGACTTGCGCCAGGTAGTTGCGCAAGTCCCCGACCATGGTCATCGTTTCGAGGCGAACGTCGTTTTGCGCCTGGTCGTAGTAGCCCTGCGCCAGACGATTGGCGTTTTCCATCATCTCGCGCGAGCTTTCCGACACGTCGGCGCTCGACTGGAACAGCAGGCTCGCAAAAACCGCGACCAAGACCGTCGGGATCGCGGCGACCAGCGAGAAGAAGAACACGAGGTTCACGTGGAGCCGCGCGGTGGTGCCACCGGCGCGGCGGATGGCGAGTCTTCGGCCGAGGAGGACGATCAGCGAGAGCGCCGGGATCAGGGTGCCGACGAGCATCGCTGCGGCCTGCGCGGAGGGCAGGAGACGACTCGGATCGGCCCGGCTGAGCGCCACGTACGAGGTCGCCAGCATGACCACGAGCGTCGCCGCGGCGATCACCTCGAGCCATACGTAGACGTTTTCGCGACGCGCGGCGACGATCAGGCGACGCCACCAGCGCGGTGAACGGCGCGAGGTCTCGGAAGCATGCTCGGGGCCGGGGGTCGACGCCATCGTTGCAGAGTTACAACGCCCCTGTTGCCGCTTTGCAAGGGGTTTTTGGCATAAATGCCACGCTATCCCCGGCGAACGAACCCCTCGGGATCGATCGCGAGGTCGTCGAGGCGCTTGCGCAAAGTGTTGCGATTGATCCCGAGCAGCTGCGCCGCGCGCAGCTGGTTGCCGCCGGTCTCGCGCAGCGCGTGCTCGAACAGCGGCTTCTCGAATGCCGCGAGCGCGCCGTGATAGAGCGTGCCGGGCGCGACGGGGGAACCGTCGAGCCACGCCTCGAGCGCGGCGGCAAAGTCGACCGTGGCGGCAGATGGTTCGGCTGCGGGCCGATCGGCAAGCAACTGACGCACGGCCGGGACGTCGATCTGGTCCTCTCGCGAAAGCAGCGCCGCGCGGAACACGAAGTTCCTGAGCTCGCGCACGTTGCCGCGCCATGGCTGCGCCTCGAGCAGCGCAGCAGCCTGCTTCGACAGCCCGCGCGAGGGCAGCCCCTCGCTCGCGGCCTGGCGCAGGAAATGGCGCGCGAGCGGCTCGATGTCGCCGGTGCGGTCGCGCAGGGGCGGCAGGTGGATGGGGACGACGTTGAGACGGTAATAGAGATCCTCGCGGAAGCTCCCCGCGGCGATCATCGGCGCGAGGTCGCGATTGGTCGCGGCGACGATGCGCACGTCGATCGCGATCTCGTCGCGACCGCCGACCCGGCGGATACGGCCCGATTGCAGCGCGCGCAGCAGGCGGGTCTGTGCCTCGGGCGGCATGTCGCCGATCTCGTCGAGGAACAGCGTGCCGCCGTGGGCCTGCTCGAACTTGCCGATCGAGCGGTTGACCGCACCGGTGAAGGCGCCCTTTTCGTGCCCGAACAGCTCGCTTTCGATGAGCTCGCGCGGGATCGCCGCGGTGTTGACTGCGACGAACGGACCGGCCTTGCGCGCGCCGAGCTGGTGGATCGCCTCGGCGACGAGCTCCTTGCCGGTGCCCGACTCGCCGAGGATCAGCACGCTGAGGTCGTTGCGCAGCACCCGGGTGATCATCCGGTAGACGTCCTGCATCGCTTGGCTGCGGCCGATCATCGGCAGGCCCTCGCCCGCCTCGTCGCGCTGGGCATCGCTGCCGGCGCGCGCATCGGCAGCCTGGCATGCAGCGCGGACCAGCTCGTCGAGATCGAACGGCTTGGGGAAGTATTCGAACGCCCCGGTCTCGGTCGCGCGCACCGCGGTGTCGAGCGTGTTCTGCGCCGAGAGGATGATGACCGGCATGTCCGGATAGGCGCGATGGACCTCGCCGAGCGTGGCGATGCCGTCGCCGTCGGTCAGCAGCACGTCGGTCAGCATCACGTCGTACCCGCCCTCGGCAAGTAGCCTGTCGCGCCCGGCGACGCTGTCGCAGCGGTCGACCGTGAACGCTTCGGCTTCGAGCCCGGCGGTGATCACCGTGGCGATCGAGGCGTCGTCCTCGATCAGCAGCGCACGCCTCGACATTCCTCGCCCTTCCCTACTTCGCCATCGGCAGGTGCACGCGGAAGTGCGTCCACCCGGCGGATTCGTCGCGCTCGTGGCCGATCCGGCCGTCCATGTCGCGCACCAGCTTGTTGACCAGCGCGAGCCCGAGGCCCTGCCCGTTCTTCTTGCTGGACACGAACGGCTCGAAAATGTGGTCGCGCAGCGCCGGGTCGATGCCGGGGCCGTTGTCGCTGACCTGGACCTCGATCGGCAGCTTGACCGGGCGGCCGAGCCGGATGACGTTCATCACCAGCCCGCTGACGAAGCGGGTGCGGATCACGATCTCGGGATTGCGGACGCCCTCGCAGGCATCGCGCGCATTGGTGATCAGGTTGATCAGCACCTGCACCAGCGCGCCTTCGTTGGCGAGGACCGGCGGCAGCGAGGGGTCGAACTCCTCACGGATGGCGATTTTCATGCCGGAGGCAGCGCTGACGGTGTCGCAGGCGCGGTGGATCGCCTCGTGCAAGTTGAGCGGAGCGACCGGATCGGGCTGCTCGCGGCCGAGCCGCTGCATGCGGTCGATCAGCTGCGCGATACGGTCGACCTCGTCGGTGATGAGGTCGGTCAGCGCGCGGTCGCCCTCGTCGAGCTTGCGCGCGACGAGTTGCGCGGCACCGCGGATTGCCGACAGCGGGTTCTTGATCTCGTGGGCCAGCACCGCTGGGCCGCGCAGGACGCCGCCTGCACGATCCTCGTCGCTGAAGCGCTCGCCCTGCCCCGCGTCCGACAGCGTGACCACGCGCCAGCCCGGATGCGCAGCGAGCGAGGAAATGGTCACATTGGCATGCAGGATTCGGCCATGGACCTGGATCGACAGGCCGCGGGCGACGAGCTGGGCTTCCTCGCCGATCAGGCGGTCGAGGATCCACTGCTCGGTGAAGCCGACCACGTCACGGAACCGGCGACCGATCAGCTTGCGGGCGCTTAACCCGATCAGGTTCTCGGCTGCGGGATTGACCTGCGTTATCGTCAGGTCCGGGGCCAGCAGCAGGAGCGCGAAAGTCAGCCCGGCGATCTGGTCGCGCGGGTCGGGATGACCCGCGGGGCCGCCCTCGCTCACGCGGCGCGGCGCCGCAGCAACGGCTCGTAGAAGCGCTCGAGCTCGCCGAGGACCTGCACCGGATCGTCGATGAAGTTGACGAAGTTGCGGAACTCGGCCGAGCCGTGCAGCCCCTTGGTGTACCACCCGAGGTGCTTGCGGGCGATCTTAGTCCCGGCATCCTCGCCGTAGTGCGCAAGCATCGCACGGTAGTGCTCGACGAGCACGGCGTACTGCTCGTCGATCTCGGGGTCGGGCAGGCTCTCGCCGGTGCGCCACCAGTGCATGACTTGGCCGAGCAGCCACGGTTTGCCGTAGGCGCCGCGGCCGATCATCAGCCCGTCGGCGCCCGATTGCTCGAGCGCCTTGGCCGCGTCGGCCACGCCGCAGATGTCGCCGTTGACGATCACGGGAATCTTAACCGCGTCCTTAACCTTGCGCACGAACGCCCAGTCGGCCTCGCCCTTGTACATCTGGTTGCGCGTGCGGCCGTGAACCGTCACCAGCTTGATCCCGAGATCCTCGGCGATATGTGCCAACTCGGGGGCGTTGAGGCTCGCGTGATCCCAGCCCATGCGCATCTTGACCGTCACCGGCACCGAGACGGCCTTGACCGTCGCCTCCATGAGCTTCCGTGCCAGCGGCACCTCGCGCATCAGCGCGCTGCCGGCGTACTGCCCCACGACCTTGCGGACCGGGCAGCCGAAATTAATGTCGATGATCGCGGCACCGCGATCCTGATTGAGCTTGGCGGCCTCGGCCATCGAGTGCGGGTCGCACCCGACGAGCTGCATCGAGACGGGCTCCTCGATGCTGTTCCACTCGCACTTCTGCAGGCTCTGACGGGTCTCGCGGATCATCGCCTCGCTGGCGATCATCTCGGTCACGTTGAGCCCCGAGCCGTAGCGGCGCACGAGCGTGCGGAACGGCATGTCGGTTACGCCCGTCATCGGCGCGAGCACGACCGGGCAGTCGATCCGCACGGGACCGACGTCGATCGACTTGAGTGCCGGAGGGGTGGGAAGCGAGGTCATCGGGAGAGTGTGCCTAAAAATCGGGCAGCCGCATAGTGGATTGCGAGTATGACCGCAAGGCGCTAGCGCCCGCGACCGCGATGAGCGCCCCCACTCCAGCACGGTTCGCCGCGGTCATAGTCGCCGCCGGGCAAGGCTTGCGGGCCGGACAGCCGCTGCCCAAGCAATTCGCGCGCTGGCGCGGCAAGCCGGTCGTGCGCCACGCCGCGGAGGCGCTGGTCGCTGCCGGGGCCGGACCGCTGACAGTCGCCATACCCGAAGGCGCCGACGCGATCGCCCGCGATGCTCTCGCCGGGATTCCCGAGGTTCGGCTCGTAACCGGCGGTGCGACGCGCCAGGCCTCGGTTCGTCTGGCGCTCGAGGCGCTCGAGGCCGATGCCCCCACCTTCGCGCTGATTCACGATGCGGCACGGCCGCATTGCCCCGTCGACGTCATCGAACGCCTTCTCGATGCCCTGGTCGTCAACCCCGGCGCGATCCCGGTCCTGCCCGTCGTGGATAGCCTCGCGCTCGCCGAAGGCGGGTTGATGGCGGGCAGCGCCGATCGTGACGTGCTCCGTCGGGTACAGACGCCGCAAGCATTCCGGTATGACGCCATTCTGTCCGCGCATCGCCGATGGACCGGCGCCGCGGCGGCGGGCGACGACGCGCAAGTCGCTCGGGCGGCCGGACTGGCGGTCGCGCTGGTCGACGGCGACGAACGGCTGCGCAAGCTGACATTCGCGGAGGATTTCATGGACGCCCTGCCCTTCCCCCGCGTCGGGACCGGATATGACGTGCATCGCCTGGCCGAAAGCGAGGAGCTGTGGCTGTGCGGCGTCAGGCTCGACCATGACCGTGGGCTTGCCGGGCACAGCGATGCCGATGTCGCACTGCATGCGGTGGTAGACGCGATCCTCGGTGCCACGGGCCAGGGCGATATCGGCCAACACTTCCCGCCGAGCGACCCGCAATGGCGCGGCGCGCCGTCGAGCCGCTTCGTCGAGCACGCGGTCAAGCTTGCTCGCGAGGCCGGTTACGGAATCGGCAACGTCGACCTTACGGTGATCTGCGAAGCGCCCAAGATCGGTCCGCATCGCGACGCCATGCGTGCACGGCTTGCCGATCTCCTAGGGGTGGCGATAGAGGCGGTTAATGTGAAGGCGACTACCACCGAGCGGCTCGGCTTTACCGGCCGCGGCGAGGGAATCGCCGCCCAGGCGGTGGCGACATTGGTCCCGCTGGAAAGGATATGACTCGAATGGCCTCGATGAGAGGACTCGCCGCAGTGGCGGCCTGCGCACTGGCGTCGCAGCCGGTTGCAGCGCAGGCCCAGCAGACGTGCGTCACCGAATCCGAAGTCGCTGCGATCGCGATCTACAGCGTGCCGAGCCTGGTGCAGGCGATGCGCCTGCGCTGTGGCGGCGAGTTGTCGGCGAGCGGCTATATCGCCAAGCGCGGCGACGCGCTCAGCGGGCGCTACGCGGCGCTGCAGCCGCGCGTATGGCCGCGCGCGAAGGCCGGCATGCTCAAGATCATCGGCACGCAGTCGAGCGGCGCACAAGGCCGCCAGATGCTCGACACGATCGGCAGCCTGCCCGACGA
Source organism: Sphingopyxis sp. (assembly GCA_017745175.1). Classification (GTDB taxonomy): domain Bacteria; phylum Pseudomonadota; class Alphaproteobacteria; order Sphingomonadales; family Sphingomonadaceae; genus Sphingopyxis. The sequence goes on along the minus strand of JAGHZY010000069.1, from coordinate 4,315 downwards.
GGCGGTTCGGCCGCTGGTCGATGCCTGGATCGTGCAGGAATCCTCGGCGCGCATCCCGGTAGCCAACTGCCAGCGCATCGAATGGGTAATCGAGGCGCTTGCGCCGGTCGAGCCCGAAATCGCGGGCGGGTTGATCGGCGCGCTCGTCGGCCTGGTCGATCCCGACAAGATGCCGGTATGTCCGCGCCGCGCATGACCGACTCTCTCCTCCCCAAGCAAGTCGTCGCCCTTGCCCGCAAGGTCGTCGAGGAGAACGCTGCGCTCGGCCGCAAGGTCGCGGTGGCGGAAAGCTGCACGGGTGGACTCGTGGCCGCGGCGCTGACCGAGATCCCCGGCTCGTCGGCAGTGCTCGACCGTGGGTTCGTGACCTATTCGAACGAGGCCAAGGAGCAGACCCTCGGCGTCGCCGGCGACATCATCGATGCGTTCGGCGCGGTCTCAGTCGCCTGCGTGTTCGCGATGGCTCGCGGCGCGCTCGAGCGCAGCCAGGCCGACGTGGCGGTGGCGATCAGTGGCGTCGCCGGGCCGGGCGGCGGCACCGACAGCAAGCCCGTCGGCACCGTGGTGTTCGCCCGCGCGGTGCGCGGCAGCGACACGCCCGATGCGGAATCGCGACTGTTCGAGGGGAAGGACCGCGCCGGCGTGCGCCTTCAGGCGACGCTCTGCGCGCTCGAGTTGCTGCTGCCGTAGAGCTCGTCGGCGCGGGTCTCGAACGCGGCCACCATCTTGTGGAAGGCGCGGTCGAAATAGCTCCCGGCGAGCATTTCGAACATCTTGTTCTTGAACGAGAACTCGACGCAGAAGTCGAGCTCGCAGCCGCCCTCGGGCAGGGGCCGAAAATGCCAAAGATTATCAAGGTCGCGCATCGGGCCGTCGATGTAGATCACCTCGAGGCGGTTTGGCCGGTCCTTGATCACGCGGGATGTAAACTTCTCGCGTAACGCCTTGAATCCAACCAACATATCGGCGAGCATTTCGGTGCCGTCGTCCGACCGGACGCGGGTCGCGACGACCCATGGCAGGAACTCGGGATAGCGGGCGACGTCGGCCACGAGGTCGAACATCTGCTCGGCGCTGTACGGCAGGCGCCTGGTTTCGCGAATTCCCGGCATCAGGCCTGCTGCTTCGCGAGCCTGGCTTCGCGCGCCGCGCGCATCTCGGCGAAATCCTCGCCGGCGTGGTAGCTCGAGCGGGTCAGCGGGCTCGAGGCGACCTGCAGGAAGCCCTTCGCGCGGGCGATCGCGCCGTAGGCGGCGAAGGTCTGCGGGGTGACGAACTCCTCGACCTTGGCGTGCTTCGGCGTCGGCTGCAGGTACTGGCCCATGGTCAGGAAATCGACGTCGGCGCAGCGCATGTCGTCCATCACCTGGTGCACCTCGAGCCGCTCCTCGCCGAGCCCGAGCATCACGCCGGACTTGGTGAAGATCAGCGGATCGTGACGCTTGACCTCCTCGAGCAGCCGTAGCGAGGCGTAGTAGCGCGCGCCGGGACGGATCGTCGGATAAAGCCGCGGCACGGTCTCGAGGTTATGGTTGTAGACGTCGGGTCCCGCGGCGCAGATCGCCTCGACCGCGGCGCGCATCTTGCCGCGGAAGTCGGGCGTGAGGATCTCGATCGTGGTGTTCGGCGTGGTCCGGCGCAGCGCCTCGATGACCTTGACGAACTGTCCCGCGCCGCCGTCGGCCAGGTCGTCGCGGTCGACCGAGGTGACCACGATGTGCTCGAGGCCGAGCTTGGCCGCCGCGACCGCGACGTGCTCCGGCTCGAGCGGATCGACCTTGCGCGGCATCCCGGTCTTGACGTTGCAGAACGCACACGCGCGCGTGCAGACGTCGCCGAGAATCATCACCGTGGCGTGCTTCTTGGTCCAGCACTCGCCGATGTTCGGGCACGCGGCCTCTTCGCACACGGTGTTCAAGCCCAGCGAGCGCATGAGGTCGCGGGTGTCCTGATAACCCTTGCTGACCGGCGCCTTGACCCGGATCCAGTCGGGCTTGCGCTCGCGCGGGGGCCGAGGGGCTGCGGAAAGGTCGTTCATGGGGCTGCACTTAGGGAAGCGCCTTGCCAGTGGCAATGCTGAGCGCCATTGGGCTTTGCCATGATCGTCCCATCCACCGAGCTCGCCGAACTCCTTCAGGGTTATCGCCGTTTTCGCGAACATGGCTGGAGTCCCGAGCGCGAACGCTGGGCCAGCTTGCGCGAAGGCCAGCAGCCGCGCGTCATGGTCATCGCCTGCTCCGACAGCCGGGTCGATCCCGCGCAGATTTTCGACGTCCGGCCGGGCGAGATCTTCGTCGTGCGCAATGTCGCCGCGCTGGTCCCGCCGTTCGAGACCAATCCCGGCCACCACGGCGTTTCGGCCGCGCTCGAGTTCGCGGTGCAGGTGCTCAAGGTGCGCGAGATCGTGGTCATGGGCCACGGCATGTGCGGCGGTTGCAAGGCCGCGTTGACCCAGGAGCTACGCGGCAACGAGCCCGGCGAAGGCGGCTTCATCGCCAACTGGATCGAGATGCTCGACGACGCCCGCGAACCGATCGCGCGCGCGCTCGGCACGACCGGCCGCGAGGCCGAACGGGCGATGGAGCACGCCGCGGTCCAGGTCAGCCTCGACAACTTGCGCACGTTCCCGTGCGTGCGCGAGAAGGAAAAGCGCCACGAACTGACGCTGCGCGGCGCGTTCTTTGCGATTTCCGATGGCGTGCTGCACCTGCTCGACGAGCGGAGCGGCCGCTTCTCGCCGGCTTGAGGTGTTCGAGATGTCCGACGTCCCGCTCAACAACATTGCGCTGCTGATCGACGCCGACAACGCCAGCCATGCGGGCATCGACCCGGTGCTGACCGTGCTCGCCGAGCTCGGCCAGGTGAACATCCGCCGCGCCTACGGCAACTGGGCCAAGCCGGCGCTCGCCAAGTGGAACCAGATCACCCACCGCTACGGCTTGCAGCCGATCCAGCAATTCGATCTGACCAAGGGCAAGAACGCCACCGACATGGCGATGACGATCGACGCGATCGACCTGCTTTATCGCGGCAAAGTCGACGGGTTCGGGATCATGAGCTCGGACAGCGACTTCACCCCGCTGGTCACCCGGCTGCGGCAGGATGGGCTGGTGGTCTACGGCTTCGGCAGCGCCAAAGCGCCCGAGGCGTTCAAGACCGCCTGCACGCGCTACATCGACGTCGACCAGCTGATCCGCACCGAGGCCGCCGAGGAGCAGGAGCAGGTGACGCCGGTCGAAACCACGATCGACCAGGAGCTGATCGACCTGCTCGGCGCGGCGTGGAAGGCGGCCAAGCGCGACGAGGACGGCTTCGCCAGCTTGCAGGAAGTTGGCCAGATCGCCGGCAACCGCTCGAGCTTCGATGTGCGCAACCACGGCTTCAAGCGGCTCGGCGACCTGATGAAGGCGGCCGAGGGCCATTTCCGGCTCGAGCGGCGCGAGAACGGCCGGCTCTACGTCAAGCGGGTGCGCTAGGGGCTGCGATCAACCCGCAGCGCACTGCGCTTCGCCGACGCCTTCGTAGACGATCCGGCCATGCTCGTCGCGCAGGGTGACCGAGCCTTCGTAGCTCGTGCGCTGCTCGTCCTCGCCGGTGTCCTCCTTGAGCGACAGCACGAGCGAGTAATTCTTGCTGTTGTAGACCGAACGGGTGTGCATCGGCAGCTCGCGCGAGCCGGGATCGGCGGCAAAGCGCTCGATGTCGCCGTCGATCTTCATGAACGCATCGGCCTCGCGGGCGATCACGCGTGCGCCGAGGCTGGTTCCCGGCGCATAGCTGCACTCCTCGCCAAGCAGGTCATAGCGTTCGATGTCGGGCAGCAGGATCGGCTCGGGGGTGACCAGTTGCACCGGCGGGGCGGCCTTGTTGGCCGCTTCGACCATGGCCACGTCGCGTTCGTCGGACGCGGTCTGCTCTTCCGGCGAAGCCTCCTTGCCGCATCCCGCGAGCAACACAACCATTCCCGCGACCATCAGCACCTGCCGCATCAATGTCTCCCGAACAGCTTCTCGACGTCGGCCATCGACAGCTTGATCCACGTCGGCCGGCCGTGGTTGCACTGGCCCGAGCGAGGCGTGCGCTCCATTTCCCGGAGCAGCGCGTTCATCTCGGGCACCGATAACGTGCGACCGGCCCGGACCGATCCGTGGCAGGCCATTGTCGCCAGCACATGCTCGATCTTTTCGCCCAATAGCAGCCCCTCGCCGTGCTGCGCCAGATCGTCGGCGAGATCGCGCAGCAGCGCTTCGGGATCGGCATCCTTGAGCGCGCCGGGAAGAGCGCGCACGAGCATCGCGCCCGGTCCGAAGCGCTC
>JAGHZY010000068.1 GCA_017745175.1 Sphingopyxis sp. | reverse complement strand
CCGTGGAAGACGCTCTATCTCCACGGCCTCGTCCGCGCGCCCGACGGTGCCAAGATGTCGAAGTCGAAGGGCAATGTCGTCGACCCGCTCGGCCTGATCGACCAATATGGCGCCGACGCGCTGCGCTTCTTCATGGCGGCGATGGAGAGCCAGGGCCGCGACATCAAGATGGATGACGCGCGCCTCGCGGGCTATCGCAACTTCGCGACCAAGCTCTGGAACGCCGCGCGCTTCTGCGAAGCCAATGGCATTTCGGCCTCGACCGGCGTCGAAGCCCCCGCGGCGACGCTTCCCGTCAACCGCTGGATCATCGGCGAGGTCGCCGCGACCGTCGCCGCGATGGAAAGTGCCTTCGCCGCCTATCGCTTCGACGAGGCCGCGAACGCGATCTACAGCTTTGCGTGGGATCGCTTCTGCGACTGGTATCTCGAGCTGATCAAGGGCAGCATCGACGACGAGACCAAAGCCGTCGCCGGCTGGGTGCTCGACCAGATCCTCGTCATGCTCCACCCCTTCATGCCCTTCATCACCGAAGAGCTGTGGACGGGGCTCGGCGACCGCGCCGACTATCCGCTGATCACCGCGAAATGGCCCGCGCCCGACGCGGCGCGCGACGCCGATGCCAGCGCCGACATCGACTGGCTGATCAGGCTCGTCAGCGAGCTGCGCACCGCGAAGGCCGAGCTCGGCCTGCCGCCCGGCGCGCGCCTGACCGCGCATTTCCCGGCATCGCTCAAGACCCGCACCGGCAAGCTCGCGGCGCAGCTCGATCGCCTCGCGCGGCTCGAGGCGATCAGCTTCGATCCCGCTCCCGCGGGCGCCTCGGCACAGCTCGTCGTCGAGGGCGAGACGATCACCGTGCCGCTCGAAGGCGTGATCGACATCGCCGCCGAACGCGACCGCCTGACCAAGGCGCTCGCTGCCGCCGCGAAGGAACGCGATGGTCTGGCGGGTCGCCTGAACAACTCGTCGTTCGTCGAGCGCGCCAAGCCCGAGGCGGTCGAAAAGGCGCGCGCCGATCATGCCGCGAAGGAAGCCGAGGCCGATCGCCTGACCGCTGCACTGGCGCGGCTGGGGTGATGCGGGGCTGGCGGGCCCCGTTTCTGGCAACGGCGCTACTGCTCGCGCCGCCGCTGGCTGCCCGGGACGCATCGCCGCTGGCCCCCGCTGCCGGCAGCACCGAACGCGCGGCGATCGTCGAGGCATTGCGCGAGCATCCCGACATGCGGTTCACCTTCCGCTATTTGCGGGTCTGGCATGATGGCGATCGCGCCATCGCCTATGCCGAGGGCGACAACGGTGTCATCGGCGGCTTCAGGTCGATCCTGACGCGCGACGACAAGGCCGGCTGGCATACTGTCTGGGCCGAAGGCGATGGTGGCAGCGACAGCTGCGCCGCCGGCGCGCGGCATTACGCATGGGCGGTAACGCTTATCGCATCCTATCGTGTCGCGCCCGATCGACTCTTTCCCGGCATCACGAAACAGACGCGCGAATTCGAACGCATGGCGAAAGAGGATCCCGATCTCCAGTGCACCGGCGACCTCGAAGGCGGCCCGGCGTGACCGACGGCGAAACCCCCGTCACCCCCACGCCGACCGCCACCGCGGCCGATCCCGCCGCAGGCCCGATCCCGCCGCGTCAGACCGCGCGCGGCGCCGGACGGATAGACCTGACGCAGGGGCCGATCACCAGAACGCTGATCCTCTTCGTGCTGCCGACGCTCGCGTCGAACATCCTCCAGACGCTCTCGGGGTCGGTGAACGCGATCTGGGTCGGACAGTTCCTGGGAAACAGCGCGCTTGCCGCGACCGCCAATGCGAACATCATCATGTTCCTGATGTTCGGCGCCTTCTTCGGCTTCGGCATGGCGGCAACGGTGCTGATCGGCCAGTCGATGGGCCGCGGCGATATCGACGCCGCGCGCCGCGCCACCGGCGGCGTAATCGGCCTCGCGCTCATTTTCTCGGTCGTCATCGCGATTACCGGCTGGTTCGCGTCGGACCGGATATTGCGCTGGCTCGAAACCCCGCCCGAGGCCTTCGCGCTCGCGCACGACTATCTCCGCGTCACCTTCCTCGCCGTTCCCGCCTCGATGCTTTCGGTGACGCTGATGATGGCCTCGCGCGGCGCCGGCGATGCCGTGACGCCGCTCCGCTTCATGATCCTCGCGGTCGTGCTCGACATCATCTTCAACCCCCTGCTGATCCTCGGCCTCGGCCCCGTCCCGCGCCTCGGAATCGCCGGCAGCGCGCTCGCAACCGCGCTCGCGGGGATGATCAGCCTCGCGGGCATGATTGGCTGGTTCTATGCGAAGAACCATGTCCTGCGCCTGCGCGGCCGCGAACTCGCCTACCTCTATCCAAAATGGTCCGAACTGCGCTTCATCATCGGCCGCGGCCTGCCGATGGGCGCCCAGGTCCTCGTCATTTCGGGCGCGGGGCTCGTCATGGTCGGGCTCGTCAACCGCGAGGGGCTCGTGACCGCTGCCGCCTATGGCGCGACGCTCCAGCTCTGGAACTATATCCAGATGCCCGCGCTCGCGGTCAGCGCCGCGGTCAGCTCGATGGCGGCGCAGAATATCGGCGCCGGCCGCTGGGATCGCGTCGCGTCGGTGACGAAAAGCGGGATCGCGATCAACCTCGTGATGACCGGGGTGCTGATCACCCTGCTCCTGATCTTCGACCGCGCGGCGCTGGCGCTCTTCCTCGGCAGCGAAAGCCCGGCGATCGACGTCGCGCGCCATATCCAGCTGATCGCGACCTGGACTTTCCTGCCTTTCGGCACGACGATCGTGCTCATCGGCACGTTGCGCGCCAACGGATCGGTCGTGCCGCCGCTCGTCATCCTCTTCCTGTCGATGTTCCCGATCCGCCTCGGCATCTATTATTTCGGCTATCCCGCGGTCGGCAGCGACATCCTCTGGTGGAGCTTCCCGCTCTCGTCGCTCGCCTCGCTGACGATGGCATGGGCGATCTACCGGCGCGGAAACTGGCGCCGCACGCTGCCGCAACCGGCTTCCTGAGGGTGCGCACCGCTTTCGACCAAGGCGCGCACAGCTTCGACTGGCGGCCCGGCGCCTGCTAGCCATCGACCGGCATTTGCCGCTAAAGCATCGTCGATGAACATGACAAACCGCAAGGACGCGCTGCGCGATCAGCGCGCGAAGATGCTGGCAGCGGCGCCCGGCTGGCGCGCCTCGGACGCGCGCGTCAATCCGCGTGTGGCGATCGGGTCGATCATCGCGATGTGGGCGATCTATTTCCTGATAACCACCGGCCTCGCGATGCTCACCGGTGCGCCCGAACAATGGCCGTCGGCCGCGCGGCGCGCCGTCGTGGTGATCGCGGGCATCCTCTGCACCTTCGTCCTCTACCAGCTGCTCCAGCGCGCCCAGCCGCAGAGCTTCGGCGCGCGGCTCGCCGCGGCCATGGGGACCGCGGTGCCACTCGTCATCGTCTACGCGACGATCAATCTTCTCGTCTTCTATTACTGGTTCCCCGTGTCCGACAGCGCCAAGCTGATCGAGGAGATGCAGGCCAAATATCCGGGCGCGTGGGAAACGGTACTGATTCTCGACAGTTCGATCCGCTGGTATTTCTTCTTCGCGGTCTGGGCGGCGCTCTACGTCGCCTTCGGCTATGCCAATGAAATGCGCGCGGTCGAACAGCGCGCCAACCATTTCCGGATAGAGGCGCAGGCCGCACAGCTTCGCGCGCTCCATTACCAGGTCAATCCCCACTTCCTGTTCAACACGCTCAATTCGCTGTCGACGCTCGTGCTCAAGGGATCGAAGGCGGAAGCCGAGACGATGATCATGAATCTTTCGTCCTTCCTGCGATCGAGCCTCGCGGTCGATCCCGAGCAGCTCGTCAGCCTCGACGAGGAAATCGCGCTCCAGCGGCTCTATCTCGACATCGAACAGGCGCGCTTTCCCGACCGCCTGCAGGTCGAAGTCGCGATGCCCGACGAGCTCAAGCATGCCTGCGTCCCCGTGCTGATCCTGCAACCGATCATCGAGAATGCGATCAAATACGGCGTCTCGCCCAGCAAGGGCAGAATCGCGATCCGCCTCACCACCAGCGCCGAATATGGCCTCCTCGTGTTGCGCATCGAAAATGACATCGACCCAAAGGCGCCGGTTCCGGCTTCAGGCACCGGCCTCGGCCTCGGCAACGTCCGCGAACGCCTGCTGACGCGCTACGGCCCCACCGCCGGTTGCGAATGGGGCAAATCGGATAGCGGCGGCTTTGTCGTTTCGCTCTGGCTGCCGCTGGCACGGGAGGCCTGCTGATCATGCTACAGACGCTTCGTACCCTGATCGTCGACGACGAACCGCTCGCGATCGAACGCCTCCAGATCCTCGCAGGCCAACAGGACGGCATTTCGCTCGTCGGCACCGCCAGCGATGGCGCCTCCGCGCTCCGCATGGTCGATGCGCTCACACCCGATCTCGTCCTCTGCGACATCGCGATGCCCGATCTCAACGGGCTCGAGGTGGCCGCGGCGGTCGACGGAATGGACAATCCGCCGGCGATCGTCTTTGTCACCGCCTTCGACCGCTATGCCGTCGCCGCATTCGACGTCGCTGCGGTCGACTACCTGCTCAAGCCCGTATCGCCCGAACGGCTCGCGCGCGCGCTCGCGCGCGTCCGCGAATGGCGCGCCACCGAACGATCGCCGGCGCAAAAAAGCAAATGGATCAACGAATTCTGGGTCCAGAACCGCGGCGAGATGCTGCGCATCGATGCCGCGCAGGTCGACCTCATCGAAGCCGAGCGCGATTATATGCGCCTCCACGTCGGCGCGCGCAGCTGGCTCATTCACCAGACGATCAAATCGCTCGAAGCGCGGATGAATCCCGACCAGTTCATGCGCATCCACCGCTCCAAGATGATCCGCCGCGACGGCATCGTCGGGCTGAAACATCATGGCGACGGCGCATGGAGCGTCGACCTCGGCGAGGGCGGCGTGCATCGCATCGGCCGCACCTATCTGCACGACGTAAAGGCGATCATGCACGCCTGAACTGGAAAAGGCGGCCATGCCGCCGGGGCATGACCGCCTTTTCGGACCGCCGGGTCGGCGCGCCGTCAGCGCGCGGCGGCGATCGAAATCCCGCCGCTATCGGCCAGGCGCGCGCCGTCGCTGTCGAACAGCGTCGCAAGCTTTGCGTCGGCGTCGGCCATCGCCGTGGCTTCGCAGCGCAGGGCTTTCGCCCGCTGCCGAAGCTCCTGCCGATAACCGGGCCGGCTGCCGCACACGGTGCGCACCGCATATTTGACGCGCGTGGTCAGCCGCTCGCGGCCCTCGGCGCTCGACAGGTTCAGATCGTTGTAGGGCACGACAACCGTGGCGCGGTCGCTATCGAAATTGTCCGCGGCCGCGGCCGGAACCGAAAAGCCGGCCAGCACCGTCGGCACCGTCAGCATGATCAGGGAAAGTTTCGCCATGGGGGAGTCCTCTCGTCAGGGATGCGGGATACCGGATGGCGGACCGGGGAGACCGTCGCCCGATATCCCGCAAAGGGGTGATACTCCCTCGACGTCACGAGAATCGCGTTTGGATCGATCGGCGCGAACGCCGGCTCGATTTGCGGACGAAAAGCCTTCGCTGATCGACCAACGGCCGACGGTCGGGCAATTTCATGACATCGCGGTTGCAAGAATGACATCATCATGACCAGATTGACCCATGCCGAGGAAATTATCTTTCCCCGCGATTCGCGACGGTGTCCCGCGCGCCATCCGCTGGCTCGGCTTCGTCCTGATCGGGATCGTCGGCGGGACGCTGCTCGGCGAGATGGCAGTCGGGACACGCCTCGGCGGCGGCGGCGGCGATGCGCCGGCCTCCTATTCGCAGCTCAGCGCCAATCCCGGCGCGCTTGCGCCGCCGGGTGAAGGCGCGATCCCGGTCTCGTGCCCCGGCTGCGTCGACAGCTATGGCGTCGCGGCGCGGCTTCGCGCCGATCGCGAAGACCGGATGGACGACGGGTTTCGCGACCTCGGTGCGGTCGACATCGACGCGCCCCTGCCCGCCGAACCGGCCGACGACGGCTATCGATACGGCGGCCGCTTTCCCGATCCGCCGCCCCGCGAAGAATATCCCGTGGCGGAACGCGCGGCGGCCACAGCAACGCCCGCGGACGTTCCGGTCGAAGAAGCCCGGACGCCCGCGGGCGAGGAATGATGCGTCAACGGGGCGGCGTGGCTGCCGGCGGCGCACAGCGGGTCTTGTCGCCTGCCTTGCACGCGGCGACATCGGCCTCCCACTTCATCCGTTCCTCGGCCGACATCGCGGCGACACGCGCCTTCTCCGCCTCATAGACGGCCGTTTCCTCGGTAAACACCTGCTGATCGTGCGCCACCTGCTGCTGCGCGGCCGACACTTCCTGCGCATAGGTCGTGTTGTCGGCCTTCGCGCGCGCCGCCTGCTCGGCATTCAACCGGGCGGTGTTCGCACGCTCCCCGGGCGTCGTTCCGTCCTTCGCGGGCTTTGCCGCGGGGGCCGGATCGGCGGGCGTCTGAAACGCTGCTGCCTGCCCCGATCCGAACAGCGCCAGCGCCGCGGTTGCCGCCAATATCGTCCTGGTCATCGAAGCTCTCCTTCAAATCCATACGTCTGCCGGTCCAACGCTTTGCCCGGATGTCGCGTTCCCCGGCCGATTTGACCTTGCGCGCGGCAGCCGTCATGCTGGGCCGCTCCACCTTGTCCGATCGGCGGTCCTTTTGCCAGCATCACCGCAGCATCCTCTCAATCGACCGGTGTTTTTCACTCCGCTCGCGGTCCTGCTTGCCGCAGTGGCCCTCAGCCTCTGGCAAGGCCCGGGCTTCATCGCTGTCGAAACGGCGATCAACGACTGGATCCTGTGCAATTTCTCGCCGTTTTTCGCCTGGTCGGGGATCGGTTTCCTCGCGCTGCTCGGGGCGATCGCGCTCTCGCCGCTCGGCGGGCGGATCATCGGCGGCCCCGGAGCCCGGCCGATCCTCTCGCGCTGGCGCTGGTTCGCCGTCACGCTATGCACCACGATCGCGACCGGCATCCTCTTCTGGGGCGCGGCGGAGCCGCTGTTCCACCTCAACGACCCGCCCGCGATGCTCGGGCTCCGACCGGGCAGCGACGCCGCCGCGACCTTCGCCATGTCGACGATGTTCCTCCACTGGACGCTGACGCCCTACGCCATCTACACGGTCGCCGGCCTCGCCTTCGCGCTCGTCTATTACAACCGCGGCGAACCCTTCAGCCTCTCCTCGCTCTTCGTTCCCCTGCTCGGCCAGCGTGCGCACGGTCCGGTCGGTACGGGCATCGACATCATCTGCCTCTATGCGCTCGTCGCAGGCATGGCGGCCTCGCTCGGCGCCGGCCTGCTCGCCCTCGCGGGCGGGATCGAGGGCATCGGGGGGTTCGACGGTGGTGCGGCGCTGCGCTGGGGAATCGCGGCGGCGATCGTCGCGAGCTTCCTGATATCGGCTGCCACCGGCCTGCAAAAGGGCATCGCCGGCCTTTCGGTGCTAAATACCTGGATTTTCTTTGCAATTATCGCTTTCGTGCTGCTTGCTGGCCCGACCGTCTCGATGCTCGACCTCTCGCTGCGCGGCACCTTCGATTACTTCCGCACCTTCATCCCCCGCAACCTCGGGCTCGACGTCGACACCGGCTGGCACCGGCAATGGACGATCTTCAACTGGGCGAACTGGTTCGCCTGGGCGCCGGTCACCGCGCTCTTCCTCGGCCGCCTCGCCGTCGGCTACAGCGTCCGCGCCTTCATCATGTATAATCTCATCCTGCCGTCGCTGTTCGGTGCGGTATGGATGACCGCCATCGCCGGCGCGACGATCGCGTTCGACCAGCAGAGCGGCGCCAGCCTTTACGCGGTCCTGACTGCGCAGGGCCCCGACCCTGTATTGTTCCGGCTGTTCAGCGCACTCGGCGGCGGGCCCGTCGTCGCCGCGGTCGTGCTCTTCGCGATCTTCCTGTCTTATGTCGCCGGGGCCGATGCCAATGTCTCGGCCATGAGCGCGCTGTCGACGCGCGGCATCTCGCCCGACGCACCCGAGGCGCCATTGGGCGTGCAGGCGGTATGGGGCGTCACCGTCGGGCTTGTCGCACTGGTTCTCGTCGCCGGCGGCGGCATCGACGGCATCCGCATGATGTCGGTGCTGGGCGGCTTTCCGGCACTCTTCGTCATCACCGGCGCGGCACTGTCGCTGACCGTAATGGCGGTACGGGGACGGCACGAGGCCGCCCCCGCCCGATCCTGAGAAAGGGGTCTCAGGACTACCAGATCCTGGTGCGCGCCTCGGGCGCCAGATAATATCTGGCGCCTGCGGCGACGCTAAACGCCTTGTACCACGCGTCGACGTTGCGCACAGGCCCGATGATGCGCCAGCGCGCCGGGCTGTGCGGGTCACTCGCCACCTGCTGCTTGATCGCATCCTCGCGCTGTTTCGTGCGCCACGCCTGTGCAAAGGCGAGAAAGAAGCGCTGGTCGCCGGTCAGCCCGTCGATCACCGGCGCAGGCTTGCCGCCGAGCGACCGCTGATAGGCGTCATAGGCGACTTCGAGCCCCGCGAGATCGGCAATATTCTCGCCCATCGTCAGGTCGGGGTTGATGAACGACCCCGGCGCCGCCTCATAGGTTGCATATTGCGCGCCGAACGCCTTGGCCTGCGCATCGAAGCGCGCGGCGTCCTCGGGCGTCCACCAATCGCGCACCGCGCCCTCGGCGTCGATCTTGCGCCCCTGATCGTCGAAACCATGCGTAATCTCGTGGCCGATGACCGCGCCGATCGCGCCATAATTGACCGCATCGTCGACGCCCTCGCTAAAGTAAGGCGCCTGCAATATGCCTGCGGGAAACACGATCTTGTTCTCGAGCCCGCCATTATAGGCGTTCACTTCCTGCGGATTCATCGACCATTTCTTGCGGTCGACGGGCTTGTTCAGGTCCGACAAAGCATAGGCATATTCGAACGCGGCACTGCGCTTCACATTGCCGTACAGGTCGGCGGGGTCGATCTTCAGTCCCGTATAGTCGCGCCATTTGTCGGGATAGCCGACCATCACGTCCATCTTCGCGAGCTTCGCCAACGCGGCGTCCCTGGTCGCCGGCGCCATCCAGCTGTTCCCGCGGATGCGGTCGCCCATCGCGAGCTTCAAATTGGTGACCAGCACCTCCATCTTCGCCTTGGCACTCGCCGGGAAATATTGCTTCGAATAGGTTTCGCCGACCAGTTCGCCGAGGCTGCCATCGACGAGTGTCAGACCGCGTTTCCAGCGCGGGCGGAGTTCACCCACGCCGCTGAGCGCCTTGGTATATTCGAAGCGGCTGTCGACAAACGCCTTCGACAGATAGGGCGCGGCATTGTCGGCGACGTGGAACTGCTGCCACAGCTTGATCGTGTCGAGCGGCGTTCTGGCATAAAGCGCCGCAATGTCACGCACCGCGGTCTTCTCGTTGACGATGATGCGCTTTTGCGGCGCGATGCCCGACCCTTCGAACCACGCCTTCCAGTCGAGCCCGGGCGCATAGGCCGCGAGCTCGTCCGACGACATCGGATTGTTGATCTTGCCGATATCGCGGCGGTCGGCGATCGCCCAGCTCACCTTCGCGACCTCGGTCTCGAACGCCATGATCGCGCCGGCCGCCCTTTCGGGGTCGGCATTGCCCACCATCTTCATCGTCCGCGCGATATAGGCGCGGTAGGCGTCGCGTTGCGGCTTGAAGCTATCGTTGAGGTAATAGTCGCGCTCGGGTAAGCCGATCCCCGCCTGCCCGAGCCACAGCACATTGACCGTCGGATCGGCAGTGTCGGCATAGGGGCCGCCGCTGACGATGGTCGATCCGAAGCTTCCCTGCGTGCCGCCCATGAAGCGTGCCATTGCGCTCTTGTCAGCGATCGCGGCGACCGCGGCGATGTCGGCCATCAGCGGCTTGGCCGCGAGCGCCTCGACGCGCGCCTCGTCCATGAAGCTCCGATACAAACCGCCGACCTGGCCGCTCGCGGGCGCGCCTGAAACGACCGCGCGCAGCTGTCGCTGGGTCAGATTGTAGACATCGTAATCGACGCCGGCCGAAGCCTGGTCCGCCGGAATTTCGGTGCGCGCGAACCAGCCGCCATTGGCATAGCGGTCGAAATCATCGCCGGGCTTTACCGACGGATCGCGCGCGTCCAGATCGACGCCCCATTTGCCAAAGGTCAGCGCCCTTAACGATCCGTCCGATGTGGCATCTCCTCCGTCCGCAGCCCCGTGGATGAACGTGGCGTTCGCATCTGCGTTGCTCGCAATGGCCGGCACCCCGATCAGGGCAGCGGCGATCGCCAGAGCCCCGGCGCCCGAAAATAAGCTCCTCATTCCCCAGTCTCCCGATTGCCTGCACCGCTAGGTCGAGGCGGCGCACATGGTCATTCTTGTCTGCCTGCGACACCAAGCGGTCAAGCGAGACACCCTGCGCTGGTCGAAGCCTTTGGGATGTTGGTGGAAAGGCTACCGGCGCACGCGCATTGCGATGCTGCTCCGGCTATCCTATTTATCAGGTAACGGCGCAAACCCGCACTTGCACCGATAGAACAAATCTGGAACATAGCTCTCCCATGAGTCTCACCCATATTAAAGTGCGCGGCGCGCGCGAGCATAATCTCAAGGGCGTCGACGTCGACCTGCCGCGCGATGCGCTGATCGTCATCACCGGTCTGTCGGGCAGCGGCAAATCGTCGCTCGCCTTCGACACCATCTATGCCGAAGGGCAGCGACGCTATGTGGAGTCGCTCTCCGCCTATGCGCGCCAGTTCCTCGAAATGATGCAAAAGCCCGACGTCGAACATATCGACGGGCTGTCGCCGGCAATCAGCATCGAGCAGAAGACGACCTCGCGCAACCCGCGCTCGACCGTCGCGACGGTGACCGAAATCTACGATTATATGCGCCTGCTCTGGGCGCGCGTCGGCATCCCCTATTCGCCCGAAACCGGCGAGCCGATCAGCGCGCAGACGGTCAGCCAGATGGTCGACCGCGTGATGGAGCTGCCCGAAGGCACGCGCGCCTATCTGCTCGCGCCCGTCGTGCGCGGGCGCAAGGGCGAGTACAGGAAGGAACTCGCACAGTGGCAGAAGGACGGCTTCACGCGCGTCCGCATCGACGGCGAGTTTTACGAGATCGGCGACGCGCCGGCGCTCGACAAGAAGTACAAGCATGACATCGAGGTCGTCGTCGATCGCGTTGCAGTGCGCGAAGGCTTGGAAACGCGGCTCGCCGACAGTTTCGAGACCGCGCTGAAGCTCTCCGAGGGGCTGGCTTACGTCGACCTCGCCGACGGCGCCGTACCGGGCCGCGAAGAGGAAGACACCGGCGGCGCGATGAAGGGCGCGGGAATCCCGGCGAACCGCCTGATCTTCTCGGAGAAATTCGCCTGCCCCGTCTCGGGCTTCACGATCGCCGAGATCGAACCGCGCCTGTTCAGCTTCAACGCGCCGCAGGGCGCCTGCCCCGCGTGCGACGGCCTCGGCGAACGGCTCGAGTTCGATCCCGAACTGGTCGTCCCCAACCATGCGCTGTCCTTGAAAAAGGGCGCCGTGGTTCCGTGGGCGAAATCGAACCCGCCCTCGCCTTATTATATGCAGGTGCTCGAAAGCCTCGGCAAAGCCTATGACTTCGACCTGACGACCCCGTGGCAGGATTTGCCCGGCGAGGTGCAGCTGATCATTCTCTACGGCAGCGGCGGCAAACCCGTCGAGCTGACGTTCAAGGACGGCAAGCGCACCTACACGACGCACAAGGCGTTCGAGGGCGTGATCGGCAACCTCAACCGCCGCCTGCTTCAGACGGAAAGCGCGTGGATGCGCGAGGAGCTGAGCAAATATCAGGCGCCGCATCCGTGCGAGACGTGCCACGGGGCGCGCCTCCGCCCCGAACCGCTCGCGGTGAAGATCGCGGGCGAGAATATCAGCATGTCGGCGCAGCGCTCGGTCGCCGATGCGCTCCACTGGTTCAGCACGCTCGAGGAGAAGCTGAACGACACGCAAAAACAGATCGCGAAAGCGATCCTCAAGGAAATCAACGAGCGGCTCGGCTTCCTCAACAATGTCGGGCTCGACTATCTCAACCTCAACCGCACCTCGGGCACGCTCTCGGGCGGCGAGAGCCAGCGC
>JAGHZY010000067.1 GCA_017745175.1 Sphingopyxis sp. | reverse complement strand
GGGCATCTCGACTTCGCTCGATGCGAACGGGAGAGGTACGTCCGCTCCCGGTCGTCTTTTCCGGACGTCAAATTCCGCCGGCAAGCCTAGAGGCGGGGCAGGGTGACGCCCTTCTGGCCCATATATTTGCCTGCGCGGTCGGCGTAGCTCGTCTCGCACGGCTCGTTGCCCTGCAGGAAAAGGAACTGACACGCGCCCTCATTGGCGTAGATCTTGGCGGGCAGCGGGGTGGTGTTCGAAAATTCGAGCGTCACATGGCCTTCCCAGCCGGGCTCGAGCGGGGTGACGTTCACGATGATGCCGCAGCGCGCATAGGTCGACTTGCCGAGGCAGATGACGAGTATGTCGCGCGGGATACGGAAATATTCGACCGTGCGGGCAAGCGCGAAGCTGTTCGGCGGAATGATGCAGACGTCGGTTTCGCGGTCGACGAAATTCTTGGGGTCGAATTCCTTCGGGTCGACGGTGGTCGAATCGATGTTGGTGAAGATCTTGAACTCTGGCGCGACGCGCGCGTCATAGCCATAGGAGGAGAGGCCGTAGCTGATGCAGCCGTCGCGGCGCTGCGCCTCCACGAACGGCTCGATCATGCCCTGCGTGCGGGCGGCTTCGCGAATCCATTTGTCGGAAAGAATGGCCATGGCTTGTCTTGTCGGTCCTGTCTGTCTTGCGCAAGCGGTCAGTCGATGAGGCCGAGATCCTTCGGCCCGAAGGCTGCGGGGAGCAGCTCGCTGAGCCTGTAGCTCTGTACCGCCTTGCCGTCGCCCGAGGCGCAGTGGACGAGGATATCGGTCTTCGAGCGCTCGGCAGCTTCGTTCAAGATCTGGCGGCAGCGGCCGCACGGATTGACCGGGTCGCTTCCCGCCAGTGCGTCGCCGTCGGGACGCCCGCCGACGATCGCGATTTCGGCAAGCTCGCCGATCCAGCCCTCGTTGGCGATCTTGGCGACCGCTGCGGTTTCGGCGCAGAGCGTGAGGCCGTAACTCGCATTCTCGACATTGGCGCCGGTGACGACATCGCCGTTCCGGAGCAGCAGCGCCGCCCCGACATGAAAGCCCGAATAGGGCGCATAGGCGCGGCTCGCGGCGTCGCGCGCGGCGTCGATCAGCGCATCGCGGGTCTCGGTCATCGCATTTCTCCTTGCGGTCGCAGCACGTTCCAGCCGACGGTGCCTTCTGCGCCCGACAGGCGGACATAATCATTCGCCTGCCACATCGCCCACGGATGCGCACCATAGTCGGGTTCGAAGAAATCGCGGCGGAGCCAGATGGTGCGGGCGATGCCCTGCGTCACCCTGTAATCGCTCTCGAACGCCGGGCCGGGGGCGATCAGGCTCCGCTTGCCCACATGCGCCTCGATCTGCGCGAGGAAGGTCGCGAGCTCGGACAGCAGCAGCGCGCGCGTCGGGCGGTCGGGACAGCGGTCGTCATAGTCGAGCCATACGACCGGCGGCAGCGCGTCGGCACGGCGCGGGACATGGCGAATGAAATTGGCCGCCTGATCGGTCGCAAGCTGGCAAAGGCTGTAGCGATGGATCGCGCCCGCCTGAATCCCGGTATCGCGCGCACCGGCCATGTTGCGCGCGAACTTCGGGTCGATGCCGCCCGACCCGTCGGTCGCCATGACATAGGCGAATTCGGCGCCCGCGGCCTTGATCGAGCCCCAATGGACGTCGCCGTTGCGCGCGTCGATCGTCACTCCCTGCGTCGGATAGATGGCGCGGTCGGGCGTCCAGCGCGCCGCCCACCAGAGCGCGAGGCCGGCGGCGAGGAGGAGCAGCACGATGGCGGCGCCGATCCGGCGCAGCGCGCGCGCGATCGTCGCGCGCCATGCGGCCAGCGTCGCGCCCGCCTTTCCGCCCCTGATCACCCCCGCGCGCATCGTCAGCCCTTGATATGGAGCACGCAGATCAGCGTGAACAATCGTCGCGCGGTCGCGAAATCGACCGCGATCTTGCCGTCGAGCCGGTCCATCAGCATTTCGGCCGCCTCGTTGTGCAGGCCGCGGCGCGCCATGTCGACGGTCTCGATCTGCTGCGCGGTCGAGGTCTTGATCGCCTGATAATAGGAGTCGCAGATCGCAAAATAGTCGCGGATCGGGCGCCGGAAGCGTCCGAGGCCGAGGATGATCGCCTCGAGCGGCGAGCCATCTTCACGTGAGATTTCAAATATCAGGCGGCCTTCCTCGACACGCAACATCAACCGGTAGGGGCCGGCATAGCCGTCGGGGTGGCCGCGCTGCGGTACGAATTTATTCTCCTCGATCAGGTCGAAGATCGCGACGCGGCGCTCCTGCTCGACGTCGGGATTGCGCCAAACGATCGACCCCTCGTCGAGCTCGACCGAAATGATCCGCTGTCTGGAGGGGTCTGCGTGGCTCATGCTGTCCGTGCTTCTACCCGGGCTGCCGCGAAGGGCAAGGGGGGCGACTTATTCACAGCAACCCACAACTATGATAGCCTGCGCGGCATCGCCTGTTGCGCCGCCGGGTGCGGCATCGCATGAGGGTCGCCATGCCAGAACTAGCCCTGATTCCGACCCCGGCCAGCGCCGGGGATGAACGCCAATTACCCCGCAATATCGAGGCCGAGGCCGCGTTTCTCGGCGCGATCCTGATCGACAACCGAGTCGTCGAGGATCTTCCCGTCGCGCTCAATTCCGACCATTTTTTCGAGCCACTCCACGGCCGCATCTTCCAGCAGACGATGGCGCTGATCGAGCGCAACAGCATCGCGACGCCGGTGACGCTGAAGCCCTATTTCGAGGCCGACGAGGCGATGAAGGCGGTCGGCGGGGTCGGCTATCTCGCGCAGCTCACCGGCAGCGGTGCGGGGCTGATCGGCGCGCGCGACTTTGCACGGCAGATTTTTGACCTCGCGCTGCTCCGCGAGCTTGCCGGCGTCGGGCGCACGCTCGTCGACAATGCGCTCGACACGAGCGAGCGCGTCGACCCGCAGGCGCAGATCGAGGAAGCCGAAACCGCGCTTTATCGTGTCGCGGGCGGCGAGGCCGAGATGGGATCGGTCAAGAATTTCAGCCAGGCGAGCCTTACGGCCCTGCAGGCGGCCGAGCGCGCGCTCAATTCGGGTGGCCATCTGTCGGGGATCACGACCGGCATCGCGAGCATGAACGCCAAGATCGGCGGCATGCACAATTCGGACCTGATGATCCTCGCGGGCCGTCCGGGCATGGGCAAGACCTCGTTCGCGACCAATATCGCCTATAACGCCGCCGAACGCTGGCGCCGCGACGAGGAGGACGGCATCCCGCCCGAAAAGAATATGGGCGCGAAGGTTGCCTTCTTCAGCCTCGAAATGTCCGCCGACCAGCTCGCGACGCGCGTGCTCGCCGAACAGTCGGGCGTGTCGGGCGAAGCGCTGCGCATGGGCAAGATCAGCAAGGAGCAGTTCCAGCAGCTGAGCCGCGCGGCGCAGGCGCTCCAGACGCTGCCGCTGTTCATCGACGATACGCCCGGCCTGACAATCGCGGGGCTGCGCACGCGTGCGCGGCGCTTGCAGCGGCGCCACGGCATCGGCTTCATCGTCGTTGACTATCTGCAGCTGCTGCAGGGCTCATCGAAAAGCGGCGATAATCGCGTGCAGGAAATTTCGGAAATTTCGCGTGGTCTGAAGACGCTGGCGAAAGAACTTCATGTGCCGGTGATGGCGCTGTCGCAGCTTAGCCGTCAGGTCGAAAGCCGCGAGGACAAGCGCCCGCAGCTCTCCGACCTTCGCGAATCGGGGTCGATCGAGCAGGACGCCGACATGGTGCTCTTTGTGTTCCGCGAGGATTATTATGTCGCCGCGCGCGAGCCCAAACGTCCCGTCGAGGGCGACGACGTCAAGATTCACGCGCAGCACGAGGAATGGGCGGCCGAGATGGAGCGCGTCTTCGGTCTCGCCGAAGTGATCGTCGCGAAGTCGCGTCACGGTTCGACCGGCAAGGTGCGCCTCCACTTCGAGGCGAAGACGACGAAGTTCAGCGATCTCGCCGACGACAGCATGGCCTATGAGGATTATGAATAGGGCAAATCAAGCCCGTCATCCCGGCCTTCGCCGGGATGATCAGCGTGTCAGAACGCCGGATCGTTCGCCGGGTCGTCGTCGATCGGCGTGACCGCGGTGTGGATGCCGCATTCGGTCTTGTCCCAGCCGCGCCAGCGGCCCGAGCGCGGGTCTTCGCCCGGCTTGACCTTCGAGGTGCAGGGCGAGCAGCCGATCGACGGATAGCCCTCGGCCTCAAGCGGGTGGCGCGGCAGGTCGTGCGCCTCGAACCAGGCATCGAGCTCGTCGCGCGTCCAGTTGGCGAGCGGGTTGAACTTGAGGCGACCGGTCGAGCCGTCGAGCTCGAAGCGCGCGAGACCCTGCCGCGTCGCCGACTGGAAACCCTTGCGGCCGGTGATCGAGGTGTCGAAGTCGGTCAGCGCCTTTTCGAGCGGCTTGACCTTGCGGATTTCGCAGCAGCCGTCGGGGTCGTACGACCAGCGGAGTTCGGTCGCGTCCTTTTGCGCGAGGTCTTCGGCATCGGGCGTCAGGTTGACGATGTTGAGCTTCAGCCTTGCGGCCAGCTCGTCGCGATAGGCGAGCGTTTCGGGGAAATGCTTGCCGGTGTCGAGGAACAGCACCGGCATGTCGGGCGCGACGCGGCTGACGAGATGAAGCAGCACCGCGCTTTCGGCGCCGAAGCTCGAGACGATCGCGGTCTCGCCGAGCAGCCCCGCGCCGATCACGCTCGCGACGACCTCGGCGGCGTCCTGGCCGCGGAAGAGGTTGTTGAGGCGGATGACGTCGGCCTGCGTGAAGCGCGGCGCGACGTCGATCCGGTCGCGGGTGCGGTCGGCGCCTTGGGAGGGAGAGGTCGTCACGTCAGCCATGCCTTAATTTCCATATCGGCACCGCGCCGTCGGCCGCGCCCTGATAATGTTCGGGCCAGCGGGTGAGCGCGGCCTCGACATCGGCGGGATTGAGCGCCTTTTCGGGCGCGAACGTGTCGAAGCCGCAACGCTTCATATAGGCGATCTGGTCGACGAGGACGTCGCCCTGCGCGCGCAGTTCGCCGGTGTACCCCGCCTCGCGCAGGATACGCGCCGACGAATAGCCGCGGCCGTCGCGGAATTTCGGAAAGGCGACCTCGATCAGCGCGAGCCGGTCGAGATGCGGGATCAGCGCACGCGCATCCTCGTCGGGTTCGAGCCGCACTGCGGTCGCGTTCGATTGCGAGAGGAAGGCGTCGAGCGTGACGCAGGGTTCCTCGCCGCTGCTGTGCACATGCTCAACCATAGATCGCCTCCTTGAAGGGGGCCATGCCGACGCGGCGGAAAGTGTCGACGAAGCGCTCGCCCTCGGTGCGTTCGGCGAGATATTTGTCGGTGACGCGTTCGATCGCATCGACGATGCCGTCCTCGTCGAAGCCGGGGCCGGTGATCGTGCCGAGCGACACGTCCTCGGCGCCCGAACCACCGAGCAGGAGCTGGTAGTTTTCGATGCCCTTGCGGTCGACACCCAGAATGCCGATGTGGCCGGCGTGGTGGTGCCCGCACGCGTTGATGCAGCCCGAAATCTTGAGCTTGAGCTCGCCCAGCTCCTTCTGACGGCCGAGGTCCGAAAAGCGCGTCGCGATCTTCTGCGCGACGGGGATCGAGCGCGCGTTGGCGAGGCTGCAATAGTCGAGCCCGGGGCAGGCGATGATGTCGCTGATCAGGTCGAGGTTCGGCGTCGCGAGGCCCGCGGCGTCGAGTGCCTGCCAGATTGCGTAAAGGTCGGCCTTGCGGACGTGCGGCAGCACGATGTTCTGCGCGTGGGTGACGCGCAGCTCGTCGTGGCTGTATTGTTCGGCGAGGTCGGCCATCAGGTCGATCTGTGCCGAGCTGGCGTCGCCGGGGATGCCGCCCACGGGTTTCAGGCTGATATTGACGATCGCATGGCCCGAAACCTTGTGCTTCGCGACATTCTGGTCGACCCAGACCGCAAAGTCGGGATCGCTGCGGTCGATGGCGTCCGGCGCCGAGGCGTCGAGCGCGGGCGGCGCGAACTGCGCGGCGATGCGATCGAACTCGGCCTTCGGCGGGTCGATGCCGAGCGACTTCACATGCTTGAACTCTTCCTCGACCTGGCGGCGATATTCGTCGGCGCCCAGCTCGTGGATCAGGATCTTGATCCGCGCCTTGTAGATATTGTCGCGGCGGCCGTAGCGGTTGTAGACGCGCAGGCAGGCCTCGGCATAGCTCAGCATGTCGTCGAGCGGCACGAAATCCTTGATCAGCGGCGCGATCATCGGGGTGCGGCCCATGCCGCCGCCGACATAGAAAGCGGCGCCATGCTGTCCGTCTTTCTCGACGATCTGGATGCCGATGTCGTGCAGGCGCATCGCGGCGCGATCCTCGTTGGCGGCGATGACGGCGATCTTGAACTTGCGCGGCAGATAGCTGAATTCGGGGTGGAAGCTCGACCATTGGCGGAGCAGCTCGGCCCACGGACGCGGATCGGTGATCTCGTCGGCGGCGGCACCGGCCCACTGGTCCGAGCTGATGTTGCGGATGCAATTGCCGCTCGTCTGGATCGCATGCATCTCGACCGATGCCAGATCGGCGAGGATCGCGGGTGCGTCCTCCAGCTTGATCCAGTTATACTGGATATTCTGGCGCGTGGTGAAATGGCCGTAATCGCGGTCATATTTGCGCGCGATGTGCGCGAGCATTCTCATTTGACGACTGTCGAGGGTGCCATAGGGCACCGCGACGCGCAGCATATAGGCGTGGAGTTGGAGGTAGAGGCCGTTCATCAGCCGCAGTGGCTTGAACTGATCCTCGGTGATCTCGCCCGCGAGGCGGCGGCGCACCTGGTCCGAAAATTCGGCGACGCGCGCGTCGACCATCTGCTGGTCATATTCGTCATATTTATACATGTCAGATCACCCAGTCGCCGGCCGCGGGATCGGCGGGTTTCAGTGTCAGGTCGGGGCGCACGGTCGGGCCGAGCGCACGGATGCGGTCCTTGATGTGCGCGGGGCGCGGGCCGTCGGCGGTCGCCTCGCCCGCGATGATATAGGGCGCGTTGACGCGGCGCGCGCCCTCCTCGGCGGCGAGGATCGCCTCGCCCTGCTCGCCGACGTCGGCGGCGTCCTCGATGTGCAGCGACCAGTCGGCGCCGGTCCACCAGGTGACAAATCCTGTTTTCAGGTCATTGCCCGTGAGCAGTTTCATGTGAAGTCCCTTATCTGTGCGGCGACGCCGGGGGCGCCGAGGCAGTCAAGCGCGTCGGCGCGCGCCGCGACCTTGCCCACAATGATCAGCGCCGGACTGGCGACCTTTTCGCGCGCGACAAGGTCGCCGAGATCGGTGAGCAGCGTGCGCAGAACGCGCGCGTCGGCGGTGGTGCCGCGCTCGACGACGGCGACGGGCAGGCCGGGCGAAACCCCATCGGCGATCAGCTTGTCGGCGATCGCCGATGCGGTTGCGAGGCCCATGTAGATGACGAGCGTGCGGCCATGCCCTGCGAGCCCCGACCAGTCCTGGTCGGTCAGATCCTTGCACTGGCCCGCGACGAAGCTGACCGCGCTCGCATCCTCGCGGTGGGTGAGCGGAAGCCCGGCCTGCGCGGCGCAGCCCGCTGCGGCGGTGATGCCGGGAACGACCTCGCAAGCCACGCCAGCTTCGCGCGCCGCGTCGAGTTCTTCGCCGCCGCGGCCGAAGATGAAGGGGTCGCCGCCCTTCAGCCGCACGACCTGTTTGCCGGCGAGCGTTTCGCGGATGAGGAGCGCGTTGATCAACTCCTGCTTCATCGTGTGGCGGCTGCGCTGCTTGGCGACACTGATGCGCTCGACATGCGGCGGGATCAGCGCGAGCACGCCTTCGCCGACGAGCCCGTCATGGACGACGAGGTCGGCGCTTTCGAGCAACCGCGCGGCGCGCAGCGTCAGCAGGTCGGGATCGCCGGGACCGGCGCCGACGAGCCACAGCTTGCCCGCGGAAGAGAGAGTCTTTGCCATGGAGGATAGATGATCGCGCGGGCCGCGATTGGCAAAGCAGGCTTTATTGGCGGTGGTGAAGGTAAAATTGCCCGCCGATTGTCGACACTCGGCACTGCGAGCGTGACGTGCCTAGAGATACTTCTTTGTCACCAGTTGCGAGCCCTCGGGATCGCGCAGGCCGACCCCGATCGAGGCGCGCATTGCGTCGCTTTCCGACGACGCGACCGGATAGGCGCAATAATCGGCGGCGTAGAAGGCGCTCGGCCGGTGATTGCCCGACAGGCCGACGCCGCCGAAGGGCGCGGCGGACGAGGCGCCGTTCGTCGGGCGGTTCCAGTTGATCACCCCGGCGCGGGCATTGGCCCAGAATTGATCGTAAAGCTGCGGCGTTCCGCCGATCAGCGACGCCGACAGGCCGAAGGCGGTGTTGTTCGCTTCGGCGATCGCGGCTTCGAAACTGCCGACGCGAATGACCTGGAGCAGCGGACCGAAAAGCTCGATATCGGGGCGCTCGGGCATCGCGGTGACGTCGATGATGCCCGGGGTGAGGAAAGGGCGGCCCGCGATCGGCCGCGCCATGTGGCGGATGACCTGGCCGCCGTTCGACATCAGGATCAGGAAGCTTTCGGTGAGGCCATCGGCGGTCTCGTTATCGATCACCGGGCCCATATAGGGGGCGGGATCGGCGTGCGGATGATCGACGATCAGCCGGTTCGCGAGGCTGCCGACCTCGTCGATCAGCGCGTCCGCAAGACTGTCCCTCACGATCAGCCGCCGCGCATTGCTGCACCGCTGTCCCGCACTAAGGAAGGCCGACTGGACCACGATGATCGCCGCGGTGCGAATATCGGCGGTATCCCACACGACGATCGGGTTGTTGCCGCCCATTTCGAGCGCGAGCATCTTGCCGGGCTGACCCGCGAACTGGCGGTTCAGCGCGAGCCCGGTGCGCGCCGACCCGGTGAAGAGCAGTCCGTCGATACCCTTGTGGCTGGCGAGCGCCTTGCCCGTGTCGGGGCCGCCGATGACAAGGCGCAGCACCTCTTGCGGCACGCCCGCGCTGTGGAAGAGTTCGACGAGTTTCGTGCCGACCGCCGGGGTTTTCTCCGACGGCTTGAACAGCACCGAATTGCCCGCGATCAGCGCCGGGACGATGTGGCCATTGGGCAGGTGCGCAGGAAAATTATACGGGCCGAGTACCGCGAGCGTCCCGTGCGGCTTGTGCCGCACCGCGTTACGGAGGCCCATCGCGCCCTCGATGCGGCGATTGGGCGTGCGCTCGGCATAGGCCTTGACCGAGATATCGACCTTGTTCGCGACCGATTCGACCTCGGTGCGGGCTTCCCACAGCGGTTTTCCGGTTTCGCGCGCGATCAGGTCGGCGAGCACTTCGCCCTCGGCCTTGAGCCGGTCGACGAAGCGGCGCAGCGCCTCGGTCCGGAAGGTGACGGGTTTGGATGCCCATTCGGGCCACGCGCGCCGGGCGATCTCCACTTCGGCATCGACGTCGCTGACCGGACCGCGCCAGAGCTCTTCGCCGGTTGCGGGTTCGAAAGAAATCAGGAGCTCGCTCATGGTCGCCCGGGTCTTATCGGCGAAAGCGGGCAGGGGCAACCTGCGCCGCACCGGCGCCACGGATTGCTTGCGCCGCGCGGCGCTGTTGGCGATAGACGGGAACGAGTCCCGCAAACGCGATGGACGAGACGTAACCAGGGGACGTGCCATATTGGCCCAGCAGGATGCAAAGCAGGACGGGCGCCGCGACTGGTCGGACCAATATTGGTGGTCGCACGACGGCGTCCGGTTGCACGCGCGCGTCTATGCCGGGCCCGAAGGCAGTGAAAATGCGCCGCCGGTGCTGTGCATGCCCGGGCTCGCGCGCAACGCCCGCGATTTCGAGGCGCTGGCGCCGCATGTGGCGCAATACCGGAAGATGGTCGTCATCGAATTCCGCGGGCGAGGCGAGAGCGCCTATGCCAGGGATCCGATGACCTATGTCCCGCTGACCTATGTACAGGATGTCGTTGCCCTCCTCGACGAGCTGGGAATCGGCCGTTTTGCGGCGATCGGTACCTCGCTCGGCGGGCTGGTCGCGATGCTGATGGCGGCGACGCTGCCGGGGCGTCTTGTCGGCGCGGTGCTCAACGACGTCGGGCCGGAGCTCGAAACTGCGGGGCTCGATCGCATCCGTGACTATATCGGGGCGGGCGGCAGCCAGCCGACGTGGATCCATGCCGCGCGCGCCTTTGCCGAACTCAACGGTGCGGTCTATCCGGGCTATGGCATCCACGACTGGCTGCGGCTGACCAAGCGCACCCACAGGCTGACGCCCGAGGGACGGATCGTCACCGATTACGACAAGCAGATCGCGGCGCCGCTGCGCGTGCCGAACGGCGGCGATGCCGGGGTCGATCTGTGGCCGGCGTACCGCGCGCTGGGCGATATCCCGCTGCTGATCCTGCGCGGCGCACTGTCGGACATATTGTCGCGCACGGCCGGCGAGAAAATGGCGGCCGAATTGCCACGCGCGCGGCTGGTCGAGGTGCCGGGGGTCGGCCATGCCCCGACGATGGACGAGCCCGAAGCGCGCATGGCGATCGACGCGTGGGTGGCGGAGCTTCCGCAAGCGTGAGCGCCGACGAGACCGAAACGCCCTGGCCGATCCGTATCCTGCACCTCCATTCGAGCTTCTCGCTTGGCGGCAAGGAAGCGCGCGCGGTCCGGTTGATGAATTTGATGGGGGACCGCGCGCATCACACGATATTGTCGGCGATGCCCGATGCGCTCGGCGCGCGCGAAGCGATCGATCCGGGGATTGCCGTCGATTTTCCGAAGGATGCGCCGCCGCTCCATGGCAAGCCGTCGCTCGCGCGCTACCGCAAGCTTGCGGACTATATGACGCGGTTCGAACTGGTGCTCAGCTATAATTGGGGCGCGATGGACGGGGTGATGGCGCGCCGTCTCCATGTGTCGCGCCTGTGGCACAGCATGCCCGAGCTGATCCATCATGAGGATGGTTTCAACGAGGACGAGAGCGTCCGGCGCAACCGGAAGCGTAATCTGTTTCGGCGCGTCGGGCTGCGCACGGCGCAGTCGGTGATCGTTCCTTCGACGCTGCTGGAACGGATTGCCGCCGACGAATGGGGCGCGGGAGCCAAGGTCCGGCTCGTCCGGAACGGCATCGATGTCGCGGCCTATGCCGGGGCGCCGTCGGTGCCGATCCCGGGTTTCGAGCGCTGCGCGGGCGAAGTCGTGATCGGCACCGTCGCGGGGTTGCGCAAGGTCAAGGACCTGCCGCGGCTGGTGCGCGCCGTCGCGACGCTCCCGCTGCACGTCCGGCTGGTGATCGTCGGCGAGGGACCCGAGCGCGCGGCGATTGCCGCCGAGGCGGCGGCCTGCGGCATGGCGGAACGGCTTGTCATGCCCGGTTTCATGGCCGAGCCGGCGCGCTGGATCGGTCATTTCGACCTGCTCGCGCTCTCGTCGCTCAGCGAACAGGCGCCGATCGCGGTGATCGAGGCGATGGCGGCGGGGTTGCCCGTCGTCAGCCCGGCAGTCGGCGACGTCGCCGCGATGGTGTCGGATGCGAACCGGCCGTTCGTCGCGGCGGACGAGGATGCTTTTCGCGCGGCGCTGGCGCGGATGGCGGAAAACGCTGTGCTGCGCGCCGAAGTCGGCGCGGCAAACCGGCGCGTCGCCGCGGAACGGTTCGACGAATCAAATATGGTCGGCGCTTATGAAAAGCTCTATGCTCGCGCGCTTGAAGGTTATGGGCCGTTCAGCGGCGGATGGGTCGGCTTCGATTGACAAGAGGGCCGAATTTCCGCTTACGCAGGCGGCAACGGGGGCTGGTCCGCGCGCGCGGATCGGCGGAGAGAGAGAAGGTTCAGAGTGTTCAAAGGTTTGAAGCCCATCCTTTATGGCGGGCGTGAAGTCTGGCCGCTGGTCGAAGGCGGCAAGGGCGTGTCGGCGACCAACCATATGTCGAGCGGCGCTTGGGCCGCGGCGGGCGGTATCGGCACCGTGTCGGCGGTCAATGCCGACAGCTATGACGCCGAAGGCAAGATCATTCCGCAGATATACCGCGCGCTGACGCGCAGGGAACGCCACGACGAGCTGATCCGGTACGGCATCGAAGGCGCAGTCGCGCAGGTCAAGCGTGCGTATGACGTGTCGGGCGGCAAGGGCGCGATCAACATCAACGTACTCTGGGAAATGGGCGGCGCGCAGCAGATACTCGAAGGTGTGCTGGAACGGACCAAGGGTCTTGTCGCGGGTGTCACCTGCGGTGCGGGCATGCCGTACAAGCTCAGCGAGATCGCAGCGCGGCACAATGTCCTGTAC
>JAGHZY010000066.1 GCA_017745175.1 Sphingopyxis sp. | reverse complement strand
GCCGTGGCTAGCGCACAAGGCGATGCACGAATCGGTGATTTCGGTCGAGGCGATCGCGGGCAATCATCCGCACGCGATGGACCCGCGCAACATCCCGGGTTGCACCTATTGCCGCCCGCAGATCGCGAGCGTCGGGCTGACCGAAGCGAAGGCCAAGGAACTCGGTTACGAGGTCAAGGCCGGCACCTTCCCCTTTATCGGCAACGGCAAGGCGATTGCGCTGGGCGAATCCGAAGGCTTCACCAAGACGGTGTTCGACGCGAAGACCGGCGAACTGCTCGGTGCGCACATGATCGGCGCCGAGGTCACCGAGCTGATCCAGGGCTATACGATCGGCAAGACCGCCGAGCTGGTCGAGGATGATTTCATCGGCACCGTCTTCCCGCATCCGACGCTCAGCGAGACGATGCACGAGGGCGTGCTCGCCGCATTCGGTCGACCGCTGCATATTTGAAGCCCGGCGGCTCCGACGCTTGAATCCGTCGATCCTTCATTTCTCCCGGACGGGCAGCGCCATCAAGGCGCTGTTCTTCCTGGGGTTCGCGGCGATCGCGTTCACGATGGCGGCGTTGTTGCATGCCGAAGGCGAAGTCCAGCCCGAGGCTGTGCACCTGCCAGGCGGGGTCGAACTTCCGGCACCCGCGCCGCGCCGCGATCCGCTGGCACCGTTCAAGATTCCCGCGATGATCGTCGCAGGCGGCGTATGTCTGTTCTACGTCGGCCGGCATGGCTTGCGCGCGATCGCGCGGGGCGTCGCGGTGAAGATCGAGAACGGCCATCTCCATCTTCATCCGAGCTATGGGGCGGTTTCGAACCCGCTGCCGCTCGGCGACATCGATGAGGTCATTTATGATCGCGCCGACCGTCTGCCCGGTGAAGGGCGCGGATCGGCCAGATTGGGAGCGCGGTTGCGCCACGGCCTTCACATCGGATACCGCGCCGGTGGCGTGACCCGCCAGCTGCGGCTGGTCGACAATGATGTCGATGGCGGAGCCGAGCAGCTGCGCCGCTTTGCCGCACATCTGGATAGCTGGCGCCAGTCGGCAGCGCGGACGGCGGCGGGGCACGGGCGATGATCGCCGCGGGGAACAGGCCGGCGGCGATCGCGGCCATTCTGATCGCCGCGACGATCCTGCTCGGCCTTGCGGTGGGCGCCGGCTGGACCGACGCGGTCGACCGGCAGATCTCGCACAGCCTCGCGCTCCGCGTCGGCCAAAGCGATCCCGCCTTCATCGCCTCCATGCAATGGGCAAGCTGGATCGGCGGCGGAACACCGCGCTGGATCATCGTCATCCTGCTCTGCGGGCTCGTCTGGCACTGGTGCGGCCCGCGCTGTGCGGTGGCGCTCGGCGGCGCGTCCCTGCTTTCGAACCTTGCGTCAAGCCTGCTGAAGTTCGGCTTCGGCCGCGCGCGCCCCGACCTGATCGATCATCTCGACCATCAGACGAGCTTCTCCTACCCCAGCGGCCACGCGACGAGCGCCGCGGTTGTCTACCTGCTCCTCGCCTGGCTCGCCCCGCCGCGCTGGCGCCCCGTCGCCTGGACGCTCGCAGCAGCGATGATCATCCTCAACGGCATCTCGCGCATCATGCTCGGCGTTCACTGGGCGAGCGACATTGCGGGCGGAACCATGCTCGGCACCGCCTTCGCGCTGCTCGGCGCGTGGTGGGTGGCGAAGCACAGGAATTCGGCCTGATGCATTTTCCGCTGTCCTAACAAGTCCTGTTTTGCCATCGAGTTTGCGGGCACCAACAACAGGCGGGTCGAACATGCAATCGCGAATGAAGTTTGGCAGTTTTCTGCGGGGAATCATTTTTGCCTCGACGGCGCTGGCCGGAGCCGCCGCGCTCCCGGCGCAGGCGCAGGAGGCGACCGGGCAGACGGTCATCACCGCCGCACGCTACATCGATGTGCTCACCGGCAGGACGGTCGAGCATCCGGCGATCTTCGTCGGCCCCGACGGGCGCATCACCAATATCGCCGACGCACGCACGGTGCGCTGGGGATCGAACGTCAAACATGTCGACCTCGGCGACAGGACCTTGCTCCCGGGCCTGATTGACATGCATGTCCACCTCGACGGCCCCGCCGACATAGGCGGCTATCGCGGGCTCGAATTCACCGACAGCTTCTGGGGCATGACCGCGGTCAAAAATGCCAACGACATGCTGGGCGCGGGCTTTACGACCGTGCGCAATGTCGGGTCGGACAACCGTAACGATATCGGGCTCAAGCAGGCGATCGACGCCGGCTATGCAACGGGCCCGCGCATCGTGCCTGCCGGCTATGCGCTGGGCGCGACGGGCGGCCATTGCGACAGCACCTATCTGCCTCCCAGCCTCGAGAAGAAGGACGGCAAGGAAGAAGGGATCGGCGACACCCCCGACGAACTGCGCTTTCAGGTTCGCCGCCAGCGCAAATATGGTGCCGAGGTGATCAAGGTCTGCGCAACCGGCGGCGTCTTCTCGCGCAACACCGAGCCGGGCCAGTTGCAGGTTTCCGAACGCGAACTCGCCGCGATCGCCGACGAGGCGCATCAATGGGGTCTCCGTGTCGCCGCGCACGCGCACGGTGCGGCGGGCATCCGCGCCGCCATCGCCGCGGGCATCGACACGATCGAGCATGTCAGCCTCGTCGACGACGAGGGCATCCGCATGGCGGTCCAGCGCAAACTGCCGGTGTGGTTCTCGATGGATATCTACAACACCGAATATACGCAGGCCGAGGGTGCGAAGAACGGCGTGCTCGTGGATAATCTTCGCAAGGACCGCGAGATCGCGCAGATCCAGCGCGACAATTTCCGCAAGGCGGTGAGGGCCGGGGTGCGCATGGTGTTCGGTTCGGACGCGGGGGTGATGCCGCACGGCGAGGTCGGCAAGCAGTTCCGCGTCATGGTCGAATACGGCATGACGCCGATGCAGGCGATCCAGGCCGCGACCAAGAACGCCGCAGAAGCGCTTGGCCGCGAGAAGGATGTCGGCGCGATCGCGGTTGGCCGTTATGCCGATATCGTCGCGGTCGACGGCGATCCGCTCGCCGATGTGCGCCAGCTCGAAAGCGTCGATGCGGTGATGAAGGGCGGGGTGCTGGTGCGCGGCAAGTAGGGGCGAACGTCGCTCCCGCGCGAAGGCGGGGGCGGCGGATTTTTCAAATCACCAGCCTATCCAGCATCGCTTCGCGCATGTCGGGGGTGAAGTTCAGCACCGCTTCGGCATAGGTCGGGATATCGCCATGATCGCGCCGCACGGTGGCGAGCGCGGCGTCGAGATACGCCGGGTTGACCGACATCAGCGCGCGGATGGCGTCGTCGTGAATCTCGGCGCCATAACGCGAGCGGATATGCGCCGCGCCCTGCGCAATCCGTTCCTCGATCTTGCCCGCGGTGTTGGTGAGCAGATAATCCTGCATCAGATCGTCCTCGTGCACGCCGAGCAGTCGGTGGACGATCGCGACAGCAAAGCCGGTGCGATCCTTGCCCGCGACGCAGTGGACAAGGCTCGGCGCATCATATTCGGAAAGCGCCGCAAGATAGAGCCGCAGCGTCGCGACGAGCGCGGGGCGATAGGGCATGCCGGCATAGGTATCGATCATCCGATCGCGCGCCGTCTCGACATCGATCGTCCCGCCCGCCGCCTGCAGATGCGGCGCAAGCCCCGCGGTCACCCCGCCCGCGAAGAGCACGCGCGCCGAGAAACTCTCCGACCGCCGGCACGGATGCATCTCGCGCTCGTCGTCACCGCGCAGGTCGACGACCGTCTCGAGCCCGAGCGCATCGAGCGCCGACAGGTCCCCGTCGGTCGCCGCCTCATGGTGCGCCGAACGCCACAGCATCCCGCCGCGCAACCGTCCGTTGCCATCGACGGCATAGCCGCCATAATCGCGGAAATTGTGGATGCCGGACAGCGGCAGGACACGCTCGGCGAGCATGATCATTCTCCTGTAAACACGGGGGGACGCTTTTCGACGAACGCATTGATCGCCTCGCGGTTATCCGCGGTTTCGTGGACGATCGCCTGATAGGCTGCGCTCAGTTCCAAAATATCGCTCATCCGGCTGTGCTGCGCCTCGCGCAGCAAACGCTTCGTCAGACGCAGCGCGCGGGGCGGGTTGCAGACGATCCGCTCGGCAATGGCGATCGCACGGTCGAGCAGTTCCGCATCGGGCACGACATCCGTGACCAGACCATATTCCTTTGCCTGTACCGCGTCAAAGCGGTCGCCGGTCAGGAACAGTTCGGCAGCGCGCGGATAGCCGAGTATCTTCTGGAGCAACCACGCGCCGCCGTCGCCCGGAACGATGCCGACCTTGATGAAGCTGCACGCGAATTTGGCACTCTCGGCGGCGATACGGATATCGCAGGTGCAGGCAAGGTCGGCGCCAAGGCCGATCGCATGACCGTTGACCGCAGCGATCATCGGCACCTCGCAGTCCATCAGCGCGCGGATCACCGCCTGTACGCCCTTGCGGTAGTTGGCGCGGGTGGAATCGGGCTGGTCGAGCACGCCGATACCGATGCGGTCCTGCATGCCCTTGAGGTTGCCGCCGGCGCTGAACGCCTTGCCGCTGCCGGTCAGGATGATCGCGCTGACGCCGCGGTCGTCGCCAAGCGTGCGCAGCGTGTCGATGATGTCCTGGCAGTCTTCGTGGGTGCCGATCGCATTCATGCTTTCGGGCTTGATCATCGTCAGGATCGCGATCTTGCCTCGCCGCTCGACACTCAAAAATTCGCCCATCGTCAATTATCCTTTGCTGCCCGATCAAAGCTATTGCATGGCTGGCGCGACATGCAAGGCTTTGCGCTCTATCCGTTCGATCCGCCCGGCGACGCTGCTGCACTGCGTACCGATTTGAGGGCCTGGCTCGCGGCGAACCAGCCAGCGGGAGACGTTGTCGCCAGGGCAAATTGCTGGGCGAGCTTCGATGCGAATTTCAGCCGCGCGCTCGGTGCCGCCGGCTATGTCGGCATGACATTGCCCACACGCTATGGCGGCGGCGACCGCCACCCGCTCGAACGCTATGTCGTGATCGAGGAATTGCTCGCCGCGGGCGCCCCGGTCGGCGCGCACTGGATCGCCGACCGCCAGACGGGGCCGCTGATCCTGCGCTACGGCAGCGAGGAACAGCGGCAACGCTATCTGCCCGGCATCGCACGCGGCGAACTTTACGCCTGTATCGGTCTGTCCGAACCGGGCGCCGGGTCCGACCTTGCCGCGGTGCGGACGAGCGCGCGCGAAACGGCGGAGGGCTGGCGCATCAACGGCCAGAAAATCTGGACCACCGGCGCGCATTTCTCGCACATCATGCTCGCGCTGGTGCGGACCGAAGAGGGCAGCGAGCGCAATGCAGGGCTCAGCCAGCTGCTGATCGACCTCGACACGCCCGGCATCACGATCCGCCCGATCATCGACATGGCGGGGCACCATGATTTCAACGAGGTCTTCTTCGACGATGTGCTCGTTCCGCACGGTGCCTTGGTCGGCGAGCGCGGGCAGGGCTGGAAACAGGTCACCGCCGAACTCGGGCTCGAGCGATCGGGACCCGAGCGCTATCTGTCGAGCCACGCCTTGCTGGTCGCGCTGATCGATGCGGCAGGCCCCGCTCCCGACCCCGCACTCGCGACTTTGATCGGCGAACTCACCGCCGAAATATGGACGCTGCGCCAACTCTCGATGTCGACCGCCGCCAAGCTGGCGGCGGGCGAAGATCCGATGGTCGAGGCTTCGGTGGTCAAGGAACTGGGCAATGCATTCGAACAGGATATGCCGCGCCGGGTGCAGGCGATCATCGATCGCGACTGGGATGACGGGGACGATCTCGCAAGACTGCTCCGCGCGTTGCTTATTGCGTCGCCAAGTTTTTCGCTACGCGGCGGAACGCGCGAAGTGATCCGCGGGATCATCGCGCGCGGATTGGGTCTCAGATGAGCGCTGCGCGCGACATGCTGTGCGACACTGCGCGTGCCGTCTTCACGGGCGCGAGCGATATCGCGCCGGTCGAAGAGGCGGGCTTCGCGCTGCTCCTGATACCCGAGGCCGAAGGCGGCTTCGGCGGCGATTGGGGCGATGTCGACGCCGTGCTGCAGATCGCGGGCGTGACCGTGCCCGACCTGCCGGTTGCCGAGCTAATATTGGCCGATGCCGACGACAGGCTTCGCGCCGCCGCCACCGTCAGCCTGATGGCGGGTGCGATGGGGCAGGCGCTCGCCCTGTCGATCGAGCATGTGAACATGCGCCAGCAGTTCGGACGGCTCCTCGGCAAGTTCCAGGCGGTGCAGCAATCGCTTGCCGTGATGGCGTGCGAAGTGCGTGCGGTCGAGGCCGCGGCGGCGGCGCTGGCTGCGCGGCTCGACGCGGTTGGCCGCGACCCGTCGGCCGCCGATTTTGAGATTGCTGCGGCAAAACTGCGCGCCAATCGCGCGGTCGGCGTGGTCACGGCGGTCGCGCATCAGGTGCATGGCGCGATCGGCTTTACCGAGGAATATGACCTCCATCGCGTGACGATCCCGCTGATGCGCTGGCGCGGCGCACATGGCAACGACGCCCATTGGGCGCAGATTCTTGGTCGTCAGGCTGCGGGTCTGGGCGGTCGCGGCCTGTGGGAAGCGATAACCGCGCGCGGCGCCTGAGTCCTAACGGACCGCGCCGCCTTCGCGCAGCGCCACAATCTTTTCGGCATCATACCCAAGCCCCGCCAACACGGCGTCGCCATCGCCACCGACCGCGGGGGCCACGCGCGGCGTGTCGCTAACTGTCACCGAATAGCGTGGCGCGGGCGCCGGTTGAGTTGCGCCGCCGACGGTCAGGAAGGTATCGCGCGCGACATTATGCGGATGCTCCGGCGCCTCGCTCAGCGACAGGATCGGCGCGAAGCAGACGTCGGTCATCTCCATGATCGCGCACCATTCGTCGCGCGTCTTAGTCATGAACAGATCGGTGAGCTTCGCTTTCAGCGAATCCCATTTCGACGGGTCCATCTGCGCATCGAAATCGGGGTCGTCGGCGAGCCCTGTCTTTTCGCGCAGCAGCGCATAGAATTGAGGTTCGATCGACCCGATCGAGATGAATTTGCCGTCGGCGCAGACATAGCTGTCATAGAAGTGCGCCGCACCGTCGAGCATGTTGACGCCCGCTTCGTCCCTGAGCCGTCCCGCGGCGTGGAAGCCCCAGGTCATGCCCGCGAGCAATGCCGAACCGTCGGTCATCGCGCAATCGATCACCTGTCCCTCGCCGGTTTTCGCGGCATGGACGAGCGCGCTCGACATGCCGAACGCCAGCATCATTCCGCCGCCGCCGAAATCGCCGACATAATTGACCGGCGGGACGGGTTTTTCGCCTGCGCGGCCGATGCCGTGGAGCACGCCCGACAGCGAGATATAGTTGATGTCATGTCCCGCCGCCTGCGCATAGGGGCCGAACTGCCCCCAGCCGGTCATGCGGCCATAGACGAGCTTCGGATTGTCGGCGAGCAGCACCTCGGGACCGAGCCCGAGCCGCTCCATCACCCCGGGGCGATAGCCCTCGATGATCCCGTCGGCGCCCTTGCAGAGGTCCCGCGCGATCTGGACGGCGTCGGGTTTCTTCATGTCGAGCGCAATCGAGGTGCGATTGCGGCTCAGCGGATCGCGCGGGTCCATGAAGCCGCCGGGGCGATCGATGCGGATCACCTCGGCACCATGGTCGGCGAGCATCATGCCGCAGAAGGGACCGGGACCGATGCCGGCAAATTCGATGATCCTGATACCCTTCAGCGGCCCGGCCATGATGATCTCCTGTTGCTCAGATACGTTCGATGATGATCGCGGGCGCCATGCCGCCGGCGGCGCACATGGTGACGAGACCATAACGGCCGCCCGACCGTTCGAGTTCGTCGAGCGCAGTGCCGATCAGGATCGAGCCCGTCGCGCCGATCGGATGGCCGAGCGCCATCGCGCCGCCGTTGATGTTCACCTTCTCGCGGTCGAGATCGAGGTCGCGGATGAACTTCTCGGCGACGACCGAGAAGGCCTCGTTGATTTCCCAGACGTCGATGTCGTCCTTGGTCAGCCCGGCCTTTTCGAGCACCTTCTTCGCCGCCGGAACGGGAGCGTTGAGCATCAGTGTCGGATCGTCACCGATATTGGCGTAAGCGACGACGCGCGCGCGGGGCTTCAGGCCATGCTTGTCGGCATAATCTTTCGAAGCGAGCAGGATCGCCGCGGCCCCGTCCACGACGCCCGACGAATTGCCAGCGTGATGAAAATGCCGGATTTCGAGATCGGGATAACGGCGATTGATCTGCTTTCTGAAAGTGAAGCCGCCGCCCATGTCGAAGTCCGCGAGCCCGGCGAAGCTCGGCTTCAACGCGGCAAGCCCTTCGGCGGTGGTTTCGGGGCGCGGGAACTCCTCGCGGTCGAGTGCGAGGCTGCCGTCGGGATTGTGCACCGGCACGACCGATTTTGCGAAGCGGCCTTCCTTGATCGCGCGGTCGGCGCGCTGCTGGCTGACGAGCGCGAGCGCGTCGAGCGCCTCGCGGCTGATCCCTTCGATCGTCGCGATCGCGTCGCCACAAATGCCTTGGTGCGATTGCGGGTGGAGTTCGTCGAGCGCTTCGTGGCCCGAACCCATCAGGCGCTGCGGCAGGCCGGCATTCGCCTGTTCGGCGGCATAAGCGCTGGTGTAGCTCATCATCTCGGTCCCGCCCGCGATGACGCAATCTTCCATGCCGCTCATCACGCTCGCCGCGGCAAAGTTGACCGAGCTGATCCCGCCGCCACAAAAACGATCAAGCGTCGTGCCTGATGCCTTGGTATCATAGCCCGCCGAGAGCGCCGCCATGCGGCCGAGGTCGCCACCCTGCTTGCCGTTCTGGCTCGACGTCGACCAGACGATGTCGTCGACCGTTGCGGTGTCGAGATTGTTGCGGTCGCGGATCGCGGCGAGCACCGTCGCGGCGAGATGCTGCGGGTGCAGATGCGACAGCGCGCCCTTGCCGGGCTTGCCGACCCCGCGCGGGGTGCGAACGGCGTCGATGATATAGGCTTCGGCCATTTGATTGTCCTTTCGTGGGAGGGAGCTTCGAAGATCGTCGGGTGATTGAAAAGCGGTTCGTGGGGTTGCTCAGCGGGGGGCCATCCGGATCGCACCGTCGAGACGCACCGCCTGACCGTTGAAATAGGAGTTGCGGACCATTTCCATCGCAAGACTCGCATATTCCTCGGCCTTGCCGAGCCGCTTGGGGAAGGGGACCGAGGCCTCGAGGCTTTCCTTCACTTTCGGGTTCATATTGCCGAGCAAGGGCGTGCCGAACACACCGGGCATGATCGAATTGACGCGGATGCCGAGGTCCATCAGGTCGCGCGCCATCGGCAGCACAAGGCCGTTCACGCCCGCCTTCGCCGAGCCGTAGATCACCTGTCCGATCTGCGCGTCCTGCGCCGCGACCGAAGCGGTGAAGATGATCGCGCCGCGCTCGCCGTCCTCCATTTCGGGAAGCGTGGCCATGCCCTCGGCGGCGATCGACCCGATACGATAGCTCGCCGTCAATATGCCCGCGACGCCATAGGCATAATCCTCGGTCGGGGTGCGACGGAAAGTGCCCGTTTCCTTGTCGTAGGCGAGCGTCTTGCCGCGCCGCGAGGTCATCGCGCAGTGGACGCACACACGTTCCTGCCCGTGCGCCGCGCGCGCCTTCGCATAGCCGCCCAGCACCGATTGCTCGTCGGTGATGTCGACATGGACGAACAGCCCGCCGATCGACGCCGCGACCTCCTCGCCGAGCGCGTCGTTGATGTCGAAGATCGCGACCTTCACGCCCGATGCGGCGAGTGCTTCGGCGGTCGCGCGGCCGAGACCCGATGCCCCGCCGGTGACCACGGCCGATATGCTCGAATCGATTTTCACGGGGAAACTCCTCAGGCGGGGATCTGGTTGAAGGGGACGCCCTTGTCGGGTCGATGGTCCTGTGGCAGGCCGAGGATGCGCTCGGCAATGGTGTTGAGCAACGTCTCGTCCGAACCGCCCGCGATGCGGCCCGTCGGCGCATTGATCCAGCTCGACGCCCAGTCGTCCCTGGACGAGGCATGCTCGTCGAACGGGAAGGCATCGGTGCCCTGCAGGTCGAGCGCAAGTTCGGAGAGCTTCTGGCGCGAGCGCACCGCGACGAGCTTGTTCAGTGCCCCCTCGGGTCCCGGCGTCATGCCAGCCTGCATCATCAGCCGCGCGCGGCGGTTGATCGAGTCGAGCCCCGCGCGCATCGTATGGTTGCGCGCAATCTGCTGACGGATGCGGCCATCCTCGATCGCGGGGCGGCCGTTCAGCTTCACCTCTTTCGCGAGGTCGACGAACAGACTCAGATGCGGGCCGAAGCCCGCGCTGTCGGTCGCGACATAACGCTCGATCATCAGCGTCGCGAGCGCGACCGCAAAGCCGCCGCCGACCGGCGACATGCGATGGTCGTCGCTGATCTTCACATCGTCGAAAAAGACCTCGTTGACGTGACTGTCGCCGCCCGCGAGCTTGATCGGGCGCACGGTGACGCCCGGCGCCTTCATGTCGACCCAGAAATAGGTGAGCCCCTTGTGCTTCGCGACGGTCGGGTCGGTGCGCACGACGATGACGCCATAATCGCTATATTGCGCCCAGCTCGTCCAGACCTTTTGCCCGTTGATCTTCCATCCGTTGCCGTCGGTTTCGGCGCGCGTGCGCAGGCCTGCGAGGTCGGTGCCGCCCGACGGCTCCGAAAAGAGCTGGCACCAGATTTCCTCTCCCTGCAGCGCCTTCAGCACGCGTTCCTTCACGAACGCGCGGTCGCTGCCGAACTGCATCAGCACCGGCACCGGCATGCCCAGCGAGATGCCGAAATAGACGTTGGGGAAGCCGTGCTTCATCTCCTCGGCCTCGAAGGTGATCTTCTCGATATG
Source organism: Sphingopyxis sp. (assembly GCA_017745175.1). Classification (GTDB taxonomy): domain Bacteria; phylum Pseudomonadota; class Alphaproteobacteria; order Sphingomonadales; family Sphingomonadaceae; genus Sphingopyxis. The sequence goes on along the minus strand of JAGHZY010000066.1, from coordinate 1,478 downwards.
GCCGAGCCCCTGACCGCCGAGATCGACCGGCCAGTTGATCCCCGCATAGCCCGCGTCGAACTTCGCCTTCTGATAGCGGCGGCCGAGCGCGAGATCCTCCTCGACACCGAGTCCCTCGCGCGCCGCCTTGCCGAACGCCGGCACCATCGACTCGCACCAGGTTTCCGCCTTGGCACGATATGTTTCGAGGTCGGTCATGCGCCTTCTCCTGCCAGCCGGTCGACGAGCACATCTTCCCAGAAGAAGCTGCTTCCCTGTTCGAGCGCGAGCGTGCGTGCCCGGCGCATATGCAGGTGCAGCCCGATCTCCCACGTCACACCGATACCGCCATGGATCTGCACGCAATCGCGCGCGGCGGTGTCATAGGCTTCGGTCGCCGACAGGCGCGCGGCGGCGGCTGCCGTGATAAAATCATCCTGTCCCTCGCGCGCCGCCGCGTGGATCGCGTTGGCGCGCGCGAGTTCGACGAGGCCGTAGAGCTCGGCAATGCGGTGCTTGATCGACTGGAACGCGCCGATCGGCTGGCCGAAGGCCTTGCGCGTCAATGCATAGTCGCGCGCGATCTCCATCAGCGCCTCGGCACCGCCGGTCTGTTCGTGCGCGGTCACGACCGCCTGCAACGCGAGGATATGGAGTGCCGCAGCGCGCGCGGCCTCTCCGCTCACCAGCGTTTCGGCGGGCACGCCGGCAAATATCAGATCGGCGATGCAGCGGCTGTTGTCGAAGCTCCCGATCGCCTTTCGTTTCGCACCGCCAAGGTCGACGATCGCCAGCGCGGGCGCGCTATCCTCCCGTGCAAAAACGATGGCGACGTCGGCGAACAGGCCGCCCGAAACGCCAGCGGCGGTGCCGTCGACCCGACCGCCATCCAGTGCAACCGATGGCGTAGCGGGCAGGGGATCCGGCCCCGTGGCGAAGGCAATCGCGCCGATTGTCTCGCCGCTCGCGAGCCCGGGAAGCCAGCGCGCCTTTTGCTCGTCACTCCCGTAAAGTTCGATCGCCTTTGCTGCGCCAAAGCTCGAGGTCAGGAACGGCGCGCCGCTCAGCGAACGGCCCGCCTGATGCGCGATCAGTCCCAGCTCGACCAAGCCGAGATCAAGCCCGCCATGCGCTTCGGGGAGCGCCAGCGCGGTCCAGCCCTGCTCCTTCGCCGTCGTCCAGAAGCCATCATGATATTTGCCGCTGTCCTGGAGCAGCGGCAGCAGATCGTCCTTGCTGACCCGCGCTTCGAGCGCGCGCCGCGATTCGGTCGCGATCGCCTGCTGTCCCTCGTCGTACAAGATCGACATCGGCCCGATTCCTCTACCCTATGTTTCCGGTCATCATCCGGACGTTAACGTAAACGTCAAGCACTTTGGCGCTACGGCCTGATGACCGTCAACTGACGTCCCTGTCAGGCGGGCCTGTTTTTCCATTCGCGACGGATTTTCTTTGCGAGGCTCCATTTGTGGACCTCGGTGGGACCGTCATAGATGCGA
>JAGHZY010000065.1 GCA_017745175.1 Sphingopyxis sp. | reverse complement strand
TGGACCCCGGATCAAGTCCGGGGTGACGACGAAAGAGAGTGGCCGCTTCCGGTCGAAAAGCCGACCGTCCACACGCAGTTGCGCCAGCGGCCTTTCCTCGGCTCAAAATTCGCCCTGGCCTTTGCTCGCCTTGTGGAACAGCGCGGCCGAGGCCAGCCACATGGCAGCGAAGAAGCCGCACAGCACCAGCACGCCCATTGCGCCACCCGGCTCGCGCTGCGTCGATGGCGCAGTCGCGATCGCAATGGCCAGCAGCACCTGCACCGCCGCGGTACCGAGCATCGCACGCGCCATGCCGCCCGGCTGGAACCGCGCGGCAAAGGCGCCGACGGCCGAAGCGAAGATCAGCATGAAAAAGCTGAAATTGATCGGATTGTCCTCGCCCACTATGCCGACCGCGAGATTGATCCAGATTATCAGGAAGGACACGACCAAGGCCACCGCGGCGCCGCCGCGATAGGCGAGGCTCGGCCAGATACGCGCCGAGCGCTCGTAAACGAGGATCGGCCCGCAGATCATGACCCCGGCCAGCACGAAGGACGCCGGCCCCCAGTTCCATTCGTCGCTGACCTGCATCATCACCAGCGGCGTGAGCAACAGCGCTGCCGCGACCGACCAGCGCGCGACGCGCCAGCCATTCCATCCCGTTCGTACTTCACCGTCCACAGGCTTGCCTCCTTCGATGTTTGAGGCTTTACCCTGCGCTGCCGGCCGGTGAGCGGCATGAGCAGTTCGTGAGATTTCGCTGAAAAATGAATCCGGGCCGCTATCAGTTCGATGATTTCACGGTCGATCCCGTCGACCGCAGCCTGCGCCGTTCGGGCGCCGCGGTCGAACTCGGCAATCGCTATTTCGACGCGCTGACGCTGCTGCTCCGCGAACGCGGGCGGCTCGTCACCAAGGACCGCTTCATGGCCGAGGTATGGCACGGCGTGCCGGTGACCGACGAGGCGTTGACCCAATGCATCCGCACGCTGCGCCGCCTGCTCGGCGACGATGCGGGAAACCCGCGTTTCATCGAGACGATCCCCAAACATGGCTATCGCTTCATCGGCGTGGTCGAGGCCATCGCGGCTGACGGCCGCCTGACCCAGGCCCAGGTAGCCGGCGACCAGTGGCGGCGCGGCCTACCGGTTGGCGCCGCAGCCATGATCGGTGGCGGCATGGCCGGGGTGCTGGGCGGCCTTTTCTACGGCCTCGGCGTCGGCCCGGGCCCCGCGATGGGCGGAACCTCGGCCCTGTTCGTCCTGCTCGCGATCAACATGATCGTCGGGCTCGTCGCCGGCGCCGGCGTCGGCGCGGGACTCGCGGCAGCGGAGTTCGCACCCGACGGACGCTGGCAATGGACTGTGCTGGCCGCCGCCGCGGGGGGCCTCGTCACGGGCAGCGTGGCAAGGCTCATCGGCCTCGACGCCTTCACCCTGCTGTTCGGCCAGTCTCCGCGCGATATGACCGGTGCTTCGGAAGGCCTGTTACTGGGCGCCGCCGTCGGCCTCGCCGCATGGGTGGCGCGCCGTCACATGCTGCCCCTGGCAAAAAGCGCCGTGCTGGGCGGCCTGATCGCGGGTGCGGCGGGCGTCGCCATTTCGCTTTCCGGCGGGACCTTCCTCGGTGGCAGCCTCGATTTTCTTCTTCGGCGCTTCCCCGAATCGCGCTTCCGGCTCGACGCGATCGGGGCATTTTTCGGCGAGAGCGGTTTCGGGCCCGTCAGCAGCGCCGCCACGTCGGGTATCGAATGCCTGCTGTTCGGAGCGTGCGTCGTCGGGGCGATAAGCTTCGCCGCGCCGACGAAGACTGCCGCCGGTTACCGGAAGGCTCCCTGAAAGCCATCCGGAACAAATAGTTGCAGCCGTGCTGCACCGCACAATTTTTTTGCGCGACCTTCTTTAAATCTTCATCCGTCCGTCCCAGATAGTGCGCGTCATCGGGCGGGGGCCTTCATGAACGGTTCAACTGCAACCCACCAAATGGCAATAATTCCCGCTCCATGGGAATCGATTCAGGAATAGTCACGGACGGCCTGTCGGGGCGAGACAGGAAAAGCCCGGAAATTCGAGGGACTGCGAAAACTGGCACGGCCTTTGCGATGCTGCCGGCATCGGCGCGGGGCGGTGCCCGCAGCCAAAGGGAAAGACAGAAAAATGCAGAACGAAACCACCAATCTCTTCCGCCGCCGCGACACCTTCTTCGGTATCTGCGAGGCCGTGGGCCAGGATTTCGGCTTCAACCCGCTCTATCTGCGTCTCGCGTTCATCGCCCCGCTCTTCTTCTTCCCGGCGCAGACCTTCGTTGCCTATTTCGCGCTCGGCCTCGTCGTACTCGCGTCGCGCCTGATCTTCCCCGCGAAGGCCGCTGCCTCTCCGTCCACGCTGGGCGCCGTCAAAGCCGACGCGCCGAAAGCCGGCAAGGCGGAGGAACTCGCACTCGCAGCTTGAGCGGATCCGGCCGGGCATCCCTCTCTCCCGTCTGGCCCCTCCGCTCCGATGGCGTCCGCCGGGCGCCATATCGACGGGACCGGCAAGCTTCCCCCGGGGCTTGCCGGTCCCCTTGCCTTCCCCGCCGATTGTCCCTGACTGAAACAGGCCCGACAACAAATCGGGCGCCGCTTATAAACGCGTCGTTTACGACGTTGTCCTATGACCGATCGCTGTAATTCCATTGGCTTGGGTCCCCGCGCCCTGCCGACAGCGAGGATCAAGCGTTGAACCCATCGTCCCAGCCCAAAGCACCGACGCGCGGCGTCGCCGAACTGCTCGACGCGCTGGTTGCCAGCGACGGCACCGGCGCGCACCCGCACGTCCGCTCGGGCGCGCTGTCGAGCGGGCCCGAGGCGATGCGCAACCTCGCCGATGCCGTCCATTTCCTCTGCCTGCTCCACGGCCGCTATCCGGGCGTGATCGACAATGCCGCACGCAAGGCGGTCGATCCCGTATCGCGCAAATGGATGGATCAGGCGGCCAATGCCTTCGTCGAGGAGCGCGCCTTTCTGACCCGCGTCGCCTCGGCGGTCGGCCCGGTACCGAGCACGCAGGGTCAGGCGCAATGCGAGGCCGCTGTTGCCGCACAGCGCAAGGCGATCGACATGCTCGCCGAATCGGATCGCCACGGCTGCGCACTGGGTGCCGCGATCGCACTGACCCTCGATTGGCGCACCATCCGCGTCTTGCTCGACATCAGCGCGCTGCGACTCGACCTGGTGCCGCCGACCTGCATCCTGCCCGACCTTCGCGACACCGCGCGGCTCGCCGCGACGATCGCCGCAACCCCCGCGGTCGAGCGCGCGATGGTCTTCGGTGCCCAGCAGCTCATTACCCAGCACAGCGGCCTGTGGGACTTGATGGCTGCGCGCGCAGCGAGTCGCCTGCATCCGTAAAAAATTGTTTGCCGGGGGCGTTACCCCGGAACGCGCCCGCTGGCGGCGCACAAGCGTGCGACCGGTTTCATGACGACAACGCCCCCCGCCTTCGCAGCGGCGCTGCCTGTTGACTTGCACCCACTCCCCGCCCTCGCTATGCCCGCTTGACGTTCACGTTAAGGGAAGGCCGCGACGCCATGCGTTTCGAGGGAACCAGCGCCTATATCGCCACCGACGACCTGAAGGTTGCGGTCAACGCCGCAACGCTGCTGCGCCGCCCCTTGCTCGTGAAGGGCGAACCCGGCACCGGCAAGACCGTACTCGCCGAGGAAATCGCGAAGGCGTTCGACGCGCCGCTGATCACCTGGAACATCAAGTCGACCACCAAGGCGCAGCAGGGCCTCTACGAATATGACGCGGTCGCACGCCTGCGCGACGGCCAGCTCGGAGAGGAACGCGTCCACGACATCCGCAACTATATCCGCAAGGGCAAATTGTGGGAGGCGTTCACCTCGCCCAAGCTGCCCGTGTTGCTGATCGACGAGATCGACAAGGCCGACATTGAGTTCCCGAACGACCTGCTCCAGGAACTCGATCGCATGGCCTTCCACGTCTACGAGACCGACGAGACGATCGTCGCGAAGGAACGGCCGATCGTCGTCATCACCTCGAACAATGAAAAGGAACTCCCCGACGCCTTCCTGCGCCGCTGTTTCTTCCACTATATCAAATTCCCCGACCGCGACACGATGGCCGAAATCGTCGAGGTCCACTTCCCTGGCATCCAGAAGACGCTCGTCAGCCGCGCGATGGATATCTTCTACGAAGTACGCGAAGTCCCGGGACTCAAGAAAAAGCCCTCGACGAGCGAACTCATCGACTGGCTCAAGCTGCTGCTCAACGAGGATATGCCGCTCGAGGTGCTCCAGAACCGCGACGTCGGCAAGGCGATCCCGCCGCTCCACGGTGCGCTGCTCAAGAATGAGCAGGATGTGATGCTGTTCGAAAAGCTCGCCTTCATGGCGCGGCGACAGGGAAGCTGATGGCGTACACCGGGCGCTGTTCGTGCGGCGCGGTCGAGGTGCGCATCGACGGCGAGCCGCTCGCTGTGCGCCAATGCTGGTGCCGGCGCTGCCAGAAGATCGCGGCCGGCGGGCCGACGCATAATGCGATCTTCCGCACCGACGTCATCGTCACCGAGGGAGTCACCGCCTCGGACAGCTATGTCGCCGACAGCGGGAACACCCTCACCCGCTCATACTGCGCTGCGTGCGGGACGCCGATGTTCAGCGCCTCGTCGGCGCGGCCGCAGATGCGCGTCGTACGCCTCGGCGTGCTCGACGAGCCGCATGGTCTGAAGCCCACCGCGGTGATCTGGACGAGCGAGGCGCCCGGCTGGGCGATCCTCGATCCGGCGATGGAGCAGTTTCCGGCGCAGCCGCCCGCGCCGCCGACGCCTCAAAGCTGATACGCGACCTCGACGTCGCCCCAGCGGCGGCCGTTGATGATCGCGGGCATATAGACGTTGCGCACGGTCAGATAATTGATGCCGTCGCCTTCCTGCCGATAGACGGTCATGAAGAAGGGCGCGGTGCTGCGCTTCGCCGCGGCGTCGGTCTCGTCATAGAGAATGCGGCCGTTGCGGCAGCGTGCGGTGTCGTGCTCGATGTCGCCGGTCGGCGCGTGCGAACAGTCGGTGATGTGCGTCGGCAGAAAGCCGTTCATATCGCCCGCCGACGACATCTTGATCTCGGGATGGCTCGCGACAATGCGGTCGAAGAGCGGGCGCCAGTTGGCGTCGGCCCAGTCCGACAGCGTCGTGCGGAACAGTTCGGGGTTCGAATTCGGCACGCGGACGTAATTGGTGTCGAAAAGCTGTTCCATCGACAGCTCGCCGCGTTCGACCGCGCGTTCGGCAAGCCCGACGAATTCGTCGCGTACCTTCGCCGCCAGTCCGACGATCGCCGAATCCTGTGGGCTGACCCCGGCCGAAATCACCGCATTGAACATGCGGTTCGACACATGTTCCATCGACAGGATCGAATCGCGCGTGCCCTCGAGGGTCGAGCTGTTGTCGCGCACCGAGGTGACGACGCTGTCGAGCGCCTCGCGCACCTTGGCGCCGTTCGCATGGACCATCGCGCTCGACTGCGCGATCCGGTCGCTCTGATCGTCGAGCAGTGCGACAAGATGCGTCGCGTCGTGCAGGGCGTCGGTGATCGTTTCGAACTGCGCCTCGGCGCGGCCCGACTGTTCGACCCCCGACTGGATCTCGGCGACGAGCCCGCTGGCCTCGGCGGCGAGACTGCCGATCGATCGGCGGATTTCGTCGGTGGCGCCGCGGGTGTTCTGGGCGAGCTTCTTGACCTCGGCCGCGACCACTGCGAACGTGCGGCCGGCATCGCCCGCACGCTCGGCCTCGATGGCCGCGTTGAGTGCGAGCATGTTGGTCGTCTTGGCGATCGACTCGATCGACTGGCTGACTTGCTGCACCTGTTCCATCACGGCGGCGAAATTGGTGACATGTGTGCCCAGCCGCGCGATGAGGTCGATCACCGAGCGGAATTCGGCGACCGCGCTGTTGACGCGCTCGGCGCCGGCATCGAGCTGTTCGCAGGCACGCGCCGAAAGCAGTTTCGCCTCGTCGGTCGAATCGGCGATCTGGCGCTGGTCGGCCTCGAGGCTGACGACATATTCCTCCAGCCGGCCGAGCTCGCCGATCTGGCGGTCCATCTGGTCGGTCGCGCGCTTGATCCGCCCCGCAGCGTCGCTGCACCCGACGGCCAGCTCGCCGCAATCGCTCGCGACCGACTGGTCGAGGATCGGCGCCGACGGGTTGATCGGATCATATTTCATTGGCTTGCCCACGTCCCTGAATGATCGAGGAGCTATGCCGGACATTGGTTAACGGCGCGTCAATTTCGCCGCGCGATCGTGCAATCGAAGGCGCATTGCGCGGTTCCGGGCGACACGTTACGCCTGCGGACGACAGATTGGGGAAGCGGGGGGAGATTATCATGCGTTTTTGGCCGGTTGTCACGGGCTTCGCCGCAGCATTCGCGCTGCCTGCAGGCGCGCAGGAAACGGTCGGCGGTCATCGCATCATCCGTACCGCGGACCCCGCAATCTGGTCGGGCAGCGAAACGAACGGGCCGATCACCCATGTCGCGACGGGCACGGTCTTTCCCGAAAGCATCGACGGCTTTCAGCGGACCAGCCTGATGGCGGTCGATGATGGCGATGACGTGATGCTGCACTATCGGTTGAAGCGCGATCCCGCGCCGATCGAGATTTCGGCATTCCTGTTTCAGCCCGGCGACCTTGCCGAACATCGGCTGAAGGGTGCGATTACCTCGCTGGGCTTTGGCCGCAAGGATATGACCTTCCTGTGGGCCGATGGCCCCTTCGACATCGAGGGCCCGCAAAGGCTGCGCGGCTTCAAGGCTACCTACAAGGTCGGAATCGGCCCCGACACCCTGCTTGAATATCTCTATTTCATCGAATTGGGGAAATGGACCGCGAAAGTGCGGGCGACGCTGCCGGCGTCGAAGGAGCCCGCCGAGGAAGGCCGGATCGACGCCTTCGTCCGCGCCCTCCCCTGGGCGTCAATTTTGGCCGCGAGCGGCGCTTGCAACGGCTCGGCCTGCGATGGCGAACGTGCGATGCCGTTCAACAACCATATGGCCGAGATGTTCCTGACGAAGGTCGTCGCGAGCGGTCAGGGCAAGGCGTTGCTGGGCGACGCGGCGGAGCCCGTCTATGCACGCGAAGCGGGCGGCAAACGCTGGACGCTCTATCCGCTCGACGAAAAGATAGCGCCGTTGTTCGCGGAAGCGTTCGGGCGGATTTCCGCACGCGCGCCGCTTTACAGCCTGTCGTGGTCGGCAAAGAAGGAAAGCGGCGTCACCCGCTTTTTTGCCGGAAAGCCGAGCGAAGACGCCTTTGCCGCGACGGTGGATGGCCTTGTCGCGCATCCCGAAGCATCGGCCTTCATCGCGCCGGCCGATGCTGCCGCCTACGCGCCCGACTGACGTCCGCGTCGACAGCCATCGCCCGCGCAATCACTTTACGTTCACGTAAAGTGATTGCGCGGGCGATGCGAACGCGATACGCCTGCCCCATGTTTTTTGGCTTCCTCGACGAGCTTCGCGCCGCGGGTATCCCCGCCAGCCTGAAAGAGCATCTGATGCTGCTCGAGGCGCTCGACCGCGAGGTGATCGACCGCAGCCCCGAGCAATTCTATTACTTGTCCCGCGCGATTTACGTGAAGGACGAAGGCCTGCTTGATCGCTTCGACCAGGTGTTCAACAAGGTCTTCAAGGGGATCATCTCCGACTATGGCCAGAACCCGGTCGACGTCCCCGCCGACTGGCTGAAGGCGGTCGCCGAGAAATTCCTGACGCCCGAGGAAATGGCCGCGATCGAATCGCTCGGCGATTGGGACAAGATCATGGAGACGCTGAAAGAGCGGATCGAGGAACAGCAGAAGCGCCACGAGGGCGGCAGCAAGTGGATCGGCACCGGCGGCACGTCGCCTTTCGGCAATTCGGGCTATAATCCGGAGGGCGTGCGCATCGGCGGCGAGAGCAAGCACAAGCGCGCGCTGAAGGTCTGGGAGAAGCGCGAGTTCCAGAATCTCGACAACACCAAGGAACTCGGCACCCGCAACATCAAGATCGCGCTCCGCCGCCTGCGCAAATTCGCACGCGAGGGCGCCGCCGACGAGCTCGATATTCCGGGCACGATCGACGGCACCGCGCGGCAGGGCTGGCTCGACATCAAGATGCGCCCCGAACGGCGCAATGCGGTGAAACTGCTGCTGTTCCTCGACGTCGGCGGATCGATGGACCCGTTCATCAAGCTCTGCGAGGAATTGTTCAGCGCGGCGACGACCGAATTCAAGAATCTCGAATTCTTCTATTTCCACAACTGCCCATACGAAGGCGTCTGGAAGGACAATAAGCGCCGCTGGTCCGAACGCCACCAGATGTGGGATATCCTCCATAAATATGGCCATGATTATAAGGTGATCTTCGTCGGCGATGCGTCGATGAGCGCTTATGAAATCACCCATCCGGGCGGCAGCGTCGAACATTTCAACGAGGAATCGGGCGCGGTCTGGCTGCAGCGGATCACCCACGTCTACCCCGCCGCCGTGTGGCTCAATCCGGTGCCCGAGGCGCATTGGGGCTACACCCAGTCGGTCAAGCTGATCAAACAGCTGATGAACGACCGCATGTATCCGCTCAGCCTCGCCGGACTGGACGATGCGATGCGCGAGCTGACGCGAAAGCATTGACGCGGCGCGGGCGGGCGCTAGGGGCGCGAAGATGATCGACCTCCCCCTCGTCACCATCCTGCTGCTCACCGGCTTCATCAACCTGATCGGCGCGCTCGCCTATGCCGCGCGCATTGCCGGCGTCCGCACGCGGCGCATCGCGATGTCGTTCGCGCTGTTCAACATCCTCGTACTCTTCTCGCGCACGTCGAACAGCTTCCTCGGCCCCTTTCTCGCGAAGCGGATCGAGACGCGCATCCACGACGGCAGCGGCGCGTCGCTGTTCATCGACATGCAGTTCGTACTCGCAGCGGCGAGTGTCGCGACGCTGATCGGCATCCTGCTCGTCCCCACCGGACAGCGGATGTTCGCGGCGGCGATCGGCTGGTATCAGAACAACCGGTCGACGACGAAGCTCGCGCTGAAGGCCGCAAGCCCGAGCGGCCTGCGCACATTGGGCCGCTCGCTGACCGTCCCCAGCCTGTCGCATCTCAAGAGCTGGAAGATGCCGAAGGGGATCGGCTGGGGCGTGCTGATCGCGAACTGTCTTGCGCAATCCTTGCTCGCCGTCGGCGTCGTCGCCTCGCTCTATGCCGGCTATCTAGCCCCTGAATTCCGCGTCACCGCGTCGCAGCTCTCGGCGCTGATCAACGGCTTCGCCACGATCCTGCTCTTCGCCTTCATCGACCCGCAGCTGTCGGTGATGACCGACGATGCGGTCGAGGGCAAGGTCGACGAGGCCGATTTCCGCCGCGCGATCACCTTCATCTCGCTGAGCCGCCTCGCGGGCACCGTGCTCGCGCAGGCACTGCTGCTACCCGCCGCGATGCTGATCGCCTACGTCGCCGTCTATGTCTGAGACCGGAGGCGGTCACAGCCGCTTCCACGCCGTCCGTGCACGGCTGGAGGCGATGGCGATCACGCCGGGACCGCGCGGCTGGTTTCTCGAATTTCTCGTCTTCGGGTTCAAACAGGGCTGGGCGTGCCTGTTCGGCGCGCTGATGCTTGTGCTGCTGCTCGGCACACATCTCTTCTGGCCCGACGACGCGCCGCTCCACCGTTATGACGCAATCACGATCGGCGCGGTGCTGATCCAGCTCGGGATGCTTGCCTTCCGGCTCGAAACGCCGAAGGAAGCGCTCGTCATCCTGATCTTCCACATCGTCGGCACGGTGATGGAATTGTTCAAGACCGCCGCGGGATCGTGGCAATATCCCGAGGCGAGCCTGCTGCACATCGGCGCGGTGCCGCTCTTCTCGGGCTTCATGTACGCCGCGGTCGGCAGCTATATCGCGCGCGTCTGGCGCATCTTCGATTTCCGCTACACCGGATATCCGCCCGTTCGGGCAAGCTACGCGCTCGCGGGGGCGATCTACGTCAATTTCTTTGCGCACCACTGGGTCATCGATATCCGCTGGCTCCTGTTCGGCGCGACCGCGTTGCTGTTCTGGCATTGTCAGGTGTGGTTCCGTCCGCTCCACGTCCATCGCCGGATGCCGCTGCTCGTCGGCTGGGGCCTCGTCGCGCTGTTCATCTGGTTCGCCGAGAATATCGGCACCTTCGCGCGCGCGTGGACCTATCCGAGCCAAGACGACGGCTGGCACATGGTCGGCGTGGAGAAGCTCGGCAGCTGGTATCTGCTGATGATCATCTCGTTCGTGCTCGTCAGTCTCGTCCAGCGACCGAATGTGCCGAATCCCTCCGAGGAAAAAGTAACACCCACGCTCCATCCCGAAGCTCGCTGGATAGCGAGGATGGACGACGATGTGCTGACCGTGACCGATGGCAAGGGCGAGAGAAAGGCTTGCCCGCTATCCGGCATCGCCGGAATCATGATCGAGACCAACGACAGCGGACCGTGGGGGAGCGACGTTTGGTGGACGTTCTATGGGCCCGATGGTCGGCTGACCTTGGCGTACCCGCAGGGTGCGACGGGCGAAGGCCCGGTCCTCGACTGGATCACGAAGCTACCCGGCTTCGATCATGCCGAAATGATTGCCGCGATGACATCCACCGACAACGCCACTTTCATCGTCTGGCAAAAGAAGACCGCTTAGCCGAACGGCTTGTCGATCGACGGCGGCGGTTCGCTAAACCATTTCGGGCCGCTGTCGGTCATGTAGAAACAATCCTCGAGCCTTATGCCGAACTCGCCGGGAATATAGATGCCGGGTTCGTTCGAGAAACACATGCCCGGTGCCAGCTTGGTCGTTTCGCCGCGCACCAGATTGACCGGCTCGTGCCCGTCGAGCCCGATGCCATGGCCGGTCCGGTGCGAGGTGCCGGGCAGCTTGTAGCCGGGACCCCAGCCAAGGCTCTCATAATAAGTGCGCACCGCGTCATCGACCTTGCCCGCCGGCGTGCCGAGCTTCGCCGCGGCGAACGCCACATCCTGCCCCTTGCGCATCTGGTCCCAGACCTGCCGTTGCCGCGCGCTGGCCTTGCCGTAAACAAAGGTGCGCGAAATGTCGGATTGGTAGCCGTGGACCGTCGCGCCGCAGTCCATCAGGACAACCTCGCCATCCCTCACCGCCTGCCGCTTGCCGCTGCCGTGCGGATAGGCGCTCGCCTCGCCGAGCAGGATCAGTTCAAACTCGCTCCTGCCGCCGAGCGCGATGGTCGCGGCCTTCATGATCGCACCGATATCGGCGGGCGTCATCCCCGGCTCGATCCGCGGCGCGGTGTGGCGATAGGCGGCGAGCGTGATGTCGGCGGCGATCTGCATCAACGCGATTTCGGCGGGCGACTTGTGCATACGACAGCCGCGCACGACGGGCGCGCCGTTGACCACCGTCGCCTGCGGCATCGCCTTTTCGAGCCCGTCGACGGCAAAATAGCGCACCGTTTCCTCGACACCAATCCTGCCTTTGGAGAGCCCGCGCTGGCCGAGCCACGCCGCAACCGCGGCGAGCGGGTTCTCGTCCTCGTTCCACGTCAGCACCTCGGCCTCGACACCGAGGCTCTCGCGCACCGACGGTTCCTCGAAGAAGGGCGTGACGATCGCGACCTCGCCCTCGCGCGTCAGCGCCGCGGCGGTCAACCGCTCGCTCCGCCACCATTCGACCCCGGTGAAATAGACGAGGCTCGACCCGGGCTCGATCAGCAGCGCGCCGATATCGTGCGCGCGCATCAATTTCTTCGCCTTGTCGATCCGCGCCATGCGCTCGGCCTTGCCGATGGGAACGGCCTTGGCGGCAAGGTCGGGCAAGCCCGCCGTATCGGCAGCGAGCGCCGTCACCGGCAGTCCGGCCGCCAGCCCGCCGAGTGCCACCGTTCCCAGAAATTGCCGCCGGTGCATCATCTTCCCCCTGGTCAGTATATCAGCAGTCCGGCGATCTCCTCGCGCCAGCCCGCCTCGTCGGGCAGCGCCAACGCGTCGAGATCGCCCGCATGGGCCCCGGCATCGTCGACCCATTCGCGCAGCAACGGCGATCCGTTGATTACGTCGATCGCGAGCACATCGTCGGTATATTCATATTTGAAATCCGTGCCGCGCCAGATCGGATAATCCGGGTAGAGCGCGCGGATCGCCTTGAAGCCCAGCGCCTGCACGCGCCACGGCTGGAACGCCTCGTCGTCGTACCACGGCCCGTCAGCATGAATATGGACGCCGCTGTTGAGCTGGCCGACGTGCTTGTGAAAGGTCGGCTGGAACCAGATATCGCGCAGCTTGCACCCGCCAAGCCATTGGGGCGCGAGACGCTGCATTTCGGCAATCACTGCCTTCGCATCGATATCGGGCGCGCCGAAGAGTTCGAGCGGACGCGTCGTCCCCCGGCCTTCGCTCAGCGTCGCGCCCTCGACCATCACCGTGCCGGCGTAGGCGCGCGCCATATTGACGTTCGCCGCATTGGGGCTGGGGTTGATC
>JAGHZY010000064.1 GCA_017745175.1 Sphingopyxis sp. | reverse complement strand
GTCGAATCCTCGGTCTCGCCCGAACGGTGCGACATCACCGCAGTGTAACGCGCGCGGTGCGCCATATCGACCGCGTCGAGCGTTTCCGAAAGCGTGCCGATCTGGTTGACCTTGACGAGCAGCGAGTTGGCGAGGCCGTCCCTGATCCCCTGTTCGAGGCGCGCCGGGTTGGTGACGAACAGGTCGTCGCCGACGAGCTGGCACTTGTCGCCGACAAGGTCGGTGAGCGCCTTCCAGCCCGTGAAATCATCCTCACTCATCCCGTCCTCGATCGACTTGATCGGATAGTCGTTCACGAGCGCGGCAAGATATTCGGCCATCTGCTCGGGGCTGAGCGACAGGCCCTCGCCGCTGATCTCATACTTGCCGTTCCGGAAGAATTCGGTCGCGGCGCAGTCGAGCGCGAGCACGACGTCGGTGCCGAGGTTGAAGCCCGCCTGGTCGACCGACGCCGCGATGAAATCGAGCGCGGCGCGCGTCGAGGCGAGGTTCGGTGCGAAGCCGCCTTCGTCGCCGACCGCGGTGGCGAGGCCCTTGGCCGACAGGCCCTTCTTCAGCGTGTGGAAAATCTCGCTGCCCCAGCGGACGGCTTCGGCGATGCTGCCGGCGCCGACGGGCATGATCATGAATTCCTGCACATCGATCGGATTGTCGGCATGCTCGCCGCCGTTGATGATGTTCATCATCGGAACGGGCAGCGTGCGGGCGGAAACCCCGCCGACGTAGCGGTAGAGCGGCAGGCCGCGCGCGTCGGCCGCAGCCTTCGCGGCGGCGAGGCTGACGCCGAGGATCGCGTTGGCGCCGAGGCGGCTCTTGTTCGGCGTGCCGTCGAGGTCGATCATCGCCTGGTCGAGTTCGCGCTGGTCCTCGGCATCGAGGCCGATCAGCGCTTCGGCGATATCGCCGTTCACCGCCGCAACCGCCTTGGTCACACCCTTGCCGAGATAACGCGCCTTGTCGCCGTCGCGCAGCTCGACCGCCTCGTGCGCGCCGGTCGACGCGCCCGAGGGCACCGCCGCGCGGCCGAAGCTGCCGTCTTCCAGCAGCACATCGACTTCGACGGTGGGATTGCCGCGGCTGTCGAGGATTTCGCGGCCGTGGATGTCGATGATGGCGGTCATGGCATATGTCCTGCTGGCGGCCTGAAATCGGCCGATGGGGAAAGGCGCCCGCCTGTTATCGGCGGCTTGCCGCCAGTGCAACCACGCATAGGAATTTTGCGCGGGGATGGAACCATTCGGTTCGCCTTGCTATATATTCTGACAGGACCAGGAGAGGCCACCCGCTCGCGCGGTGCCCGACACGACAGAAGAGGACTAAATGATGGCCAAAGCCGCTACTCCCGCGACGAAGAAAGCCGCAGCCCCCCGTCCCAAGGCCCCCGCGAAGGCCGCTGCCGTCAAGGCCGCGCCCGCACGCAAGCCCGCCACCGTGAAGGCCGCCAAGGAGCATCCGATCCGCGACCAGATCGCCGCGACGCGCGACACCATCAAGTCCGAGGCATCGAAGAAGGCGGCCTCGCTGAAGCAGGAAGCCGCGACGCTCGCGGATCAGGCTTCAACCGAGGCACGCAAGGCCGCGACCAAGGGCAAGGACAAGGCCGCCAAGGCCGTGGGCAACCTCGCCAAGCTTTTGGAAGACAGCGCCGGCACCGTCGACAGCAAGTTCGGCAAGCAGTACGGCGATTATGCCCGTTCGGCCGCCTCGACCGTCGCCGGGCTTGCGACGACGCTCGACAAGAAGGATCTCGACGAACTTGCCGCATCGACCCGCGACATGGTGAAGAAAAATCCGGCGATCGCCGTCGGCGCCGCGACGGTGATCGGCTTCGTGCTCGCCCGCATGCTCAAGGGCAGCTCCAACGATTGACCGGACCTTGGCATCTGCAGATCCGAACATCCCGCCCACGCCCGACGCGCGCAGCTTTGACGGCATAAGTCACGGCTATGCGCCGGGCGGTCGTCCGGTCACCCCGCCCCCCGTTCCACTCGAAAAGATCGTCGGCGATGTCGTCGACAATCTGTCGGCGACGGCGAAGGCGGAGCTTGCCCTGCTCGAGGCGCGCACCGAGCTCGCACTGCACGGGGCGACATGGACCGCGGGCTGGGGTACGGTGGCAGCCTGTGCGCTGGGCATTGCCATGCTCGCGCTCGCTTTCGGCGCGATCCTTGCGCTCGCACCGCATGTCGGGCCGTTCGTCGCGACGCTGATCGTCGTCGCGGCCCTGCTTGCTGTGGCGGGCTTCGCCGGCTGGCGCGCGCAGAAGAGCTATGCCGATATCCGCACCGCGCTTCGCCGCGACCTGACGGGCGAAGGGATCGACGATGCCGCGGACGCGTAACCGCCTGATCGCCGCCGCGCGCCGCTCGATGCTCCAGCGCGCCGAACTGCATCGCCGTCTCGACGTCGCGCGGGCGGCCCTGAAGCCGTCGGCGCTTGTCGATCGCGGCAAATACCGGATCGGCGAAAAGGTCGACGACGCGGCGCACATCGTGCAGCAGGAGTTCCGCGACAATCGCTGGCCGATCGCTGTCGCCGCTGCGGCGGGTATCGCATGGCTCTTGCGCGAACCGATCATGGAGCATGCGCCGAAGCTGACGCGCAAGATTCAGGACCTGGCGGCCGATGTCGCCGATCATTTTCGTTCTGCCGATGAACCGGCGAACGCGGATGACGCCGAAACTCTGGAGGAAGAAGACGATGAAGCCGCTCAGTGAAACCGCGCGCGAAACGCGGGCAAAAGCAAGTGAGCTTGCCGAGAAGACCGCCGAAAGCGCGCGCCAGACCGCCGAGGCAGCCAAGGCGCGCATTCAGGATGGCTATGGCCGTGCCCGTGCCGCGACCGAAGATTTCGCCGCGAAGGCCAGCGAACAGGCCGGCGTCGCGCGCGAGGCCGCGGGCGAAGCCTATGAAAGGGGCAAGGCGCAGGCCAAGCGCGCAAACAGCAAGCTCAAGGATGTCGCCGAGAAACAGCCGCTGGCGCTCGTAGCCGGCGCCGTGGCGATCGGCGCCTTGCTGGGATCACTGCTGCCGAAGGGCCGCGAGGACGTGGATTGAGCCGGACTTGCCGTAGGGGCGAAGCGCTGGTAGGGGCCGCGGCTTCTCCCCTCCCCCGCGCTAACCCGCAAGGAAAGCAGCCATGAGCAAATTGCATCTCGTGTTCGGCGGACGCGTCGCCGACCCGCAGGGTCTCGACTTCGTCGACCTCCACAATCTCGACGTCGTCGGCCTTTATCCCGATTACAAGTCAGCCGAAAAGGCGTGGCGCAGCGCCGCGCAGCGCACGGTCGACGACGCCGAGATGAAATATGTCGTCGTCCACCTGCACAAGCTGTTGCAGCCCGACGCGGAATAAACCCGAATTCGACGGCCCTTCGGGGCCGTCCCATTATCAGCGGAAGTTGTCGGCGTAGGCTTGGATCTTCAGCGTGCGGACGGGGGTCGCGGTAACCTCGACCTCGATCCTGTTCTTCTCCGCATAGGCAACCGCCTCCTCGCGGCTGGCAAAGCCCAGACGCAGCTGACGCTGCGTGTCGCCGCTGCCTGCCCAGCCCATCAGCGGATCGGCCTTGCGCGCCTCGGCCGGCGCATATTCGAGCACCCAGCGCTGCGTCCCGGCACGCCCCGACTGCATGGCATTCTTGGGCTTCTGGAAGATACGCGCTTTCATCGGGGTCGTCCTGTGCTGGGGCCTGAGCCGCCGCCTTAGCGCCAAGCGGCGCCCGCGAAAAGAGGCCTATTGCGCATCGCGCCGCGCCTGCGCCGCTTTCGTCATCAGGCTCGGCCGCGCATTCACCGGATCGTCGGGCCAATTATGCCTGGGGTAGCGTCCGCGCATCTCGCGCGCGACATCGTGCCAGCTCCCGCCCCAGAAGGAGACGAGGTCGCGCGTCGTCTGGATCGGCCGGTGCGCGGGCGACGTGAGCGCGAGGACCAGCGGCACCGGCGGATCGCCGATCGCCGGATGCCGCGCAAGCCCGAAGAGCTCCTGCACGCGGACATTGACCGTCGGGCCGCCGTCGGCGCCATAGTCGATCGGATGCCGGCTGCCCACGGGGGTCGTATAATCGGCGGGCGCATGTTTTTCGAGCAATTGCCGCGCCGGCCAGTCGAGCGCGCCCATCAACGCGTCGGTCAGCTTGCGATCGCCGATGTCGCGCAGCCCGCGGCAACCCGAAAGCAGCGGCTCGAGCCAGAGTTCGAGACTGTCGGCGAGCGCGCCGGTCGAGAGCGCGTCGATCCCCGCATAGGAAGCGCGCTGGCGCAGCGCCTGCGACGCCGGTCCCCAGCCGATCAGGCCGAGCCCCTTGGCGCGCACCGCCGCCATCCGCACCGCGACATCGTCCCCGGCATTTTCGCTGCGCCCCGCCTGCCCGCTCGTCAGCGCGATCGCGCCGAGCCGCCGCTCGCGGCGGTGATCGACACGGTCGTTCGCGCTGTCGTAGCTGCTCGCCGAATGCGCCACGATCCGGTCCGCGAACAGCGCCTCGACCTCGGCCTGCTCGATCGGCGCCGCGGCGAGGATACGCACGCCCGCGGCATGTCCCTGCGCATCGGCGATCGCGAGCCATTCGCTTCCGGCGAGCGGATCGACGGGGTCGATACGATAGGCACGGCCGCCGACGCTCAGATATTCGCCGCGCTGCCCCACGCGCCGGCGAGCGACGCGGTCGGGCCAGGCCGTCGCGATCCAGCCGCCGATCGAACGCGATGCGGCGCCACCGGTCGCCGCGGCGAGCTTTTCGCCGATGGCCGCCAGACGCCGCGCGAGCCGCCACGCGCCTTCGCTGCGTTCATTGCGTTGTCCGCGCCAGCGCGAAAGCCGCGCCTCGACATCAACGCCGCGCCCGCCAAGCCCCGGTTCGGTCAGCAGCACCGCAAGCTGCCCTGCCATTTCGGCCTCCCCGCCGCGCGCCGCATCGAGCAGCATGTGCGCGAGCGGGACCGGCAACGGAATCGCGGCGAGCGCCTTGCCGTGCGGCGTGATGCGCCCATCGCCGGTCAGCGCGTCGATCGCCTGCAGGCGCGTCTTCGCTTCCGAAATCGCCGCCGGCGCGGGCGGATCGAGCCAGCCCAGCTGGCGCGGATCGACGATACCCCAGCTCGCGCAATCGAGCACGACGGGCATCAGGTCATTCTCGTGGATTTCGGGCGGATCGAACGGCGGCATGCCCGCGGTCGCCGCGGCTTCCCACAGACGATAGGCAACCCCCGGCCCCTGCCGCGCCGCGCGGCCCGCACGCTGCGTCGCTGACGCCTGGCTCGCGCGTTCGGTGACGAGCCGCGCGATCCCCGCCGCCTTGTCGAAGCGCGGACGGCGCGACAGCCCCGCGTCGATCACGATCCGCACGCCCTCGATCGTGAGGCTGGTTTCGGCGATACTCGTCGCGAGGATCAGCTTGCGCCGCCCCTCGGGATCGCGGACCAGCGCCTTGCGCTGGAGCGCGGGATCGATCTGGCCGTGCAGGCGATGGACGACCAGCGGCAGCCGTGCCTCCTCGACCGCGGTCGCAGCGCGCTCGATGTCGGCGGCGCCGGGCAGGAACGCCAGCATGTCGCCCTCGGCCTCGTCTACCAGCGCCTGCCGCGCCGCCGCGAGCACCGACGCTTCGAGCCGGTCCTCGGCGCGGCGGCCGACATGGCGGAGATCGAGCGGCCAGATCTTGCCCTCGCTCCTCACTACCGGCGCATTGCCGAGCAAAGCGCCGAAGCGCGCGCCGTCGAGCGTCGCCGACATCGCGACGAGGCGGAGGTCGTCGCGCAACCCTTGCTGCGCGTCGATCGCCAGTGCGAGCGCAAAATCGCCGTCGAGGCTGCGTTCGTGGACTTCATCGAACAGCACCGCCGACACGCCCGCGAGTTCGGGATCGGCGAGAATGCGGTTGCGGAACAGCCCGGGCGTCATCACGAGCAGCCGCGTCGCCGCCGACTGTCTGCTGTCGAGGCGCGTCGCATAGCCGACCTTGCCCCCGACCGCCTCGCCCATCTCCTCGGCAATGCGTTCGGCCGCGCCGCGCGCCGCGAGACGCCGCGGCGAAAGCAGCCACACCGCACCGCTGCACCACGGCTGGTCGAGGATCGCCGGCGCGACGCGCGTCGTCTTGCCCGCGCCCGGCAGCGCGACGACGACGGCGTTGGGTTTCAGCACCAGTGCCGCCATGATATCGGGCAGCACGGCATCGATCGGGAGCGGCTGCATCAGCTGCGTGCCGCGGGATTGCCGACATCGAAATTGAGCCGATGGGCTTCCGCCGCCAGCCGCTCGACGAGAGCGGGATCGACCGCTGTCCCTTCGGTCATCACCAGATTGCCGAGTTCATATTTCCCGCTCGCCTTGATGCGCGGCTCGACCTCGCGCAGCCTCTTGCCGCGCCAGAAACCGAGCAGGACGCGCTTTTCTTCGGCGCGGATCAATATGCATGGCCCGTTCGCCATGAAGACGAGATTGGTCCATTTGATCGTTTCATCGAACGGCGCGGCGCGGAGGATGGCCGCCCGCATCATCGTGCAGCGCTCCAGCTGCCAGCCCGCAAGCGCGGCGATATAGGCATCGGGGCTGTCCGCCGCAGGGCCCATCATCGCCATGGGAAATCAGTAGGCGCGCGCGACCGCGAAGGCGACCGCCTCGGTCAGCGCCGATTTCGCCTGGCTGGCGCGAAAACCGCCGATCGCGTCGACCGCACGCTGGCCATAATGGCGCGCGCGCGCCAGCGTGTCGGCGATCGTGTCGTGCCTGTGCAGCAGCGCGGTCGCGTGGGCGAGATCCTCGTCCGACGTCTTGTGGCCGGTGATCGCGAGCTTCCAGAACTCGCGTTCCTCGGCCGACCCGCGCGCATAGGCGAGGATGACGGGCAAGGTTACCTTGCCGTCACGGAAATCGTCGCCGACGCCCTTCCCCATCGTTTCGGCATCCGAAACATAGTCGATCGCATCGTCGACGAGCTGGAATGCGATGCCGAGATTGCGGCCATAGGCGTCGAGCGCCGCCTCGGTAGCGTCGTCGCGCTCGGCGACGACTGCGGCGATCTTGCACGCCGCGGCGAACAGTTCGGCAGTCTTCGCGTTGATGATCGCGAGATACTGGTCCTCGCTCGTCTCGATCCGGCGCTGCGCCGAAAGCTGGTTGACCTCGCCCTCGGCGATTACCGCCGACGCGCGGCTGAGGATCTTCAGCACCTTCAGCGACCCGTCCTCGACCATCACCTCGAACGCGCGGCTGAACAGGAAATCACCGACGAGCACCGACGCGCTGTTGCCCCAGATGAGGTTCGCGGTCTTGCGGCCGCGGCGCAGGTCCGACTTGTCGACGACATCGTCGTGCAGCAGCGTCGCGGTGTGGATGAATTCGACCGCGGCGGCGAGCTTGCAATGACGGCGGCCCGGATAGTCGAGCAGCTTGCCGCACGCGAGCGTCAGCATCGGCCGCATCCGCTTGCCGCCGCCTGCGATCAGGTGCCCGGCGAGCTCGGGGATCAGCGGCACTTCGGATTGCATCCGGTCGAGAATGACCGCATTCACCTCGTTCATATCGGCAGCGACGAGCGCCATCATCGGGTCGAGCGAGGGCGGCCGGTCGCCGTGGAGCTGATGAATTTCGGCAGTCATGACGCGGCGACCCTTGGCCGGGAGGGCGCAATTTTGCAACGACTTTCGGCTTGCCTTGCTCCCCTGCCCGGTGCCAAGCGTGCCGGATATCAGAGGAGCCTCGCATGGACGACCAGCTTAGCCGTTACCGCCAGAGCATCGACAATATCGACGCGGCGCTCGTCTATATGCTTGCCGAGCGGTTCAAGGTTACCAAGGCCGTCGGCGAACTCAAGGCACGCGACGGCCTCCCCCCCGCCGACCCTGGCCGCGAGGAGCGTCAGATCGGGCGGCTGCGCGAACTGGCGCGCGATGCCGACCTCGATCCCGATTTCACCGAGAAATTCCTGCGGTTCATCATCGACGAGGTGATCCGCCACCATCAGCAGGCCAAGCGGGAGCAGGACGCATGACCCTCGATCACCCGGTCTTCGCGCGCTGGCCGGCGCAATATCCCGACCGGCTCCAGCTCTTCTCGGCGCCCACGCCCAATGGAGTGAAGGTGGGGATCATGCTTGAGGAGACCGGCCTTCCCTATGAACCGCACCGGGTCGACATCATGGCGAACGAAAGCCACGAGCTGGCGTTCCTCGCGCTCAACCCGAACGGCAAGATCCCCGCAATCTACGATCCCGATGGCCCGGGCGGCAAACCGCTCGCGCTGTTCGAATCGGGCGCGATCCTGATCTATCTGGCCGACAAGAGCGGGCAATTCCTCGCGTCCGATCCGAACATGCGCTACGAGACGATCCAGTGGGTCATGTGGCAGATGGGCGGCGTCGGGCCGATGTTCGGCCAGCTCGGCTTCTTCCACAAATTCGCCGGACGCGAATATAGGGACAAGCGCCCGCGCGACCGCTACGCCGCCGAATCCGCGCGCCTGCTCGCTGTGCTCGACGCGCGGCTGGCCGAGCGCGAATGGGTGATGGGCGCCGACTACAGCATCGCCGATATCTCGCTGCTCGGCTGGGTCCGCAACCTGATCGGCTTCTATGATGCCGCGGAGATCGTCGGCTTCCGGCGGTTCGGACACGTCCAGCGCTGGCTCGACGCCGGCCTCGCACGCCCCGCCGTCCAGCGCGGGCTGGAAGTCACCGCGGCCTGAAGGCGAACGGTGGCTTTCCGAGCGGTAGCGGCCACTCTCTTTCGTCGTCACCCCGGACTTGATCCGGGGTCCACGACTTCAGCGCTGCGATGGATCCCGGATCAAGTCCGGGATGACGAATGTCTGGAATCCAGCCCGAACCGGACGCGCACTCCTAGCCCGTCGGCAGCCTCAGCCGTACCAGCAAACCGCCCAGATCCTCGCTCTCCTCGAGCGTGACGCTGCCGCCATAGATTTCGGCGACGTCGCGCACGATCGCGAGGCCGAGGCCCGTTCCGGGCTTGCCGCTGTCGAGCCGCACGCCGCGGTCGATCACCCGGACGCGGTCGTCGGGTGAAATGCCCGGACCATCATCCTCGACGAGTATTTCGGCCATGGTCCCGTCGCGCTGGACGGTCACGAAAACGCTGCCGCCGCCATATTTGGCCGCGTTTTCGAGCAGGTTCCCGACCAGTTCGTCGAGGTCCTGCCGCTCGACGCGCACGACAAGCTGCTTGTCGCCCGCGGCGTCGAGCCGGGCATCGGGATAGAGTGCGGCGACCGCGCGCGACACGCTGCCGACGCTGTCCCAGACGACGGCGCGCGCCTGCGCCGCGCCGCGCCGTCCGACCGCGCGCGCGCGCGCGAGATGATGGTCGACCTGCCGCTGCATCGTCGCGGCCTCGCGCCGCACCGTCTCGGCGAGCTCGGAATCCGAACTCGTCGCGCTGTTGACGAGCACCGTCAGCGGCGTCTTCAGCGCGTGCGCGAGATTGCCCGCGTGCAGCCGCGCTTCCTCGGCCTGTTTCTCGTTATGCGCGAGCAGCGCATTGAGTTCGTCGACCATCGGCTGCACCTCGAGCGGCAGCGGCGCGTCGACGCGCCGGTTCTGCCCCCCGCGCATCGCCGCAATCGCGCGGCGGATGTGGCGGAGCGGCCAGAGGCCGTAGAAGGTCTGGAGTGCGGCAAGGATGATGAGCCCGAGCCCGAGCAGGGCGAGGCTCGGGATCAGCGTCTGCCGCACCGCGCCGACCTGCGCGTCGAGCGCCTCGCGCGACTGGGCGATCTGGTAACGCCAGTTGGTCTTGCTCCCCGGCAGGATGACATTGCGTTCGAGGATACGCAGTTCCTCGTCGGGGAACTGGTTGCTGTCATAGGTGTGGATCTGGTTGTCGACGTGCGGCGTCGGCGCCTTCAGCGTCCGTTCCCACAGCGAGCGCGAACGATAGGGTTCCTGTCCGCCGCCGCTGATCTGCCAGTAGAGGCCGCTATAGGGTTCGAGGAAGCGCTGGTCGCCGAGCGGTTCGACGAGCCGCACCTCGCCATCGGGGCCGATCTCCGACGAGCGGATCATCGCGATCAGGACATATTCGAGACTCGAATCGAAATTGCGCGTGATCGCGCCCGTCAGCACCCGGTCGAGCGCGAAGCCGCCGCCGATCAGCAGCACCGAAATCCAGAGCGCGGCAATCGCGATCATGCGCCGCGCCAGCGAGCCGGTAATGCGGCTCGCCGGTACGACGGGTCTGCTTGCCGCGTCCGCTTCGGTCACGGCGGACTGGTCGGGTTCGGGGTCGGCCATGCCCGGCCGGTTCAGCCCTGCGGATCGTCGAGCTGGTAGCCGAGACCGCGAATCGTGGTGATGATGTCGGCGCCGAGCTTCTTCCGGATGCGCGTCACGAACACCTCGATCGTGTTCGAATCGCGGTCGAAATCCTGATCATAGATATGCTCGATCAGTTCGGTGCGCGACACGACCTTGCCCTTGTGATGGAGAAGATACGACAGCAGCTTGTATTCCTGCGCGGTCAGTTTGACCGGCTCGCCGGCAAGCGTCACCCGGCCCGAGCGCGTATCGAGACGGACGTCGCCCGCGATCAGTTCGCTCGACGCATTGCCCGCCGCGCGGCGAATCAGCGCGCGCAGGCGGGCGATCAGTTCCTCGGTCTGGAACGGCTTGGCAAGATAGTCGTCGGCGCCGGCGTCGAGCCCGGCAACCTTGTCGGACCAGCTGTCGCGGGCGGTCAGCACGAGCACGGGGAAGTTGCGCTTTTCGCGGCGCCACCGGTCGAGCACCGTCAGACCGTCGATTTCGGGCAGGCCGAGGTCGAGGATCGCGGCGTCGTAATTTTCGGTCGAGCCGAGAAAATGCCCGTCCTCGCCGTCGGTTGCGAGGTCGACGGCATAGCCGGCGCCTTCCAGCGTCGCTTTGAGCTGCGGACCCAGCGTGGGTTCGTCTTCGACAATCAAAATCCGCATTCAGGCGCCTTTCCGTTGCGCGCCGGACAGCGCCGGCCGCATGTTTCGACTGTGTATCAAGTCCGGACGATCATCGCAAAATCTCGTTGCGACGAACCGCCGGCTCGTTGGAAATGTCAGGGTTTCCGGCCCACGATCCGACCGGTGCGGGCATCGACATAGACGACGACGACCTGGCTGCCGTCCATGAACTTGAGGGCATAGATCATCCGGCCCGCGTCGAACTGCGGCCCGCCGAGATAGGTCATCTCGCTGTAGGGCGGGCGCGAACGGATGTCGGCGATCAGCCGGTTGAGCGGAATCACCTGCCCCTGCGCTGCGGCTTCGCGCAGATTGTCCTGGTCGCGGTCGCCGCGCGCGGCTGCGGGCGCGCCTGCCGATAGCAGCAGCGCGGAAACGAGGGAGAGGGTCAGCGTACGGATCATGGCCGTTTCTCTAATGCGAAAGCATTGAATAGGCGATGAATGGGCGCGTCAGCCGCAGTTTCGGTTCCAGCCATGGCCCGGGGGCCATGGTGGGCGCGACAGGGATTGAACCTGTGACCCCACCCGTGTGAAGGGTGTGCTCTACCGCTGAGCTACGCGCCCGTCCGGGTACCGGCCGATGACCGGCGCCTCCGAAAGCCGGACGTCCATAGCCGCTGACGCGGCGAATGCAACGCCCATTTGCCCGAAATTTCGCCCATAAATGCAAATAGGGCCGCAGCTTGCGCCGCGGCCCGAGATGTTTTTACCAAAAGGCTGCAGCCAACTTAGTTGACGGCGTCCTTGAGGGCCTTGCCGGCCTTGAACTTCGGCTGGTTCGACGCCGCGATGGTCATCGTTTCGCCGGTGCGCGGGTTGCGGCCGGTCGATGCCTTGCGCTTGCTGACCGCGAAGGTGCCGAAGCCGACGAGACGGACTTCGCCGCCCTTCTTCAGCGAACCGGTGATTGCGTCGAACACGGCCTCGACGGCCTTGCTCGCGTCACCCTTGGTCAGGCCGCTCGAGTCAGCGACAGCGGCGATCAGGTCTTGTTTGTTCATGCCTAAGGAACCCCTGCAATATGGTTGGTTTAAGTGATTCTCATGGCCCGAAGCCATGGCGCGTCACTAACGATGATTGCCCCCGGCTTGTCAAAGCAAAAAAGGGCGAAAAGCGCCCCAAAACGTCGTTTTTGCGACGAATTTGGGACGAATTGCCCTGAAGCGGGTCAAGCCTAGTGGCGAATCGCCGTTTCGGGGTCGCCGCCCGGTGCGATCGGCGGCGAGGCGGCGAGCTCGTCGGCCTCGGTCCATTCGATCGGCTCGACCGGCGAAATCAGCGCCTCGGCCAGCACCTGGTCGACATGGCTCACCGGGATGATCTTCAGCGTCCCGGTGATGTTCGCCGGAATCTCGACCAGATCCTTTTCATTTTCCTCGGGAATGAAGACGGTCGTGATGCCACCGCGAAGGGCTGCGAGCAGCTTTTCCTTGAGCCCCCCGATCGCGAGCACGCGGCCGCGCAGCGTCACCTCGCCCGTCATCGCGACATCCTTGCGCACCGCGATGCCAGTGAGCGTCGAGACCATCGCGGTGACCATGCCGACGCCCGCCGACGGTCCATCCTTCGGCACGGCGCCTTCGGGCAGGTGGATATGGATGTCCTTGCGCGCGAACAGGCTGGGCTTGATGCCATAGGCCGGCGCGCGCGCCTTCACGAACGACAGCGCCGCCTGCACCGATTCGGTCATCACTTCGCCGAGTTTGCCGGTGGTGCGCACCTGCCCCTTGCCCGACGCGGTGACCGCCTCGATCGTCAGCAGCTCGCCGCCGACCTCGGTCCACGCGAGGCCCGTGACCGCGCCGACCTGATCCTCGCGGTCCGACACGCCGTGGCGGAATTTCCGCACGCCGGCGAATTCGGCGAGATTGTCGGGGGTCACGACGACGCTTTCCGCCTTGCCTTCGAGGATCTTGCGCAGCGCCTTGCGCGCCAGGCGCGCGATCTCGCGTTCGAGCGTGCGGACGCCCGCCTCGCGGGTGTAATAACGGATGAGGTCGCGCAGCCCTTCCTCGGTCAGCTCGAACTCGCCGGCCTTCAGCCCGTGCGCCTCGACCTGCTTCGCGATCAGGTGGAGCTTGGCGATCTCGACCTTCTCGTCCTCGGTATAACCCTCGAGCCGGATGATCTCCATACGGTCGAGCAGCGGCTGCGGCAGATTGAGCGAGTTCGCCGTGGTGACGAACATGATGTCCGACAGGTCCTG
>JAGHZY010000063.1 GCA_017745175.1 Sphingopyxis sp. | reverse complement strand
CAGCCTCGACTGGGGGATGGTCACCTTCCAGGGCATCTTCACACCGGTCGCCCTGATGACGGCCGCGCTGAAGATCGCGGGCGCCAGCCGCTTCAACATCGTCATCTCGGGCGGTACGGGTTCGGGTAAGACCACCATGCTCAACGCGCTGTCGAAGATGATCGACCCCGGCGAGCGCGTGCTGACGATCGAGGACGCCGCCGAACTTCGCCTGCAGCAGCCGCACTGGCTGCCGCTCGAAACGCGCCCCGCGAACCTCGAGGGCAATGGCGCGATCCATATGGGCGACCTCGTCAAGAACGCGCTGCGTATGCGTCCCGACCGCATCATCATGGGCGAGGTTCGCGGCGCGGAGTGTTTCGATCTGCTCGCCGCGATGAACACGGGTCACGACGGGTCGATGTGTACGCTCCACAGCAACTCACCGCGCGAATGCCTCGGCCGTATGGAGAATATGGTGCTGATGGGCGACATCAAGATTCCGAAGGAAGCGATCTCGAAGCAGATCGCCGATTCGGTCGACCTGATCGTCCAGATCAAGCGCCTGCGCGACGGTTCGCGCCGCGTCACCAATGTCACCGAGGTGATCGGCATGGAAGGCGACGTCATCGTCACGCAGGAACTCTTCAAGTTCGAATATCTCGACGAGGACAAGGACGGCAAGATCGTCGGCGAATATCGCGCGATGGGCCTGCGCCCCTATACGCTTGAAAAAGCGCGCCAGTACGGCTTCGACCAGCCCTATCTCGAGGCCTGCCTGTAAAGGTCTAGAGCCGCATTCCCAGCCAGATTACCGCTTCGGTCGACACCGACACAACCGGGTCGAGCAGCCGCTGCCAAAAGCCCGCCGATGGCAAGCGGGCCGCCGACAGATCGTGATGCTCCTGTTCTTCGGCGATGATAGTCGTCAACGTTCGGACCGCCAGCTCATCAATGTCCCGCAACGCCGCAATCTGTTCGTGCATGTGGCGTAGCACCACCCGCTCGATCGCGACCGTCGTAGTGGCCATGGCGCCGCGCCCCGCTATTCCGGTGATTGCCCCAAGTATCAGACCGCCAACACCGCACCAGAAATAACTGCGGCAGCGACCGCGGCCACGACGCTGCAATTCCTCGCCAAAAAGCGCACGGTGCCCGCGTTCATGCGCCAGAAAAGCATCGAGCTCGCGCACCATGTCAGGCGCGCGCAGGCGTGCAAACCAGCGTTGGGCACCATAGATGCAGACGGCACCATGCTCGCCCGCATGGTCGACCTTCATCACCCGGTCGCCGAGTGTTTCGCCCGACTTCAGCCTCGCGATCGGCGTCATGCCGGGCGCCGTATCCATATTATCTGCCGCTTAGCCAGAACGCCGTGGCGAAGAGCGCAACGACGGCCGAGGCAAGCGCGATCCCGCGCCACGGCATGAAGCCGACATTATCGACATCGCGGCGGTTGTTGCGGCGCCAGTTGGCGACCTCGGCGACGCCGAACAGCGCCGCAGCCGCAATCCCTATCGACAGCATCGACACTTGCATTGCCGCGCATCCCTTCGCAAACAGGGGCCTTCCCCTGGAGAGAGGTGCCCCATATGCGTGTCCTGTTATCGGTTGCAAGTGCCGCCGCCCTGATCGCCCTTCCCGCCGCCGCGATGCAGCATGACGGGCATGCCGGCCACGCCGCGCACAAAAGCGGCGACGCGATCGCCGCGGCGGTCGCCGCTCCCACGCGCTCCGCGGCAAACACGCCGCGCGACCAGTATCGCCACCCCGCCGAAACGCTCGCCTTCTTTGGCGTCAAGCCCGGCGACACCGTGGTCGAGCTGTGGCCCGGCGGCGGCTGGTACACCGAAATCCTCGCCCCGCTCGCCAAATCAGGCGGCGGCACGCTCTATGCCGCGGCGCCGTGGGAACGTGGCCTCAATCGCGTCAAGGCGAAGCAGGCCGAGAATGCTGACGTCTATGGTGCGGTGAAGCTCGCCGAATTCCCTAATGCGGGCGCCAATCCCAAGGTGCCTGACGGCAGCGCCGATGTCGTGCTGACCTTCCGCAACGTCCACAACTGGCGCTTCGACGGCACCGACAACACCGCGAACGCCTTCAAGCAGATCTTCGCGATGTTGAAGCCCGGCGGCACGCTCGGCGTCGTCGAGCACCGGCTGAACGAAAGCGACGACAGCGCGAAGGAAGAGAAGTCGGGCTATATGAAGAAGAGCTCGATCGTCGCCTTTGCCGAGGCCGCGGGCTTCAGGCTTGCGGGCGAAAGCGAGATCAACGCCAACCCCGGGGACACCAAGGATTATCCCAAGGGCGTCTGGACGCTGCCGCCGAACCTGACCGAGGGCGAGACCGACCGCGCAAAATATATCGCGATCGGCGAATCGGACCGCATGACGCTCAAATTCGTGAAGCCGGCAAACTGAAGCACTTCGAATCCATCGACCCGGCGCTGCTGCTGAGCGCCTATGCACAGGGCATCTTTCCGATGGCCGACGGGGCGGACGACCCGTCGGTCCATTGGGTCGAACCGCGGCTGCGCGCGATCCTGCCGCTGGACGGCTTCCACCTGTCGCGCAGCCTGAAGAAGGTCATCGTTTCGGACCGCTTCCGCGTCACGACCGACACCGCCTTTGCCGATATGGTTGCGCTCTGCGCTGCACCCGCCGACGACCGGCCGACGACGTGGATCAATCCCGTGATCCGGGCGAGCTACGACCGGCTGTTCCGCCTCGGCCACGCGCACAGCGTCGAATGCTGGCTGGACGGCGAACTGGCCGGCGGGCTCTATGGCGTCACGCTCGGCCGCGCATTCTTTGGCGAATCGATGGTCAGCCGGGCGCGCGACGCGTCGAAGGTTGCACTCGCGCATCTCGTCGCGCGGCTCATTGCGGGCGGCTGGAAGCTGCTCGACTGCCAGTTCATCACCCCGCACCTCGCCAGCCTCGGCGCGATCGAAATCCGCCAGGCCGATTATCTTGCGCGGCTCTATTCGGTGTTGGCGGGGGGCGACGGCGTGGCCTTGGGCGCCGGAGCCGGGACGACCGGCGGTGCCACGGGCGTCGCGGTGCCCTCGCCGCCGTTCGTCGCGGGCGACTGGGGCGAGCTCGACGCCCTGGGCGCGGGCGTACCGGCCTTCGGCACCGACCGGGCGACGGGTTCGCCCCCCGGATATGTCATCGCGCAGCTTTTGACGAAGACGTCATAGATCGGGTGCTGGATCACGTTGCGGTCGGGCCGCTCGCGGAAGATCCAGCCCGAAAACACGCGGTACCATTTGTCGTCGCGCTGATCCTGCACGGTGAGCTGGACGAAGGCGCCGGTTTCGGGCGGGTCTTCCCACGGCGCGGTCTGCTCGCAGGCGCGCAGCCGCACGATCGCGCGGCCGGCGCGTGCCGATTCGCCGGGCTTCATCTCGAGCTCGCGGACAAGGCCGTTACGCTTGTTGAGGAGGCCGACGACGGCGACGCGCTCTTCCATCGGAGTCGCGCCCTCGATGCCGCCGACTTCTTGCGGCACGCGTTCGGATTTGGCGATCTGCGGCGCCTTGCCGGTGCCGCTCGCCTTCGTCGCGGGTGTCCGGTCGCAGGCACCAAGCGACAGCGCGGCGAGCATGGCCAGCCCGGCGGTCGCGGTCAGCCTCGACACGGCGACGCTCACTCGGCGCCGGGCCGCCAGGCCTCATAGTCGCCGGTCGCGGCGGCGCGGCGGCCACCGCGTTCGAGCGCGCCGGCGGGGCGATAGGCGCCGGCGCTGCCGGTCAGGTTCGCGCTCGGCTCCTTCTCCCACGCGCGCGGCGCGGGCAGGATGTCGGTCGGCAGTTCGTCGAGCGTGCCGTGCAGCCAGCCGTGCCATTCGGGCGGCACGCGGCTCGCGTCGTTCGATCCATTATAGAGGACCCAGCGGCGGCCGCCCTTCTTCGCGCGGAAATAGCGGTTGCCGAGGCTGTCCTCGCCGACCTTCTCGCCCGTGCTCCAGCTGTTCAGCAGCGTGCCGACGGTCGCGCCGTCCCACCAGGTAAAAATCTTGCCCAAGATGCTCATGGCTGCGGCGTTTACAGCCAAGCATACGCGGTCTGCAAGCCGCAAACCGTGCGGCGCGGCGCTATTTCCTGTCTTTCCACGTCACCCTGGCCGTCTCGTCGATCCCGAGCCGCGCCGCGGTGCCGCCGGCAAGCTCGAGCACCGCCGAAACCTCGCCGCCGCTGACCACCGGTTCGAGCGATTCGGGGATGCTGTTTTCGGCGATCCGGTCGATGCTGCCGTCGGCGCGGATGAAGACCATATCGAGCGGAATCAGCGTGTTCTTCATCCAGAAGCTGGCGATCCGCGGCTTTTCGAACGGAAAGAGCATCCCCCCGTCGGCGGGCAGGCCGGTGCGGAACATCAGCCCGCGAGCCTGCTCCTCATCGGTGCGCGCAACCTCGACGTTGAAGACATGCGCCTTGCCCGCCGCGGCGACCGTCACCGGGATCGTCGCAGTGCCCGCCTCCTCGCTCGCATCCTTGCTGCACCCTGCCATCGGCAGCGCGAGCGACAACGCAAGGGCGGCAAATATGGCGCGCATCGGCAGTTCAACCCCTTTTTTCCTCATCCCGGCAAAGGCCGGGATCTCTTCGTCACATCATTCCACACCGTCGAGATCGTGTTTCAGGGTCGCGTGCCTCTGAAACCTGCGCCGGGATGACGTCCTGTGAGGAGTTTCATGGCTAATCGAGCCCCGCTTCATCGTCCAGCACCGCCAGCGCCGCTTCGTCCCCTGGTGGAACGGCGAGGATACGGCGCGCGATCGTCATGCTGTGCCCCGCGCGCAAAAAGGCGGCGATTTGCCGCTCGCGCTGCTTCGGGTCGTCGTTCGATCGCACCGCGAACGGCCCGAACCGCCGCCGCCGCGCAAAACCGATGGCCGCCGCGACCGCGGCCCCCTCGGCCGTCTCGATCGCCTCGCCGCTGTCCTGCCCGGCAATTCCGTCGACATAAAGCTGCGCCTTGACCCGCCGGACGCCCAGTCCGCGCCGCGTCATCGCGCCCGCGCGCATCGCAGCATATTGGCGGTCGTCGAGGTAGCCGAGGCGCTCCATCCGGTCGGCGATCGCCTCGCAAGCCGCCATGGCGTCACTTTCATCCATCCATTCCGATTCGCGGACTTTTCTGGCGAGATAGCGCGTCAGTTTCGCGCGGCTCGTCGCGAATCGCGCGACATAGGCGAGCGCAAGTTCGTCCAGCCTGGCCGCACCGAGGGGCCGTTTCGATCGGTCGGAGTGAGCGCGGCGATTGGCCATATCGCCATGTTTGTGCCACAGTCGGGCCCGATTGAGAACGATCAACACCGCCATATCGGGCCATAACGCCCGGAAACGGGCGATTTGTTCAAACAACACAGGGTTCGCGCACCTACACATGGCTCAGAAAGATGACATGCTTGTTGCCGCGCGGCCCGTATCGCGGGATGTCGCAGCCCCTATGACCGATACCGACATGATTTCGGCCGATGCGCTCGTGCCGACGCCGACCCTGTGCGCCCAGCCGCGCCGTTTCTCGGACTTCGCTACCGTCGGCGAAGCGCTCGATTATGCCGCCGCGGGCTCGCGCGGGCTCAATTTCCACGATCCGCGCGGGAAACTCGTGCGCCCCTATCCCTATAGCGAACTCAAGGCCGACGCGCTTCGGGCCGCCTATCGCCTGATCGCAGCGGGTGTGCAGCCGAACGACCGCATCGCGCTGATCGCCGAAACAGGCGCCGAATTCGCCGCGCTCTTCTTCGGCACCATCTACGCCGGCGCCTGGCCGGTGCCGCTGCCGCTGCCGACGAGTTTCGGCGGACGCGACTCCTATGTGGGCCAGCTCGTCGTCCAGCTCTCGAGCTGCGACCCCACGATGCTGTTTTTCCCGCCCGAAATCGCCGCGATGGCGATCGAGGCGGCAGAAAAGGAAGGCGTGACGCCCGTCGACTGGAGCGAGTTCGAAAAGCGCGCCGCTCCAGTCGCGACGCTCCCCGAGCAGAAGACCGACGAGACCTGCTATCTCCAGTACAGCAGCGGCTCGACGCGCTTCCCGCACGGCGTCGCGGTGACGCACGGCGCGCTGCTCAACAATCTCGCAGCACACAGCCACGGAATGGAGCTTCAGGACAGCGACCGCTGCATCTCGTGGCTGCCCTGGTATCATGACATGGGCCTCGTCGGCTGCCTGCTCTCGCCGGTCGCGAACCAGGTGTCGGTCGATTATCTCAAGACCGAGGATTTCGCCCGCCGCCCGCTCGCATGGCTCGACCTGATCAGCCGCAACGAGGGCACGACGCTCAGCTATTCGCCGACCTTCGGCTACGACATCTGCGCGCGCCGCGTGTCGAGCCAGACGCACGTCGCCGACCGCTTCGACCTGTCGCGCTGGCGCGTCGCGGGCAATGGCGCCGACATGATCCGCCCCGACGAGATGCAGCATTTCGTCGACGCCTTTGCCGACGCGGGTTTCAAGGCGAGCGCCTTTCTGCCGAGCTATGGCCTCGCCGAAGCGACGCTCGCGGTCAGCATCATGCCGCCGGGCGAAGGGATCGTCGTCGAACTGGTCGAGGAAACCGAATTGTCGGGCGCTGCGAATGATTCGGGCCGCCCGACGCGCTATCGCGCGATCGTCAACTGCGGCCGTGCCGCGCGCGACATGGTGATCGAGGTCCGCGACGAAGCGGGGGGCGTGCTGCCCGACCAGACCGTCGGCAAGGTGTGGTGCACCGGCCCGTCGCTGATGACCGGCTATTTCCGCGATCCCGAATCGACCGCCGCCTGCATGAAGGACGGCTGGCTCGACACCGGCGATATGGGTTACCTGTCGGACGGCTACATCTATATCGTCGGCCGCGCCAAGGACATGATCATCATCAACGGCAAGAATCACTGGCCGCAGGATATCGAATGGGCGGTCGAACAGCTGCCGGGCTTCAAGTCGGGCGACATCGCGGCCTTCGCGATCACGACGCCGGGCGGCGAGGAAACCCCCGCCGTGCTTGTCCAGTGCCGCACCAGCGACGAGGCCGAGCGGCTGGCGCTGCGCGAGACGATCCGTGAGCGCGTCCGCGCGATTACCGGCATGAATTGCCTGATCGAACTGATCCCGCCGCGCACGCTGCCGCGCACCAGTTCGGGCAAGCTCAGCCGGTCGAAGGCGCGCGCGCAATATCTGGCCGGGGAAATCCAGCCCTTCGCGATGGCCGCCTGACCGGCGGCAGCACTGTCCCGGCTAGGGACAATATAGTATCGACAAAGTATCGGGCGACGGGCGGGCAGTTACTTTCGGGTAACTCCCGTGCGCTATGCAGGCAGGGTGAAAAGCCTGCTAACCGATCCTGTGGCTGCCGAAACAATATCTGCGCGGACCCTGTTGGGGCTGGGGCCGCGAAACCAGGAAATCGGCAACCTCCGCCAGCTCCAGCTCGCGCCGCTCCGCGGCCGCGGATCGCTGCGCCTGCTCATGGGCATCGGCATGGCGATCGTCGCAGCCTTCACCATGGTGCAGAACGTACCGCTGCCCGTCGCGGGCGGGTGGCTCGTTTGCACGCTGGTTTTCTGCCTCTGGTCGTACGGCAAGTTCAGGGGACTGCCACTCGGCGACCCCAAACTCTCGGGAACCGCCGAATACCGGCTGTGCGGCCGCCATGCGCTCTATTCGGCGCTGCTCTGGGGGGCGCTCTTCTGGCTGCAGGGGCCGAGCCCGACGCTCGACCATGTGCTGTCGATGTGGACGATCGCGGTGCTGATGATGGTAACCCTCGCCATCGCCGCGCACAGCGTCCCGCTCGTCTGCACGCTGTTCATCGCCCCGGTGTCGCTGTCGGCAGCCGTCGCGCTTGCACGCACCGGCGCGCCGCAACTCGCCGGCGTGGCGCTGGTCGCGGGCTTCCTGCTCTGCGCCTTCTGCATCCGCTTCGCGCAGAGCCACATCCGCTTCCGCCGCGCCGAAGAAACGTTGCACGAAAAGACCGAGACGGTCAGCCTGCTCCTGCGCGAGTTCGAGGAAACCTCCGCCGACTGGCTGTGGCAGACCGATAACAGCCGCCGACTGATCCACGTCTCGCCCCGCCTCGCCTATGCGCTCGGCGGCACCGCCGAAAGGCTGGAAGGGGTGCCGCTGCTCCAGGCGCTGTCGGGCGACGCATGGGAAACGGGCCTCTTCCCCAAGAGCCTGCACGACATGGCCGAGCGGATGAAGCGGCGCGAAAGCTTCTCGAACCTCATCGTTCCGGTGACGATCGGCGGCGCGCCGCGCTGGTGGGAATTGTCCGCATCGCCGCGCCTCGACGAAGGGGGCAAATTCCTGGGGTTCCGCGGCGTCGGTTCGGACGTCACCGAAAAACGCGCGAGCGCCGAACAGATTTCCAAGATGGCGCGCTTCGACAATCTCACCGGCCTGCCCAACCGGCTCAACCTCAACGAGGACCTCGCGCGCGCGCTCGGCCACGCGGTCGATGCCAAGTCGCGCTGCGCGCTGCTGATGATCGATCTCGACCGCTTCAAGGCCGTCAACGACACGCTGGGCCACCCCGTCGGCGACAAATTGCTCGCGCAGGTCGCGGCGCGTCTCAAGGGGTTGATGGAACGCGGCATGACGTGCGGGCGGCTCGGCGGCGACGAATTCGCCGTCGTGCTCCACGACCTCGCCTCGGCCGACGCCGCCGAGGAGCTGGCGCAACGGATCATCGCCACGATCAGCCGCCCCTATGTGGTCGACAATCATCAGCTGTTCGTCGGCGCCAGCGTCGGCTTCGCGATCGGTCCGACCGACGGTGCGACGGTCGAGACGCTGACGCGCAACGCCGATCTCGCGCTCTACAAGTCGAAGGACAAGGGCGGCAATGTCGTCGCTGCCTATGTCGCCTCCCTCCATGCACAGGCCGAGGAACGGCGCGTGATGGAACAGGAACTGCGCGGTGCGCTCGAACGCGGCGAATTCGAGCTCTATTACCAGCCGGTCGTGACCGCCGCCGACGGCATACTCAACGGTTTCGAGGCGCTGATCCGCTGGAACAACCAGAAGCTCGGCAATGTTTCGCCCGGCCGCTTCATCCCGCTCGCCGAGGATGCGCGCCTCATTTCGCCGATCGGCGAATGGGTGCTGCGCACGGCGTGCCGCGAAGCGATGCAGTGGCCGTCGAACCTGAAGGTCGCGATCAACGTCTCGGCCGACCAGCTCACCGACCCGAGCTTCGCCTCGGTGGTCGTCTCGGCGCTCGCGCAGAGCGGGCTTTCCCCGCAAAGGCTCGAGATCGAGGTCACCGAAAGCGTGTTCCTGCGCGACGGCGGCGGCGCGGCGCAATTGCTCGACCAGCTGATCGGGCTCGGAATCCGCCTGTCGCTCGACGATTTCGGCACCGGCTATTCGTCGCTCGGCTATCTCAGGAAGACGCAATTCTCGACGATCAAGGTCGACCGCAGCTTCGTCGTGGGCGCCGCGAAGGGCAGCATCGAATCGATCGCGATCATCCGTGCCGTCGTCGCGCTCGCCGACAGCCTCGGCATGCAGACGACCGCCGAAGGCGCCGAAACCGAGCTCGAGGTCGAAACGCTTCGCGGCTTCGGCTGCAGCAATATCCAGGGCTATTATTACGGTCGCCCCATGCCGGCGAGCGACGTGCTGACGCTGTTCCGCCGGCCCGATGGCGTGGAGACCGAGGCGGCCTGACCGCGCTCAGCCGAGCGCGTCGCACGACGAATTGAACAGCTTAACAAAAGGTTCCCCCATCCACCGCATCATCGGCGCGACTCGTCGCTATGCAGGTGGTGGACCGCACCATACGTGGCAAAGACCCTGCAACGCTTGAAGACAAGCCATCGGGGGTCGCATTCCATGCTCTATCGTCGTTACCTGGCAGCCGCCATCGCGTCTGTGATGACCGTCACCGGCCTGATCGCGAGCTTTCCGGCTGCTGCCCGCGACTATCTGCAATGCGTCCCCTTTGCCCGCGCCGAATCGGGCGTCGAAATCCGCGGCAATGCCAAGACCTGGTGGTCGCAGGCCGCCGGCACCTACCAGCGCGGCGAAGAGCCCCGCAAGGGCGCCGTCATGGCCTTCGCCGGAACGCGCGGCATGCCGATGGGCCATGTCGCCGTCGTGAAGAAGGTCGTGAGCGACCGCGAAATCCTGATCGACCATGCCAACTGGTCGCCGATCAACGGCCGTCGCGGACAGATCGAACGCAACGTCCGCGTCGTCGACGTGAGCGACGCCGGCGACTGGAGCATGGTCCGCGTCTGGTACGCCCCGATCGGCGATCTCGGCCTGCGCGCCAATCCGGTGCAGGGTTTCATCTATGCCGACGGCGAACCGGCGAAGACGCCGAGCTTCAAGGCGCCGGTCTGGGCGCAGAACGACTGGAGGCCGGGCAACGGCCTCGAAACCATCGCCGCCTCGCTCGGCCAGTAAGCCGCGCACGACATTCGGCAATCGCCACAGCACATATAGGAAAAGCCCCGGATCGCCTCCGGGGCTTTTCCTATATGTGCTGTGCTGCCGGTGTTTAGGCGTCGTCGCCTTCGCCGGCAATATCCTCGAACCAGGCTTCGACGGTGCCCGACAGCTTGATCGTCATCGGCTGGCCGAAACGGTCCTTCGACTTGCCCGCGGCGACGCAGATCCAGCCTTCGGAGATCGAATATTCCTCGACGTCGGTGCGTTCCTTGCCGTTGAAGCGGATTCCGATGCCGCGCTGAAGGGTTTCCATGTCGAAATGCGGCGAGCGCGGATTTGTCGACAGATGGTCGGGGGGCGTGTCGGTCATGAACTGTTTTCCCATAAAATGATGGCGCGGCCCTAGCTGGACCGCGCCATCATCGTCAATCGTTGAGAGCCGGCGCACCAGCCCGCCCCCTTCACTGCCCGAAGACGACGCGCGGCGTCTCCGGGCGGTGGGGAGCGGGCCGGAGACGCAACCTCGGGTCTAGAACCCTGCCTTCAGCGTCACGAAAAACTGCTGCGGTGCACCCGCGAGCAGGGTCTGGCTGTCGCCGCGGTTGGCGAAGCCGTTGGTGCCGATCGTCGACACATATTCCTTGTCGAACAGGTTCGTCGCATTGGCCTGGATCGAGATGCGCTCGTTCAGGCGATAGCCGATGCTCGCATCGACGATCACGAAGCCGCCGACCTCGGCATCATTCTCGTAGGAATAATAGCGTTTCGAGGTGTAGTTCGCGCCGACGCGCGCGAAGAAGGTGCCATTGTCCCAGGTGATCTCTCCCTTCGCCAGATGCTTCGGCGAATTGACCACCGTCTTGCCCGCGGTCGCCGCGACAACCGCGCCCGCCGCGTTCACGACGTCGTCCTGATATTCGGAATCATTATAGGCATAGGAGGCGAAGAGCGAGAGTTCGGGGGTGACGCGAAACGTTCCCGCCGCCTCGACGCCCCACGAGCGGACGTCGCCGACATTGCTCAGGATCGCGGGGTTGCCGACGATGCCGGACCCGTTGGCAAAGGCGATGATACGATCCTTGAAATCGACATAATAGCCCGCGATCACGCCCTGGAACCGCGAGGATTTGGTGCGGAAACCAAGTTCATAGGTGGTCGAGGTTTCGGGCTTGAGGTCGAGCCTGTCGAACCCCAGCTGAGTCGTCGCGAACGGACCGCCGGTCGCCGAGCTTTCGAAGGCACGCATATTCTGGGTGTAGCTCGCGAACAGCTCGTTATCGTCGTTCAGGCGATAGAGCAGTCCTGCCTGTGGCAGGAACCAGTCCTTCGCCTCGGTCTTCCCCGACGCGAGCCCGCCGCGTACGGTGGGGCTCGCGAGGTTGGTGACGCGCAGGCCCTTCCAGCCCGCGTTGATCTGGAAGCTGCCGAGATCGAGCGTGTCCTGCACATGATATTGCAGCGTCTGCGTGTT
The DNA here is from genome assembly GCA_017745175.1 of Sphingopyxis sp. Lineage (GTDB taxonomy): Bacteria > Pseudomonadota > Alphaproteobacteria > Sphingomonadales > Sphingomonadaceae > Sphingopyxis. The sequence goes on along the minus strand of JAGHZY010000063.1, from coordinate 2,067 downwards.
GAAATCGAAATCCCACTGCGTCGCGAGCGGATCCTTCGGGAATTTCAGGCTGCCGCGGCTCGGCGCGCCCGTCGTGTCGGCAAGGCCATAGAAACGGCGCGCCTGGTTGAAGTCATTGTCCTCATACCACATGCCGATTTCGAACTTGTTGGCGCCGACCTCGAACAGGCTGGAGGCGACGATGCCATAGCGTTCGATTTCATATTCGGTGGTACGGATCGTCATCGGCGCGCCGCCCGGGGTGGTCACATAGGGGGTGAACCACAGGCCGCGGCCCTTGTTGCCGTGATAATAGCCCGTCGCCTTGAAGGTCCAATATTCGCCGAGCGGCGCTTCGACGCCGGCGCCCGCGAGCCAGTCCTTGCGCAGGCCCGCCGCGTCATAATAGGCGTCGTCCACCGATGCGACCGGCGCGGGAAAGCTCTGGCCGACGCCGGCATAGGGCGCAACAAATGGCGTGCCGAGCGGCAGCGACCCGTTGGCAACCCCGGTTGCCCAGGCAGCGCGCGCCACCTGGTTCTGGTAGATTTTGGCGACCTGCACCGCGAGGTCCCAATTCTTCGCGAAATTGTCCCAATTGTAACCGAGGCGGCCGATCATCTCGGCGCTCAGGTCCTGATAGTCGTTCTCGCGGCGATCCGAATAATTGACAAAGCCGAAGAACTGGCCGTCGCCGACGGGCTGGACGATGCGCGCATTGACCTGGTGCTGGCGCTGGACGCCGTCGCCCTTCCACTTGTCGGCATCCTGCCAGGCGTAGCTCAACGACAGCCGCGGCCCGCCGGAAACGATCGCGCCGCTGTCGAGGCGGATGAAGGCGCGCTTGGTCTCTTCGCTGCCATAGGTGCCCGACGCCTCGACCCCGAACGCCTCGGCCGGTTCGCGCGAGAAAAATTCGATCGTGCCGCCAAGGTTGCTCGTCGACGCCGCGGCGAGCGCGCCCGCGCCCTGCGCGACCTCGACCCGGCCGACATTTTCGCTGATGATCGCACGGCTGATGTGCAGGCCGTTGTGATTGCCATAGCTCATGTCGCCCAAGGGGATGCCGTCGAGCGTGAAGCCGAGCTGGTTCTGGTTGAACCCCCGGATCGAGATGCGCGACGACCATTCATAGGCACCGAACGGGTCGGCCGCCTGGAAATTGACCCCCGGCAGCTTGTCGATGGCCTTCAGCGGGCTGATTCCCGATACTTCGAGCGCGATATCCGCCGCACCCAGCTCCTGCACCTGGCGCGCTTCGCCGCGACCGAGCACAACGATCTCCGCGACATCGGCGCTTTCGGCCGCATCGACCGCGGCCTCGTCGGCGAAGGCCGGCGTTGCGCCAAGCATCGCGATCAGGGCGGCTCCGGTCCGCAGGCGGCCCCTGAATATGGTGGTCATTCGGTGAATCCCCTTTTCCGGTCCGGCGCCGGAATGGCGCCCCGGTCGCGGGGGGATTAGGCGGGCGATATTGCGATGCGGCGGCGAAGGCGTGTCAATGCAATGACACAATGAAGACAGATCGGCGGCAAACGGTCATCGGGTACGCGTGCTTCGCAAGGCTGTTTCGCAAGGGCACAGATTCGAGGCCCGTCGACCAGGGTCGAAACCGGAATGAAGATATAATTTAGTTAATAGTCCTGGCCGATATTTCCCGGATTCTTTGAACAATAGCCAATCCATTAGTTTCCATTATTGGTAAACAGGAAAAAATATCAACAACCGGGGGAACTTTTCTGTTTGCATGTGAATATCGGGCACAGGGACCAGAAGTGTACGAAGGGGATGTCTCATGCCTTTGTCTCGTTTCACAATTCGCCCATCTCATCTCATCCTGATCCCGGCCTGCCTTGCGCTCGCCGCGTGTGAATCGTCGGGCAGCTACCGTGTCGGCAGCGTCGGCGCGACGGGAGCGACCGGTGCATCGCGCTGGTGGCTCGACGGCCGCAGCACCGATGCGGCGGCGGTGCGCACCACCTTCCCCGCCGCGCAGGATCGCGACTGCGCGGCCGTGCGCTAGAATCCGCCGCGCACCACGCCGCCTTAGCTCAGCTGGTAGAGCAACCGCCTTGTAAGCGGTAGGTC
>JAGHZY010000062.1 GCA_017745175.1 Sphingopyxis sp. | reverse complement strand
TATCAGAAGGGCGGCGGCGTCCCCTGCCTGATCGCGGTCGCGCAGGAAGCGCAGGGCGCGGGCGCATCGGGCAACGGCTTCGCCAAGGCGCTCGCCCTCTCCTACGCCTCGGCCGTCGGCGGCGGCCGCAGCGGCATCATCGAGACGACCTTCAAGGAAGAGTGCGAAACCGACCTCTTCGGCGAACAGGCGGTGCTCTGCGGCGGCATCACCCACCTGATCCAGGCGGGTTTCGAAACGCTGGTCGAAGCGGGCTACGCCCCCGAAATGGCCTATTTCGAATGCCTCCACGAAACCAAGCTGATCGTCGACCTGCTCTATGAAGGCGGCATCGCCAACATGCGCTACTCGATCTCGAACACCGCCGAATATGGCGACATCAAAACGGGTCCGCGCATCATCACCGACGAGACGAAGAAGGAAATGAAGCGCGTCCTCGCCGACATCCAGTCGGGCCGCTTCGTCAAGGACTTCGTGCTCGACAATCAGGCCGGCCAGCCCGAACTGAAGGCGAGCCGCAAGGCCGCCGCCGCACACCAGCTCGAAAAGACCGGCGCCGAACTCCGCGCGATGATGCCGTGGATCGCCAAGAACCAGCTCGTCGACAAGTCGAAGAACTGATCGCGCTTCCCCAGTCGCGGGCGAGGAGCTAGGGCCGGATCATGACATCCGAACTCTCCTTCGCCTGCGACTGCGGAACCGTCACCGGAGCGGTGCGCATCCGTTCCGGCGAGGGCGACCATGTCGTCTGCCATTGCACCGATTGTCAGAATCTCACCCATTATCTCGGCCACGCCGGACGCCTGCTCGACGCGCACGGCGGTACACCGCTCTATCAGACGCGCTGCGCGCGCGTGCGGATCGACACCGGCCGCGACCGGCTCGCCTGCGTCCATATGACCGACGGATCGACACTGCGCTGGTATGCGGCGTGCTGCCGCCTGCCGCTCTTCAACACCGTGGCGACCGGCAAGCTTCCCTTCATCACGGTCCAGGTCGGCGCCTGCGACCCCACAGCGCGGGGCCCGCTCCTCGGCCCGCCGCGCGGCCATCTCTTCACGCACGAGGCCATCGGCGACGGCAGCGTGCTGCCCAAAATGAGCATGGTCACCCTGATGCGGCGCTTTTTCGTGCGCGTGATCAAGGACATCGTGTCGGGCGACCGGCGGCGCGCGGCGCTTTTCGACCCGACAACCCTCGAACCCGTCGCCAAACCTCATCGATTGACCGACGAAGAAAAGCTTCGCCTGCCCCGCCGCTGAGGCGGGTTTGTCATTTCGATCGCATGTCCTAAGGAGCCGTGATGCCGGGCCTCCCCCCCCCCTTCACCGCTCACCGTGCCGATCTCGCCGCGCTCGCCGACGACAACCGCCGCCGCGCCCTCGCGCCGCGCGCCGGCCGCGATTTCGCGTCGAACGACTATCTCGGCCTCGCCGACGGCGAAGCCCTCCGCAGTGCACTCGCCGCGGGTATCGAGCGCGGCCTGCCCGCGGGCTCGGGCGGCTCGCGCCTGCTCCGCGGCAATCACGCCGAACATGAAGCGCTCGAAGCGCACGCCGCGCGCCATTACGGCAGCGAGGCGGCGCTCTTCTTCGCGACCGGTTTCGCCGCCAACGCCGCGCTCTTCGCGACGCTGCCGCAGCGCGGCGACCTTGTCGTCCACGACGAACTCATCCATGCGAGCGCACACGACGGGATGAAGCTCGGCCGTGCGGGCCATGTCGCTGCCGCGCATAATGACGCACAGGCCTTCGAGGACGTCATCAGGCGCTGGCGCGCCGGCGGCGGGGGCGGAACGCCGTGGATCGCGGTCGAAAGCCTCTATTCGATGGACGGCGACCGCGCCCCGCTTGCCGATCTCGCCGCGGTCGCCGATCGCCACGACGCGATCCTCGTCGTCGACGAAGCGCACGCGACCGGCGTCTTCGGCCCCGGCGGCGCCGGCCTTGCGCATGGCCTCGCGCGCCGCGACAATCTCGTCACCCTCCACACCTGCGGCAAGGCGCTCGGCGCCGAGGGCGCGCTTCTGTGCGCCCCTGCGATCGCGTGCGACTTCCTCGTCAACCGCGGCCGCCCGTTCATCTTCTCGACCGCGCCCTCGCCGCTGATGGCGTGGCTCGTCCGGCAGGCGATCGAGATCGTCGCGAACGAGCCCGAACGGCAGGACCGCCTCCACGGCCTCGTCCGCCACGCCGCCGAGCGCCTCGTGCCCTTGGGCATCCCTGCCAGCGGCACCCAGATCCTGCCGGTGATCATCGGCGACAACGACCGCACGATGCGCATCGCGAGCCGCCTGCGCGAGGCGGGCCTCGACATTCGCGGTATCCGCCCGCCGACCGTGGCGCAGGGAACCGCCCGCCTCCGCATCGCCATCACGCTCAATGTTGACGAAGCCAACATCGACGACATGGCCGACGCGCTGGCGCAGGCGATGGCCGCCGCATGACGCGCTTCGTCGTCACCGGCACCGACACCGGTATCGGAAAAACCATCTTTTCCGCGGGCTTGGCGCAAGCCACCGGCACGCCCTACTGGAAACCGATCCAGTCGGGGCTCGAGGAAGAGACCGACAGCGAGGTCGTCGCGCGCCTCGCGGGCGTCCCGATCCGGGCCGAAGCCTGCCGCCTCGCCACCCCCGCCTCGCCGCATCTCGCCGCCGAAATTGACGGCGTTAACATCGACGTCGAAACGCTCGCGCCGCCCCCCGGCGACCTGATCGTCGAGGGCGCGGGCGGCGCGCTCGTCCCCGTGACGCGCGCCGTGCTCTACGCCGATCTCTTCGCGAAATGGCAGATCCCCGTGATCGTCTGCGCGCGCACCGCGCTCGGCACGATCAACCACAGCCTGCTCACGATCGAGGCGCTCCGCGCCCGCAACGTCCCGATCCATGGCCTCGCCTTCCTCGGCGACGCGGTCGAGGATAGTGAAGCGATCATTGCGGAAATCTCGGGCATCCGCCGCTTGGGCCGGTTGCCGATCATCGATCCACTGACGAGCGAAACGCTGGCTGATGCGTTCAAAGAGAGCTTCAATTTCGCCGACTTCGTTTGACTTTTTCGTCATCCCCGCGAAGGCGGAGGTCCCGCTTTTCTTTGAGCGGATGGCCAAGAAGCGGGATTCCCGCCTACGCGGGAATGACGAGAGAATATGACCACAAACCCATCCCCCGTCTGGCACCCCTTCACCCAGCACGGCCTCGGCGACGCCATTCCGCTGATTTCGCACGCCAAAGACGCCAAACTCTACGACACAGACGGCCAGAGCTGGATCGACGCCATCTCGAGCTGGTGGGTCACGACGCACGGCCACGCGCACCCGTGCATCATGGCCGCGATCGCCAGGCAGACCGAAAAGCTCGACCAGCTCATCTTCGCGGGCTGGACGCACGAGCCCGCCGAAAGCCTAGCCGCCGAGCTGATCCGCATCACCCCCGCCCCGCTCACCCGCGTGTTCTTCTCGGACTCGGGTTCGACCAGCGTCGAGGTCGCGCTCAAGATGGCGCTCGGCTACTGGTATAACATCGGCGAGGCGCGGAGCCGCATCCTCGTGCTCGAACACAGCTATCATGGCGACACGATCGGGACGATGTCGGTCGGCGAGCGCGGCGTCTACAACCGCGCCTGGCAACCCCTGCTCTTCGACGTCGACACCATCCCCTTCCCGCGCGAAGGCATGGAACAAGCCACGCTCGACGCGCTCGACGCCGCCTGCGCCCAAAAGCCCGCCGCCTTCATCGTCGAACCGCTGATCCTCGGTGCCGGCGGCATGCTGATCTATCCCGCGTGGGTGCTCGCCGAGATGCGCGCGATCTGCGCGCGCCACGGCGTGCTGCTCATCGCCGACGAGGTGATGACCGGCTGGGGCCGCACCGGCACGCGCTTCGCGTGCGACCAAGCGGGCGTCATCCCCGACATCGTCTGCCTGTCGAAGGGCCTGACCGGCGGCAGCCTGCCGCTCGCGGTCACGCTCTGCATCGAGCCGGTCTACGAAGCGCATTATTCGACCGACCGCGCGAAGACCTTCTATCATTCGTCGAGCTACACCGCGAACCCGATCGCCTGCGCCGCCGCGAATGCCAACCTCCAAATCTGGCGTGACGAGCCCGTCCAGCAGCGCATCGACACGCTCGCCGACGCGCAGGCCGCGCATCTGTCACTCCTCAGCCACGACCCGCGTGTCGCCAATCCCCGCCGCCTCGGCACCATCGCCGCGCTCGACATCGTCGTGGCGGACTCGGGCTATCTCTCGAGCCTCGCCCCGCGCCTGATCGCTTTCCATCGCGATCATGGCGTCCTCCTCCGTCCGCTCGGCAACACCGTCTATGTCATGCCGCCCTATTGCATCACGCCGGACGAGCTAGCGCACGTCTGGGATGCGATCGGAGCATCGCTGGAGGCGATCTAGCGAAGGCGGGTTTCGAGCCCGATAGAGATGTGCACCCCGGCGAAAGCCGGGGCCCGGAGCGGAAAGGCGCTAGTTTAGCGTTGGAATTCTGGGCCCCGGCTTTCGCCGTGGATCACTCAGGAGCTGCTGACGACGGCGAACTGGCCACGCAAACCGTCGCGCGCTCAGCGAAGCGCGACCCGCCAGCGCCGCGGCGACGCCCCGGTCAATCCCGTCACCGCCCGCGTCATATGCGCCTGATCGGCATAGCCTGCCGCGACCGCAATCCCGGCAAGACACTCGTCGCTCGCAACGATCATCCGCCACGCCCGTTTCGCCCTGCAATCGGCGCGATAGACGGCGGGCGACACGCCATAGAGTTTCTCGAAGCCGCGCGAGACATGCTCGCGCGACCGGCCCTGGGCAGCCGCCCATTCGCCGATCCGTGGCGTATCCGATGTTCGCAGGACATCCGATAGCCGGTCCGGCAAGTCGTCCGCTTCGTCCACCGGCGCCGGCACGATCCCGTCGAGCAGCCCGGCCACCGCCTCGATCGGGTCGCGTTCGGCCAGCCGGACGATATGATCGGGATCGTCGATCCGCGCACGCGCCGGCCAGTCGCGCCCGTCGAACGGGAGCGGCAGATCGAGCACCATCGTCCGCCCGCCGGAAATCCGGTCGCGGTGCGCCGAAAAGGGGCCATGAAGCAACACCTCACCCGCCCGCGCGGCCAGCCGCCCGGCATCGCCGGCTTCCTCATAGGCGCCGGCGAGCACCACCGTTGCATAAGGTTCGCGGTGGTGATGCCGCGCGATGTCGGCGGCGGCCGGCAACAGGCTGGGCTGGAACAATTGCATGATTCCGTGTCTGGCCGGTGCCGCGGCAGAGCGCAATCGCCACCGGACCAACCACATGCAACCGTCGATGGACGACCGCGCCGCCTCCGGACGCCACCCCGTTTCGACAAGTCTTGCGCAGCCTTCCGTTTACGTTAAGGTCAGTTTCAAACCGCAACCGGAGAGACTGATTCATGGCCCTTCCCCCGATTTTCGATCGCCTGCGCCTGCCCGTGATCGGCTCGCCGCTGTTCATTGTCTCCGGGCCCGATCTGGTCATTGCGCAGTGCAAGGCGGGTATCGTCGGCAGCTTCCCCGCGCTCAACGCGCGCCCGCAATCCCTGCTCGACGAATGGCTGCACCGGATCACCGAGGAACTCGCAGCGTGGGATCGCGAAAATCCCGATCGTCCGTCGGCGCCCTATGCGGTCAACCAGATCGTCCATAAATCGAACGACCGGCTCGAGCAGGATATTGCGACCTGCGCCAAGTGGAAGGTGCCGATCACGATCACTTCATTGGGCGCGCGCGAGGAACTCAACCAGGCCGTCCACAGCTGGGGCGGCATCACGCTCCACGACGTCATCGACGACCGTTTCGCGCGCAAGGCGGTCGAAAAGGGCGCCGACGGACTGATCCCCGTCGCGGCGGGCGCGGGCGGCCATGCCGGCCGCCAATCCCCCTTCGCGCTGGTGCAGGAAATCCGCGAATGGTTCGACGGTCCCGTCGCGCTGTCGGGCGCGATCGGCCACGGCCGCTCGATCCTCGCCGCGCAGGCGTGCGGCGCCGACCTCGCCTATATTGGCAGCGCCTTCATCGCGACCGCCGAAGCCAATGCCGAGGACGGCTACAAGAATGGCATCGTCGAAGGGCGCGCGGCCGACATCGTCTATTCGAACCTCTTCACCGGGGTGCACGGCAATTATCTCCGCCAGTCGATCGTCTCGGCCGGAATGGATCCCGACAATCTTCCCGAAGGCGACCTCAAGACGATGAACTTCGGCTCGGGGGGCAATACCAAGGCCAAGGCGTGGAAGGACATCTGGGGCTCGGGCCAGGGCATCGGCCCCGTCACCGCGGTGCGCCCGGTCGCCGAATTCGTCGCCGGACTCGAGGCGCAATATCTCGCCGCACGCCGCGAGCTCGAAGCCAAGGTCCGGCTGTAAGCCCGATACCGCCGGGCCGCTCGCTGTAATGACGGCCATGGGATGGCGAGCGGACGTTCGGTTACCCCTCCCGTCATCCCGGACTTGATCCGGGATCCCGCTTTTTGACGCGCTGATTGCCTTCGATCTCAGGCGGGACCCCTGATCAAGTCCGGGGAGACGACAAAAGAGACGGCAGCTTCCGGCCCGAAACCCGGCCTAGGGATAGCTCACGGTCTTCGGCACTTCGGGGATCGGGATGAATTCCTCGCTGTCGCCCGGAACGAGCGGGAATTTGCGGTCCTTCCACTCCTGCTTCGCCTCGTTGATGCGGTCGCGCGACGAGCTGACGAAATTCCACCAGACGTGACGCGGCGTCGTGAAGGCTTCGCCGCCGAGCAGCATCACGCGCGCGTCGGTGTCGGCGCGCAAGGTCATCGGCTGCCCCGGCTTCAATATATAGAGGCTGTAGCGTTCGAGCCGCTCGCCATCGAGGCTCGCGTCGCCGATCGCGACGAGCACCGCGCGTTCGTCCGCCTCGGCGTCGATCGGCAGCGTCGCGCCGGCATTCATCAATATGTCGGCATAGATGGTCGCGCTATGCTGCGTCGTCGGCGCAGTCGCGCCCCACAGGCTGCCCATGATCACGCGCGCCGAGACATGGCCGTCCTCGACGAGCGGCAATTTGTCGGCGGGCACATGCTCGAACGCCGGATCGACCTCTTCCCTGCCGTCGGGGAGCGCAAGCCAGGTCTGCATGCCCGAAATGCCCGAGCCGGTCGCGCGCTCGGCCTGCGGCGTGCGTTCCGAATGGACGATGCCGCGCCCCGCGGTCATCAGGTTGCACGCGCCGGGGCGGATCGTCGCATAGGTGCCGAGGCTGTCGCGATGGTCGATCGCGCCTTCGAAGAGATAGGTCAAAGTCGACAGGTTGATATGCGGGTGCGGGCGCACATCCATCCCCTGCCCGATGTCGAAATGCGCCGGGCCGAACTGGTCGACGAAGATGAACGGGCCGACCATCGTCCGCGCCTTGTTCGGCAAGGTACGGCGTACGTCGAACGCGCCGATATCGTGGGTCGAAGGAGTGATGACGGTAAACATCAGCCAAGCCTTTCCAGCGTCTTTCGGGTCTTTTCGGTTTCGACATTGCCGGTGTTGCGCGTCGTGCCGGGTTCCAGCAGGACGACATGGCATTCGCCGTCCAGCGCTTCGGGACAATGTTCGACACCGTGCGGAACGATGATGAACTCGCCGGGCTCGACGATCACGTCGCGGTCGCGAAACGCCATCTTCATCCGACCGGCGACGACGAGGAACAACTCGTCCTCGATATCATGATGATGCCAGTCGAACTTGCCGTCGAGCTTGACCAGCTTTACCTGAAAATCATTGATGTCGCCTGCGACGCGGGGGTTCCACACATCGGGGATTTTCGCGAAAGCGTCGGCGAGATTGACCTTGCCCGGCATCGTCATTCTCCCGGCGCGGTCGCGCGGATCGCGAGCGCGTGGACGCGCTCCCCCGGCAGATCGCCGAGTGCCTTGTTCACCGCGCGCTGGCGCGCGACGCGGTTCTGCCCCGCAAAGCCCGCCCACTCGATCGTCAGGCTGAAATGCGATTCGCCGCTGCCGTCGTCGCCCATATGGCCATGATGGCTGGCACTGTCGTTGCTGAGGGTGAAATTCGCGTCGGGGAAGGCTGCGGCGAGCAGGCTTTCCATCTCTTGCTGCACGGGACCTTTGTTGCTCATGGGGTTGACCATAAGCGCTCCATCGCCAAATTATAAGACCTCCCGGAGATCAGATTCCACCCTTCGATTCCGAAAGCCCGCTTTGCCGTCTTCCGCTCGCCCGACCCGATTTCACGGCCGCGTTCCGCGCGAGGAGCGCTGCGCCGCGCCCGGGTGCCGCGAGGCAGGCGAGTTTCGCGCGCCCGTATCGTCGCACCGCTCGCCCGACGGGCCGCCGCCCTATCGCTGGCTCTGCCTCGACCATGTGCGCGAATTCAACGCGGGTTATAATTTCTTCGAAGGGATGAGCGCCGACCAGATCATGGCGGCTCAATCGCCGACCGCCGGCTGGGAAACCGAAAGCCGCGCCTTTCGTCCCGCGGGCAGCGCCGACCTGCCGCCGCGCTGGGCCGATTTCAGGGACCCGATGGACGCGCTTGGCGCGCGCTTTCGCCAACGGATGAACGAGGCGCAGCGCGAAGCCGCCAATCCCCGCCTGTCGCGCGAGGAGCATGACGCAATACAGTTGCTGGGCCTCCCCGCCGACGCCGACCGCGCAGCGCTGCGGCGGCGCTACAGCGAGCTCGTCCGCAAATATCATCCCGACCGCAATGGCGGCGATCGCAGTTTCGAAACGCGATTGGGTGCGGTAGTCGAGGCTTATCAATTGCTGAGAAAGAGCAAGGCTTTCGCATAGGAGAGGCGCAATGACCGACCTGAACGAAGCACGGATCGAGGTGGTGCGCCGCCATATGGCGCTCGAGATCACGCACGATTGGGACGGCGTCCTCGCAACTTTCGACCACCCGCGTTACGAGCTGATGGGTCCAGGCACGATCTTCGACGGCGAGGCGGCGGTGCGATCCTATTTCGCCTCCTCGCGTGAGCCCTTTCCCGATCAGGCGAACGAGGTCATCGCGATCGCCGCCGATGAAGGCACGAACACGGTGCTCGTCGAATTCTGGCTGACGGGCACGCATCTGGGACCGCTGAAGCTCGGCCTCAGGACGATCGAACCGACGGGCAAGGCGTTCCGCATTCGTATGGCGGCAAGCTTCGAATTCGCGCCGGGCGGCGACAGGATCGTCTGCGAGCGTCCCTATTACGACCAGTCGGCGGTAATGAAGGCGCTCGGCCTCCTTTAGAATATCGCCACGAAAGGCGTTGCAAGCCGCAACCCATGACGATACCGCGACGGCGAAGCGCCGCTGCGCGGCGACTCTCCCCGTTTGCTTGCTGGACCTTGCCATGACCGATATTCCGAACAGCCTTCCCGACCACCACGGCTCGACGCTGCTTGCGGCGCCCGACACCGAGGTCGATGCGCGCGAGATGTTCGGGGTCGATATCGACATGAAGGTGCCGGCCTTCAGCGAGGCCGACGAGCGCGTCCCCGACCTCGATCCCGCCTATGTTTTCGACGGCGACACCACGCTCGCGATCCTCGCGGGCTTTAAATACAACCGCCGCGTCATGGTGCAGGGCTATCACGGCACCGGCAAGTCGACGCATATAGAACAGGTCGCGGCGCGGCTCAAATGGCCGTGCATCCGCGTCAACCTCGACGCGCATATCAGCCGCATCGACCTGATCGGCCGCGACGCGATCGTGCTCAGGGACGGCCAGCAGGTCACCGAATTCCGCGAGAGCCTGCTCCCCTGGGCGCTGCAGACCCCGACCGCGCTCGTCTTCGACGAATATGACGCCGGCCGCCCCGACGTGATGTTCGTGATCCAGCGCGTGCTCGAGACCGAGGGCAAGCTGACCCTGCTCGACCAGAATCGCGTGATCCGCCCGAACCCGCATTTCCGCCTCTTCTCGACCGCGAACACGGTCGGGCTCGGCGACACGAGCGGGCTCTATCACGGCACGCAGCAGATCAACCAGGGCCAGATGGACCGCTGGAACATCGTCGTCACGCTGAACTATCTGCCCGCCGCGACCGAAAGCGCGATCATCCTCGCCAAGGTGCCGAACACCGACGAGACGACGATCGCCAATATGGTCAAGGTCGCCGACCTGACGCGGCAGGGTTTCATCAACGGCGATATCTCGACCGTGATGTCGCCGCGTACCGTCATCAGCTGGGCGCAGAACACCGCGATCTTTGAGCATATCGGCTTCGCCTTCCGCCTCTCCTTCCTCAACAAGTGCGACGAGGCCGAGCGGATGATCGTCGCCGAATATTATCAGCGCGTGTTCGGCGAGGATCTTCCTGAAAGCGTCGTCGGCAAATAAGCGGCCGGGAGACGGCGCATACGCCGGATCAATTTCTCCCTTCCAAAGCCAGCCATCCTCTGCCAGCTTCGGCGAATGTGTCAGGCTTTTCAAAGGTGAAACCTGCCGTGCGAACGATCCGCCTGCTCGCCGCCTTCGCGCTCGTCCCGCTTGCCGGATGCAGTATCGCGGCGGTCGATTATGGCAAGATCCGCCACGCCGACTATGTCGCCGACCCGCGCTGCACCGCGCAGCCGGGCGCGGCAGCCGATGGCGCGGCGCTCCCCTATTTCTTCGCGACGAGCCGCCTGCCCGACTGCCGGACGAGCGAGATCGAGCTGCTGCGCCATCGTGGCGACCATGTCCGCTACGGCCGGTTCAACGCGCCGCGCGAGGTGATTGTCGGCAAGAAGAAGAAACAGCTTGCGCCGCTCGCCTTTCAGACGTCGGCCGACTGGTGGCGCGCGCTGCAGGCCGAGACCGACCGCAAGCAGGGCCGCGTACTGCTCTATGTCCACGGCTACCGCGAGAATTTCTCGACGACGTCGAAAGACGCCGCGCAGATCGCGCGGATGACGGGCTTCGACGGGCCGATCATCGAATATAGCTGGCCGTCGCAGGGCAAGGTCCTGAGCTATGTCGTCGACGAGACGAACATGTATCACGACGTCCGCAATTTCCGCGATTTCCTGAAGTCGCTTGCCGAACAGAAATGGGTCAGGGAGATCGTGATTGTCTCGCACTCGCTCGGCGCGCGGCTGGTGATCCCGGCGATCGCCTATGTCGACCGCACGTCGAGCAGCGCCGACAGCAGCAATATCTCGAACATCATCCTCGCCTCGCCCGACATCGACCGCGAGACGTTCGAGCGCGATATCGAGGAGGAAGTGCTGTCGGCGCGGCGCGTCGCCAACAATCGCCGGATCACCGTCTACACCTCGCGCGCCGACAAGGCGCTCGCCGCCTCGCGCGCACTCCACGGCTATCCGCGATTGGGCTCGCCCTATTGCTTCGATCCGTTCGAAGCCGCCGAACTGAAAGCGAAGGGGTTGCCCGAGCGTTGTTATCCCGCCTCGCGCCCGGGCTTCACCGTGATCGACACGACCGACGTGTCGCGCGGTTCGACCGGTCACAGCAATTTCCTGCGCAGCGCGGTCGTGTGCCGCGATTTCGTCGATGTCGTTGCGAACAAACGCACGCGCTCCGAACGGACCCCGACGCAATGGACGCATGTGTTCCGCCTGCTCCCCGATCCCGCGGTACCGAAGGATGGCGACGACGCTATCTGCCACCGCACGCCCGAGGTCGAGGAGCCGAAGTGAGGCGCTAGAAGCCGCACATGATCGCGAAATTGGCGAGCCAGACAACCGGCCCCTCGCCCGTCCACAGCCACAGGCCGCCGAGCGCGATCAGGACGAAGAGCGCGAGCGCGATCCAGTCCTGCCGCGCGAGCCTCATGCGGGTTCGAGCCGTCTGATCGGCGCGTCGGCGATCGGCAGGTGGACGAGCCCCGCGAACAGCCCGAGCGCGATCGAGAAGCCCCACGCGATATTGTAGCTGCCCGTCGCATCGAAGATCAGCCCGGCAGTGTAGGCGCCGAAGAAGCTGCCGACCTGATGGCTCAGGAAGACGATGCCATAGAGCATCGAAAGATAGCGGATACCGAAGATGCGCCCGACGATCCCGCTGGTGAGAGGCACGGTACCGAGCCAGAGAAAACCCATCGCGGCGGCGAAGACGAGCGTACTCGCATGGCTCAGCGGCAGGAACAGGAAAAGCGCGATCACCGCCGAGCGCGCGACATAGAGCGCCGACAGCACATATTTCTGGCGCAGCAGGTCGCCCGCGCGGCCGAAGACGTACGAGCCGAGGATATTGAACAGCCCGACGAGCGCGAGCACCTGTGCGCCGATTTCGATTCCGAGCCCCTTGTCGTCGAGGTAGGCGGGAAGATGCGTCGCGATGAAGGCGATGTGGAAACCGCAGACGAAAAAGCCGGCGTTGAGCAGCCAATAGCCGCGATGCGCCGCCGCTTCGCGGAGCGCGTCGCGCGCGGTCTGCTCTTCGGCGGCGAGCGTTCCCGGCGTGTCGGTGCGCCCTGCAACGCCGATCGCGAGCAATCCGCAAAGCGCAACCAGGCCCGCCATGATCCACAAGGTCTGATGATAGCCGATGTCGCCGAGCAGCATCGACGCCAGCGGCACGACGAGAAACTGCCCGAGCGAACCGCCCGCGGTCACGATCCCGAAAGCACCGCTACGCTTTTCGGGGCTGACGACGCGCCCGACCGCGCCGAGCACGACGACAAAGGTCGTCGCCGACTGCGCCATGCCGATGAGCAGGCCGAAGCTGATATGCAGTCCGATCGCATCGGTCGCGAACGCCGCGCCGATCAGCCCGAACGCATAGAGCAATGCGCCGCCGAGCACGACACGCCCTGCGCCATGCTTGTCGGCAAGCGCGCCGACGAAGGGCTGAACGAGCCCGAACAGCAGGTTCTGGAGCGCCATCGCGAGCCCGAAGTCCGAGCGGCTGATGCCGATATCGGCACTCATCTGCGGCAGGAACAGCCCGAACGACTGGCGGACGCCCATCGCGAGCGTGACGGTGAAGGCCGCGCAGAGGATGACGATCCAGGGGCGTTTCATCGGGGAGAGTGCGGGGGAGGACATAGGCCGCCGATGCGCCGGCCCCGGCGCGAGGTCAAGCGAGCATAGCTATCGCTGCATTCACTCCCTCTTCGTCACCCCGGACTTGATCCGGGGTCCATTCCGCCGACGAAGCTTGGCCCCCGGATCAAGTCCGGGTGACGATTATGATATGCACCACTTCCGCATCCTCTTCCTTCGGCAATCAAAGCTGGTTAGAGCCGAATCGAAATGTCCGCATCCTCTCCCCTCGACGATTTCAAGACCGCGCTGTCGAGCGTCGCACGCGCGGTGACGCGCGATGCCGAGGTCGAGGTCGGCTTTACCGCCGACGCGCCTGCGCAGATCGGCAAGGCGATCAAGGTGCCGACACCGTCGCGCACCCTGCCCGCCGAGCAGGTCGCCGAAGCGCGCGGTTTTGCGGACAGCCATGCGCTGCGCATGAAGCATCACAGCGAAAAGCTGCACGCCGCGGCGCGCCCCGCCGAACCGCTCGCCGCCGCCGCGTTCGATGCAATGGAGCGCGCGCGCATCGAAGCGCTCGGCGCGCGCCACATGGACGGGATGCGCCGCAACCTGTCGGCGAGCCTCGCGATGCGGATGCGCAGCGATCCGATCAGCCGCGCGCAGAACCGCGAGGATGTTCCCGTGTCAAGCGCGCTCGAGCTGATGCTGCGCGAGGCTTTGACCGGCGAACAGGCGCCGCAGGGGACCGAGACCGGCCTGTCGCTGGTGCGTGAATGGATCACCAACGAGGCGGGCGGCGACCTCACCGCGCTGTCGATGCTGCTCGACGATCAGGCCGCCTTTGCCGAAACCGCCAAGCTTGCGCTGCGCCACCTCGACCTCATCCACACCGACGAGCCGCTCGAGGAAGGTAGCGAGGACGGCGGCGAGCAGGACGAGACCGAGGCCGAGGAAAGTCAGGAAGAACAGGAAAGCGAAGACGGCGGCGCCGGTGAAAGCCAGGTCGACGCACGCGCCGAAATGGCGGGCGATCAGGCCGACGACGGCGACAGCGACCCTGACGCGCAGGAAATGGACGCCGACGGCGAGCCCGAAATGGGCGGCGAAGGCGACGAGGGCATGTTGCCCGTGCGCCCGAACCGGCTGCCGAGCGACATTCCCGATTTCAACTATGTCCGCTTCACCGAAAAGCATGACGAGATCATCGCCGCGACCGAATTGTGCGACGCCGACGAGCTGACCCGGCTGCGCGCCTATCTCGACCAGCAGATGACGCATCTGCAGGGCGCGGTGACCAAGCTCGCGAACCGGCTCCAGCGCCGGTTGATGGCGCAGCAGAACCGTGCGTGGGATTTCGATCAGGAGGAAGGCCAGCTCGACGCGGCGCGGCTCGCGCGCGTGATCGTCTCGCCCGGCCAGTCGCTGTCGTACAAGATCGAGCGCGACACCGACTTCCGCGACACCGTCGTCACCCTGCTGATCGACAATAGCGGTTCGATGCGCGGGCGGCCGATCAGCATCGCGGCGATCAGCGCCGACATCCT
>JAGHZY010000061.1 GCA_017745175.1 Sphingopyxis sp. | reverse complement strand
TGCGCGAGGGATTGCTCAAGGAAAATATCGACGGCGAGGCGCTGATGTGGGCGCACCAGCGCATCATCAATCGCCCCGAGGAGCGTCGCATCCTGATGGTGATCAGCGACGGCGCCCCGGTCGACGATTCGACGCTGTCGGTCAACCACGGCGCCTATCTCGACCAGCATCTGCGGCAGGTGATCGAATGGATCGAGAACCGCTCGCCGGTCGAACTGTGCGCGATCGGCATCGGGCACGACGTCACGCGCTATTACAGCCGCGCGGTGACGATCATGGACGCCGAGCAGCTGGGCGGGACGATGGTCGAGCAGCTCGCAGGGCTCTTCGACATCGATTGAGCGTCGATGGGTCGGGGTGACAAGCCCTTGCCCCCTCGTTACAAACCCTTCCCGATGCAGCAGGGACTCGCGACCTATGACGAGCGCCGCTGCAACGACATAGTGCTGAGGGGTCGCCGGCATGACTTGGGGCCGCACCGATGGGGTGCGTGGCTGAGGGGGCGATTGTAGCATGAAAAAAGCATCCGACCTGTTCATCGAATGCCTCGAGGAAGAGGGCGTCGAATATATTTTCGGCGTTCCCGGCGAGGAAAATCTCGACTTTCTCGACAGCCTGTCGCGCTCGAAGAAGATCAGGCTGATCCTGACGCGGCACGAGCAAGGCGCGGGCTTCATGGCCGCGACCTATGGCCGCCATACGGGCAAGACCGGCGTGTGCCTAGCGACATTGGGCCCCGGTGCGACCAACTTCGTGACCGCCGCCGCCTATGCGCAATTGGGCGGCATGCCGATGATGATGATCACCGGCCAGAAACCGATCAAGAAGTCGAAACAGGGCCGCTTCCAGATCCTCGACGTCGTCGCGATGATGGGGCCGATCACCAAATATACGCACCAGATGGCGTCGTCGGACAATATCCCGAGCCGCGTACGCGAAGCGTTCCGGCTCGCCGAGGAGGAAAAGCCCGGCGCGGTGCATATCGAACTGCCCGAGGATATCGCCGACGAGCATACCGAAAGCCTGCCGCTGAAACGCAGCCATTCGCGCCGCCCCACCGCCGACGTGAAGTCGATCCGCGAGGCGGTGAAGGCGCTCGAAAATGCGACCTCGCCCGTTCTCGTGATCGGCGCGGGCGCGAACCGCACGATGACCAGCCGCATGCTGCTCCAGTTCATCGAAAAGACCGGCATTCCCTTCCTGACGACGCAGCTCGGCAAGGGCGTGATCGACGAGCGGCATCCAAAATTCCTCGGCTGCGCGGCGCTGTCGTCGGGCGACTTCGTCCACCGCGCGGTCGAGGCGTCGGACTGCATCGTCAACCTCGGTCACGACGTGATCGAAAAGCCGCCCTTCTTCATGCAGCGCGGCGGCCCGACGGTGATCCATGTGTCGACCAAGACCGCCGAGGTCGACCCCGTCTATTTCCCCGACATCGAGGTGATCGGCGACATCGCCAACGCGGTGTGGCAGATGAAGGAGGACATCGTTCCCAACGGCGGGTGGAAGTTCGACCACCTGCTCGCCTATCGCAAGGCCGAGGTCGAGCATACCGCGCCGCTGGCGAAGGACGAGCGCTTCCCGATCTTCCCGCCGCATCTGGTGCAATCGGTGCGCGACGCGATGCCCGACGACGGGATCATCTGCCTCGACAATGGCGTGTACAAGATCTGGTTCGCGCGCGGCTATACCGCGTGCAAGCCGAACACCGTGCTGCTCGACAATGCGCTCGCGACGATGGGCGCGGGACTGCCGTCGGCGATGATGTCGGCAATGGTCTATCCGGGGCGCAAGGTCATGGCGATCTGCGGCGACGGCGGGTTCATGATGAACAGCCAGGAAATGGAGACCGCGGTGCGCCTCGGGCTCAACATCACCGTGCTGATCCTCAACGACAACAGCTATGGCATGATCCGCTGGAAACAGGCAAATATGGGCTTCAAGGACTGGGGCCTGACCTATGGCAATCCCGATTTCGTCAAATATGCCGAAGCCTATGGCGCGCATGGGCATCGCGTCGAAAGCGCAGCGCATCTGAAGGAACTGCTCGCCCACACGCGCGATACGCCCGGGGTGCATCTGATCGACTGCCCCGTCGATTATTCGGAGAATGACCAGATCCTCAATATCGACATCAAGAAATTGTCGAAGGAACTGTAAAGCCCTCGCTTCCTGTTCCCCGGCGAAGGCCGGGGTCCAGATCGCCCTTGCGCGACGGTCGCGCGTTCCAGCCCTGGACCCCGGCCTTCACCGGGGAACGGAGAGGTGAAAAATGAAGCTGAAAGACGTCTATCCGCTCTACCTCAACAACAAGGCGGTGCAGCCGAATACCGACCTCAAGGTGATCGACAAGTTCACCGGTGAGGTCGCGTTCCGCACCGCGCTCGCGACCCCCGACGTGATTGACGAAGCGATTGCCGGCGCCGTCCGCGCCGCCGAACCGATGGCGCGGCTCGCGAGTTTCGAGAAGCGCGACGTTCTGACGCATTGCGTCGCCCGGTTCGAGGAACGCTTCGACGAACTCGCCTATGCGCTCTGCATCGAGGCGGGCAAGCCGATCGCCGACAGCGAGGGCGAGGTCGGCCGGCTGATCGACACCTTCCGCATCGCCGCCGAGGAAGCCGTGCGCAATTACGGCGAGGTCCAGCCGCTCGACATTTCGGCGCGGGCGAAAGGCTATATGGGAATGTGGAAGCGCGTGCCGATCGGGCCGTGCAGCTTCATCTCGCCGTTCAACTTCCCCCTGAACCTCGCCGCACACAAGATCGCGCCGGCGATCGCAATGGGCTGCTCCTTCGTGATGAAGCCCGCGTCGCTGACGCCGCTCGGCGCGATCATCATGGGCGAAGTGCTTGCCGAATGCGACATATTGCCCGAGGGCGCGTTCAGCATCCTGCCTGCAAGCCGCGACGGCGCCGACCTCTTCACCACCGACGAGCGGCTGAAACTGCTGAGCTTCACGGGCTCACCCGGCGTCGGCTGGGACCTCAAGGCGAAGGCGGGCAAGAAAAAGGTCGTGCTCGAACTCGGCGGCAACGCCGCGGTGATCGTCGACAAGGATGCCGACCTCGACCACGCACTCGCGCGGATCGTCTTCGGCGGCTATTACCAGTCGGGGCAGAGCTGCATTCATGTCCAGCGCACAATCGTCCACGAGGATATCTACGACAAATTCCGTGACATGCTCGCGGCAAAGGTCAAAACGCTGAAATCGGGCGATCCGAAGCTGCGCGACACCTTCATCGGCCCGATGATCTCGGAAAAGGAAGCGCAGCGGCTGAAGGGCTGGATCGACGATGCCGTCGGCGCGGGCGCGACGCTGCTCGCGGGCGGCGGCTGCGCGGGCAACATGCTCGAGGCGACGCTGCTCGAAAACGTGCCCGGCGATACCGATGTCGTGCGCGAGGAAGCCTTCGGTCCCGTTGTCATCCTGTCGAAATTCAGCAACTGGGAAGAGGCGCTGGCGGAAGTCAACGACAGCAAGTTCGGGCTGCAGGCGGGCATCTTCACACGCGACATCCACAAGATCCTCGATGCGTGGGATCATCTCGACGTCGGCGGCATCGTGGTCAACGACGTCTCCTCCTACCGCGTCGACAATATGCCCTACGGCGGGGTCAAGGACAGCGGGCTGGGCCGCGAAGGCGTACGCTTCGCGATGGAAGATATGAGCGAAATCAGGAATTTGGTGATCCGGCGAACCTGATTGGATCATGGTTAACCCGATATGTGTCAAATAGGCAACGTCACCAAAGCGCCTTCAAACTTTCTTCGAACTGTCGCGAGTTTGAGTCGCACCCTGTAACATTTCGCGTGTCTACGCCGGGGGCAGCTAGAGGCTGCTTCCGGAGTGCGACATGGCATCGATTTCCACCCTGCCGATCCCCGCCCGTTTCCCCGATCCCTTCACGACCGATCCGCATATCCCCGAGCGCGTGATCGGCGAACGCCGCAGCTATCGCACGGTGTGGGTCAGCGACATCCACCTCGGCACGCGCGGCTGCAACGCGCCGCTGCTGATCGACTTCTTCGACCATGTCGACTGCGAGACGCTCTACCTCGTCGGCGACATCATCGACGGCTGGCGGCTCAAGAAGCGGCACTTCTGGCCGCCCGAGCATAATGACGTCGTGTGGCGCGTGCTCAAGCGCGCGAAGCGCGGCACGCGCGTCGTCTATGTCCCGGGCAACCATGACGAAATGTGCAAGCCGTTCGACGGCTTCGATTTCGGCGGGGTCGAGATCCGCCGCGAGGCGATCCACGAAACCGCCGACGGGCGCAAATTGCTCGTGGTCCACGGCGACGAGTTCGACGCGGTGATGCTGGCGCACCGCTGGCTCGCCTTCGTCGGCGACGCCGCCTACACCGCGCTGATGAAGTGCAATGTGATCGTCAACCGCGTCCGCAGCGCGTTCGGCCTGCCTTATTGGTCACTGTCGATGGTCGCCAAGCACAAGGTCAAGAACGCCGTCCAGTTCATCGGGCGCTATGAAGAGGTGGTCGCCCACGCCGCCCGCTCGCGCGGGGTCGACGGGGTGGTGTGCGGCCACATCCACAGCGCCGAGATGCGCGAGATCGAAGGCACCGAATATTATAACGACGGCGACTGGGTCGAGGGTTGCACCGCGCTGGTCGAGCATCACGACGGACGCATGGAAATCCTCCACTGGGCGAAGGAAGTCGCCGCGCGGAATGCCCCCGCCCCGCTCGCGCTGCCGGCGGCCGCATGAAAATCCTGATCGTCACCGATGCGTGGGAGCCGCAGGTCAACGGCGTCGTCCGCACGCTGCAGGCGACGATCGGCGAGTTGCGCGCCGCGGGGCACGCGGTCGGGGTCATCTCGCCCGACCTGTTCCGGTCGATCCCCTGCCCCTCCTATCCCGAAATCCGCCTCGCCTTTGCCGGCGGGGGCACCGTCGGGCGCCGCATCCGCGCCTTTGGCCCGCAGGCGATCCATATCTCGACCGAAGGGCCGCTCGGGCTCGCGGCGCGGCGCTGGTGCCTGCAGAACGGCTTCCCCTTCACCACCGCCTATCACACGCGCTTTCCCGAATATGTCGCGGCGCGGCTGCCGGTGTCGCCGGCGTTCGTCTGGCGCTTCATCCGCTGGTTCCACCGCCCCGCGCGACACATCATGGTCGCGACGCGCAGCCTCGCGCGCGAACTCGGCGACCAGGGCCTGACACAGACGATGATGTGGGAGCGCGGGGTCGATCACACGCTGTTCCGCCCCGACCAGGCCCCGCACCCCGCTTATGAAAGGCTGCCGCGCCCGATCCAGCTTTATGTCGGACGCGTCGCGATCGAAAAGAATATCGGCGCCTTCCTCGACTGCGACCGGCCGGGCACGAAGGTCGTCGTCGGCGACGGCCCGGCGCTCGCCGACCTGAAGGCGCGTCATCCCGATGTGCGCTTCCTCGGCAAACTCGGCGGGGAAGAGCTTGCCTCGGCCTATTCGGGCGCCGACGTGTTCGTCTTTCCGAGCCGGACCGATACCTTCGGTCTCGTCATCATCGAGGCGATGAGCTGCGGAACGCCGGTCGCCGCCTATCCGGTACCGGGGCCCGGCGACATCGTCACCGAAAAGGCCGGCGCGCTCGACGAGGACCTCGACCGCGCGATCGATATCGCGCTGACGCGCGATCGCGCCGACGCCGAGGCGCTCGGCGCGCGCTACAGCTGGAAGAGCTGCACTGCGCAGTTCGCGAAGGCGCTGACGTTCGTGCCGTCCGAGCCGGCGCCCGGCGGCGCCTTCGGTACCACCGGGCTCGCCGCCTAGAAGGTCTTGCGCCACTCGAGCTCGATGTAACGGCCGAGCGGATCGATATAGCCTGGCTGATAGTTGAGCGGCACGATGCCGTTCGCGTCGGTGATCTTGCGCTGCGCGTCGAGGACATTGTCGACCGACAGCCGCAGGCGCGAGCCTTTCAGGAAGGGCAGCTTTTCAGTCAGCTTCGGCTTCTGGCCCAAATCGACGAAGAAGCGCAGGTTGAAAGTCGCGAGGTCGCCGAACTTCAAATCGCCCGCGGTGCCGCCGGTGACCGTGCTGCCGCTGTCATATTTGGCGCTGAGCCGCACGCCCATCCCCTTGTTGAACAGGCCGCCGTCGAGTTCGAACAGGTGGCGGTTGCTGCCGCCGTTGCTGCCCGTCGCCGATCCGTTCAGGAGATCGAGTTCGGGCACGCCCGGACGGATCAGCACTTTGTCGGTCAGCTTGATCGTGTGGTAAAGCGACACCTGCCAGCGCCCGCCCTGCGGTCCGCCGAACATGCCGCCGGGACCACCGGGTCCGCGCATCCCCATCCGCGGACCACCACCGCCGCCGCCTCGGCGCGGACGATCGGCACTGCCCTGACCGCCTCCGCCCTGACGCGCGCCTTCGCCGCCCTCCCCGCGCGGGGCGCCGCCTAGTCCGCGTCCGCGCTGTTCCTGCTGGCCGAAACTCTTGCCGAAGTTGAGACCCCAGCGGATCTGCGAATTTTCGGCGCGGTCGAAATTGACCGGGCGCTGGTCGAGCGCGACCAGCACGCCATTGGCGTCGCGCGTGACGCGATCGGGAAAGGCCGCCTCGATCTCGGGGGTCAGCAGCGGGAAGCTGTTCGCCGTGTCATAGCTTTTGTTGCGGTTGTAATTGACCGAGAGATTGAGCCCCTCGACCATCGGCGGCGACCAGTTGAGCCCGAGTTTCAGGTCGCGGCGCTGTTCGGCAAGCAGGAAGGGATTGCCACCCGTCGTCGTCGTGATCTGCACCGTCTGGCCGGTCGAGAAATCATAATAGGTGACTGCGGGCGTCACCAGCGGCGCGGCGCCAAGCTGCTGGATTCCGGGCGCAGCCTCGTCCTGGTTGAAGCTCGCGATCAGCGACAGATTGTCGGTCACGCCCCAGTTGAGGTTCGCGCCCCAGCTCTTGAGCGCGTCGAAATCGCTGGGGTTCTGGACCTGCCCGCTGAGCGTCAGCGAGACGCGGCCGATCTTGCCGACCTCATATTCGGGGTCGAGCAGCGGCACGGTCAACGAGCCGAACACGCCCGGCAGGTCGCGCGCCAGATCGGTGGTCGTGATGCCGTTCGCATTGTCCGACCGGCTGTCGAAACGCAGCCCCGAATAGCTTCCCGTCATCGACAGACGGATCGGCCCGGCCCACCCTTCCGTCACCGTGCCCGACAGGTTCGCGTTGCCGCCGAAGGTCTGCTGGCTGCTCTCGAACCGGTCGCGCGTGCCGCTGATGCGGTCGGTGAGGGTCAGCTGATCGGCGTCGGCATAATTGCCCGAAACCGACCAGCGCCAGTCGCCGAGCATGCCGTTGACGCTGGCGGTGGTGGTGAGGTTGCGGCTGCGGTTGTCGCGTTCGAGCGGATCGGCGACACCGCCGACGCCGGGGCCGAGCAACGACAGCGTATCGGTCTGGTCGAAGCGGACGTTGACCGACGCGTCGGTGACCTTGTTCAGGCTGCGCTGGATCGTCGCGTCGATCCGATATTCGTCGGAGGCCGAAAGCAGGCTGCGCGCCGGCGCTTCGGCCGCTTGATCGGCATCGCCGCCATAGTCGATGTTCCGCTCGCTTTCGAGCAGCATCGACTTGTGCTCCCAGCCGGTGTTGATGTTGAGGCGGCCATTCTCGCCGATCGCAAGGAAGCTCGGCTCGATCTCGCCCTGGAAACGGCCGCCCTGCGTCGGGATGCCGCCTTCGCCTTCGACTGCGATCTGACGGAAATTGGGCTTGAGCACCATGTTGACGACGCGCTCATCGGCCGAATAGCCATATTGCAGCGCGACCTCCTCGGGGAACACCTCGACCTTGGCGATCGCTTCGGGGGGCAGGTTGCGCACCTCACCGAAACCGCCGATGCGGCGCCCGTTGACGAGAATGATCGGCCGGCCGCTGCCGCGCCCGCGCCCCGAACGCGTCTGCGGCGCGAGTGCGTCGAGCAGTTCGGACACATTCGACACGCCATAGCTTGCGATCGCCGCCTCATCGAGTTCGGTCTCGGCCCTGATATCGGTATCGAGCTGACCGGCCAGACGCGGCGCGGTGACGACGATCTCGTCCTCGCTGTAATCGTCATAGGCATCCTCGACCGTTTCGGGCGCGGCGGGAGTGGATTCGGCCGGCTGTTCGGTCACCGCAGCGGTCGCCGGCGGGCCGATCGGCGCCTCGGCCATCGCGGGCAGCGCGAACGTGGCGCCTGCGGCAAGCAGGGCGGCGCGTGCGGAAATGGACAGGCGCATGCTATTCATCGGGGAGAACCTTTATTTCTTTTCTGTCGTCGTTTTTTCTTTGCATGGCGGGGCTTAACGCCTCCTGACGCCACGCTTTGTCCAGCATTCACTTATGTCGCAATTGTCGCAACAATGTGTCGGGGCCATGCCGGTTCGACGGGCGGCCCATATCGACCGCTGGACAGCATGAGCCTTCGCCCTTATCGGCCACCCATGCCGACTCCAGACTCTTCCGCAGCAGCCCCGGAATCGATCCTGATCATCGATTTCGGCAGTCAGGTCACCCAGCTCATCGCCCGCCGCGTCCGCGAAGCCGGCGTCTACAGCGAGATCGTCCCGTTCAGCGCCGCCGAAGCAGCGCTCGAACGGATGCAGCCCAAGGGTGTGATCCTGTCGGGTTCGCCCGCGTCGGTCCCCGCGTCGGGCAGTCCGCGCGCACCGCAGTCGGTGTTCGACAGCGGCCTGCCCGTGCTCGGTATCTGTTACGGCCAACAGGTGATGAGCCAGCAGCTCGGCGGACAGGTCGAGCCGGGCGGCGCCGACGGCGAACGCGACGGTGAATTCGGCCGCGCCTTCCTGACCGTCACCGAGCCCTGCGTGCTCTTCGACGGCCTGTGGGAGGTCGGCGAGCGGCATCAGGTGTGGATGAGCCACGGCGACCGCGTCACAGAGTTCGCCCCCGGCTTCCGCATCGTCGCGATCAGCGACGGCGCCCCCTTCGCGCTCATCGCCGACGACGAACGGCGCTATTACGGCACGCAATTCCACCCCGAGGTCGTGCACACGCCCGACGGCGCGAAGCTGATCGCCAATTTCGTCCGCCACGTCTGCGGCTGCAGCGGCGACTGGACGATGGCCGAATTTCGCGCCACGAAGATCGCCGAAATCCGCGCGCAGGTCGGCGACCAGCGCGTGCTGTGCGGGCTGTCGGGCGGCGTCGACAGCGCGGTCGCCGCGGTGCTGATCCACGAGGCGATCGGCGAGCAGCTGACCTGCGTCTTCGTCGACCACGGCCTGCTCCGCATGAACGAGCGCGAACAGGTCGAGCGCCTGTTCCGCGACCATTACAATATCCCGCTCGTCGTCGTCGACGCCGAGAAGCGCTTCATGGCGGGCCTCGCGGGCGTCACCGACCCCGAGAGGAAGCGCAAGTTCATCGGCGCCGAATTCATCAACGTGTTCGAGGAAGAAGCGAGGAAGATCGGCGGCGCCGACTTCCTCGCGCAGGGCACGCTCTATCCCGACGTCATCGAAAGTGTCAGCTTCACCGGCGGTCCGAGCGTCACGATCAAGAGCCACCACAATGTCGGCGGCCTTCCCGAACGCATGAACATGAAGCTCGTCGAACCCTTGCGCGAACTGTTCAAGGACGAGGTCCGCCTGCTCGGCAAGGAGCTCGGCCTCCCCGATGTCTTCGTGGGCCGCCACCCCTTCCCCGGCCCCGGCCTCGCGATCCGCATCCCTGGCGAGGTCAGCAAGGAGCGGTGCGACATCCTGCGCAAGGCCGACGCCGTCTATCTCGAGGAAATCCGCAATGCGGGCCTGTACGATGCGATCTGGCAGGCGTTCGCGGTGCTGCTGCCGGTCCGCACGGTCGGCGTGATGGGCGACTATCGCACCTACGACAGCGTCTGCGCACTCCGCGCCGTCACCTCGACCGACGGCATGACCGCCGACATCTATCCTTTCGACGCCAGCTTCCTCAGCCGCTGCGCGACGCGCATCATCAACGAGGTGCGCGGGGTCAACCGGGTGGTCTACGACTATACGTCGAAGCCGCCGGGCACGATCGAATGGGAGTAGGCATACCGAGGCGTAGCTTGGGGTAGCCGAGCGTAGTTCGGCGTAGTTCCGGCGGCGAACTGCGAGACCTGTGGGGCCCGATCTTGCTCACCGCGTGATTTTATTTCCTCCAGGTTTGCTGGTCAGGTTCGATCCAAGTTCTGTGCGAAGAAGCAGTAAAGTTCTTTTTCCAGCGAGCGCACTCTCGGAAAGAATAGGAAGGTCAGGCGTAGTTGCCGTCAGCAAAGGCTCAAGGAAAAAGCGGCTAGCTGATATCGAAGCACAAAAATGCACAGCGTCCAGCTCGCGGCCCACTATGCCGGAGATTGTTTCATGACCCTTGGATTCCACAACAAGGTGCTGCTGCCGCGGGCCAGTTGCGGTACGTCCGCTTTTAGGGTGCCAAGACCTCTAGAGACGTTCGATCTAGCGGAACCGGCATATAACGCACTCGTGCCGCCATACCGACGCGCGGGGGATCGCCGGTGCCAGTGGCCTCCAGCATCGAGGTTCAACAATGATGAAAGCGGAGGTGCCAGGGCTGAGCTACGGCTATTCGAAAGGCGCCGGGGAGATCGGTTCGTGACGCAGAGGATCAAAGCGTGCGAGGGCGAAGCATGGATATCCTTCTGATTCCCGGCTTCATGCTCGACACCGACCTGTGGAGCGACGTTCGCCCTGAGATCGCGCGTTTCGGCAACATCGTCGATGTCGATACGACACAGGATTTGACTATCGAGGCTATGGCTGCGCGAGCTGTTGCATCCATCGCCACGTCCGCCATCGTGGTCGGATTCTCGATGGGCGGATATGTCGCGAGGCAGATCGCGTACCGGGCACCAGGCCTCGTACGAGGGCTCGCCCTGGTCGCGACATCATCGCGGGGCAGCCGTCCGCAACCGATAATGAGGTCCGCAGCGAACGGCTTTCGGGAACTTAGCCGAAGCGCAGTCGTCCGGTCGCTGCACCCCGAGCATCGTTCGGAGGACCGCATAGAGCGTGTGCAGCATATGAGCAGGCGCCTCGGCGGCGACGCTTTCTTTATGCAATCCCGGCTTCAGCGCGACGACGATACGAAACGACTATCCGGGATCGCCTGCCCGACCGTCGTGGTTGCCGCGGCGGAAGACGAGCTACGGTCCGTCGATGAAAGCCGGACGCTGCACGAGAATATTCCGAACTCGACCATGACGATCATCGAAGGGACTGGTCATCTCATTCCGCTGGAACGTCCAGCGGAATTGATGGCTGCGTTGCAGCCTCTCCTTTCGATGCACGACGCATGAGGGCATTTGGCCGATTGCACACCGGCAGCTTTCGGGCGGCGCATAAGGAATGCAGACACCAGGAGCCGGCGACGCAGCCGGAGTTGGCGAGCCGCCCTGGAAGCCGGCAGTCAGCGAGGCAAGGAGGCGGCGCCCCTGCACCGGCGCGAAGCCGCCCCCGCCAAAGACGCGCCAACCATGGACATTTGCGACGTTGCGGACCTGCAGCCGTAGCGTTGCCGGTATCTTGCCAATCGTCATTCGGTAGCGCGCGCCGAGGTCGATGATCGTGCGCGCCGGAACGTCGAGCTTGCCGGCGCGCGCAGTGCGGCTGCCTTCGTGCACGACGCGCAAATCAACCGACACTCCCGGAAGCGCGGCGCGGCTGACGCGGAGTTCGCCCGCGGACTGTGGCGCCGCCGCGTCGCGCTGCGCTTTGCGCTGGGCTGTGCCCCGCTCTCATTGCCCTTTGCCGTCGGTGCGATGCTGTCGGGCGTGGCCGCGCTTCCGCTGCTCGGCGTCCTCGCGCTGATCGCCGCCTATCTCGCCTTCTGGTCGATGCTGGCGATGGTCATCGGAAGCCGGGGTGGAGTTCGGTCACCAACGCCGCTGCGCTCGCCGCATGCTGGCTGGTGCTGACGCTCGTGCCGCCGAAGCTGGGGCATGTCCTCATCAACCGCGCCGTCCCCGTGGCGCAAGGCGTCGAGCTGACGCTCGCGCAGCGCGAAGCGGTCAACGGCGCATGGGACATCCCGCGCGGGGCGACGATGAAGCGCTTTTTCGCGAACCACCCCGAATGGCGCGACACGCCGCCGCTGCCACCCGAATTCCACCGGAAATGGTATTTCGCCTTCCATCAGGTCGGCGACGAGAGCGTCGCGGCCAAGGTCCGCACCTATCGCGAAGGCCTCGAAACCCGCGATGCCGCGGCGCGTACCGCCGACTGGGTGCTGCCCGGGGTCGGCGTGCGGGCGCTGCTGACGCGGATGGCGGGAACCGACCTGCAGGCGCAACTCGCCTATCAGGACCGCGTTCGCGCGTATCAGGAACAATTGCGGCACTTTTACTATGACTATCCGTTCCACGACCGGCCATTTTACGTCGCCGATTTCGCCAACGCGCCAAGGTTTGAGCCGTGAGTGCCAAAACCGGACTGTCCGCTTGAAGTTTTGCCGATCGATGAGCCGGCCACAGCGAGCTGCGCCCTAAGTCATCGCGCCGCATCCGCGATCCAAGCCTCAAATTGATGGCGTCGTTTGTCGTCGAAAGACTCGGCAGCGGCCGCTCTGTTCATCTCGGCAATCGACACGCCCGCCAGCGACGTTCGCCAGACGGCTTCCGCCGCAAGGAAAGCGCGGGCGATCGGGCATATCCTGCGGCAGGCCGCCGGCGGCGTCGGGCACGGGCCGCGCTGCCGAATCTCGGTGCAGCGAAAGACTGGGCCGGTCCCTTCGATCGCCAGCACGATATCGAGCAACGAAATGTCCGAGGGCGCGCGCGCCAGCCGATAACCGCCCTTCACGCCGCGGTCGGCCGCGACGATTCCGGCGCGCGACAACGCCTGCAATTGCTTGGCGAGATAGGCTGGGGGCAACTCGTGGAATTCGGCAAGCTTTAGGCCGGGCACACCCTGCCCCTTCGGCGCTGCCGCCAGCACGCCACACACATGAACCGCCCATTCGACGCCGTCACTGATTCTCATTGCAGATAATATATATCCATATTAAAGCGGATACAAATTGTCCGAATTGGAGGCTGCCATGCTCAAAGTGGATGTGATCGTCATCGGTGGAGGCATCGCCGGCATGACGGCCGCCGCCTTCGCCTCGAGGAGCGGTGCACGCGTCATCCTGCTCGAAGGATCGGCGACCTTCGGCGGGCGCGCCAGAACGCGCATGGTTGGCGGCTATCATTTCAACCAGGGCGCCCACGCACTCTATCGCGACGGCTTCCTCCACGAAGCGCTGCGCGATCTTGGCATTTCGCTGTCCGGCGGCGCCCCGCCCCTCAACGCCGGATATTTCGTCGCCGAAGGCAAGCTCCACCGGGCGCCCCTCGGCGCCGAAGGACTTTCAGCGACGACGCTGCTGACCGAACCGGAGAAGCGCGAACTGACCCAACTCCTCGGCCGCCTGATCGCCGGAACCGCGGCACCCCCATCGGGGACAAACCTGCACGACACCCTTGCGGCGCTGTCGAAGGCGCCAAAGGTCCGTGCAGCACTCGCCGCGATGATACGGCTGACCAGCATCGTGCATGCACCGCACACCGCCGATGGAGCGGCGCTTCTCGACCAACTGCGCGGCGCGATGATGCGGAGCGCGCGTTACATCGATAGCGGCTGGGGCACGATGATCGACGCGTTGGAGGCGGCCTGCACCGCCCTCGGCGCCTCGCTTCGTTCCAGTTCGCCGGTCGCGTCGATCGAACGAAGCGATGGCTGGTGTGCAACGCTCAGGGACGGAAGTGCCGTCTCCGCCTCGGCGGTCATCCTCGCCGTCAATCCTGCGCAGGCGGCGGCGCTCTATCCCGCGCTCGGGACGACAGGTGGCCCCGCCGAGGCAACGCCCGCCAAAGCAGCCTGTCTCGACCTCGGCCTTGCGCGCCTGACGCGCCCCGACGTCCTCTTCGCGCTCGATGTCGATCGCCCGCTCTATTTCTCGGTCCATAGCGGGGCCGCGCGGCTCGCGCCCGACGGCGCGGCGCTCGTGCATGCCATGCGCTATATCGAGCCTGGCGAGACGGTGGGTCGCGGCCGACTGATCGCCGAATTGGAAGCTTTCGTCGACCTGGTGCAACCCGGATGGCGGGCGCAGGAGCGGGCGCGGCAGTTTCTCGGCGCGATGCCAGTACACGCGTCGCTCCCCCTCGCCGCGAAGCGCGGGCTCGAGGGAAGGCCCGGAGGAGCGGTGACGGATACCGCGGGCCTGTTCATCGCCGGCGACTGGGTCGGACCGGCCGGGATGTTGGCCGACGCCGCCGCGGCCAGCGGGCGCCATGCGGGAGAGGTCGCCGCGGTGTTCGCCCGGAACAGGTCCACCTGCGCCAACGACTGGACTCGCGAACTGACCGCCGCGCCGCGCCCGATATTACCGGAAACCGGAGCATAATATCTTGACCATCAAGATAAAATGCGCCAGCTCCGTTGCATATCCTCGGGACGGAGATGGCGATGGACGCAATTCTTGTTCTCACGGCGCTCGTCGCCGCCTGCACGCTGGGCGGCGGCCTTTACGAATTCATCGTCGTCGATGCGGTCTGGCCCGACCGTCCGGACATTGTCTCGCCACGCCACGGCGGACTGTCGCGCAAGCGGTTCTGGATCGTGATCCACGTAGCTTTCGAACTGCTGCTCGTGGCTTCGCTGGTGACGGCGTGGTCGACCCCCGAAGTAAGAAATCCCCTCCTGATCGCCTTGGCAAGCCACGGCGCGATGCGCATCTGGTCCGCCTTGGATTTCATTCCCAAGGCGCTTGCCTTCGAGCGTATGGAGCCGCAGGAAATTCCGCGGGAGGCTGCCCGGCGGTGGGTGTCGCGAAGCAAGCTGCGTTTCCCGCTCGATCTGATCACGATGGCGGCGGTTGCCGCCGCGCTCGCGGCGGCTTTGGCGAGGTGATGAGCTGAATGACGGAAAGGCCCAAGGCGGAACTTGTGCGCGTCGTGGGCCTCGCGGTGCGTCGCATGCAGGCGCAGGGCGTGCTCAGCAGCGCCGCGATGGCGAAGCATTTCGCGCTGCATCCGTCGGACCTCGAAGTGCTCGACATCATATTTGTTCGGGAGAGCGTGTCGGCGGGCGATCTGGTCAAGGCGACAGGCCTCACATCGGGCTCGATCACCTCGCTCCTCGATCGGCTCGAAACCAGGGGCCTGATCCTTCGCGAGCGCGACGCTGCCGACCGGCGGCGCACGCTTGTACGGTTGAACCGGGCCGCGACCGCACCCATCGAGGCGGCCTACGAACCACGTCAGACCGCAATGCATGAATTATGGTCGCAGTTCGACGCGGCGTCGCTCGAAGCCATCACCGACTTCCTGACCAGAAGTACCGACCTGCTGGTCGCCTGCACCGCGGAGATTGCGGACCTCCCGGCCCCCGCCGAGCATGGCTGCGCGGCGGCCGTCCGCCCGGCGCCGCTGCGTCCTTTCAGCCCGTCTGCGTCGCCTCGCCTCCGAAGGCGCTGACCCGCTCCCGGAACGCCTCGGTCGCCAGGCAATGCATCAGGCCTTCGCGTTCGCGATCGAGCTGCGCCCGGATCTCGTCCCCGGTCCCGTACAGCAGATGCTCCATCGCGATCTTGTGCGGCAGTTGCCGGACGATCCGGAAGGTT
>JAGHZY010000060.1 GCA_017745175.1 Sphingopyxis sp. | reverse complement strand
CGCCACCTATGCGATGTGGTGGATCCGCGCCTCGATCCAGGAATTCATCCTGCGCTCGTGGAGCCTCGTGAAGATGGGGACGACCGCGGCACAGAAGAAGCTGTTCTTCAACCTGCGCCGGATGAAGAACAACCTCGCGGCGTTCGAGGACGGCGACCTCAGCCCCGAACATGTCGCAAAGATCGCGACCGACCTTGGCGTCACCGAGGATGAAGTGATCAGCATGAACCGCCGCATGGCGATGGGCGGCGACACTTCGCTCAACGTGCCGATGGGCGAGGACGGCGACAGCCAGTGGCAGGATCTGCTCGGCGACGAAGGCCCGCTGCAGGACGAGCGCGTCGCCGAGGCCGAGGAACGCGACGTGCGCCACGCACTGCTGAGCGAGGCGCTCGAAACGCTGAACGAGCGCGAGCGTCACATCCTGACCGAACGCCGCCTGACCGACGATCCGAAGACGCTCGAGGATCTGAGCCAGGTCTATGACGTCAGCCGCGAGCGCGTCCGCCAGATCGAGGTGCGCGCCTTCGAAAAGCTGCAGAAGGCGATGCTCAAGCTCGCCGGCGACCGGCGTCTCGTCTCGGCCTGACCGCTTTCCGCTCACCCTGCCCCGCAGTTTGACTCGCGGGTGCAAAAGGACCAGCCTCCCCCTTCGGGCCGACCGAAGGGGGATTTTTCGTGTGGAAATGGATCCGGATACCCAAGGGCATCGCGCTTCTGGCCTTTCTGCTGCCGTGGATGACGGTCCGCTGCTCCGGACAGACGCTCGTCGAGGCCAGCGGCTTCGGTCTCGCCTTCGGCCGGGTGACCGCGATGGGACAGGCGGCGGAGGCGAGTGACGGCGCGTCGCTCAACCTCTGGCTGATCCTTGCGCTGCTCGCGATTGCCGGCGGGCTGGTCCTGCTGTTCCTGAAGGGGCGCGAGGCAGCAAAATTCGTGCTCGGAACGTCGGTTGCGGCGATCGCGCTCATCTTCACCGGCACCTGGCGCTACAGCAGGGACGCGATCCTCGCCGAGGCGGCGAAGAACGGCCAGAGCAGCGGCCTCGATCAGGCCGCGCTGGCGATGATCCGGGTCGATTGGGAGATCGGATACTGGCTCGCGCTGCTGTCGCTGATCGCCGCGGCGGCGATGGCATGGCTGGTGACGAGCGGCAGCGATACCGATGCCGAAGCGAAGATGCGCTCGCTGGCATCGGGCCGGAAAGACGACGAACCGCCCGAAAGCTGAAGCGGCCTTCGATGCGTCAGAAGCGGCGCGCGTAGCCGAAATAGAGCTCGACGTCGGGGCTGTCGCGGTTGAGGCCGACATTGACCCCCGCGTCCCATTGGCTGTCGTCGCCGACCTGCCACCCGGCCGACAGGCCCGCCAGCGCCTCGGTCGTATGACCGCCGGGATCGCGGTCGCGGGCCAGCGACAGTTCGGCCGTCATCGAGACATCGTCCAAGACGCCGAAGCCGATCCCGGCCACCGAGCCAAAGGCGAGATGGCGCCCGTCGCCATCACCGTCGACCGCGGCGTCGACATGCGGCGAGAGGCCCAGCGACATGCCGCCGAGTTCGAAGCTGACCGGCACGATAAGCCCCGCGCCCCAGTCGCCCGCGCCGACGCCCGCGCCGCCGACCGGCAACGTCGCATAGGGCATGACTGCGGCCGAGAAACCCGAGCCATCGGGGTTGCGCAGATTCTGGCGCAGCGCGAGCGTGACGTCGCCCGTCCGGGTCCGGCGGGCCACGTCGCCGCGCGCCCGGTCGCGCTCGCGCACATGGCCGAGCATCGTCCAGCCGAGCTGCACCTCGAGCGACGGCGTCAGCCCGGCGCGGAGCAACGCGTCGCCGAAGGCGAAGCTGTCGGTGCGGCTGTCGGCATTGCGGTCGAGCGTCCAGTCGGCGATCCCGACCTCGAGCATCACGGCGCCGGCATCGAGCGTGCACGCGGGCGTACCGAGCCCGGGCCGGTCGGGACAGAGGTCACGGCGATCCCCGGCCGCGAATGCGGGTGCCGCGAATGCGGGCGCCGCGATTACCAGCGCGGCGATGAGCAGGACGGATCGAAGCGGCATTCGGCACTCCCTTTTCCCGATCTTGTCGAGGAAGTCGGATGATCGATCAACCCCGCTTGCCTCCCGCCGGCAAGCGGCTAGTTTGCGGCGCATGACGACGTCCTCCCGCGCGAAGAAACGCAAGCTCCCCTGGTATCTGCGCCCGTTCAAATGGCTGCTCTGGTTCATCGCGATTTCGGTGGCATGGGTGCTCATCTATGCCGTGGTGCCGCCGCCGGTGACGCTGACGATGCTGCTCGACGGCAACGGGATCACCAAGGACTGGGAGAGCCTGTCCGGTATCGACCGCAACATGGTGCGCGCGGCGATCGCCGCCGAGGATGGCAAATTCTGCAGCCACGACGGCTTCGACCGCGACGCGATCGAGCAGGCGATCGAGCGCAACGCGAAGGGCAAGCGCATGCGCGGCGGATCGACGATCAGCCAGCAGACCGCGAAAAATGTCTTCCTGTGGCAGGGCAGCGGCTGGACGCGCTATCTCCGCAAGGTACCCGAGGTCTGGTTCACCTTCCTGATCGAGAAGATCTGGGGCAAGCGCCGGATCATGGAGGTCTATCTGAACGTCGCCGAGACCGGGATCGGCACCTATGGCGTCGAGGCGGGGGCGCAGCGCTATTTCGGGCACGGCGCGGCGAAGCTCGCCCCGCGCGAGGCCGCCCGGATCGCCGCGATCCTGCCGCTGCCGAAGAAGCGCGAGGCGATCAGCCCGTCGGGTTTTACGCGTCGTTACGGCAATATGATCACCGCGCGCATCGGCCAGGTGCGGCGCGACGGGCTGGACGCGTGCGTCTATAATTGAGGCTTATTCGGAGGCGTCGCTCGCGGCATCGGCGACGAGCAGCCCCCCGACGACCAGCACCGCAACCACGCCGATGGCGATCGCCGCGCCCGTCGACAGATTGTTGCGCCGGACGGGCTCGACCGGGCGGCCGTTGACGAGCAAGGTCCGGTCGCCGTCGAACGCGATGCCGATCCGGCTTTCGAACCGGTGGTCGTCGCGCAGCGACTGGCGGCTGCCGTCGGAGTTGATCGTGTCGCGCGACAGGCGCAATTCGAGCCGCGGCGCCCGCTCGCTCTGCCGCTTGCCGCCGAAGGGGACGGTGAAGCCGATACCGACGGCGCCCTCGGCGCGGCTCAAGCCATGGTCCCG
Organism: Sphingopyxis sp.; assembly: GCA_017745175.1. GTDB lineage: Bacteria > Pseudomonadota > Alphaproteobacteria > Sphingomonadales > Sphingomonadaceae > Sphingopyxis. Next base: position 13,753 of record JAGHZY010000060.1, on the reverse strand, counting down.
AAAATCCGCCTGCTGCCCCAAAGCCGGTGCGACCAGCGCCCCCGCGAGCAGCGTCGCCATCATCGTCCGCATAAAAATCCCCCCTCGATTTGCCGGCTAGGCCGGTTTCCAGCTTTTCCGCTCTTCCGCCTGTTTCAACACCTCGAACGCCGCCTGCCCCGCGGCGAAGCGCTTCGCCGCCTCGGCGTCGCCGGGCTTCACGTCGGGATGGCATTCCTTGGCGAGATTGCGCCACGCCTTTTTGGTTGTCTCGAAATCGGCGTCGGGTTCGAGGTCGAGCACCTCGAGCGCGCGCATTTCGTCGGCGCTGCGGCTGCCGTCGCCGGAGCCACCCCAAGCGTAATGTTGCGCCCGCGCATAGCTGCGCGCGCCCTGCGCCTCCTCGGCGGCGCGAGCCGCGGCATCTTCGGCCGAAAGGCCGGCGAAATAGTCCCAGCCGCGATTATATTCGGCGGCGTGCGCCTCGCAGAAATACCAGCGTTCGGGGCTGTTCGGCGACTTGGGCGCGGGGCAATTGCCGGGCTCGCTGCAGCCATGCCGGTCGCACAGCCGCACCTTCTGCGTCTCGCGCGACGAGCCATAGGGGCGCCAGCGGGGAAAACCCCAGTCGTCGGATCTCTTGGCGCGGCTCATCGCCCCCATGTAGCGATCAGGGGCAAGGATTGCTAGCCGAGACGGCCGAAAAACCTAGTCTTTGGGCTTGTAGCCGAAGGCCTTCGCCGCGAGCTTGACGACCGCCGGGTCGAGATCGGACGGCGTCATGGGCACCGCGGCCTCGAGCGTTTCGACGATATGCGTCAGCGCCGCGATGCGCGCCGCCTTCTTGTTATTGCCGTCGATCACCTTCCACTGCGCCCAGCGCGTATTCGTCTGCGCGAACATCTCTTCCATCGCGGCGAGATAGTCCTTGCGCTTCGACCGGTTGCGATAGTCCTCGGTGCCGGTCTTCCACCGCTTCCACGGGTCGTCGAGGCGTGCGGCGAAGCGCTCGTCCTGTTCGTCCTGCGTGATGTGGATGAAGAGTTTGACGAGGTTGGTGCGGCTTCCGGTAAGCTGGGCCTCGAATTCATTGATCTCGTCATAGCCCTTGCGCCATTCGGCCTCGCTCGCAAAGCCCTCGACGCGCTCGACGAGGACGCGGCCGTACCAGCTGCGGTCGAAGATCGAGATTTCGCGATTGCCGGGCAGGCGTTTCCAGAAGCGCCAGAGGAAATGGCGCGCCTTTTCCTCCTCATTGGGGGCGCTGATCGGCCACACCTCGAAATAGCGGGGGTCGAGCGACGCGGTCAGCCGCTGGATGATGCCGCCCTTCCCCGCCGCGTCCCAGCCCTCGAACATGATGATGCTGCGCTGGCCGTGGATGATGTGCGCAGCCTGCAGCCGCTCGAGCCGGTCTTCGAGCGCCGCAATGTCGTCGGAATAGTCGCCGTCATATCGGGCGCCGGTTTCATAGTCGGACAGGGAAATACTCATGCGCCCTCCGTAATGTATGCCGGGCTATCCTGCCAACCGGCACAGGTCGATGTCCTTTTCCGGCACAGCCTGCACGCGTTTCGTCAATCCAGCCCGATCAGTCGTTTGCGCGTCTCCCAGTCGGCAAGCGCGCGGCGATTGCCCTCGATGCGGGCAAGGCCTTCGGCGATCGCGCCACCGCGCGCACCCTGCCGCTGCGCCTCGCCATACCAGTCGATCGCGGCGTCGAAATTGCCCTGCATCTCGGCGCAAAGGCCGAGATTGAAGGCGAGCGCGGTGGTCGGTTCGGCATCGCGCGTCAGCGCGGTCCACGCGGCGCACGCACCGGCCTGATCGGTCTTGGTCAGCCGGATGGCACTCCTGAATGCCGCCTGCGCGGGTTTCGCGAGGCCTTTCGTGCTTTCATCGACGCGAACATCGAGCGAATAGTCGCGCGGGGCCAGATCGTTCCGGACCGCACGCACATGATCGCGCTGCGCGGCCGTGATATAATCGTCGACCGACTGCGAAGCGGCACGATCGGGGCAATATGTCTGCTGGTCGCGTGCATTGAGCGGGCGCGTATAGCGGACCGAACCATCGGCGAGCGCGACGAGCCGCACGGTGGTCGCGACGCTGACCGTTCGGAGACGGCAGCGGATGTCGACCTTGACCTCCTTCAGGCATTTTTTCTTGTCGGCAGGGTCATCCTCGACGCAGCGCTTGCGCTTTTCCGTGACGGGAACTTCCTCGACGCCGGCGCGGGTCGTCCCCGTGACGAGGCCATCGGCGGGCGCGCCCGATTCGGGAGCGACGATGCGGTACCAGCGGCGGCCGTCGAACTGCGCCCTCGCAAGCTCTGCTTCAAGCTGCTGCGCGAACGCGGCGCCATCTTCGCCCTCGAAGCGCTCGACCGACAGGCGGAGCACATCATTGACGTTTGCGCCGGCAGGAACGCTGCCGTTGATCGTCAGCGTTTCGGCCGCGGCGGGCATGGCGATGCAAAGAAAAGCGGCGGCCAGCGCCAGTCGCGTGTCGAACATCTCACCCCCGAGAAGAATCCTGCACGGGGCTATCGCAGCCCCGGACGGCTGTCAAAGCAGGAAGTTCAGAGGTGATCGGCGAGCAGCGCGGCTACGCGCGCCGGGTTCTCCATCGGGATGAAGTGCGTGTGCTCGGCCCACAGTTCGTCGCGTGCGGCACCGATCGCCGGGCCGAGGCCGGTCCACGTCGGACTGAGCGAAAAGTCGAGCGGGCCACCCCGGTCTCCGGTCGGGGCACGGATCACGGTCGAGGGTGTCGACAGATAATGCAGCCATTCGTGCGGGCTGGTGCGCAGCGCATTCTGATAGACCGAGGCTTCGAGCGCGGGCGGACAGGCGAGTTCGAGTTCCTCGCGCCCGGCGACCGGAAGCAGGCCATGGGTGCAATAATCGGCGAGCACACGCGGGTCCCACTTCGCATAGGGCGGCCGGTCGGCGAAACGTGTGCGCATCTCCCCGGTGTTTACCCAGACGTTGCGGCGCCGCGCCACGGGATGGTCGGCAGGATCGGGGATCGGCCTGACGCTTTCGCCTTCGTAGTGGGCGGGATCCATGATCACCGGGTCGATCAGGACGAGGTGGCGGAAAGCCGCCGGGCGCTGCGACGCGAGGCGCGTCAGCGCATAGGCGCCCATGCTGTGCCCGCAGCCGACAAGCGGATGGCCGCCGAGCCCGTCGAGCAGTGGAAGCAGGACATCGGCAGTCGCCGCCCAATCGGCGAGCGTCGCGGGGCGGAAGCTTCGCCCATGGCCGCGATGGTCGGGCGCTATGACGTGCGTTCTCGCAGGCACCGCGGCGACCACCTGATCCCAGAGGCGCGCGTGAAAACCGGTCGCGTGGAGCAGGAGCAGCGAAGGCCCCTGCCCCGGGGTACCCCATTCGAACCAGCAGATATCGCCTTCCGGCGTTTCCAGCCGGTGCTCCCGGGGTTCGCTCACGCTTTAGCTCTTCGGGCCGTCGACGAGGCGGATGCCGAGTTCCTTGAGCTGCTTGTCGCTGACCGGTGCCGGCGCGTTCATCATCAGATCCTCGGCCTTCTGGTTCATCGGGAAGACGACCACCTCGCGGATGTTCGGCTCGTCGGCGAGCAGCATCACGATGCGGTCGACGCCCGGCGCCGAGCCGCCGTGCGGCGGCGCGCCGAACTTGAAGGCGTTGATCATGCCGCTGAAGTTCGCGTCGACGTCGGCCTGCGAATAGCCCGCGATCTCGAATGCCTTGTACATGATGTCGGGGCGATGGTTCCGGATCGCGCCCGACGACAGTTCGACGCCGTTGCAGACGATGTCATACTGCCACGCGAGGATGTCGAGCGGATCCCTGGTTTCCAAGGCTTCGAGTTCGCCCTGCGGCATCGAGAACGGGTTGTGGCTGAAATCGATCTTGCCCGTCTCTTCGTCGGCCTCGAACATCGGGAAGTCGACGATCCAGCACATTTCGAACCTGTTCGCGTCGATGAGGTCGAGCTGTTCGGCGACGCGGGTGCGCGCAAAGCCCGCGAGCTTCGCCGCGGTCGCTTCCTTGCCCGCGGCGAAGAAAAGGCCGTCGTCGGGACCGATACCGAGCTCGGCGGCGAGCGCGTCCATCTTTTCCGGCCCGTGGTTCTTGGCGATCGGACCACCGAACTCGCCACCCTTGCGGGTGACGTAGCCGAGGCCGGCATGCCCTTCGGAGCGCGCCCAGTCGTTCATGTCGTCGAAGAACTTGCGGCTCTTCTCGGCGGTCGCCGGCGCCGGGATCGCGCGCACGACGTCGCCCGCGGCGACGATGTCGGCGAAGCGGCCGAAGCCCGAACCGGTGAAGTGCGACGAGACGTCGGTGATGATCAGCGGGTTGCGAAGGTCGGGCTTGTCGTTGCCGTATTTCAGCATCGATTCGCGGTACGGGATGCGCGGGAACGAACCCGCCGGCGTCACCGACTTGCCGTTCGCATACTCCTCGAACACGCCCGCGAGCACGGGTTCGATCGCGTTGAAGACGTCGTCCTGCGTGACGAAGCTCATCTCGAAGTCGAGCTGGTAGAATTCACCGGGCGAGCGGTCGGCGCGCGCATCCTCGTCGCGAAAGCAGGGCGCGATCTGGAAATAGCGGTCGAAGCCCGCAACCATCAGCAGCTGCTTGAACATCTGCGGCGCCTGCGGCAGCGCGTAGAATTTGCCGGGGTGGACGCGGCTCGGCACCAGATAGTCGCGCGCGCCCTCGGGCGACGAAGCGGTGAGGATCGGCGTCTGATATTCGGTAAAGCCCTGATCGACCATGCGGCGGCGGAGCGACGCGATCACGTTCGAGCGCAGCATGATGTTGGCATGCAGGCGCTCGCGGCGCAGATCGAGGAAACGGTATTTGAGGCGGATATCCTCGGGATACTCCTGCTCGCCCGCGACCGGCATCGGCAGTTCGACTGCCGCCGACTGGACCGCGACGTCGCGCGCGCGCACTTCGATCGCGCCCGTGGGCAGGTTCGCGTTGACCGTTTCGGACGAACGCGCGACGACGTCGCCGGTGATCGTCACGACGCTTTCGGCGCGCAGGCCGTCGAGCGTCGCGAAGGCCGCGTCGCTGCTGTCGGCGACGATCTGGGTCAGCCCATAATGGTCGCGCAGGTCGACGAAGAGCAGCCCGCCATGGTCGCGCTTGCGATGCACCCAGCCCGACAGGCGGACATTCTGGCCGACGTCCTCGGCGCGAAGCTGGCCGCAAGTGTGGGTGCGATAGGCGTGCATCTTGATCGTCTTTCAATGATTGGGGAAATCACTTTTAGAGTGATTTATGGCCGCGCCTAAGGCAGCGCGGCGAACGATTTGTCAAGGGTCGAGGCGGTATCAGCAGGTCAGGCCCAGCCCGTCGAGCACCGCGCTGCCGAACAGCGCGCGGTGCGCCGGGTCAGGCAGCAGCCGGTCGCGCGCCGCGCGCCAGCGGCGAAAATCATCGCCATAGTCGGCGGCGACACGCGCCGCATCGAGCCGGCAGCTTTTCGCCCAGTGGCGCGTGAAGGCGATCCCCTCCGCATCGAGGCACTCGACGACGCGCGCATAGGCATCGGCGGTGCGCCGGCTGCGCGGGCCGTCGAAATCGATCACTGCATTGTGCGCGAAACGCGCAGGCGCGAGCAATCCCTGCGCCCGCTCCATGAAGCGAACGGTGACGACGGTCGAGCCGCCATGGCGCGCATAAACGGCGCAGATGCGTTCAAAGGCGCGAGGCAGGTCGGCGCGGTCGATGGTGACCGACGCGTTGAACAGGTCCGCTAGCGGCCGATGCGTATCGAGCCCCTCGCCCCAACTGCCATAGACCGGCGGGTCATCGACATCGGGCCCGCTCGCATAGCCCTGCTTCATCGCGAACTGGAGCAACGGCCCGCGTGCCCACGGATAATCGTTGAGCAGCCGCCCGAGCAGACTGAGCGCGTCATAACCGGCACCGAGCTGGCCCGGCGTCGCGCGGGGATAATCGTCGCGCCATGGCTCGCGATAGAGGAAACGCAGCATCGCCGGACGCTTGAACGGCTTGTACGGATTGACGATCATCTGGACGAAATCGGGGTCCTGATCGAGCGCATAGGCGGCCGAGAAGCGCCGGAAATCGCCCGCGGCGAGCCAGTCGAGCGCGGCGCAATCGACCTTGCGCAGATTCTGGATCGGGCGAACGAGAAATTTGGGCACGCTGTCGACGACGAGCGCCGTGACGATGCCGAGCGAACCGACAGGAAGCTGGGCCGCGGCGAACGCATCGTCGTCGCGCATCGGCGTCGAACCCGTCGCGGCGACGAAGGCGTCGCTCATCACACCCGCGGCGGGTTCGATCCAGTGGATGCCGCCGGGGGTGACGATCTGCACTGCACGGATATGGTCCTGGATACCTCCATGCGCGATCATCGAGCCATGGGTGCCCGTCGCGCACGCACCGGCGAAGGTCTGGCCGTTGCCCGCGCCGCTGGTCCAGAGCGAGCGCCCCTGCGCCTCGAACTTGTCCGAGACCTCGTCGACGAGCGCGCCGGCCTCGACGAGCATCAGGGCGGCGGCATCGACGCCGGGCCGTACCTCGCCGGCGGCAATCCGGAAGCAGCGGTTGAAACGGCGCGTGTGGAGCAGCCAGCTTTGCGCGCTGATATTGACGTTCGACGGCGACCAGCCCGCTCCGAGCGGCCGGACCCGGCGCTGCGCGGCGGCCGCCCGGGCAAGCCAGTCCTGCACCGACCTTGCGGCAATCGCGATCTCATCGCGGCCGCGCTCGGCATCGCCGCTGCGCAGTGCGAAGCGCGTTGCCGCCTCGCAGGTCCCGGTGCCGTGATAATTGGTCCAGCGCCCCTCGCTGCCGAACTGCACGATCGGCATCAGGCGTCTCCCAGCGGCAGGACGCCCGCATGGGCGCGCCATGCGACGGTCACCGGGCGCAGGAAGCCGAAGGTCGCGATCGCGACGAGCATCTGGCGCCGCGTCGCGAACAGGCGGACGTCGCAGAGGCCATGATCGGACTCGGGCGTCACGAAGGGTTGCGCGGCATGGGCGGCGAAGCCCCAGCCCTTCAGCGTCACGACCATCGATTCCTCGTCGAGCGGTCGCGGATTGGCGATCGAGAGGAAAATATCCGCCTGCCCCGCCAGATACTGGCCGAAAAGCAGCACAAAAGCGAGCGCGGCGAACGCCCAGCCAAGCCACATCATGCCTCAAATCCCTTCGTCTTTTTCCCCGGCCGGTGTTCCGGCTCCGCAACCCGAAGAGCGCGGGCAATTTTTCCTGCCCGTTCGTATCAACTAGCTGTATAGGCGCGCTATGCAAGTCCATCCGTTGATCGAAACCAACGCCGCGCTCGTCGAATTCTGCGACCTCATCCGGAACAGCGATTTCATCGCGGTCGACACCGAATTCATGCGCGAAAATACTTTCTGGCCAGAGCTTTGCCTGATCCAGGTGGCCGACCGCGACCATGCCGCGGCGATCGACCCGATGGCGCCCGGCATCGATCTGAAGCCGCTGCTCGACCTGCTCGTCGGGAATGAGGATATGCTGAAGGTCTTCCACGCGGGCGGGCAGGATGTCGAAATCATCTTCAACCTGACCGGCAAGACCCCGCATCCGATCTTCGACACGCAGATCGGCCAGATGGCGCTCGGCCAGGCCGAACAGGTCGGCTATTCGAACCTCGTCGAGGCGTGGATCGGGGTGCAGCTCGACAAGGGCGCGCGCTTTACCGACTGGAGCCGCCGTCCGCTCGACAAGCGCCAGATCGATTATGCGATCGGCGACGTCACGCACCTCGCCAAAATCTTCCCGATGATGCTCGACAAGCTCATCAAGACCGGGCGCGGGCACTGGCTCGACGAGGAAATGGAGAAGCTCGCCGATCCCGCCAATTACAGCGTCGACCCCGAAAAGGCATGGCAACGGATCAAGATTCCGACGCGCAAGGCCGATGTGCTCGGCCGCCTGCAGGCGCTCGCCGCGTGGCGCGAGCGCGAGGCGCGGAACAAGAATCTGCCGCGCGGCCGCATCGTCAAGGACGAGACGCTCGCCGACCTCGCAGCGCATCCGCCGAAGGACCAGGACGGGCTCGGCCGCGTTCGCGGGCTGTCGGCGACGTGGCGGACGAACGATATCGGTGGCCGGCTGATGGACGCGATCGCCGGTGCCAAGCCGATGTCGAAGGACGATATGCCCGACCGCGCGCCGCGCGGCCCCGGACTCGGCAAGGAGGGTACGCTGGTTGCGGATCTCCTCAAGCTCCTGCTCAAGATCCGGGCGCGCGAACTGAATGTCGCGGCGCGGCTGATCGCTCGCAGCGACGATCTGGAAGCACTCGCCGCGGGCGCACGCGACGGTATCCAGATGATGCAGGGCTGGCGCTACGACGTGTTCGGCCACGCGGCGCTCGATCTCGTCGAAGGCCGGATGGGTTTTGCCGTCAAGAACGGCAAGCTGGTGATGAGCGAGATCGACGCCGCGACCGCAGCCGAAGTCTAGTTCTCCCATCGCCCCCGCGAAGGCGGGGCCGCTGGAGGCTTGTCCTTGCCAGGTCCTGGAACACCGACAACGGCGCCCGCCTTCGCGGGGGCGACGGCCTAGAGCAGGACCAGCTCCGGCTTCGCGTCGAGCGCCTGCGCAAGGACGCGCAGGCGGCGCTCGACCGATTCGCCCGCCAGATGATGCCAGCCGGCATCGAGCCCCAGTTTGAGCCTGCCGTCGGCGAGCACAATACCGCTCGCCTTGAGCGGCGCCTCGACTCCCCCGGTCAGGCGCTGCGCGAGACGGATGGCAAGACCCCATTGCCGCGCACGCGCCAGCCGCTCGGGCGAGACGAGGCTGCCCATTGCGGGGAATTCGGCGTCGGCGCCGCCGAAGCCCGCGTAAAGTGCGCGCGCGAGCAGGATACGCCCCGGAATGTCGATACTGCGCCAGTTGCCATGAAGTCCGATCTCGGTCCCGCGCTCGGCGCGGAAATCGGGGTTCGCCGACCAAGCGACGTCGCTGAGCAGGCTCGCGGCGAGGCGCACGCGGCTGTCGGCCGGCGTTTCGTCCTGAAAAAGCGGCGCGATCCAGTCGGCGATCGCGCGGCCGTGCGGCGCGAAACGCGCGAGACGCCGCCCCTCGAATTCGGCGGCGACGATCAGCGGATCCTGCGCGCGTGTCTCCGCATCGAGCGCCTGATAAAGCAGCCCTTCGCGAAGTCCCGACGACGAGACGGTCATTTCGGGGACATCGAGAATGTTGACCAGCGCCGCGAGCAGCGCCGCCGCGTCGGGCAGCGCCGCAGCGCGGTTCGACGCCATGCCCGGAATCGCGCGCAAGTCTTCGAAACTCATTCTCCTGGTCGCACGGATCAGGCGGCGCAGCGCCGTGCGCGGCAGCGTGTGCTGGTCGAGCACCGCGAGCGGGTCCTTGGTGAGTTCGAGATCGAGACGCGAGAGCGCGCGCCACGACCCGCCGACGAGATAGAGCGGCAGGCCGGTCAGGCCGTCGCCGGGCCAGCCGGCCGCGCGCAGCATCTTGCGGACCGCGCGCTCGAACGCCTGATCGCCATCCTTGCGCAACGCCGGCAGGCGGAGCACGCCGAGCGGGAAGGACACGCGCCGGCCCACCGCGCCGTCCGATACCTCGGCAAGTTCGAGGCTGCCGCCGCCGAGGTCGACCGCGATTCCGCGCGCTTCGGGAATCGCCGCGAGCACACCATGCCCGGCGGCTTCCGCCTCTTCCTCACCCGACAAGAGCCGGATCGCCAGCCCTGCCTCGGCGGCCGCGGCGATGAAATCGGGGCCGTTCAGCGCATCGCGCACTGCGGCGGTGGCGACGCACTGCACGTCCTTCACGTCCATATGCTTCGCGAGCAGCGCATAGCGGCGAAGCGCGGTGAGGCCGCGCTCGGCATCCTCGGGCGCGATGCGGCCATCGACCGAGAGCCCGCGGCCGAGACCGGCGGCAACCTTTTCGTTGAAAATCACCGCCGGCGCGCGCGCGGGCCCCTCATAGACGACGATACGCACCGAGTTGGAGCCGATATCGATGACTGCGGATCGCCTGACCGCCTGTTTCGAGGTACGCAGAAAGCTCAAATCCGCCTCAATCTTCACGCATGTCGAAAGCGAGCGTCGGGACATCCTGGCGCTTGTGAAGCGCCGTGCCGCGGCCCGACAGCGAGGGGTTGTTCATGAAATAATGATGCAGGTTGAAGGGCTTGTCGCCCGGCATCACACGCACCGACGTGCCGTCGGGCTGCAGGATCCAGCTTTGTTCATTATCGATCAGGTTCGCGACGAGCACCTGGTCGAGTATCTGGTCGTGCACCGTCGGGTTCTCGATCGGGATCATATATTCGACGCGGCGGTCGAAATTGCGCGGCATCCAGTCGGCGCTGCTGATGTAGAGTTTCGCAGTGCGGTGCGGCAGCGGCGCGCCGTTCGCGAAGGCCCAGACGCGGCTGTGCTCGAGAAAGCGGCCGACCACCGACTTGACGCGGATCGTTTCGGAAAGTCCCGGCACACCCGGACGCAGGCAGCAGATTCCGCGCACGATCAGCTCGATCGGCACACCCGCGGCGCTCGCCTCGTAGAGCTTGTCGATGATGTCGGGATCGACGAGGCTGTTCATCTTGGCCCAGACGCCCGACGGCAGGCCCGCCTTCGCCGCCGCCGTTTCGGCGTCGATCAGCTCGGACAGATGCGCGCGCATGTTGAGCGGCGACATGGTGATGAGGTCGAGCCGTTCGGGTTCGACATAGCCGGTGATGTAGTTGAACAGCTGCGCGGCGTCGCGACCCGCGCGCGGGTCGGCGGTAAAGAAGCTCAAATCGGTATAGATGCGCGCGGTCACCGGGTGATAATTGCCGGTACCGAAGTGGCAATAGGTGCGATACCCCTGCCCTTCGCGGCGCACGACCATCGAAATCTTGGCGTGCGTCTTCCACTCGATGAAGCCGTAGACGACCTGCACGCCGGCGCGTTCGAGCTGGTTCGCCCAGAGCAGATTCTGTTCCTCGTCGAACCGCGCCTTGAGTTCGACGACAGCGGTGACCGACTTGCCCGCCTCGGCCGCCTCGATCAGCGCGCGGATGACCGGCGACTGGTTGCCCGCGCGATAGAGCGTCTGCTTGATCGCGACGACGTCGGGATCGGCGGCGGCCTGCCGCAGGAAGGAGAGCACGACGTCAAAGCTCTCGTAAGGGTGATGGACGACGATGTCCTTCGAACGGATCGCCGCGAAACAGTCGCCGCCATGTTCGCGGATGCGTTCGGGGAAACGTGCCGAATAGGCGGGGAATTTGAGGTCCGGCCGGTCGACGTCGACGAGCGCCGACAGCGCCGCGAGCCCGATAAAACCGCCGATCTTGGCGACGATCGCCTCGTGCCCCTGGATATCGGCATTGAGCACCTCGGCGATCTCGCCCGGCATGTCGGCTTCGAGTTCGAGCAGGATCACGCGGCCGCGGCGGCGGCGGCGGATCGCGGTGCGGAACAGGCGGACGAGATCCTCGGCCTCTTCCTCGAGTTCGATATCGCTGTCGCGGATGATCCGGAACACACCGAGCGAGCGGATCGTGAAGCCGGGAAACAGCAGATCGCCGAAAATCTCGATCAGATATTCGATGGGGACGAAGGCACCCGGCTGACCCGGCACGGGCACGAAGCGCGCCAAGGATGCAGGAATCATCACGAGTTCGCGGATCGTCTCGCCGCTTGCCTTGCGCTGAAGGTCGAAAATGACACCGAGGCCGCGGTTCGGAATGAAGGGAAAGGGATGCGCCGGATCGAGCACCTGCGGCGTGAGGATCGGGAAAATCTGGTCGATGAAATATTGGCGAAGCGCGGTGCGCAGCGCGTCCTTGTTCGACCCTGTGCCATGGACGACGATGCCCTGTTCGCCGAGCTGGCGGTGGAGCAATTGCCATTCGCTCTGCTGCTGGTCGACAAGGCGGTTCACCTCGGCCTCGATCTCGGCGAGCTGCTGCCCCGGCGAGCGGCCGTCGGCCGAGGGATCGTCGATCCCCTGCAGCTGCTGCCCCTTGAGCCCCGCGACGCGGACCATGAAAAATTCGTCGAGATTGCTACCCGAAATCGACAGGAAGCGGAGGCGTTCGAGCAGCGGATGCGCCGGATTGCGCGCCTCCTCCATCACCCGCCGGTTGAACGCGAGCCACGAGAGTTCGCGGTTGAAAAAGCGTTCGGGACCGAAACGGGGGGGCGTCGCCGCGGTGTCGGCGTCATTGTCTGCGCGTAGGGGGCCGCCAGCTATCGACATGTCGGGTCATCCTGCCTTTCGGGGAGATCGGGATCGATGAGCCCCTGTGACAGTAATGTTTCACGCGTAAGACGAATGCCGATGCCGCCACCTTTTTCGAGCGACGCCGTATCGAGCGCGGCGACGATGCGGTGAACCATCGCATAGCTGCGCTCCATCCGCGGCACGATGTAGGAGGCAACGCCGGGCGCGAGCACGATGCCGCGGCGGGCAAACAAGGCTTCGATCAGGTCGCGCGCCAGACAGTCGTCGGGCTCGCCGATCGTCAGCACCGGAACCGCCGCGAGGCGCGAGCGGAGATCGGGCAGCGCGACATTCCATTCCGCCGGCGGCGCGTCGGCGATGATCAGCAGCGGTGTGCCGCTCGCCTGCGCGGCGTTCCACGCGTGGAAGATCTCTTCTTCCGATACGCTGCCATGGCCGTCGATGACCCGGCCGCCGGTGTCCTGCGCGAACAAGCGGCCCATCAGGCTGCGCCCCGAACCGCGCGGACCGGCGAGCACCGCGGTGCGGACCGGCCACGTCGATACGTGGCGCAGATAGCGCACGGCATCGGCGTTGCTGGTGCCGACGATCAGAGGCGTGCCGTTGGCCCCGCCGGCGCTCCAGTCGAGCGGGAGGGCGATCTGTCCCGATGCGCGCGCCATCAGCGGCTGATCCTGAGCTGCCCGCCGCCTTCCTGTACCTTGAACCCGCGGGCTGCGAGCGCGGTACGAAGCGCGGATATATCGCCGCGGAAGGTCACCCGCATCACCGATGTGCCGCCAAGTGCAAGGCTGGTCGTCGCAGCCGACTGGACGCCCGCAACCCCTGCAACCGCGCGCTCGGTCGCGGTCACCGAATCGACGTCGGGTGAGTTGTACTGGACGGTGAAGCTCTGGATGCCAACCGCCGCAGTGGTCGGTACGCTGGCATCGGTTTCGCTGGGCAGCACATCTTCACCGGTCGCGGCCTCTTCGGGCAAGTCTTCCTTCTCGACCGGTTTTTCGAGAACGAGATAGGTGTCGGTCCTGAGGGTCCCCGCCGCAAGCGCGTCGATATAGATGCGGTCCATCCGCGCGACGGCCTTCTCCATCATGTCGGGCAGCGCGGCGGGACTGGGGCCGGTCATCGTGAAGCTGGAGATCAGCTTGCTGTCGGGGCCGAAGCGCGCGGTGAAATAGCCTTTGATCGGCCCACCGGGATAGCTGTACTCGACGCGCGCGATCGGCGTCAGCACGTCGGCGGCGCCATATTGGTCGAGGATCACGCGCCACCAGACGCGGCCGCGGCGCCCGGTCTGACCCGAATTGAGCAGCAAGGTGTCGGCGCCGGTGCCGGCCGTGCGGACATAGTCGATCGCACTTTGCCCGATATTATATTCGGCCCACGCGCGCTGCCACGCGCTACGCTGCTCGAACACCTGCGGGATGCCGTCGATCGAATAGACGGGAATGACCAGCAAGGGCGGCGAGCGCAGCGTGCGGCCGCTGACGCCGAGGATCTGGCCGGCACGGACGCGGTCGAACTGGACGCCGAGCCGTGCGACAT
>JAGHZY010000005.1:126977-139618 GCA_017745175.1 Sphingopyxis sp. | reverse complement strand
CATGCGCCCGGTCCGGAAACGCGGCGGCCGAACGCAGCAGCCGGCCGATCTCGTCGAGCGGATCGGGGTGTTGGAACACCGGCAGACCGAAGGTCGCTTCGGTGACCAGGAGGTCGCACTCGGCAAGCTCGAACGGCTGCGCCGTCCGATCCGGCAACCGCTTGTAGTCGCCGGTGACGACGATGCGCTGCCCCTTGTGCTCCATCAGCACCTGCGCCGAGGCGCCGTCCGACAGCTGGCTGGCATTCCCCGCGGTGATATGCCGCCCTTCCCTGACGACCAGCCCGTCCCTGAACACGGGCTTGAGCGCGGCGAGTTTTTCGGCCGTCGTGTCACTGCGCACGCCCTCATCGTGCGCGAGCGTCACCGCTTCCTTGCCGGTCTCATTGCCTTCCTTGTCGAACAGCGCCTTGTCGACGGTGATCGGCACGATCTCGTCGGCGAAACGGCCCGCGATCTGCGCAGCCGCTGCGCGCTGCTGGCTGATCGCCGAAAATTCGTCCTGCGCCTCGCGGCTGACGCCGTAGCGTTCGGCAACGATCTCTGCGGTCTCGATCATTGCCATATAGGCGTGCGGATCGGCGGCCTTGATGAACTCCGAACGGTTTCGGAACTGCGGCGCGTGCTTGTTGAGCGTCAGCGAGATGCTTTCCATCCCGCCCGCGACCGCGACGTCGATCTCGTCGGCAATGATGCCGCGCGCGGCGAGCGCGAGCGCGTTCAGCCCCGACGAGCATTTACGGTCGAGCGTGAAGCCCCCCGTGGTGTCGGGAAGCGCCGAGCCGTGCACCGCGAGCCGGCCAAGATTGTAGCTTTGCGTGTTCCAGTGATTGCCGACGCCGAGATAGACGTCGTCGACGCGCGCGGGGTCGATCCCGGCGCGCGACACCGCGGCGTCGATCACATGCGCAGCGAGCACCGGCGCTTCGGTATCGTTGAGCGCGCCGCGATAGGCCTTGCCCACCCCGGTGCGCGCGGTCGCGACGATCGCGGCTTCGCGGACCATATCAGGCCTCGACCGCGCGCATGTTCGCGGAACCCCAGAAGGCGCGCATCTCGGTCACCTTGCCTTCGGCGTCGAATTTGAACGTGTCGATCACCTCGATCTCCTTCGGCCCGCCGAAGTCGACGAGCACGGTGAAGGCGAAGGCGGCATAGTCGCCGCCGGTGCGCACCGGCCCGTCGAGCCGAAGCCTGGCACCCGCCTGCATCGACATCGAATAAAAGGCGTGGATCGCGTCGCGGCCCTGATGGATCGGGGTGCCGATCGGATCCTCGACCGTCGCGTCGTCGGCATAGAGATCCGACGCCATTTTGGCGTCGCCCTTGTCGAACGCCTCGACATAGCGCTCGACGGCGCGGACCATTTTCTCGTGGGTGGGCATGATATCTCTCTCCGATAAAGGGATCAGGGTCTGCGCGGCGTCAGCCGCCGAAATCCCATTGATGACCCCATTCGTCTTCCTTGATGCTGATCGTCGGGGTGAAGCTGTTCCAGTCGGGCCGGATACCGCCGAAGCCATATTCGATGTCGAAGCCGCCGGGCGTACGCATGTAGAAGCTGACCATCTTGTCGTTCATATGCCGGCCGAGGCTCGACGAGATATGGACGTTCGCCGCCTTCGCGCGGTCGAGCGCGCGGCCGACATCGTCGAGCCCGGGCACTTCGACCATCATGTGGACAAGGCCGCTCGGCACAGGGAATTCGGCGAGCGCGACCGTGTGGTGGCGCGGATTGTCGCAATGGAGGAAATGCATGCCGAGCCCGGGATCGTCGGGACCGCCTTGCATGTACACGCGCATCTCGTCGCTGTCGCCGAAGCCGAGCAGCTCGACATAGAAGGCGCGCGTCTCGGCGAGCTTTGTCGCGGGGAAGACGACATGCCCCATCCCCATCTCGCCGGTGACGAATTCGGAGACGCCCGCGGGCGAGACAAAGGGCGCGCCGTCGACGACACGGCCCCAGCCGATTTCGAGCCGGTTGCCCGACGGGTCGATACAGCGGACGAATTCGACGACATGGCGATCCTTCGCCTCCGCCTCCGACGCCGGCTCAACCGCAACGCCCGCGTCGCGGAGACCCGCGATGCCGCGATCGAACGCGGCCTTGTCGGGATAGACGAGCCCGGCAGCATGGAAACGCTCGCCGTCGCTTTTGCGGATCAGCATGCGGAACGGACGCTCGTCCATGCGCAGACGCAAATCGCCTTCACGTTCGGTCGCCTGCATTCCCAGAACGCGCTCGCCATAGGCGCGCCAAGCTTCGACATCGGCCGTATCGATCACAACATAGGCCAGCAACCTGATTGCCATTCACTCATCCCCTGCGGACGGGCGCTCCAGCACCCTGAATCGAGCGCAAGCTACAAGCGAACCTAGAGCACATCAAGTATGATACGTAAAATTTTACTCAAATAATTACGCAAACCGTGATTTTGATCGCACGCAGCTGCGCTTATCGCGCCGGCACCGCCCGCCCGAAGCCGCGAACGCCGTTACGGCGAGCGACCCTTTGCGTGGCGCGGCCGCGCTCCCCGATACGCAGCTCGCGTCTCCAAATGACCGGAGACGGCCTTTTGCGCAAAATCCGGATTGACAGCTTGCGTAGAAAAATACATCATTCACTACGAATACAGGAGCAATATCGCGATGCGGCCTCCCGCAAGCGCACAAAACATCCCGAGGAGAGCATATGGCTACCGCCCCGCAGCAGGCCGCCGACACCGCCCCGCCTACCCCCGAAACGCTGATCGCGCGCGCGCGTGCGATGGTCCCTACGCTGAGGGCGCGCGCGCGCCAGACGACGCTCGACGGCAATGTCCCGGCTCAAACCGTAGCCGAAATGCAGGACGCCGGTTTCTTCCGCATCCTGCAGCCGAAGCGCTGGGGTGGTTATGAAATGCACCCCAACGTCTTTTTCGAGGTGCAGAAAGCGCTCGCCGAGGGCTGCATGTCGACGGGCTGGATCTATGGCGTACTCGGCTGCCACCCCTATGAACTCGCGCTCTTCCACAACGAGGCGCAGCGCGAGGTGTGGGGTGACAATGGCGGCGCGATGCTCGTCTCGTCGACCTATCAGCCCGTCGGCAAGGTCGAGAAGGTCGAGGGCGGCTTTTACCTTTCGGGCCGCTGGGGCTTTTCGTCGGGGTCGACGCATTGCGGCTGGGTTCTGCTCGGCGCGATCAACTTCGACACTGACGGCGGCCCGCCCGACATGCGGACCTTCCTGCTCCCGCGCGGCGACTATCAGGTCATCGAGGGGACGTGGGACGTCTTCGGGCTGCAAGGCACGGGCAGCTTCGACATTCTCGTCGAGCGCGTCTTCGTCCCCGAGCATCGCACCCACCGCGCGAGCGACGGCTTCGCCTGCAACAACCCCGGACAGGCCGAGAATGACGGCCCGCTCTATCGCCTGCCGTGGGCGCAGGTCTTCGTGCGCTCGGTGTCGACTGCGGCGTTCGGCGGCGCCCGCGCCGCGGTGAATGCCGCGATGGAGATCATGCAAGGCCGCGTCTCGACCAACACCGGCAAGGCGTCGAAAGCCGACCCTTTGCTCCACGGCGCGATCGCCAAGGCGCATGCGCAGATTCTCGAAATGGAACTGACGCACCAGACAACCTTCGACCGGCTGATGGCCAAATCCGAAAGCGGCGAGCCGATCACGCTCGAGGAGCGCGCGCTCTACGCCTATCAAAGCTCGACCGTCGTGCGGCGGCTCGCCGGGCTCGTCGACGGCATGGTCCAGCTCCTCGGCGGCCGCGCCATCTATATGTCGAGCGCGATCATCCAGCCGTGGCTCGACCTCAATGCCGCGCGCGCGCATGTCGCGAACGACCCCGGCAATCGCATCACCGACGTCGTGATGACGCAGCTCGGCGAACCGCCCGCTTTCACCTTCATGTAAAAAGGAAAACGTCGATGGGAGAGATGAAGGAAGCGACACACCGGGTCGCGGGCGGCCATGACATCCACATCAGGGAAACGGGCGAAGGTCCGGTGCTGGTGTTCGTCCACGGCAGCGGCCCCGGCGCGTCGGGGATCTCGAATTTCCGACAGAATGTCGATGCGTTCGTCGGTGCCGGCTACCGTGTCATCCTGCCCGACATGATCGGCTATGGCACCTCGTCGCAGCCCGCCGACATCGACTATACGCTGACGCTGTTCACCGACACGCTCTACGAGGCGCTGAAAGCGCACGGGATCGACAAGGCGACGCTGATCGGCAATTCGCTGGGCGGCGGCGTCGCGATCCAGATGACGCAGGACCATCCCGAATTCGTCGAGCGGCTGATCCTGATGGCGCCCGGCTGCATCGAGGAGCTCGACGTCTATTTCGCGATGCCCGGCATCGCCGACATGCGCTCTTCCTTCGGCAGCCCCGACTTCAGCCTCGCCGACCAGCGCCGTCTCGGCGAAAATCTGGTCCATGACCCGAAGCACATCACCGACGCGCTCGTCGAGGAGCGTTTCGCGGTCGCGAGCAAACAGCCCAAGGAGGTGATCACGCGGATGCGGACGCACAATGTCCGGCCCCGGCTCGGCGAGATCAAGGTCCCGATCCTCCTCTTCTGGGGACAGAACGAACGCTTCATGCCGCTTTCGGGCATCCAGTATTTCTTCGAGGCCTGCGACGATGTGCGCTGCGTGACCTTCAACAAGGTCGGCCACTGGGTGCAGGTCGAGCGCGCCAGCGAGTTCAACCGCTATACGATCGAGTTCCTCGATGAACATCGCTGAAACATACGGGCGCGAACTCTACACGGCGCTGCGCGACCGGCGTACCGTCGCGCCGCTGATCGCGCGCGATGCCTCGCTGACGATCGACGACGCCTATGCGATCAGCCTCGACTTCCTGTCGCGGCGGCTGGCGGACGGCGAGCGCGTCGTTGGCAAGAAGATCGGCGTGACCTCGAAAGCGGTGCAGGACATGCTGGGCGTCCACCAGCCCGACTTCGGCTTCCTCACCGACTGGATGTATGTCGAGGGCGATATCGACGTCGACGCGAAAGCGCTGATCGCGCCGCGCGCCGAAGCCGAGATCGCTTTCATCCTGAAGGACAGCCTCAACGGTCCCGGGGTAACCGCCGCCGATGTAATCGCGGCAACCGCCAGCATCGCGCCCTGTTTCGAGATCGTCGACAGCCGCATCACCGACTGGCAGATCGCCATTGTCGACACCGTTGCCGACAACGCATCCTGCGGGGTTTTCGTTCTCGGCGAACAACGCCTCGATCCGTGCGCGCTCGACCTGCCGAACCTGCATGTCGCGGTGGCGAAGAATGGCGCCCCGCTATCGGAGGGCTATGGCCATGCGGCACAGGGCGACCCGGCGCAGGCCGTTGCCTGGCTCGCGAACACGCTAGGCGCCCATGGCGTCACGCTCGACGCCGGTGACATCATCCTCTCGGGCAGCCTCGTGCCGCTCGCGCCCGCGGTGAAGGGCGACTGTTTCGAAATGATCCTCGGCGACGGCCGCCGCACGCTCGGCCACTGCGTCGCACGCTTTGTATAAGGAACAACCATGACCCGCGTGAAGGCAGCGATCATCGGTTCGGGCAATATCGGCACCGACCTGATGATCAAGATGATCAAATATCCGCAGAATATGGAACTGGTCGCGGTCGTCGGCATCGACGAGAACTCCGAAGGCCTCGCGATGGCGCGCGAGCGCGGCGTCGCGACGACGTACGAGGGGCTCGATGGCCTGAGGGCGATGGACGTTTACCCCGAAATCGGCATCGTCTTCGACGCGACCAGCGCCTACGCGCACAAGGTCCATGACACGGCGCTGCGCGCCGACGGCAAGCAGGTCGTCGACCTCACCCCCGCCGCGATCGGCCCCTATACGATCCCGACCGTAAACGGCGAAGCCAATCTCGACGCCGGCAACGTCAATATGGTGACGTGCGGCGGACAGGCGACGATCCCGATGGTCGCCGCGGTGAGCCAGGTCGCGACGGTTCATTATGCCGAAATCGTCGCATCGGTGTCGTCGCGCTCGGCGGGTCCCGGAACGCGCGCCAATATCGACGAATTCACCCGCACCACGGCGGGCGCGATCGAAAAGGTCGGCGGCGCGGCGCAGGGCAAGGCGATCATCATCCTCAACCCCGCCGAGCCGCCGATGATCATGCGCGACACGGTCTTCACCCTGTCCGAAGGCGCCGACGAGGACACGATCCGTGCGTCGGTCGAGGCCATGGTGAAGAAGGTGCAGGCCTATGTGCCCGGCTACCGGCTCAAGCAGGAAGTCCAGTTCGAGCGCTTCGGCGACAACAACAAGCTCAAGATTCCGGGCCGCGGCGAATTTACGGGCATCAAGACGATGATCCTGCTCGAGGTCGAGGGCGCGGGCGACTATCTGCCCCCCTATTCGGGCAATCTCGACATCATGACCGCGGCAGCGAAGGCGACCGGCGAACTGCTGGCCGAACGCATCCGCGACGGAAAGAAGGTGACCGCATGACGAAGACATTCAACGTCGAGGCGGGCGACAAGCTCTATATCCAGGACGTCACGCTGCGCGACGGGATGCACGCGATCCGCCACATGTACGGGATCGACCATGTGCAGGCGATCGCCAGGGCGCTCGACGAAGCAGGCGTCGACGCGATCGAGGTCGCGCATGGCGACGGTCTCAATGGCGCGAGCTTCAACTACGGCTTCGGCGCACACACCGACTGGGAATGGCTCGAGGCCGTCGCTTCGGTGTTGACGAAATCGGTGCTCACCACGCTGATCCTGCCCGGCGTCGGCACCGTCGAAGAACTTCGCCGCGCCTATGACCTTGGCGTGCGATCGGTGCGCGTCGCGACGCACTGCACCGAGGCCGACGTGTCGAAGCAGCATATCGGCATCGCGCGCGACCTCGGCATGGACGTATCGGGCTTCCTGATGATGAGCCATATGATCGAGCCCGAGGCGCTCGCGCAGCAGGCTCTCCTGATGGAAAGCTATGGCGCGGCGTGCGTCTATGTCACCGACAGCGGCGGCGCGCTCGACATGGACGGGGTCAAGGCGCGGCTCGAAGCCTATGACCGAGTTTTGAAACCCGAAACGCAGCGCGGTATCCACGCGCATCATAATCTCTCGCTCGGCACCGCGAACAGCATCGTCGCGGCGCAGGCGGGCGCGGTGCGCATCGACGCCAGCCTCACCGGCATGGGCGCGGGCGCGGGCAATGCCCCGCTGGAAGTTTTCATCGCCGCCGCCGACCGCAAGGGCTGGAACCACGGCTGCGACGTCAACAAGCTGATGGACGCCGCCGAGGATCTGGTGCGCCCGCTGCAGGACCGTCCGGTGCGCGTCGACCGCGAAACGCTCGCGCTCGGTTACGCGGGGGTCTATTCGTCCTTCCTGCGCCACGCCGAAAAAGCGGCCGAAACCTATGGCCTCGACACGTGCACGATCCTCGTCGAACTCGGCCGCCGCAAGATGGTCGGCGGACAGGAAGATATGATCGTCGACGTCGCGCTCGACATGCTGAAGGCGCGCGAGACCGCCGCATGAGCGATTTCACCGCCGCTCGCCCCTTCGCCCACGAACGGGTCGAACGGTGGGACGAAGAAACCGATGTCGCGATCGTCGGCTTTGGTGCAGCGGGCGCCTGCGCCGCGATCGAGGCAGCGGAAGCGGGCGCCGCGGTGACCTTGTTCGAGGCGGCGTCAGGCAGCGGCGGCGCCTCGGCGCTGTCGGGCGGCGAAATCTATCTCGGCGGCGGGGGCGGCACCGACGCGCAGCGCGCCGCGGGGTTCGAGGATTCGACCGAAGCGCTCGAAACCTATCTGACGATGGCAGGCGGCCCCGACGCCGACGCCGCGAAGATCGCGCTCTACGCACGCGAAAGCCTCGCCCATTATCAATGGCTGAAGGGTCAGGGTGTGCCCTACAAGGGCAGTTTCCTGCCCGGCAAGATTATCGAACCCGCCGAGGACGACACGCTGATCTGGTCGGGCAGCGAGGCCGCCTGGCCCTTCTCCGAGACCGCAGCGCCTGCGCCGCGCGGGCACACGATCCAGTTCATGGGCTGGGGCGGCGGGCGCAAGCTCATGGACATATTCGAGGCGCGCGTCCGGGCGTTGGGCGTCGAGGTGCAATGCGATGCACGCGTGTTATCGCTGATCGCCGATGCCGATGGCCGCGTCACCGGTCTGGTCGTCCGCATCGACGGCCAGCCGCGATTTATTCGCGCACGCAAAGGCGTGATGCTCGCGACCGGCGGCTTCTGCATGAACGACGACATGCTCCGCCGCCACGCCCCGCAGACGCTGCGCCTGAGCGAGCCGATCGGCGAGAATGACAATGGTTCGGGCATTTTGATGGGCATGGGCGCGGGCGGCGACGCGATCCACATGGACGAATTCTTCACCACCTGCCCGTGGATCATGCCCGAAAGCCTCGTGAAGGGGATTTTCGTCAACGAACGCGGCCAGCGCTTCATCAATGAGGATTGTTACCACGGCCGCGTCAGCCGGACGATGCTCGACCAGCCCGGCGACCGCATTTTCCTGCTCGTCGACAACGCGATTTTCGCGCGGCCGCTCGATCTCGCGCGGATCGGGATCGCGGCGGTCGGCGACAGCTGGGAAGAGGTCGAACGCGAACTCGGCCTGCCGGAAGACACGCTCGCAGCCACCGTCCGCACCTTCAACCGCTATGCCGCCGAAGGTCGCGACCCCATATTCCGCAAGGCGCCCGAATGGCTGAAGGTGCTGGATGAAGGGCCGTTCGCCGCGCTCGAACTCAACGTCACAACGAGCTTCTTTTCCTTCTTCACGCTCGGCGGTCTCAACACCCGCCCGTCGGGCGAAGTGCTCGATCGCGCCGGCCATATCGTTCCCGGCCTCTATGCTGCGGGCCGTGCGACCTCGGGGCTCCCGCGCTGGGGGCATGGCTACAGCTCGGGCCTCAGTCTCGCCGACTGCACCTTCTTCGGCCGCATGGCGGGGCGGAGCGCGGCGACGGCGGACTAATACACAACCGCCGGATTGGGCTCGGGCGGACTACCGAGCATTTCGCGGTGCGACGGCGGGGTCCGGCCGCGGTCGGTGATGCCGTAGCGCCCCGCGATCTCGGCGCCGATCAGGGTGCGGCCAGACAGCTCGTCCCCCGCCGGGTCTCCGGCGATCGCATGAATGATATGCCCCGTGAATTGCGGCATCTCCGCCATCGCCATAAAGCCTTCATATTGTTCCTTGTGCACCTCGGCGGCGTTCAGCGCGCGCTCGGTGATCTGGGGGCCCAGCCAGATCGACACCGCCCGCACGCCGTGCGTGCGGAAATCGACCGCCATGTCGTGCGCCAGCTTGTCGACGCCAGCCTTCTGCGCGCCATAGGCGGGCCCGTGCATATAGCAGCTCGCGCCGAAGGAGGAGGTGAAAGCGACCAGCCCCGAGCGCTGTCCGACCATCATCTTCGCCGCATGCCAGCTCGCGACATAGGCCGAGCGCAAGCCGACATCGATGATGCCGACCGCCGCCAGTTCCTTCTCCCAGAAGGGCGCCTGCTCGATCAGCTGGTGATGGATGTGCGTCGCGTTGTTGACGAGAATATCGAGCCGACCGGCCTCGGCGCGCACGCGGTCGAACAGCGCCGCGATCTGGGCGTCGTCGCCATGGTCGCAAGCGACCGCGACCCCCCTGCCCCCCGCCGCGGTTACTGCCGCCGCGGTCTCGTGGATCGTTCCCGCGAGCGGTTTGCCGTCCCAGCCGACCGCATCGCTCTGGTCGACGCTGCGTCCGGTGACGAACACCGTCATCCCCTTCTCCCCGAGCCCGATCGCGATGCCCTTGCCCGCGCCGCGACTGGCGCCCGTCACAACCGCAATTGCCGGATTCGTCATAGCCACTCCCGTCATTGATCATTTGCGTAGAATTTTCGTGAATATGCTACGACATTAGCGAAAAAAATCCATGGCAATTTGCGCAATATGGCAATTTTCTCTTCCCTATCGATTCAAATGCGTGACATGGTGCCGCGATCGTTTCGCACGTTGGAGAATCGCTTTCATGGTTGAGGACAGTCTTTCCCCCGCGCTTGGCGCGCCCGGCACCGCCGTCATCGTCACCGGCGGCGCATCGGGCATCGGGCTCGCCGCGGCGGAAGCGCTTGCGGCGGTGGGCCGCAATGTGGCGCTGTGGGACATCGACGGCAGCAAGGCCACGGCGCAGGCAGACGCAATCGCGGATCGCTTCGGGGTGAAGACATTGCCGGTCGCGATCGACCTGACCGATATCGCCGCCTATGCCGCAGCGATCGACGCGAGCCGCTCGGCGCTCGGGCCGCTCGGCGGGCTCGTCCATGCGGCGGGAATCGTCGACATGGGTTCGCTCGAGGGTATCACGCCGCAAAGCTGGGATGCCGGGATCAACACGCACCTCCGCCCGCTCGCATTGCTCACGCAGCAGCTTTATGGCGATTTCGCGGCCAATCCGGGCTCGGCGGTAGTCGGCATCGCGTCGATCAACGCGACGCTCGGCAATGCGGTCAACCCGATCTATAGCGCGGCGAAGGGCGGGATGCTCTCGCTGATCCGCGCGCTCGCCGACCGGCTGGCGCGCGACAATATCCGGATCAACGCAGTGTCGCCGGGGCAGATCCGGACGCCGATGATGCAGCCCGCGGTCGACAATCTGCCCGAGGGCTGGTTCGAGCGGCGCATCCTGCTCGAACGGCTGGGCGACCCGGCGGAGATCGGCCGCGTCGTGCGTTTCCTGCTGTCGAACGAGGCAAGCTATATCACCGCCGCCCGAGCTGGTCGTCGACGGCGGCAATATCTCGTCGCAGCGGCAGTAGGCAACCCGCCGACGATTTCCATTTTCGCCACGCCGGACTTGATCCGGGGCGGCGAAAATTGACAGGTCAATTCAGGCCTGAACTTTTGCCCCGACCATCTCGAAATCGCCGAAGTCGGGCTTCGCCATCACCTCGGCGAAATGGCCGTAGCTCCAAGGCCAGGTCATCGGCACGCCATCCTTGCCGAGATACCAGCTCGAACAGCCCGAGGCGAAGATCGTGCCCTTCGCAGCCTCGGTGCGCGCGTCGTCGTAGCGCGCCATCGCGTCCGGGGTGACGCAGATTTCGGCGCATTCGCCGCTCGTCACCTTGTCGAGAAGCTGCTCGATATAGCCCCACTGACGCTCGGCGACATCGATCAGCGAGAAATTGCCGACCGGTCCCGTCGGGCCGTTCAGGAAGAAGAAGTTCGGGAAGTCGGGCAGCGAGATCGCGTTGTACGCGGTCGCGTGCTTCGCCCATATCTCGTCGAGCGACGCGCCATCGCGCCCTGTCACCACCGCCGGACGGATGAAGCGGTCGGCGTGGAAACCCGTCGCAAGAATGATCAGATCGAGTTCGTGGAGCACGCCGTCGATGGTCCGGATGCCTTCGGGTTCGATGCGCTCGATCCCTTCGATCACGATATCGACGTCGTGCTGCTGCACGACCTGATAATAGTCGGGCGAGAAGATCAGCCGCTTGCACGCCGCGCGGTAATTCGGGCGCAGCCGCTCGCGCAGTACCGGGTCGGCGACACCCTGCTCCAGATTGTCGCGCACGATCGTCTCGATGATATGCATCTCTTCGCTGTCGGGTTTGATGATGCCCGCAGTGAAGCGCAGCACATTCGCCTGATATTCGGGATCGTAGCGAACCGCGTCGATCAGCGCCGGGTCGCGACGGAAAGCCTCGCGCTGCTCCTCGGTATAGGGCGTGTTCGGCATCGGCATGATCCATTGCGGCGAGCGCTGGAAATGGCCGAGCTTGCCCGCGCGGCCGGCGAGCGCCGAAACGAGCTGGACGCCCGTCGAGCCGCTGCCGACGACGCCGATGCGCTTGCCGTCAAGCGCGATCGCATCGTCCCAGCGGGCGCTGTGCGCGACGGTCCCGGCAAAGCTGTCCAGCCCCTCGATCCCGGGCATCCGCGGATGATGGAGCACGCCCGTCGCGGTGATCACGATATCGGCCTCGACGGCCATCCCCGCCCGGGTCGTGACAGTCCAGACGCCGTTCTCATAAGTGCAGCTATCGACCTCCTGCCCGAAATGAGCGATCTCGCGCAGGCCGAAGCGATCGGTCACATCCTCGAAATAGTCCTGGATTTCGCGGCCCGGCGCCAGATAGCTGCTCCATTCGGCGTTGGGCGCGAAACTGTACGTATAAGCATGCGCCGGAACGTCGCAATTGAGCCCCGGATAGCGATTCTCGCGCCAGGTGCCGCCGATCGTATGCGCCTTTTCGAGCAAGGTGACCTTGTCAAAACCGGCTTCGCGCAACCGGATACTCGCCAATATCCCCGACATGCCTGCGCCGATCACGACAAAGCGCAAATCCAGATTGCGTTGCACGGTCATCCCACTCCATCTGCCTGTTTCGGATTTCCCGTCGTCCTAGGCAGGCGGCGAACGCCCCGCATCACTCAAACGGACGAGGCCGCGCATTGTGCGCCGCCGTATCGGCGTCCCGCACTTGACCCACCGGGACAGCGCAGCGAAAGACCCTCCCGACGGTCGATGACGGCCTGCAACTGGAACGAGGCCGGACCCTGTCATGATCGATCCATCGACGATTTTTATCGCCGCGGGCGCGGGCATGCTCGGCGGCGCGATGAATGCGCTGGCCGGCGGCGGAACCTTCGCGACGCT
>JAGHZY010000005.1:0-126842 GCA_017745175.1 Sphingopyxis sp. | reverse complement strand
CATGTGCTCGCCACGCTGACTTTCATTTTCGGGCTTGCGGGCAGCCTCCTGCTCGTCCTGACGCCGACCGAAACCTTCGACATCATCATCCCGTGGCTGCTGCTCTTCGCCTTCGCGGTGATGCTGTTCGGAAAGCGCGCTGCCGACTGGCTGCACTCGCGTATCGTCATCGGCCGGCCGACGCTGCTCGCCGTTCAGGCGCTGCTCGGCGTCTATGGCGGCTACTTCGGCGGCGGCGTCGGCCTCATCACCACCGCGCTCTACGGGTTGCTGGCCAATATCCGGCCGCGCGAGCTGTTTGCGATCCGCACCGCGATGCTGGCCGTCGCGAACCTCGCGGCGGCGTGCGTGTTCATCGGCTTCGCCATGGTGTGGTGGTGGGCCTGCGTGCCCATGCTGCTTGGCTCGGTCATCGGCGGGTGGCTGGGCGCCCTGATCGGCAAACGGCTGACCGAGCGCGCCGTACGCATCTGGACGCTGCTCGTTACCGGCGGCACCACCATCATATTCTTCATACGCGCATATGGCGGATAGGGACCATCGCCTTCGGGGCAAAGGCCGCTGACCTCAAATCTTCGGCATCCGGTCGTAAACGAGGCGGAAGCCGACATTGCTCGTTCCGAGACCCGGGTCGCGGCCCTGACGCGAGGCGGGGCGATAGCGCTGACAATAATTGGGGGCGCACAGATAACTGCCGCCCTTCACCGTGTGCGATGGCATCCCCGGATTGAGCGGGTCATAGGCAGAGCCTTCGTCGGGGCCTTTCGGATTGTCCCTGTCGTCGGGATTGTGGCCCGGCCTGAAGAAATCCGAGGTCACCTCCCACACATTGCCCACCATGTCGTAGAGACCGTTCGCATTGGGCCTGTAGCAGCCGACCGGCGCCACGCCCTCGAAGCCGTCGCTTGCGGCATTGTAGTTCGGGAAGGCGCCCTGCCAGCTGTTCGCTTCCGCCGGCTGGACATTCTTCGACCGCTGCCCCGCGCTTGCGGCATATTCCCATTCGGCCTCGGTCGGAATGCGCCCGCCTGCCCATCTGGCATAAGCGACCATGTCGTCCCAAGCGAGATGGACGACGGGCTCGCTGGCGACCGCGCCGCGGCCCGCCGGGCCATAGGGCTTTTTCCAGTTCGCACCGGGGACATATTTCCACCAGTCGGCATAATTGTCCGAGGGAAAGGCGGGCGGCGTGAACACCGCCGACCCGGCCTTGAGCATGTCGGGCGGAATCCGGTCGACGGGGACCCGGAACTGCTTCGGATCCACCGGTTTCTCGGCGACGGTGACATGGCCGGTCGCTTTCACGAAGGCCGCGAACTGGCGGTTGGTCACTTCGTGGGGGTCGATCCAGAAACCGGCGACCGTCGTTTTCCGCACCGGCCCCTCTTCCTTGTAGACATCGTCCTCGCCCATCTCGAACGTGCCGCCGGCGAGCTTCACCGGCGTGTCGGCGATCGCGGGGCATTCGCGCGATGTCGCGTCGGCGGTGGCGGGCTTTTCCGCGGCTCTGTCCTCGCCGCATGCCGACAAGGCGAGCAGCACGGCCGCACCAATGACGGACGTCAGGAAGACCGGGAGCGAACGGGTCATCATAGTCTCCTCGCGCAGAGCTTTCGCGCGCCCGGCAGCCGGGGCTGAACGCGTTTGCGAGAGAGGTCAATGGGCAATGGACATGCGCCCCGCCCGGTCGCGTCACCAACCGACTTTCCGTAGCCCGACGGGCCGGTATTTCACAGCCGCCCACGCCGGTTTGCGACGCGGGCGGCTGCCCCCTTTTCCTAGAAGCTCACGCGGGCGCGCAGGCCATAGCTGCGCGCATCATTCAGGAACCGGATGTTCAGCGACGAGCCGACCAGCGCCTTTTGCGAGACTTCCTCGTTGAGGAAGTTGCTCGCCCAGGCCTCGAGCCGGAAATTGTCGATCGTGTAGCCGATCCCGAGGTTCAGCGTCGCATAGCCCTTCTGCCGGTCGGGGAAGCCCGCCGCGAGCGCGGTCTGGCGAACCCCGCTCAGGAACACGATATCGTCCTCGTTGAACTGGCTGAGGAAATAGGACGAGCGGTAGCTGAGCAGCGCCTGCCAGTCGAGGCGGCCCGGCCCCACGTCGAACCACTGCGACAGGCGTGCAGTGACGTTCACCTTCGACGCCAGCGGCAAGCGGTTGCCGACGAGGCTGATCAGCGGCGAATTGCCCCCCGCACCAAAATCCTGCGCGCGCGCATCCGCCACCGTTCCGCGCGTGATCTTGGTGTCAATATAGGCCGCGTTCAGATCGAGTCCGAAATTGCCCGGCAATGCAAGGCGCAGTTCGGCTTCGGCGCCATAGATGCGCGAGGCCCCGATGTTGCGGTTCACCAGCGAATAGCCGTTGCACACCGGCGGGGTCTGCGTGCTATCGAGGTTGATGCAAGTGAGATCCTGGAACACCTGGTTCGAATAGTCGTAATAGAAGCCGGTCAGGTTGAAGACCCCGCGACGGCCGAAGGCATCGAAGCTGTTGCGGCTGCCGATTTCATAGACGAGCAGCTTTTCGGGGCTGAAGGTCTCGGGGATCGGCGATGCGTTGAAGCTGTCGTTGAAACCGCCCGACTTGTGACCGGTCGAAACCTTCGCATAGAGCATATTGTCGTCGCTCACGTCGAATTCGATGCCCGCGCGCCAGTCGACGAAATTGAACTTCGAACTGCCGACCTGCTGACCGGGAATGGTCAGGTTCGCATAGCTGAAGCCGCCGTTCCGGTCGGACGGGTTGAGCGCGGGACAATTGACGAAACCATTGTCGATGTCGGGCCGGTCGATGCAGGTGCCGTTGGGATTGGTGCCGTTGGCGATCGATCCGATCTGGGCGATCAGTGTATCGCGAAGACCCGGCGTCTTGATACCCTCGATCAGGAATTGGGCCATGCCCTGCGGCGTGGTGATGCCGGTAACATCGAAGTTGGGCCGTCCCAGCAAATTGGGCCGGAAGCCCTCGGTTCCGAGCCGCGTCGCAAAGCAGCAGTCGAAATTCTCGCCGCCCAGCGTCAGCGCCCAGTTGCCGCCGATGCCGTAGCGCGACTTCTTTTCGTCGGTGTAGCGAATGCCGCCAAGGAAACGCAGCCGGTCGGTGACGTCAAAGGTGCCGTCGGCATAGAAGGCATAGCTCTTGCCCTTGACGTCGGGCATCGTGAACTCGGTTCCCGAATAGCAGCAATAGCCCCGGTCGGCGAGCGCGAGATAACCGACGGCCTGATCTTCGTTGAAGTAGAAGCCACCCAGATTCCAGCGGAAACGCTGGTCGTCGTTCGCAAAGATACGCGCTTCATAGACCTGGCTTTTCGATTTGGTCTGCCAGAAATTGCCCGAGAAATTGTCATATTGCTCGGTCGCCAGATTGCGCCCCGGATAGTCGATGCCGTCGGACGAAGCATTGACCTGATAGAAATCGACCGACCGGTAGCTTCCCGTCAGTTCGGCGCCAAAGGTACCGAAATCATAGTTGATCTTGCCCTGAACGCCCCAGAGCTCATTCTCCATGTCGCCCTGCAGGCCGCGGTAGACGACATGCTTGAGGTTGAGCTTGTCGGGCCGGAGGCCGCTTCCGACGACGGCGCTGAAAATGTTCGCGCCCGGATAGCCCGTTCCGGTTTCCTTGCCATAATCGCCGACGATCGAGATGCTGAGCTGATCGTTCGGTTCCCATAGCAGCGACAGGCGTCCTGCATAATTTTCTTCGAGCCCCGCCGGCTTCAGGCTGTTGGCGGGGGCGCCGGTCGAGACATTCTTGAAGCCCGCGTCGCGGTTGATGTAATAGGCAGCGGCCCGCAGCGCGAAGGTGTCGCCGAGCGGGATGTTGATCGCACCTTCGGCGCCATAGGAGGAGCGGTTGCCGAACTCGGCCTGTGCATAACCGCTGAATTCGCCGAGACGCGGCTTCGCGGTAATGATGTTGAGCGTGCCGGCAAGCGCGTTGCGGCCGTAGAGCGTGCCCTGCGGTCCCTTGTTCACCTCGACGCGTTCGAGGTCATAGAACATCAGGCCAAGCCCGCGCGGGCGCGGGATATAGGTGCCGTTGAGGTGCGGCGCTGCGCCGGGATCGCCGAGTTCGGTGCTGTTGGCCGAGCCGACGCCGCGAATGAAGATTTCGACATTGCCTTCCTGGTTGGCGATGCTGAGCCCCGGGATCGCCACCTGCAACTGGCGCAGTTCGGCGATGCCGTCGCGGCGAAGCTGGTCGGCGCCAAGCGCCTGTACGACGCCCGAGACATCCTGCAGATTTTCCTCGCGGCGGTTTGCCGTGACGACGATGATTGCGTCGCCATCCTCTGCGGTCGTTTCCGCGGCTGCCGGCTCCTGCGCATGGGCCGGGATGGCGGCGGCGGTGGAAAGCAGCACCAAAAGCGCGGAACGCGTGAAAATACCCCTGTTCATAAGATCCTCCCTGATTCGACTTCTTATTTGCATGCCAGTTGCGGTCCCGACGGCGACACGATGCGCGCCGAGGACATGGTGATGTCGAGACTGCCCGCGGTCGCGAGCGTCAGCGGCGTCTCGACGCGGGTCATGTCGACCCCCGCCTTCTCGAAACAGCGAAGCGGCACCGTGATGCGCGTCCATTTGCCCGACTTCGCCGCCTCGGCGAGCAGGCCACGCAGCGGAAAACCGCCGGCGCAGCTCGCCCCGCATCCCATCAGCAGACTGACGTCGGCGGACGGCGCGGCGCTGACCTTGAGTTCGAGCTCGAGCGCAAGGTCGCCATTCGTCTGGCGCGACAGGTCGACGGGCGCATCCTGGACGATCGCGGCAACGGCATGCCCCGCCCCCGTCCAGCGAAGACGCACCGAATCTTCCTGCGCCGCGCGATCGGCCGGCCGCGCATCGATCAGCGTCGGGCCGGGATTTGCCGAAAGCGCTCCCGGCGCGCCGAGCAGCAGGCGGCGCCCGCTTCCCGGCTTGCCGGCGGCGAACAATGTTCCCGGATCCGCGGCCGCCGCGCTCGCGCGTGCCTCGGAGAGCGGCGCGAGGTCGCCCTTGTCGGAAAAAGTCAGGCCGAAGCCATAAGCGAAAAGCGGATCATAATTCGCGTCGCCGACGTTGACCGCGGTCTGATCGCTCGATTTCGGCCAGCTATAGGGCAGCGTGCCGCGGAAGTCGGCCTTGCCGAACAGGATGTCCGCAACACCGCCGCCTTCCGATCCGGGAAGCCACGCGGCAACGAAGGCGTCCGAACTGTTCAGGAAGGGATTGACCCACATCGCGCGCCCCGACAGGAACACCGCGACCGTCGGCACGCCCGCTGCCCTGAGCGAGCGCAGCAACGCCAGATTCCCGGCATCGTCATAGCCGACGTCGGGGCGGTCGCCCTGGAATTCGGCATAGGGATCCTCGCCAAAGACGACGACCGCGACGTCGGGCTTGTCCGAATAACGGCCATCGGCCGAAAGCGTCGCGGTGCCGCCGGCGGCCTTGACCGCCTCGTCGATCCCTTCCCAGATCGACTGGGCATTCGGAAAGTCGTTTCGCTTCGTGCCGCTTCCCTGCCAGCTCAATGTCCAGCCGCCCGTCTGCTTGGTCAGATTGTCAGCGCCGTCGCCTGCGACCAATATGCGGCCGCCCGCCTTGAGCGGCAGCAGCCCGCCGGCATTTTTGAGCAAAACGAGCGATTCGCGCACCGCCTCGCGCGCAAGCGCACGATGGCCCTTGCCGCCGAGCAGACCGAATTGCCCGCCATAGGGCCGCGACGACGGCTTACCCGCCTCGAACAATCCGGCGCGGATCTTGACCCGCAGGATGCGGCGCACGGCATCGTCGAGCCTGGCCGCGGGGAGCGTGCCGTCGCGCGCATGGGCCAGCGTCGTGCGATACAATTCTTTCCAGCTGTCGGGCGCCATATACATATCGAGCCCCGCGATCGCCGATTGCGGGCAGTCGGTGACCGAACAGCCCGCAACCTGACCGTGGCCGTTCCAGTCGCCAACGAGGAAGCCGTCGAAATTCCAGCGGTCCTTCATCACCCCGGTGAGCAACGACCGGTTGCCGTGCATCTTGACGCCGTTCCAGCTCGAGAAACTGACCATTACCGACTGGACGCCCGCATCGAGCGCGGGAAGATAGGGCGGGCTGAACAGGTCGCGCAGCTGCGCCTCGGGCATCCGCGCGTCGCCCTGGTCCTTGCCGCCGCTCGTTCCGCCATCGCCGAGGAAATGCTTGGCGGTGGCGATGATATGCGGTCCGCGAAGCCAGTCCTTGTCGCCGATCCTGCCCTGCAGGCCCTCGATCAGCGGCGCGGCGTAGCTGGCCGCGATTTCGGGCGTCTCGCCAAAGCCTTCATAGGTACGGCCCCAGCGATCGTCGCGCACGACCGCAAGCGTCGGAGCGAAGGTCCAGTCGAGCCCGGTCACGCGCATCTCGATCGCGGTCGCGGCGCCGATCCGCCGGACAAGGTCGGGGTTCCGTGCGGCACCAAGCCCGATATTGTGCGGAAACAGCGTCGCACCGACGACATTGTTATGCCCGTGAACCGCATCGCTTCCCCAGATCACCGGAATGCGGGGCAATTTGCCATTCGGCTTCATCGACGCGGCATAAAAGGCATCGGCGGCCGCAAGCCAGTCTTTCGCCGGCGCGTTGTAGCGCCCGCCGGGATCCGAATTGCCGCCGTTAAGGACCGAGCCCAGATGATAGCGATAGACATCGTCGGCGGTCACGCTGGCGATGTCGGCCTGGATGATCTGCCCGACCTTCTGTTCGAGCGACATGGCGGCAAGCAGCTCATCGATCCGGCGCTCGACCGCCGGATCCTGCGCCACGGTCGCGGCGCGCGCGGGCCAGGTTTCCGGATGCGCCTCTGCGCTCGCTTCGACGACCGGCGTCTGCGCCGCAGCGAATTCGACAAGATAGGGAGAAGCGAGCGCCATCAGCGACGTCGCTCCAAGCGCCATGACAGCCCCGCGCGGCAAATGCATTTCCCCTCCCTATTTATGTCAACGTTTACCGATTTACGGTCAACGTTTACCGCCTGTGATCGACAGAAGTCAATAGAGCCGCTAAAGGAGAAGTCGCGACGCGCGGCGGCAGGGCCAGACAGGCAGCTATCCGGCTGATCGGAGGGATAAATTTCGAAACGATCAA
Source organism: Sphingopyxis sp. (assembly GCA_017745175.1). Lineage (GTDB taxonomy): Bacteria > Pseudomonadota > Alphaproteobacteria > Sphingomonadales > Sphingomonadaceae > Sphingopyxis. The sequence goes on along the minus strand of JAGHZY010000005.1, from coordinate 119,733 downwards.
CGATCATCGATATCGCACGGGTCGCCGGGGTCACCCCCAAAACCGTCTCGCGCGCGCTCAACGATGCCCCTCATGTCAGCGAAACGGTGCGCCGCAAGGTCAAGGAAGCCGCGGTCGCGCTCGACTATCACCCCAATATCGCCGCGCAGAGCCTCATCGCGCGGCGCAGCTATCTGATCGGCCTGACGTATGAACGGCCCAGCCCGAGTTATGTCGTCGAACTGCAGAATGGCGCGCTCAGCCGGCTCGAGAATGGCCGTTACCGGCTTGTCGTGCTCCCCTTCAACCATGTCACGAGTCGGCCCGAAGAGCTTGGCAAGCTGCTCCTGCGCGCGGGGCTCGACGGCGTCCTGCTCGCGCCGCCGGCGTGCGATCAGCCCGAACTGCTCGATATGCTCGAACGCCAGAAGCTTGCTTACGCCCGCATCACCCCACACCGCGACCTCCACCGGGGTGTCGTCGTCGCGATGGACGAGGTTGCCGCCGGCCATTCGGTCGCGGCGCATGTCCTCGCGCTCGGGCACCGGCGCGTCGGCATCATTCTCGGCGACCCCTCGCACGCCGCGAGCAAGGGACGACTCGAAGGATATCGGCAGGCTTTCGCGGAAGCCGGGCACTCGATTGACCCGACGCTCGTGGTTACCGGCGACTTCACCTATGATATCGGCTACCGGGTCGCGCTCGACCTGCTCCGCCATAGCCCCCGGCCCACGGCCATCCTGGCCCAGAATGACGATATGGCGGTCGCCGCGATCGCCGCCGCCCGCGATCTTGGCCTCGCGGTTCCCACCGATGTCTCGGTCGCGGGCTTCGACAATTCGGAAGTGTCACGTACCGCCTGGCCGCAGCTCACGACGGTTCATCAGCCGGTGCGGGAAATGGCGTGGGACGCGGCGAACCGGCTCATCGCCGCGCTCGACGGAAAGGACGAGCTGGCGGCGCCGCGTCGGCGCGACCATCCGCACGAACTCCTCGTCCGCGCCTCGACCGCGCCGCCTGCGGAATAACAAGGGTCAGCCGCGCGGCGCCACCGGCCGCCCGGTGCCCTGAAGCGGCGGGTTCGCATGTTCGATCAGTTCGCGCGCCTGTCCGGGAAACCAGGATCCGGCGGGCGGGGCGGTCAATCCGCGCTCGGGGTCGGCCGGGCCGCCGCTCCCGCGATGGCACTCGCCGTCGGATTCCCCGGGTATCTTGATCCAGAGAAATGCGTCGACATAGGGGTTGCCACTATCGAGCGCCGGCCGGCGGCCCAGTCCGCGACCGGGTGGATTGCACCACACCTCGGCATCGGCATAGCGGCCGGCTGGAGGCTGCCACGAGCCCTGCCCGTTGCGGCTCGTATCGATCACCGCATGTTTCTGCGATCCCGGCGCGCGCACCAGCCCCGCCTTTTCGAACAACCGGTCGTAGGCGGCATCGGTCTTCGCCCAGGTCGAGACGTCGCTGAAGGTGGCAGGGCGGTACTGGCTCGGGCAATCGCGCGAATCGAGCCCGCCGCGGGTCACCAGTGCGATGCAATCGCTGACCCAGCGCGCGTAGGGCACGACGCGCGCATCGCTTTCGAAATTGGAGACGTTGAGGAAAAAGCCCGCCGCCCGCGCCACGTCGGCCCTGATCAGCCGGCTTGCTATTTCACCGGGGGCGAGCCAGCTGCTCCCGGTTCCGTCGAGATAGAGCCGGACCTTCGGCAGCGCGGAAAGGATGGCGACGGCGCCGCGCAGCTGCTCGTAGCGGGCATCCGATGCACCGCCATCGCGCCCTTCGGGCCGGCAATTCTCGATGGTCCCGTCGAGCGTCCGGTGCCACGGAATGATGCCGAGCCCGTCGGGCTCGAGGATGACGATCGCCTCGCGCTCGCCGATACCTGCTGCGAATCCGCGAATCCAGGCGAGATAAGCGTCGCTGTCCGCTGCGCCGCCCGCCGAATAGAGCGCGCAATCGCGGTAAGGAATATTGTAGGCAACCAGCACCGGAACCTGTCCCGCGGCAGCGGCACGGTCGACAAGGTCGCGAACCTTGGCTTCCGCGAGGTCCGGCGTCCCGTAGGCGAACCACGAGGCGGAGGCGAAGCGCGCCAGAAGCAACGCGTCTTGCCGCGACGGATCGTCGAGGCGCTCTGCAGCTTGCGCCGTGGTACCTTGCGGATCGACGAAAATCTGCTTGCCGGGGGGCAGCTGGCCCAGCGCGGGAAGGCCCACGGCAGAAAGCAGCAGCGCAAACACGGATGCAGCGCGTTTCATCGATTCTCCTTCCCGACACGAGCCCGCGTCAAAACGCGGAACCCGTCGGTCATCGCGCAAAACCCCGGCCGGCCACAAGCGCGAATTATCGGCAGGATCCGCTTCTCATTCCCCCAGCAGATTGGCGGAAGGATCGCGGTCGAGGCGGAATCCGGAGTCACCGACGCGCAGCAGCCGGAGCGCATCGCTTGCGTCCGCCGTCGATCCGGCAAAGCCTATCGTCAGACGCCCGGGAGTCACGGTCAGCAGATAATTGTCCGAGAGCGCAAGTGTCCCTTGCGTGATCGCATAACTGCCGGCCCCTTCGCCGGCCGATCGTACCAGCGAACCGCTGAAGCCGTCGCCGGGGACCAGACTTCCGCTTGCAATCCCGTACGTCAGCGCCGGATCGGGCTGGCCGAATATCTTCGACAGGTCATCGACCGTGACCGAAACGGCCCTGCGCAAGATGTCGGCAACGATCGGGCCGGGCGCCAGCGTGACAATATAGTTGCCGGCATCGGCCCCGCCCACGCCGAAATCGCTGACAGTCACCGTGCGCCCGCTGCCCGCATTCGCGTCGGCGAAACCGAAGCGCGCGGCTGCGGACAGATCGTCGCCCGCGATAACGCCGGTCAGCGCGATACGTCCGGTCGCCCCGGTCGTGCCATCATAGAGGCGGCTGTCGGCGGTGGCGGCGGCTGTAACCGCGAGACGCGCGATCGTCGCCGCATCGGTCACGCTGGAATCGACCGTGTAATTCCCGGCATCGGCCCCCGTCAGGGCGAGTCCGCTGGCGGTCACGACCCGCGAACCCGCGTTGCGGCTGTCGAACGCGAGCCTGCCCGAAACGCCCACCTCGTCGCCGGCGAGCACACCCGAAAGCCCGAGGGTGCCCGTCGCGTTGGTCGTACCATCGTAGATGCGATCGTTCGCCGTCAGCGTCGCCGCAAGCGCCCGGGCGTCGATGGTCGCAAGGTCGGTCGCGGTCGCATTGACGACATAATTGCCCGCATCGGCGCCCGTCAGGAGGATTCCGCTGGCGGTCGCCGTCCGCGTGCCGGCATTGCGGCTGTCGAACGCGAGGGTGGCGCTGGCCGCCACATCATCGCCCGCGATCAGCCCCGACAGATCCAGCACACCCGTCGCGTCGGTCGTGCCGTCGTAGATGCGGTCGTTCGCGGTCAGCGCCGCGATGATCGCCCGGGCACCGATGGTCGCAAGATCGGTCGCGGTCGCATTGACGAAATAATTGCCCGCATCGGCGCCCGTCAGGGCAATCCCGCTGGCGGTCGCCGTCCGCGTGCCGGCATTGCGGCTGTCGAATGCGAGGGCACCCGAAACACCTACTTCGTCGCCGGCGAGCACACCCGAAAGCCCGAGGGTCCCCGCGGCGTTGGTCGTACCGTCGTAGATACGGTCGTTCGCGGTCAACGCCGCCACGATCGCCCGGGCACCGATGGTCGCAAAATCGGTCGCGGTCGCATTGACGACATAATTGCCCGCATCGGCGCCCGTCAGGGCAATCCCGCTGGCGGTCGCCGTCCGCGTGCCGGCATTGCGGCTGTCGAACGCGAGGATGGCGCTGGCCGTCACATCGTCGCCCGCAACCAACCCCGACAGCCCCAGCGTACCTGTCGCGTTGGTCGTGCCGTCGTAGATGCGGTCGTTCGCGGTCAACGCCGCCACGATCGCGCGCGGATCGATCCGCAGCGTGCCGGTATCGAACGCAAAATCATAGTTCATATCCGACACCAGCGTGCCCAGCGCCGCGCCGAGCACATAGGTTCCCGCGCTGCGGGCCGCGCCCGAAAGCAGTGCAGCACCCGACCAGGCGTCGGCGACGCTATCACCATTGACCAGCCCGCTGATCGTCGACGTCAGCGTCGGCGTCTGCCCGTTATAGGTCATGGCGATATCGTCGGGTCGCACCGTCAGGACCGGACGATAGCCATAGACGAAACGGTTGCCCGCCCCGGGTGCAACGGCAAAGGTCCCGTTGCCGAAATCAAAGGCGGCGCCATAATAGCTTTTGCCCGCGAGCCCGCCGAAATCATTGCCCGGGTCCGACGCACCGGCATGTCCCGCCGTCTGGCTGTAGACGAGCCAGCGGCCATTGGCGGCCGACAGCGCATCGGCGCCACCGAAATTGCGGAAGACGCCGTCCGATGCGAGGATGATCGCATCACCCGCGGCGCCCGAGGCGATGCTGCCGCCCGCGTTGATCGTCATTCCGCCATGCACGCGCAAACTGACGTTCGCCGTAGCCGATACCGCGCCGTCGATATCCAGTGCACGGCCGTTGGTCACCAATATGGTGCCGCCCGCATCGAAAGCGCCCAGCGCGCCGATCCGGTTGGCGGCACCGAGCCTGAAATCGCCGGCAGCGGCGCCCGTCAGGCGATCGGCAATGATGATCCCGCCATTCTGGACGATCGCTCCGCCAGCGCGGATATCGACCGTGCCGCGCCCGACGTCGATCGTGTCGCCGAGAATCAAGGCGTCTGCATTTTCCAGCGCAAAATTGCCGTTGGTGATCGCGATCGTGCCAAGCGCACCGATCCGGTTGCCGGCCGACTGCGACAGCGTGACGTCGCCGGTCGCGGTCAGATTGAGGGTCGCCGCCTCGACACCCGCGACCTCGCCGATATCGCCGCCCGCGATCAGGCTCACCACCTGCCCCGCAGCGCCGATCGAACCGATCAGCAGATTACCGCTTTCGGTGTAGGCGATCCCGCTGGCCCCGAGGTTGGCGAGGTTCACCTGCCCCGCCACCACATTGCCGCTTCGGATCAGCACGATCCCGTTCTGTGCCCCGACTGTCAGCGTCCCCGCGCTCAGGTCACCATCTTGCGTCACGGCTCCGGCGTCGGACGTGATCGTCAATGTCCCGGGGGATGAAATCGCGCCAAGGCTGACGTCGCCCGCATTGCGAAACAGCATATCTCCGGCCGCGCTCGCGCCGGCGAACGCACCGACGGCGTTCGCCTCGCCCAGCACGATATCGCGCGCTGCCGAAACGGAAAGCGCGGCCGCGGTGATCGACGCGCCTCCCCCTTGCGTGATTTCTCCGACGTCGGCGACCAGCGTGACGGTGCCGCCCGCGTCGATCGCATCGGTGAGCAGCAAGTCGCCCGCAGCGCTAAAGGCAATGTCACCGGCCATGCCCGCGACGAGCCTGCCCAGATTGGTCACTGCATTATCGCTGGTCAGGGCGATGCTTCCGCCCGCGCGCGCGTTGAGCCGGTTCGCGGTGACCGCGCCGCTCTGGCCGATGCTGCCATTGTCGGAGGTGACGTCGAAGGTTCCCGCCGCCGTGCCGAAGTCGAGCGTGAAACCGCCGAGCGCGCGGAAGGTCACATCGCCGGAGGTCGACACGAGCCGGACCGGACCATCCGCCGCAACCCGATTGTCGCGGTCCAGCAGGATCGATCCGGCCGCGCTCGCATCGATCGAACCCGCGTCGATGCGGCCCGCGCCCTGGGTGATTCCGCCGGTCAGCGACCGGAGGAAAAGCTGATCGCCCGAGATGTCGCCAGCCAGCGCAAGGCTGCCGTCGTTGGTGAAGCCGACGACGCCTGCGCCCGAGGCATAGTCGCCCAGTTCGGTCACGCGGTTCGCATGGTTGAAGTTGAGAGCGCCGCCCGCGCTGGCGTTGAGCCGGCTGGCGGTGATGATGCCGCCGGTGAACAGCATCTGGAGCAGCGAGCCGCTGTCGGTGCCGAGCGTTACCTCGTCACCGGTGACATCGCCCCACAGCATCAGCGCGCCGGCGTTGCGGAAGAGGATGTTGCCGCCCGAGAGCATATTGCGCAGGTTGGTCACATTGTTCGCGCTGCCCAGCGTGATCGGGCCAGCGGCGTCGACATCGAGGCCCAGCGCGGTGATCGTGCCGGAAGTCTGGCCGATCGTGCCAGTATTCGAGCGCAGCGCGACCTCGCGCCCGGCGGCTGCAATGTCGCCGTCCAGCGCGAAATCGCCAACGTTCCGGAAGATGACGTCGCCGCCCGCGGCCAGACCGCCGAGTGTATCGACAAGGTTCGCCTCGTCGAGCGCGATCCCGCCATTCTCCGCACTGACCGACAACCGGCTCGCGCCGATCCGCGTCGATACCGTCTGGCCGATCGAGCCGTTCAGCGAGGTGAGCGTCACCGCCCCCGGCGTATCGACCATGCCAAGCGTGAAGCCGCCGGCGTTGCGGAAGGCGATGTCGGCGCCCGCATCAAATGTGACCGTCCCCGTCGCCGCGATCCGGTTCGCCATATCGAGGCCGATCGTGCCGGTGGCGCGGGCGCGCAGGCCGGCCGCCTCGAGATAGCCGCCGCTCTGGCCGATCGACGCGGCGTCGAGGACGACATCGCCGCCGATCGCGGTGAGGGCGCCGGTCAGGTCGAGCGCACGATCGGAGGCGATGCCGATGCCGCCGGTGAAGGACCAGACGTCGCCCAGCGCCGCGATCTGGTTGCCAAGGCCCAGATCGATCGCGCCATAGGCGCTGCCGCGGAACAGGTCCGCGGTGATGACGCCGCCGGTCTGGGTGATCGCCCCGCCCGTCGGGTCGAGCGCGTTCGGTGATGCGTTCGAACGGAGCAGGACGTTGCGCGCGGTAATATCGCCCGCCAGCTCGAGCGGGCGACTGGATACGACCTCGACATCCGCCCCGGCGCCCGCCGAAAGCCCGTCGATCCGCCTGACCCCGCCTGCGATGGTGACGCCATCGCGGCCATAGGCGGTGAGCCCGGTCGTGTCGAAGAGCGCCGAGCCACTCGTCTGGCTGATCGCACCCTCCTCGCTCCGCAGCACGGCGTTGCCGAGAGGCGACAACACCCGGTCGAGGACGAGGTTGCCACGATTGGTGAAAGTGATGTTCCGGCCCGACAGCGCGACGTTTCCGGTGATGTCGTTGAGCGTGCCGAGGTCCGTGTCGCCGGCAGAGAACAGGTTCAGCGACGCGGCAGTGGTGTTTCCGCCGGTGATCCCCGCCACATAATTGGCGACGGATACCGCCCTGCCAGCGGCGTCGATCCGGTCGACCGTCAGCAGGCCACCCCAGCCGCTGCCGCCGGTAGAGATCGACACGTCTCCGCGGCTGATCACGTCGAGGCGCGCGATCTGGTTGTCGCTATTGTACAGCTCGACGCCATTGGCCGCGTTGAGGATCAGCGAGCCGGCGACGAGGCCGCCGCTGGACTGCTGCGTGATCTTGCCGATGTTCGAGATCAGCTCGACCGTGCCCGTCGGCGAATTGATCGCGTTGATCGCGATGTTGCCGGTGTTACGGAAGCGGATGTCGTTGCCGCTGGCGTCGAGGCTGACCGCGCCGACGCGATTGTGGTTGAGCAGGCGGATTCCGCCCGCGGTCGCCGTCCCGGCCGTCGCCTCCAGCCGATCGGTGACGATGACCGTGTTGCCGATCTGGGTCAGGCCGCCGCCGGTGTTGAGCGTCACCCGATCGTCGGCGGCGATGCGCCCGTCGAGCTCGATCGCACCAGCGCTGCGCAGGCTGAACACGCCGCCCGCGGTGACGTCGTAGACCGTGTCGAGCGTGTTGAGCTCTTCGAGGATGATGTCGCCCGCGGCGATCGCGTCGAACCGACCGGCGCTGAACGCTGCGGTCTGCGCGATGCCGCCATTGTCCGAAGTGAGCGAGAGCAGCCCCGGTGTGGTCACTGCCCCGAGCAGGATCGAGTTGACCGAGCGGAAGGTAATGTCGTCGCTGGCCGTGAAGCGGCTGGCGGTGGTCGAGCCGATGTCGTTCGCACCGATCAGCGCGATCCCGCTCGCGGTGACGTCGAGATGGCTGGCGGCGATCGTGCCCGAATATTGGCCAAGATAGCCCTGGATACCGAAGGTCACCCCGCCCACCGCGCGGACGTCGCCGTCCAGCCCCAACGTATGGAAACTGTTGTAGCGGATCGATCCACCCGCCGTCAGATTGCCCAGCAAGTCCGTGAAGTTCTGCGCCGCAAGATCGATATCGGTTGCCGCATTGACGTTGAGCTTGCGCGTCCAGATCGAATTGTTCGGGACGAGAAGCTGGCCGACCGATCCGGTGTTGGAGGTGAGGTTGACGGTGCCGTTCTGCGCGGTGATCGCATTGACCTTCAGATCACCGTCGTTGCGCAGGGTAATGATACCGCCGACCGCCGAGCGGGCATTGTACACGCCCGCCGCATTGGCGCGATCCAGCGTGATGTTGCCGCCCGCCGCGACCAGCGAGACTGTCGGCGCGGTGATGATGCCGCCCGATTGCGTGATCGATCCGGCGCCGCCCGCGGTCAGGCTGATCGTCCCGGAGGCCTGGAGGTTACCGGCGATATCGATGCCGTCTTCATCCGCGATGACGAGATCGCCGCTCGTGGCCATCGCGGCATGGATGCTGCCGATACGGTTGCCCGCCATGTCGAGGCGGATATCCCCCGCCAGCACATCGAGCGAGCCGATATCGATCGCGCCGCTCTGGGTCAGCGCATTGGCGCTGACGATCGCGCGGTCGGGGGTTCGCAGCGCGAGCAGCTCCATCGCGCCCTGACTGGTGTAACGGATGTTCCCCGCCGCGGAGATCAGGCTGACCTTGGGCGTGATGTTGCCGGGCAGGTTGATGTCGATGCCGGTCGCCGCGTTGACGTAGAGCGCGTCCGCGCGGACGTGGCCGATCGAACCGAGCTCAGTCCCGATAGAGCCGTTGGTCGATGTCAGCGTCATCGTGCCGCCCGCTTCGAGCGTATACCCGACCACGAACGCATCCTGCGCGCGCAGCCTGACGTCGCCGCCCACGCTCAGCACCTCGACGTTCATGAACGTGTTCGCACTGCCATCGAGGGTCAGGTTGCCGCCCGTGGTCACCCGAAGCTTGTCCGCGACGATCCTGCCGCCGGTCTGGACGATATCGCCCGTGCCACCCGCGGAGAGGATGAGTCGTTCGCCCGTGACGATCGACCCGCGAATGTCGCCGGTGATGTTGAAGCCGTCGATGTCTCTGAAGGTGATCGTGCCGGACGTGTTGACCAGTCCCCCGACATTGGTGATCACATTGTTCCGGCCGAGGGCGATTTCCCTGCGCGCCTCGGCGAACAGCGTGTTCGCGGTGAGTATCCCGGTCTGTCCGATCGTTCCGGTATCGGAAATCAGCCGGATCGTGCCGCCCGCCGTGCTGAGCGCGGGAACGGTCAGATTCCCGACATTGCGCACCGTGATGTCGCCGCTCCCGGTGGTGAGCGAGAAAATGGTCGCACCGAAATTGTTCGCCTGGTCGAGATAGAGCCCGGTCCCCGCGTTGATCGTCAGGCTGGCATAGGCGCCGAGCGCCGCGCTCTGGGTCAGCGCCCCGCCGACGTCGAAGCGCACCGCCTGCCCCGTGGAGGTGACGGTATCGGCGATATCGAGATTGCCGGTGGTCTTGACCCGGATGCCCCCGGTACCGCTATTGCTCAGCGTGCCGGTCCGGACGAGGCTATTATTCTGGTCGAGCGTGATCCCGGTCGCGGCGCTGGCGTTGAGCCGCTCCGCCATGATCGTGGTGAGCGCGCTCTGCGCGATCGATCCGCTGTCCGACGTCAGCGTCACCGCCCCGGTCAGCGCGAAGACGTCCGAAAGGACGATATTGCCCTGGTTGCGGAAAGCGATGTCACCGAATGTCGTGCTCAACCCGTGCAGCGCGCCGACATTGTTGACGCTGCCAAAGTTGAGGCCATTCTGTGCGCTGGCGGTCAGATCCAATGCGCTGATCACGCCGCCCGTCTGGCTGATCGCGCCGAAGGTGGACCTGAGCGTAACCGAGTTCGCCAGGATATCGCCGGTGAGCGAGAGGCTGCCATGATTGGTGACGCTGATCGTGGTGCCCGCGATGAGCGTCCCGAGGCCAGCGAGCTGGTTCGCGTTCGTCAGGTCGATCAGGGTCCCGGCGCTGGCGTTCAGCCGGTTCGCGCGGAGGGTGGTGCCGCTATTCTGGGTGACCGATCCGCTGTCGGAGATCAGCGTCAGCGTGCCGGGCGCATTGATCGCGGGCACCGCGATACTGCCCAAGTTGCGGAAACTGATATCGCCGTTCGTCGTCGACAGGCCGGTGATCGTGGCGATGTTGTTCGTTCGGCCGAGATCGATCCCGGTGGCGGCGCTGACGTCGATCACGCCCGCGGTGATCGAGCCGCCGGTCTGGCCGATCGCGCCGCCCGACTGAAGGGCGAGCGCGCCCGCGCCGGTGTTGACGGTGCCGGTGACGGCAAGGTCCGTAAAGCTGTTGAGGAACGTCTCGCCCGTGGCGGTGACATTGCCGAGCGCCCTGATGGCGCCGGCAAGCGAGACCGTTCCGCCCGATGCGATGCTGAGGCGTTCGACGTTGACATTCCCGGCGAGGCCGGAAGAGATGGTGCCGATATTGCCCCCGCTCGTCAGCGAGGCATTGACAGCGCTGACATAGCCGACCGCGACATCGCCGGCCGAAACCAGCGTGACGTTGCCGGTGCCGACGTTGAACCAGCCGCTGGGGCCGTTGTCCCAGGTCCGCAGCTGCAGGATGTTGCCCAGCCGGTTGGTCGCGCTGGTCAGCGAGATGTTGGTGCCCCAGAACGCGAGCTGGCCGCCCTGGTTCTCGATGCGGCCGCTGCTCTGGGTGATGTCCCCACCCGCCAGCAGCTCGATATAGTCGGTGATCACGTCGCCCCGGAAATCGACGGCGCCGATCGTGTTCAGCCCGAGCTTGACGTTGATGTTGCCGATCGCGCCGATCGCGTTCCCGGTGCCGTTCACGCCGCGCAGGGTATAATAGCGGCCGCCGTTGATGTTGAGCGTGCCCGCCGTGATCGTGCTGCCGGTATTCGCCTGGTAGATATCGACGGTCGAGTCCAGCGAGCCGAGCGTCAGCGACTGGCCAGCGGCGGTGATATTGCCGACGATGCTGTACCCGTTCGAATCCGTATAGGCGATGCCGCCCGACGCGCTGTTGCTGAGTGTTCCGAGCTGCGAGATATTGTTGCCCGCCTGGGTCAGCGTAATGCCCGTGCGGGCAGCGACATCAAGCCGCCGCGCAATGATCGCCCCACCGGTCTGGCTGAGGCTGGCGTTCTGGACCGCAAGGTTCACGGTCTGTCCGGCGGCGGTGACGTTGCCGGCAAGCGCCATGTTGACGCCGCGGCTGGCGATATCGATCCCGCCCGTGCCGCTGTTGGTAAGGCCAAGGATCGTGCGGATGCCGTTCCAGTCATTGTTGAGCGAGATGCCGTCGACCGCCGAGACGGTGAGCTGGTTCGCCTGGACGCCATCCATGAAGCCGCTCGCCTGGGTAATCGCGCCGGCATCGCTCGTCAGCGTGACCCGGTTGCCGATCACCGCATAGGTAACGCGGAAACCATCGGTGTCGCGGAACAGCGCGTCGCCCGCACCCGACGCAGCGAGGACATAGAGATTATCGACATCGTTCGCCCCGCCGAGCAGGACCGAGCCGGTCGTCATCGTCTGGTTGAGCTGGGCGTCGAGCGTGGTCGCCTTGATCCGGCCACCGGTCTGGCTGATCCCGGTTCGGGCGTAGAGCGCCAGCGTTCCGCCGACATCGATATCCCCGGTCAGCGTGTAGCCGCCGCTCGCCCGGACCGTGGCGTTGGTGCCCGCGCTCAGCCCGCGAATCTCGGAGATGAGGTTGTTGGTGTTGTTGAAGGTGACGACACCGTTCGCGGCATGGGCGGTCAGCGCCGAAGCATTGATCGCATCGGCCGAGCTGATCGAGCCATTGTCCGAGGTGAGCGAAAGGACGCCGCCATTGGTGTAGCCGCCGATCACGGTCAGGTCGATCGCACCCGCATTGCGTAGGGTGAGGTTACCTGTCGCAACGATACGGGTGTCGTTGCTGACCAGATTGTTCGCGCCGCCGAGCAGCACGTTGGCACCGCTGAAATAGGCCGCGTTGGAGTCGACACGGCCGGTGCCGCTCTGGACCAGATCGCCGGCACCGCGCAGGCTGACATAATGGCCCGAGATGGTGCCCGCCGTCTGGGAAATTCCGCCGCCATTCGCCCGCAGGTCGATCGTGCGGAGCCCCGGCTTGTTCGTCGTGACGTCGCCCGCAACGGTGAAACCGCCATTGTTGGTGACGAGGACGTCGCCATAGGCAGCCACCAGCCGGGTAAAGCTGTTCACATCGACGCTGTTGGTCAGGTTGATATGACCGGCGTCTACCGACAGGCTGTCGACGGTGATCCCGTTCGACGAAAGGTCGCCGCCCGCGGTAACCGCTGCACTCCCCGTGGTGTTGAGCGCGACCGAGAGCGCTCCGGTCGCATTGAGCGCGATGCGCCCGCCGCCGGTGGAGATGCCCTCCACGTCGCTGAAGCTGTTGGCGGCCGTCAGGCTGATATCGCCGGCCGCGGTTGCGCTCAGCGTTCCCATGCCGATGAAGCTGCCGCCGGTCTGGGTAATGCTTCCGGTCCCGGCGATCAGCGTCAGTTTGCGGCCGTTCGCCGCGAGGGTCCCGCTCAGCGTCAGGCTGTCATCGGCTCGAACGGTCGCGTCGGCGTTGCTCACGCCGAGTTGGAGCAGGTTGGTGCTGCCCGCGACGTTGATCGTGCCGCCCTCGATCAGGCCCAGATAGAGTCCGGGCGTCGCGAATTTGCCGCTGCCCGACACCGCACCGCGCGCCGTGAAGATCACGCGGCTGGCCGAACTGATCGTGCCGTCGATCGCGAGCGGGTTGTTCGTGCCGACGCGCAGCCGCACCTCGCCCGTGCTGCTGCCGATATTGCCAAGCCGCGCGATGCTGTTGTCGGCGGCGGTGCCGATATCGATGTGGCCCGTCGCGCTGGCGGAGAAGGAATTGGCGGTGAACGCGATATTGCCCTGCTGGATATCGCCCTGGTCGGAGATCAGCGTCAATGCGCCGATCGGCGTCGCGCCGCCATTGAAAAAGAGGCTGTAGGCCGAACGATAGGTGACGTCGCTGCCCGAGCCCCAGCCGAGGAACACGTCGCCATAGTCGGAAAGCCGGTTGGCACCGGCGAGGATCAGGTCATCGGCGGCCTGCACCGTGGTCGAGGCGGCCGTGACGCCCGTGCCATGGATTACCGCAGCCGCGTCCTGCACGATCGAACCACTGGCGGTGACGGTGATGGTCTTGCCGCTGATCCGGCTGCCGGAACCCTGGGTGAGATTGCCGCCATTCGCGTGGAGCGTGACCGTCGAGCCAAGGACATTGCCGTCCACCGCCAGCGCGGTGGTGGTGCTCACCACGGCACCCGCTCCGGCGTTGACGTTGCCGAGCCCCCGGATGGCGTTGGTGGAATGGCTGAAATCGATGCTCCCCGCCGCCGAGGCGGAGAGCCGGCCCACGTCGATGCCGGTGCCGGTGACGCTGCCCGTGTCCGAAACCGCATTGAGGGTGCCGCTGGTGCTGCCGGCAACGGTGAAGCCGCCGACGCTGCGCAGGTCGATGGCGCCGCCGCCAGTGGAGTTCGCCGTGATATTGGTGAACTGATTTGGCGCGCCGAGATCGATCCCGTCGCGCGCGCTCGCGACCACGCGGCCCACCAGCGCATCGCCGCCGGTCTGGCGAATCCCGCCGCTGGCGGCATTCAGCGTGACCGTGTGGCCATGGTCGTTCCCGGCACCGGTGAGGTTGATCCGCAGGTCACCGTTGCTGTTGACGGTCAGATTCCCGGCATAGGCGCTGACATAACCCAGCCTGGTCGCGCTATCGAGGTTGAACGTACCGCCACCACTCAGCGTGGCGCTGGCGCCGCGGATCAGGCCAGTGCCGCTGGCAACGCCGTTGACCCCGATGTTCGCCTCGCTCCCGGCGACGATATCGCCCGCGATGTCGAGGCTGGCGTTGTTGCTGAACACGATCTCGTCGATCGTGTTGCGCAGGCCGCCCAGCGTGCCGACATTGTTCGTACCGGAAAGATAGATTCGGCCATAGGCTTCGGCGGTCAATGTCCCGGTGTTCAACTTGCCGAAGCCGAAGATCACGCCGTTCTTCGCCAGCAGGTCGATCGTGCCGCCGACCGCCGAGATGACGCCATTGGGATTGTTGGTGATCGAATCGCTGGTGATCAGCGAGACCGCGGGCGCGGTGAGAGTGCTGCCGTTGTCGACCTTGATCTCGCTGGTGCCGGCGCTGGCGACCATGCCGCCGGCCGCGCCGCCGACGAGGTTGTGGTTGCCGAGCAGCACGATCGCGCCGCTCTCGTCGGTCGCGACGCTGGTCGCGGTCACCGTCCCCGAGCTGACGATGTTGGAGATGACGCCCGCCTTCGACACCACCGCCGCGAAAATGCGATTACCGGTGGTCGTGCCGCCCATCGCGAGACCACCGGTCTCACCCGTGCCGTCGGCGCTGCCCGCGACTTCGAACCCGATCAGGTCGAGATCGTCGGCGCCGGTCTGGCGGAAGCTGATCTTGTATTTCGACGCCGCTCCATAGAGGACATTGCCGCCGTCATGCGCAGCGATCGCCGAACCTGCTTCGGTGGCGACGACCGGCGCCACCAGCGCGATCGCCCCGCCATAGCTGTTGATCCGTGCGCCGTTATGCACGGCGATGGCGCTGCCCGTCGCCGAACCCGTAAAGCCGAAGCTGGTCGAGCTCCCGTCGAGAAAGCCTCCCGCGCTGCTGTCGGTCGCGCGATCCACCGCGGCGGTGGTGACGAGCAGGCCGCCGGTATTGATCCGGGCATTGGCCCCGATCACCACGCCATTGGCGTTGTAGATCCAGATATTGCCGCCGGCAGGGCCGCCCGCCCCGATCATGCCGTTGAGGTCACCGTTGATCGTGCTGCCGGCACCCCCGACGCGGTTGAGCACGATGTCGTTGCGATTTGCGAAGACGAAATTCGCGGTATCGCCGCTGCCTATGTCGAACCGGTCCCAGTCGATCACCGTGCGCGACCCGCCGAGCGTCACGGTGGTGCTGTTCGGAACCGACTGGTCGACGACCGGCGCCGACCCGTTGCTCTGTGCGGGCGCCGTGCCCTGGACGAGTTGCGCATGCGCGGGCGCAGCCCAGAATGCCGCGAGCGCAAGCGCACCGATGGCCGAAGTTGCGAAGAGGCGGCTGCGACGATGGCCGGGCGACGGAGAACGAACGGACATGATGGTCTTCCTCAGAAGATCGAGATGGTCAGGTTGACGAGGAAACGGTCGGCCGGCTTGGGCGTATGCGGCGCGAGGCGGTCGAGCGGATGCGCCCACGCGGCGTCGAGCGACGTCCACGGCCCGAGCCGGGCGCGGACGCCCACGCCGACCGAGCGCAGCCGGTCCTCGCCCGCCCCCGGTCCGATATTGGTCAACCGCACCGCATCGACGAACGCATAGGGACGGAGGGCGGCATTCTTGCCGAGCGCGATCGGTACACTCGTCAGTTCGACACCATAGGTCAGCGCCCGGTCGCCCGACGCGGCAGACGGGTCATAGCCGCGGCCGACCGACATGTTGCCGGCGGAAAACTCTTCGTACGAGAGCAGCGGCGTGTCGGTATATTGCCAGCTCGTCGCAACCGTCGCGACGATCGGTCCGGCGACGCGGCCGCCGACCGACAACTCGGCGCGAACGACGGTTGCGTCGGGCCGCCCGCCGAAGCGCGAGGCATTCCGGCTACCGAAGCGGCTCGCGCCCAGTCCGCGCACGCCGCGGCGAATTTCGAGCGACCCGGTTGCGGCAACCGAATGATCGGCGAGTTCGCGCGGCGCCAGATGCCCGTCGAGCCGGGCGAAATAGATGCGCAGCCTGTCGTCAGTGAGCGTGGCGATGCCGCCACCGAACTCGACCTTCTGGTCGATCCATTCGAGACCGCCCGAAAGCGTGAGATTATGGCGGCGATGGCGCAGCAGCGGATAGCTGAGCCGGACATTGCCCGCGAAGCTGTTTCCGACGAGGTCGAGCGCGGAGACCGCCCCGCCCGGCTTGGTTCGCGCAAAGGAGCCCGAAAGATCGAGCGACAATCCCTCGCCCCCCAGCTTCAGGCTTTCGGTGATCTGGAGCACGCGCTGTTCGGCGCTGTCGATCGTGCCATAGCCGACGATCGATGTGCGCTCGCCAAACGGCGTGAAACTGTTGAAGTCGGCGCGCAGGGTCGCGAGCCCGCGCCCGATCGAGTTCGAGCCATAGTCGTTCACGCCGATGCTGCCGGTCATCGCCGCACGCGCGACCGCGATGTCCAGATCGACCGCGCCATTGCCCCCGGCCGCCTGTTTGAGCGAGGCCTGAACCTGCACCCCCGGAATATCGGAGGCGAGCAGCAGATAGCGCTGCGTGGTATTCAGGTCGAAGGGCGCCAGTCCCTTGAGCTTGTCGAGATAGCGCGCAACCCGCCGCTGCGCGGGGCCGGCATCGCCATGATAGGTGACCGAAGCCACATGCGCTTCGGTCACCTCGATCACGACGCGCCCGTCGGCAATGCGCTGTTCGGGAATCGTGACCGCCGCCAGCACGCCGCGCCGCAGATAAAGCGCCGCAACCCGGTCGCGGATCGTGCAGATCGCAGCTACCGGCAGTTCGCGACCCACCAGATCGCCATAGGCGGTCATCAGCCGCTCGTCGTCGAGCGCCAGCGCGCCGTTGGCGCCGCGAAAATCGACGCCGGCGAGCGTGAAGGTGACTTCACTCCCCGCAAAGGGGCATGGCCCCGCTTCCATGTCGCGGAACAGCTCGCCGCGCGGCGCCGCCGGAATCGGCGACTGCCGGGCGGGATCGAGTTCCTGCCTCGACGGCAGGCCCAGCTGCTGCGCATGCACCGGCGTGCCGAGCACCGCGCCCGCCAGCAACAGCGCCGTGGCCAGGGCCCCGTTCCGAACGGCCCCGAAATGCTGCACGACACGTGTCATCGGCCGGTTTTCTTCGAAAGAAATCATGTCAGGCATGCCCCCGCCCCGAAGCGCCCGAACGACGCCCTCGCCACAAATCGTACCGGGAATGCGACCGCACGTCTGTCGCTACTAATAGCGACGCCCAGACAAGATATTTATATTTCAATGGTTTATTTGATAGAAATGAGAGCCCGGCCAGCACAGGGCTTCGGATGTTTCGCGCTTTCATCGACCCCGTTTCCCCGCGGCTGCGAACCCCGCGTCCGCCCCGCGGCGCGATGCGTAAGCAGCGGGGACCGCGATAAATAGCTCCCATATGGGAGGGGGCCGCAGCCGCCCGAGCGGAAGCCCGGACGCGGGATCCGTCAGCTGCGCTCGATCGAGGGCACCGACATGGCCAGCCTGACGAGATCGAGCTGGCGATGGCATCCGGTCTTGGCCTGGATGGTCTTGAGCCGGGTCCGCGCGGTCGACAGCCGGATGCCCGATTGCTCCGCCGCGTCGGCGAGCGGTATTCCGTCGATCACCGCCCCGGCAAGGCGCGCTTCGGCCGGCGAAAGCCCGAAGCGGCGGGCGATCCATCCGATGGCATCGGCGGGGGTGCTGTCGGGGTCCGCGACGACGAGCAATAGCCGTCCGGGCGCCGCGGGCAGGCCGAACGCGGCGGGCGCAGTGAGCGGCCACAGCATCGCGTGGTACGGCGAGCCCCCGTTCCGGCGCGGCAACATTATGCCGTTCAGCCCGTCATGGCCCTGCGCATCCGAACCCGAAAGCGATTGGCATGCCGCAATCGCCGCGTCGAGCGCGCGGCTGCTGCGAACATCGAAGCTGCACGGCCGGCCGAGCCGGCTGAGCGTGACACCGCTGTCGCCGGCGACGAGCGCCTCGGCCCGGCGGTTCATCGTCACGACATGCCCCGCACGGTCGAGCACGAAGGCGGCATGGGTCCATCCGTCGAACAAAGTTTGCGGCGCCAGCGCCTCCGACCGCTCGGCGGCCAGCGTTCGCCTGAGCTTGAGCGCGCGGCGCAGATGCGGTGCGAGCAGGCCGAGCAATGCCATCTGGTGATCGCGCCGCAGGTTGTCGTCGCGGCGATCGGCCAGCGTCAGCGCGGTCCAGCCAAGGGAGTCGCGCTCCAACACCATGCCCGTACCGTAATGGCCGAGCTGGTGCGGCCGCAGATAGTCATTGTAATGCTCGGTGCGGAACAGCGCCTCGTCATCGATGATTGTCTCCGACCGCGTCGGCAGACCGATCCGATTATATTGGACGAAATCCACATAGGGACTGTTCGCGACATAATGCGCGGCATAGTCGCAATAGGCCGCCTCGGGGAAGTTGGTCCTGATATTGAGATCGGTGGAGGGTCCCGCCCCGTCGTGGCTGAACAGGGTGATGCGGACGTCGGGATAGATCGCGGCGATACTGTCGGCGAACTGCCGCCACAGGCGCGCGTTGACCGCAGCTTCGTAGATGTCGCCCACCAGGTCCGCGACCAGCATCGGCGATATCGGTTCGGGCAACGGCATGGCACAACTCGTCATCTGGCGGATCGGCGCCGGGACTCTATCAGCGACCGCGCCAAATTGTAACGCGAAGACGATGCTGTATATGTCGCTATAAGTAGCGACAGCATCCCCCAGGCCCTGTGATAAGCTGACGGGATGCGGGCGCCGCCCAACGCACAACCGACCCCGGCGCCGCAGGCGCTGACTGCGCCAGGATATATCGATGCCCGATTCGCCACCATCGATCCTGAAGGTCGCGCTGGTCGAGGATGACGTCGCCTTCCAGAACAGTTTTGCGGCCGCCGTGGATAGCGCGGACGACATGGCGCTCGTGGGAATGGCGTACGGCGTCGCACAGGCGACCAGCCTGCTGGAAGGACCGCCGCTCGACATACTGGTCGTCGATCTCGGTCTTCCCGACGGATCGGGGATCGACGTGATCCGCGCCGCGCGCGCCGCCTGGCCCGAATGCGGGATCATGGTCAGCACCACCTTCGCGGACGAGAAGCATGTCATCGCCTCGATCGAGGCCGGTGCGGCAGGCTACCTCCTCAAGGACAGCTCACCCGAGAGGATGGCCGACGAAATCCGGACGCTGCACGGCGGCGGCAGTCCGATCAGCCCGCGCATCGCGCGCCAGATCCTGCTGCGCTTTCGCCAGCCCGAACAGCCGCAGGTCGATCCCCCGCCGCTCGCCACGCCCCTGTCGCCACGCGAACGCGAGGCGCTCGAATTGACCACCAAGGGGTTCAGCTATGACGAGATCGCCGAGCTGATGCAGGTATCGCGGAACACCGTGATGACCTTCATGCGTCGCATCTACCAGAAGCTCGAGGTGCGCTCCAAGGCCGAGGCGATCTACGAGGCCCGCAACCACGGGATTCTTTAGGAATGACGCTGGACCGCAGGCTCCGCGCGATTCTGCTCTATGCAGGGGTTGCCGCCCTGATCCTCGCCGGGCTCTATTGGATCAGCCGGCCCGAGGGGCTCCATCTTGTCCGCGCCGACATCCTCGTCGAGAACAGCGACGGCTATCCGCCACCCCCGCGAACGGTCGATCCGGATGCGCTTGCCGGCTCGTGGCAGACCGTGGCCCTGCCCCACGCCCCGCGACCCGATGTTCTGCCGGGGTCGGGCGATGCCGCGCGTCTCCCGACCCAGACCACCTGGTATCATTTCCGTCTCGACCCCGCCCACCCGGCACCCCGCGGCTCCTATCTCTATATTCCGCGCTGGAAGACCGACGGCGAGATCGCAATCTATGTCGACGGGCGCCTCTTCTATCAGTCGCATGCCAATCTGCAGTGGAACGGTTCGAACCGTCCGCTCTGGCTGGCGCTCGAGGATGCGGCGGAGACCCGGCCGCCGCGCGACATCCTGATCCGCATACGGCACGTCCGCGGCATCGGGGGTGCGCTGTCGACGCTGTGGCTCGGAACCTATGACCAGCTTGGCCCCAACTATCTGGTGCGCAGTTTCTTCCAGACCGAGCTGCCCTATATCAGCTCGGGAATGTTCCTCGCGACGGGCGCCTTTGCCTTCCTCGTCTGGCTGAGACGCCGCCGCGAGACGCTCTATCTGCTCTTTACGGCGATCACGGTCGTCACCTTCCTGCGATTGATGCATGCCTATATGGGCCTCGATCGCCTGCCCGTCTCGGACGCCTGGTTCGGCTGGATCACGGTCAATTCAATGGGCTGGATGGTCCTGATCGTTCACCTCTTCCTGATCCGCCTGCATCAGCGCCGCATGCCCCTGCTCACCACGGCGCTGGTCCTCATGTGCGTGGTCTTCGCATTCGGCACGTTGCCGGTTTTCGCCTGGATGTTCGACGCCACCATCGCCGCGCCGCTGATGTATCTCACCGTGGCGATCCTGGGCGGCATCGCCTTCGGGTTCGGCCTGCACCGGAGCTGGCGCGCCGGTTCGACCGAGGGTTGCATACTTGCGGGCTTCGGGCTGCTCGCCGTGCTGCTCGGCGCCTATGACATGCTCCTCCAGAACAATCTGGTGAACATCGAGGGCCTGTTCCTCACCTTCTACGCGCAGGTCGGAATGATCGTCGCCTTCTGCCAGATCATGCTGAACCGCTACACCAAGGCGATGGGCGACATCGAGCAGGCGAACGTCGTGCTCGCCGACCGGCTCGCGGCGCGCGAGGCCGAGCTCAACGCCAGCCATCGCCGCCTGCGCGAGATCGAACACCGCGAGTTGCTGCATCAGGAACGCCAGCGGCTGATGCAGGACATGCACGACGGGCTCGGTTCGTCGCTGGTCAGCGCCCTTCGCGTGGTCGAGCACGGGCGTATCGACGAAGCCGAGATCGCGTCACTGCTCAAAAGCTGCATCGACGATCTGAAACTCACGATCGATTCGATGGAACCTACCGAAACCGATCTGCTGCTCTTGCTCGGCACCTTGCGCTTTCGCCTCCAGCCCCGGCTCGAGGCGACGGGCATAAGGTTGCGGTGGGACGTCATCGATGTCCCCGCGCTCGTCTGGCTCGACCAGCGCCATTCGCTTCACATCCTGCGCATCCTGCAGGAAGCCTTCACGAACGTGATCAAGCACGCCGGCGCCACCGAGATCATATTGAAGACCGCGGTGGAGAACGCCTGCGTGCGCGTCGAAATCATCGACAACGGCAGCGGCTTCGATCCGGCGGTCGCAGCGGGGGGCCGCGGTCTCGGCAACCAGGCGCGCCGCGCCGATGCAATTGGCGGCGTGGTCGAGCTGACCTCGGGCCCCGAAGGTACAGCCTTCGCCCTGCGGCTGCCGATCGCGATGACGGGATCGAGCGCGCCACCGCCGGATTCCTGCTGACCGATCGTCCCGCTCGCGGTCATGCCGGGCTTCAACCAGCCGCGCCATACAGCGAACCGGCCAGTTCCTGCGAGAACAGGAACCGGCCGGAGGGCAGGCTGGTCAGGGCGCGCGGATGCCGGGGTTGGCCCTGCCTCGCCTGCTTGTTCTTCTGTAAGGGAGCGGTCAGTAGGCGCCCTTCTTCTCATTGCCGTGTGCCGCCTTGGCGGGATGCGTGCGAACCGCGCGCTTCGAGGTCGAGGCCGTGGACGCCTTGGCCGCGACCGCCGGCTTGGCGGGCTTGGCGGTGGCGGTCGAGGCAAAGACCGGTGCGGTGATCATCATCGTCGAGGCAAGGCCGAGGCCGACCAGGGTACGAAAATTGGCCATATTCTTCACTCCATAGATCCGCATGACAGCGGATGCGACGAACCGGATGTCCAGACGGGAACCCGGCGAGAGGTTTCAGGGGGAAGGTCCCCGCCTTGGACATCCCCTTGCTAAACCCCGCGATCCAACCGGGGCATGGCCGCGACATGACAATATCGTAATCCGCGAGCCAGCTTCCCGACGCGCGCATGATCCTATTGTCGTCCCATGGAACAAAGGGACTGCCCGCGATGACGACCGGCCGCGCGACACCTTGGATGTGGACATGGCTTCTCGCCCTGACGCTCGGGTGCATCATCGCCGCGTCGGCATATTATCTGCACGCGGGCTATTACAACGGCCCGCTGTTCGGCGACATGCCGGCCGCAAACGCCGGTCCGGCAAGGCCCGCAATCGTCATGTTGTCGGGCGACATGGGCAATCGCGTCGGGATGACCCCGAAAATAGCGGCGCGGCTGCATGCCCGCGGCTATGCGATCGTCACGGTCAATTCGCTGACCTATTTCTCGACGCGCCGGACCGCGCAGGACGCGGCGCGGCTGATCCGAACCGCGATGGCACGGGCGATGAAGCTCGCGAAGACGCGGCAGGTTGTGCTGATCGGCCAGTCGTTCGGGGCCGACATGCTGCACGCCGGTCTGGCGCAATTTTCCGCGGACGCGCGGAAGCCGATCCGGGCGGTCGTGCTGGTTGTGCCCGGCGAGGATATCATCTTTCGCGCCTCGCCGATCGAACTCGCCGGTCTCGAAATCCCTGACCAGCGCGCCTGGCCGACCGCGTCGCGGCTGAACCGGATACCCGTGACCTGCATCCACGGCGCCGACGAAGCGGGCAGCCTGTGTCCCGAACTGCGGATGCCGAATGTCCGGCACATCACCCTGCCCGGCGGACACGGGCTGAAATCCGACGACCGTGCACTCGAAGCGGCAATCCTGCCCGCCATCGGCGGCGCACAGACAGCAAGGAGCAAATGAATGAGAGCTCTCGCCGTGGCATTGTTCCTGATCGCAAGCAACGGAGCCAGTGCCGCAACGCCCGCGACACCGATCGGGCTGTGGCAAAATCCCAAGGGCACCATCCTTGTGCAAACGCGCCATTGCGGACAGCTTTTGTGCGGCAACATCGTATGGGCCGGGCCCAAGGCGATCGCCGACGCACGCGATGCGGGCGTGAACATGCTCGTCGGGACCGAATTGCTCAGCGACTATCGCGCGAGCGGCGCCGGCCGCTGGACGGGCCGCGTCTATGTTCCCGACCAGGGACGCCATTTCTACTCGACGATCGAACTCCGCACGCCGGACAGCCTGCGCATCTCGGGCTGCATCCTCGGCGGGCTGATCTGCAAGCGTCAGGACTGGATCCGCAAATGAAGCTGCCCGAAAACACCGGCGAATGGATCCGGCGCAACAAGCGGCTATTTTCGATCGGCGCCGCGCTGACGGTCGCGGCGCTCGGTCTCGCCGCGCTGTCGGGGCTGCTGCATTCGGTTCGCCCGCATGAAATCCGCCGCGCCTTCGACGCCCTGTCGGCGGGCCAGATCGGCCCGGCGCTGCTGCTGACCGCCGCGAGCTACGCGATGCTGACGCTCTACGACCGCTTCGCGCTCCGGACCATCGGCCGGCGACTTCCATGGCGGACATGGGCGCTCGCCTCCTTCACCAGCTATACGCTCAGCCATAATCTGGGGCTCGCGCTGCTCACCGGCGGATCGGCGCGCTACCGCGTCTATCGCGCTGCAGGCCTCAGCGGCGGCGAGGTCGGCAGCGTGATCGCGCTGGCAAGCCTCAGCTTCTGGAACGGCGTCATCCTCCTCGCCGGCCTCGCCGCCGCAACCAGCACCCGGATCCTGCCCTTTCTCGACTGGGGTCTTTCACTTCACTGGTTGCATCTTGCCGGGCTGGCGGTCCTCACATTGTGCCTGATCCCGTTGCTCCTGCGCCACTTCGGACTGGATGCAGTCGAAATCGGCGGGTGGCGGACGCAGCTACCGGACGCAAGGCGCAGCGCCGCGATGACCGCCGTCGCCGCACTCGACCTCGCAGCCGCGAGCGCGGCGCTGTTCGTCCTCCTGCCGGCGCCCGACCCCGCCGCCTATCCGGTCTTTTTCCTCGGCTATGCGCTCGCCATCATCGCCGCGCTGATCAGCCATGTACCCGGCGGGCTCGGCGTGTTCGAGGCGGTGGTGATCGCGGTCGTCCCCGGCGACAAGGCACAGCTGCTGGCCGCCCTGCTCGCCTATCGTGTCATCTATTATCTGCTGCCGCTCCTGCTCGCCGCATTGCTCCTCGCGTGGCACGAGAGCAAGGCCTGGCGCCGCCCGGCACGCAAGATGGCGGAGGCCGGCCAGTCGTTGCTTCGCGAACTCGCGCCGCCGCTTCTCGCGGCACTGGCATTCGCCGGCGGGCTGATCCTGCTGCTCTCGGGCGCGACCCCTGCCGACGCTGCCCGCATGCACGAACTCAGGCATTTCCTGCCGCTGCCGTTCGTCGAGGCGTCGCATATCGCCGCCAGTCTGTCGGGAACGTTGCTCCTGTTTCTCGCTCCCGGATTGCTGCGCCGCCTCGACGGTGCCTTCATCGCAACGCGAACCCTGCTCATCGCCGCGATCATTTTCTCGCTCGCCAAGGGCGGCGATTATGAGGAGGCGATGATCCTGTCGGCGATTTGCACCGCGCTCCAGTGGAGCCGCTCCGCCTTCTATCGCACAACCTCGCTGCTCGACGCGCCGCTCTCGACCGGATGGATCGCCGCCGCGCTGACGGCGGTGATGGCATCGGCCTTCGCAGGCTTTTTCGCTTACAAGCACGTCGCCTATACCGGCAGCCTATGGTGGCAGTTTACCCTGAATGGCGATGCGCCACGCTTCCTGCGCGCCATGTTCGGTATCGCGGTGCTCGTCGCCGGCCTCGCGTTGTGGCGATTGCTCGCCCCCTCGCCCCGCGCCGCGCGCGACGGCGATATTTCCCTCGACCAACTCGAACCCGCGCTGGCGGTGACCGGCCATACCGACGCCTTTCTCGCGTACACCGGCGACAAGCATTTCCTCGTCGCGGATGAAGGCGACGCCTTTCTGATGTACCGCGTACAGGGCGCGAACTGGATCGTGATGGGCGATCCGGTCGGACGCGAGGAACGCTGGCCCGACCTGCTGTGGCGATTGCGCGAGCGCGCCGACGCCGCGCAGGGACGCGTCCTGCTCTATCAGATCAGCGCCGCCTGCCTGCCACCCGCCATCGACCTCGGCCTGTCGATCGTCAAATATGGCGAAGAGGCACGCGTCGACCTTGCGGCTTTCTCGCTCGCCGGTTCGCACGCCAAGTCGCTACGCCACGCCGAACGCCGCGCGGTCGAGGCAGGCGCCACCTTCGATATCATCGCCGCGGTGGACCTCCCGCGCCATCTCGCCGAACTCGAGGCGATATCAAACGACTGGCTCGAGGCGAAAAAGCAGCGCGAAAAGGCGTTCAGCCTTGGCAGTTTCGACGCGGGCTATCTGCGGAATTTTCCTTGCGCCGTCGTACGCATCGACGGGCGCATCATCGCCTTTGCCAACATCCTCGCGACGGCGAACCGCGAAGAGATTTCGGTCGATCTGATGCGTCACGCGCGCGACATTCCCTATGGCGTGATGGATTTCCTCTTCGTTCGCCTGATCCGGCATGGACAGGCCGAAGCCTATCGATGGTTCACCCTGGGGGTTGCACCTTTGTCGGGGATCGACGGACGCAAGCTCGCGCCTGCATGGGCGCGCGGCGCCGCATTCCTGTTTCGCCACGGCGAGAATTTTTACGGCTTCGAGGGGCTGCGAAGCTACAAGGCCAAATTCGCGACGCATTGGGAACCGCGCTATATTGCGGGGCCGCGGGGCATGGCCTTTGCCCTCGGCATCGCCGCGGTGCACAATATCGTCTCGCGCCCCGTCGCGAAAAACCGGCAGCCGGGGGGCGTTGTCAACGGCATGAGCCTTCACCTTCGCCAAGCCGGAAAGAGTCGGTATAAGACCGCGCCGGCGATGCGCCGCTAGCGTGGGAACCGCCGCAATGTCGCGAAAGATACTGGTGATCGAGGACGACCGCACGACAGCGGATTTCATCTGCAAGAGCCTGACCGGCGAAGGTTTTGTCGTCGACCATGCTGCTGATGGACGCGACGGCCTCTTCCACGCGACCGGCGGCGGCTATGATGCGATCGTCCTCGATCGCATGCTGCCCGGCATGGACGGCATGGCCGTCCTCGCCGCGATGCGCGCCGCGCAGATCGCGACCCCGGTGATCATCCTCTCGTCGCTGGGCGCGGTCGACGCGCGCGTCGAGGGGCTGACCTCGGGCGCGAACGATTATCTCACCAAGCCGTTCGCCTTTTCCGAGCTGCTCGCGCGGTTGCAGCTGTTGATGGCGCGGCCGGCGGGCGGCGCGGCTGTCGAAACGCTGCTCGCGTGCGACGATCTCGAGATGAATCTTCTCAACCGCCGCGTGACCCGCGCCGGCAAGCGCGTCGACCTGCAGCCGCGCGAGTTCCGGCTGCTCGAATATCTGCTGCGCCACAAGGATCAGGTCGTGACCCGGACGATGATGCTGGAGGGGGTCTGGGAATATCATTTCGACCCCGGCACCAATGTCGTCGACGTGCATGTGAGCCGCCTCCGCCGCAAGGTCGATGACGGCTTCGACAAACCGCTCGTCCACACCATTCGCGGCGCGGGCTATATGCTCGGCAATCCGGACTAGCGCGCGTGGGGCGCGGGAAGTTCAACAGCACGATCGTGCGCCTGACCTTCATGCTCGTGCTCGCGCAGGTCGCGGCGCTCGCGCTGGGCCTGACCGTCATTCACCGTTTCACCGCAGCAACGATCCTCGCCGACGCGCGCACAGCCGCCGAGGTCGCCCGCGACGACCTTGTCGGCGAATATCGTCAGCAAGGCCTGCAAGGCCTTGTCGAGGCGATCGACTATCGCCTGAAAGTCCGCGACGACCGCAATTTCATCATCCTGCTGAAGGGCCCCGACGGGCGGCGC
Source organism: Sphingopyxis sp. (assembly GCA_017745175.1). GTDB lineage: Bacteria > Pseudomonadota > Alphaproteobacteria > Sphingomonadales > Sphingomonadaceae > Sphingopyxis. The sequence continues at coordinate 93,011 of JAGHZY010000005.1, read as the reverse complement.
ATCGCCGGCAATTTGCGCGCGTGGCCCCCGACAATCGCCGATACGGCGCCCTGGCAACAGATCCGGCTGTATGGCGAAGCCACGGACGCCGCGAAGCCGATGGGCGTGGTCGCGACGAAACTTCCCGGCGGCGAGGCGCTGCTGACCGGCGAAACGCTCGAAGCCCAACACCAGCTTGCCGACGCAAGCGAGGCTGCCTTTCTCTACGCGCTTGCTGTCGGGGTGGTGATCGCCGGGCTGATGGCCGCCTTCGTCGCATGGATATTGGCACGGCGGATCGATGTTTTTTCCGACGCCGCCGCCGAATTTGTCGGCGGCCGGCTCGATACGCGCGTCCGGCACGACGAAACCGGCGACGCCTTCGATCGGCTGGCGGTTTCGATCAACGCGATGTTCGGCCGTATCGCGGGTCTTGTGCGAGAATTGCGCATGGTGACCGATTCGATGGCGCACGACCTGCGCTCGCCGGTCTCGCGCATGAAGGCGCGCCTCGAACAGGGGTTGGGACGCACGAACGACGCCGAGGCGCGGCTCGCGATCGGCGCGGCGATCGACGAAGCCGACGCGCTGCACCGCCTGCTCGACACTGCGCTCGAGATCAGCCGCGCCGAAGCCGGTATCGGTCGCGACCAGTTCACCGACTTTCTCCTGTCTCCCCTTCTCGACGATATGGCGGAAGTTTACGGGCCGCTCGCCGAGGACGGCGGGTTCGCGATCACCGTCGATGCCCCGGCGGAACTGCGCGTTCGCGCGCACCGCGACCTGCTCGTGCGCGCGCTCTCGAACCTCGTCGACAATGCGCTCAAATATGCCGCCGGCGGTTCGGCGATCCGGATCGCGGCGCGCGACACCGGAAACGGCACGATCAGTCTCGCCGTTGCCGACGACGGCCCCGGCCTCACCGAAGGCCAGATCGCCGAAGCCGTGCAGCGCTTCGTCCGTCTCGACCCGGCGCGCGGCGGAACGGGCGCCGGCCTGGGCCTGTCGCTCGTCGAGACCATCGCGCATCTTCACGGCGGGACGATGCGTCTCGAGGCCAACCATCCGCATGGCCTCCTCGTCCGCCTGACCCTGCCGGTCGGCGCGAGCCATCGCATACCCTAGATATGAACGGCATAGGTGATGACGAAACAGGCCATCGTCATCAACAGCATCGCAGCGATAAAGCTCGCATCTGCAAGCTGCTCGAGACGGTGGAGCCTTCGCGACGAATTCAGCCGCAGCGCGAAATAGGACGACAGCATCGCGGTCAGGAAAAGCAGCGCGTCGATCGACAGCAGATCGTCGGCGAGCGTCGTGCGCCGCGCGACGCTGATCGTGACCTGCAAGATGCCGATCCCGGTCAGGCAGACCCCGACCATCGCGGCCGCGATCGGGCAGATCAGCCGGCAGGTGCGTTCGTCGAGTTCGGATCGGGAGATCGGCAGCGGCACATTTTTTCCTATCGCGCGATCGGCAACATAGCGCGGCGGGATTACCGGAGCATGGACCGCGCGTTACGCGCCTGCAATTTGCCCCGGAATATCGCTAATGGCCGCTGGGAGACGGTCCGCTTTTACATCGACCAAAGAAAAAGCGGACTCTCCAAAACATTTGTTCAAGGCGCGCCCGCGACTTCCTTTGCGGCTCGCTCGCCCGACCGGATAGCGCCATCGATGTAGCCAACCCATGCGTCGGCAGTTTCGGTGCCGGCCCAGTGAATGCGCCCGACGGGATCGAGGAGTGCCGACCCGAACCCCGTCAGCACGCCGGGGCCCGGCACCGAGACATAGCCTCCGCGCTGGAACGGAGCGAGCGTCCACACCTCTTCGACATAGTCTACGGGGTGACGCGCCGCTTCGCCGAAATATTCCGCGAGATCGTCAAGGACACGAGCACGGCGCTCAGCCGGCGTCCGATCCGCCCAGCGCCGTGCCGGCGCGCCATCGAAGAAGCCGACGAGCGCCCCGCCCTTCGTCAGCGACGTGCCGCGGTCGAACCAGGGGCCGAACTCGGTCTTGTCCGAGATCACGAGACCCGAAAGCCCCTGCTCGCGCCAGAAAGGCCGATCGTAGGCGAGCGCGACCTTGATGACATTGCCGAGTGGCATACGCTGCGTCAGACCGTCGCGCCGCGCCGGAAGCGGCGGGGCATAAGCGATCCGCGCCGCCATAGCCGGCGGCGCCGTGACGATAACACGCGCGCCGCGCCAAACGCCCTTCGCCGACGTCGCGGTGACGCCCTTTGCATCCTGCTCGATCCGCGACACCGGCGCGCCGAGCACGACTGCCCCGCCGAGTTCGGCTGCGATCTTCGACGCAATGCTCCAGACGCTCCCTTCGAACAGGCTATCCTGCGCGCCGCCGCGCGTCGCGATGAGCGCCTCCAGCCCGCCCGCCGAGGCCATGTAGGACAGCAGCGCCAACAATGACACGTCGGCGCTCTCGCTCGACATCACCGCCCGTATCAGCGCGCGGAACAGTTCGCGTGCGGGCTTGCCGGGAACATTGACGAGGAGCCAGCTTTCCACCGTCAAGGCATCCAGTTCAGGCGCCTCGGGCGCAAGCCAGGGTCGCGGCACCGGCAGCCGCGCGGCCATGGTCTCAAGCTGTAAGACCGCAGCGCCAAACTCCGCGAGATCTTCGTCGGCGAGGCCCGGCGTCTCCCCGCGATAACGCGCCATGCGGCCCGCGATGTCGATGATATTCTCGCCGTCCGCATATTGCGGCACGACCCTGACGCCATAATCCTTCGCGAGCGCGAGAAGATGCGTCTGCGTCGGGCCGACCCACTGGCCGCCGATGTCGATCGTCTCGCCCGCGAGGGTCGCCGCCTTGGTGCGCCCGCCGACGCGTTCGTCGGCTTCGAGAACGACGACGGACTTGCCCGCCCGTCGCAATTCCCGCGCGGCGGACAGGCCGGCAAAGCCGGCACCCACAATGATGACGTCGACGGTCTGCCCCGCTTCTTTCGCCGACGCGCTTCCCGGCAGTCCCGCAACCACGGCGCCGCTTGCGGCAATGGCGATGGCCTCGCGACGCGAGAGCCCGTTCTGCTTGTCACCCATAATGACCTCTCCTCAGAATTTGGCGTCTAGCGTTACGCCGTAGGTACGCGGCGCGCCGACATGGTTGTAGTTGAACCCGATCGATCCGATCGCGATGCGCGACGTGAAGTAATAATGATCGGTCAGATTCTTGCCCCAAAGAGCGATGCCGAGCCGATCGTCGGCAGTGCGAAAGGCAACGCGAGCACCCAGCAAGCCGTAGCCACCCTGCGAGAGGGCGGGACTGTTCAGCGCGTCATATTCCTGCCTGCTCACATAATTGCTGTCGACATGCAGGCTGAGCGTTCCGGCATCATTGCTGAGTGCATCCCAGTCGATCGCGCCCGAAAGGCTGAGCGCTGGCGCATTGGCGAGGCGGTTTCCGGCAACCGACTGGCCCTGCACAACACCTTCAATGATCTTGCTGTCGAGGAGGCCAAGCGAGGCCGAGACCGACAAGCTGCGCGACGGCTTCGCCACCAGTTCGACCTCGGCGCCAAAGATGCGCGAGCGCGGCAGATTGAGCAGCACTTGCGTGCCGTCGGGATTGACGTCGATGAATTGCTGGTCGCGATAACGGTAATAGAAGCCCGCCCCGTTCAGCCGCAGCTTGCGACCGAGGAGGTCGAGCTTGAACCCGGCTTCGAAGGAATCGACCTTCTCGGGCCGTGCGATCGTCAATTCGCTCGGTGCGAAGAAGGCCTGCGCGGCGAAGGAGCCGGCGCGATAACCGCGGCTGTAGCTCGCATAGAGAAGGTTGCCGCCGGTGAGATAATCGATGCCGATTTTGCCCGAGATATTGCCTTTGCTGAAACGCTGCGACGTCGTCGCGTCCAGATCGACCGGGTCGCCAGGGATCAGGTTGGCGAGCGGCACCCCGTCGCTGCCCGATATGATCGACCTGACGTCATACTGACGGCCGCGATCATGACTGTAGCGCAGCCCCCCGCGCAGCCTGAACCCGCCGCCGAGATCGTAGCTGGCATCGGCATAGGCCGCCCAGCTCCAGCGCTTCTGATAGAAGCTGTTGGAAAGCCGGCATCCCGCGAGCGGGCCGGCAGCCAGACAATCGTTGAAGTCGAGAGCGCCGTCGAGATTGAAGTCGATATCCTGATAGGCGCTGAGATCGGTGGCGTTGAAGACCTTCTCATAGCTGAAGAAGCCGCCGAGCGTGTATTTGACAGGACCATTGCCGTCGCCGACGAGACGGACATCCTGCGTTACCTGCTCCGCGCGATCGCGGTAGGTGATTGCGAGAGCCTTCAGCGCCGACCCGTCCGTATCCTCTTCGCTGAGCAGCGTGCCGCGATCCCAGGAACTCACCGACACAAGCTGAAGGCCGCCGCTCAGCCGGACGCTCGATGTCAGCGCTGCGGCATAGGCGCGGTTGCGGCGCTTCGGCGTGAAGTCGCTTGCCAGTTCGCGGCGCCCGAGCCCGGTACGAAAGTCGTCGGTCAACGGGTTCAGCACCGGATCGGCCGCGTTGAGCGCCGCATAGACGCCGCCGCCGATACCGAAAGGTCCCGGCTCGGCGATGACCCCATAGTTGTCCGGATTCTGGAGGCTGGTCGACAGTCGCAGGATGAATTCGGCGTCCGGCGAGGGTTCGTAACGCAGCGACAGGCGTGCGCCATACTCCCGCACGGCGTCGAGATCGCCCTGCCCCGCCGAAACATTCCTGAGCTTTCCGTCGGCGCGCGCGAAGGTGAAGGCGAGCCGGGCCGCCACCTTCTCACCGAGCGCAGTGTTGACGAAACCGGAGCTTTCGAAGCGGTTGAAGTTGCCGTAACCCGCCGACAATGCGCCCGATGTCGCGAACTGCGGCTTGGCGGAAATCAGATTGACCGCACCGCCGGTGGTGTTCTTGCCATAGAGCGTGCCTTGCGGCCCGCGCAGAACCTCAACGCGTTCAAGATCGTAGAGCGCGACGCCAAGCAGCGCGAAGTTGCCCTTGTAGACCTCGTCATAATAGGTCGCGACGGGGCTTGCCTGGTTGGCGCTGTAATCGGACATCGAGATGCCGCGGAGCGCAAAGATCGGCGTGGTATCGCCAACAGTGCTCACCGACTGAAGGTTCGGAACGACGTTCGCGAGGTCGCTGGCGCTGATGATCCGCTGCTTCGCCATCGTGTCGCCCGAGAGCGCCGTGACCGAGACGGGGACATCCTGCAGCCGCTCGGGACGGCGCTGCGCCGTGACGACGATATCCTCGACCTGGCCGCTGTCCACCGCCGCAGGCTCACCCGCGACGTCCTGTCCTATCGCAACTGACGGCACGCCGACACCTACCAGAGCAACCGAACCCAAAAGCACCCATCTCGTTCGACACATATCTACCTCCCCAGGTATCGACGCCGGAGGCCCGATGCGCTAGGCTCTTCCGTACGCGTACGGTCCTCGTATTCGTACGCGTACGAAAGCGTCAAGGAGCTATTTTGACCGGGCTGGCCATCTCGCGGGAATCCCGCCAGAAAATCTCGCGCGAGGACATGCGCGAGCGGATCATCGACGTCGCGAAGACCCTCTTCGAAGAGAAAGGCGTCGAGGGGATGAGCATGCGCGCGATCGCGAGTCGGGTGGGGATTCCGACCATGACCCTCTATGGATATTTCCCGAGCAAGACCGCGATCATCCGCGGACTATGGTCGTTCGCTTTCGATCCGGTGTTCGCCGACATGCGGCAGGCTGAGGATACGATCGCCAATCCGGTCGAACGGCTGGTGCGCGTGGCGCACATCTATGTCGATTACTGGATACGCCACCCCGACCGCTACCGGATGGTGTTCATGGTCGAGGATCGCCGCGAGGGCGACGACCCCAACTGGTTTGTCGACGAAACCGATGTCACCGAATCCTATATGCGGTTCGGACCGATGATCGCGGCCGCGCGCGGGACGCCGGAAGTTGACTGCAAGGTCGACGCGGAGGCGCTGATCTGTGCGCTCACCGGCGTTGCACATATGGAAATCACCGTAAGTGAATATCCGTGGGCCAGGCCTGCAGACTATGTCGACACGCTATTGGCCGCCTTTACCCGCTGAACAATTCTGGCCGTAGCGGACAGTCTGCTTTTGGGTGACATCATTCAAAAGCAGACACCCTATTCACCGATGCGGCCTGCGCCCGAAGTGCTAAGCGGACATGCCGGCTTGCATGGCTTACCGCGGTGCGATGTTGAATGGACGACCCACAGGCACCAACCGGGGGGCAGGATCAGATAATGAACGACGTACGCGGCGGATATCGCTCCTCGGGAGCCGTGCTCGCCCTGCTCAGCAGCATCTATGCTATCAACTATATCGACCGGCAAATCCTCGCGGTCGTGCTCGAACCGATCAAACAGGATTTCAGGCTCAGCGACAGCGAGCTCGGCCTGCTTGCCGGTCCCGCCTTCGCTCTATTCTATGCCACGATGGGACTGCCGATCGCGATGCTCGCCGATCGCGCCAACCGGACGCGCGTCATCGGATGGTCACTGCTCTGCTTCAGCGTCGCGACCGCCGCGTGCGGCGTCGCCGCAAGCTATGCCCAGCTCTTGCTCGCCCGCGTCTTGACGGGCATCGGCGAGGCGGGAACCGGACCCGCGTCGCAATCGATCATCACCGATCTCTATCCGGCCGAAAGGCGCGGCCGGGCGCAGGCCATCTACGCCGTTGGCGTCAATATCGGTATCATGATCGCCTTCATCGCCGGCGGATATATCGCCTTTCACCACGGTTGGCGCATGGCCTTCATCGCCGCAGGCGTCCCGGGGCTGATCCTCGCCCCGCTCCTGCTGCGCGGGCGGCTCGAGCCGGTGCGCACCGGCACCTTGAATCCAACGGCGCCCACGGTCCGCGAATGTATCGCCTTCCTCAAGGGGCAGCGTGCCTATTGCTGGGTGGTCCTCGGCAGCGGTTTCAGCGCCTTCGCCGGCTATGGCATCGCGACCTTCGTCCCCTCCTTCCTGATGCGCTCGCACGGGATGGACACATGGGAGGTGGGCTTGAATTTCGCGCTGATATTGGGTGTCGGCGGGGGCATCGGAACCTATCTTGCCGGGGCGCTGGTCGATCGCCTGTCCCGCCGCGACGTAAAATGGATGGCGCGCGTGCCGATCCTCGGTGCAGTCGCGGCGCTGCCCTTCTGGCCGCTGTTCCTCCTCGCGGGCGACGTGCGGTTCGCGATCGCCGCCGCCGTCATCCCGCTTTCGGTCAGTGCGGTTTATATCGGCCCGTGCATCCTGATGATCCAGGCGCTCGCGCCGTCGCAGATGCGCGCGCGCGCCGCTGCGATCCAGCTCTTCATCGGCAATCTGATCGGTCTCGGGCTCGGGCCGCAGGTGGTCGGCATCGCCAGCGATGCGCTGGCGCCATGGTTTGGTCAGGATTCGCTGCGCTATGCCCTGCTGATCGGGGTTGCGGCGAGCGGCGTCGCGATCTTCTGCTATTGGCGGGCGAGCCTCTCGCTGAAATCCGGCATGGCCCGGGCCGCGGCGGAGTGACCGCTACACCGCCGGATAGCGCCGGAGCAGCCGCCCCGTCCCTTCGGGGCTCGGCCCGCCGTCGTACCGCCAAGCAGTCCTGCCATTGACCCACAACTCGACGATGCCGTCCGAACGGCGCGCGGGATCGTCGAAGGTCGCGCGATCAATGATCGTGCCGGGATCGAACAGCACAAGGTCGGCGAACGCACCTTCGCGGATCACCCCTCGATCGCGGAGCCCGAATATCTTCGCCGTAAGGCCGGTCATCTTGTGCACCGCCGTTTCGAGCGGAAACAGGCCGAGATCACGCGCATAATGGCCAAGCACGCGCGGGAAGGTCCCCCAAAGGCGCGGATGCGGCCGCTCATCGTGCGGCAATCCGTCGCTACCGACCATCGCCGCCGGATGGGCAAGAATGCGCTGCACATCGACTTCGTCCATCGAAAAATAGACGGCACCGGCGGGCTGCAGGCGGCGGGCGGCATCGGCAAGCGACACGCCCCATTCGCGCGCGAGATCATCCAGCATCCGGCCCGCCGCCTCGGGCACCGGTTCGGACCAGGTGATGCGGACGGGCAGATCGTCGCGCAGCAGTTCGAGGAGCAGCGCGGTCGACGAGGCGGCATAGGGATAGACGTCGAAATCGAGTTGCTGTCCCTTCGCCGCTGTGTCGATCAGCTTCAGCGTCACAATCGAACGACCGAAATTCTCGCGCAGCGCGCATTTGTGATGGCTGATCACGGTGGCGCATCCGATCGCGCGGCCGATCGCGGCGCTCTCCTCGATGCTGTCGATCACCCCGTCGCCCTCGTCGCGCATATGCGTGACATAGAGGCCGTCATATTTTTCGAGCGGGCGGCCGATCTCGATCAGTTCTTCAGTCGGCGCCGCGCGCGCCGGCGGATAGGCCAGCCCCGAGGAAAAGCCTGCCGCCCCCTGCTCCAGGGCTTCTTCGAGCAAGGCCCGCATCCGGGCGATTTCACTGGCATCGGCGGCGCGGGCAAGGTCGTCGCCCATGACGCGGGCGCGGAGGCTGATATGCCCGACGAACGCCAGTACATTGACCGCCGGCGGCCGGTGGGCCAGCTGCTTCGCATAGGCCGCGAAGCTGTCGTACCGCCACCAGCGTTCGTCACCGAGCAGGTCGAGCGGCGCGACCGGGCGGCGATCCGAAAGCAAAGGCGAGAGGCTCACCCCGCAATTTCCGACGATGACGGTCGCGACGCCCTGCGACAATTTGCACGCCATGGCCGCGGGCGGTTCTAGGACCGCTCGATCATCGTGCGTGTGCGCGTCGATGAAGCCCGGCGCGAGAACGAGCCCCCGCGCATCGACCTCGCGCGCCGATACGGCTTCCGGTACGCCCCCGATCATCGCGATCCGGTCACCGGCAACGGCGACATCGGCTTCGAACGGTACGCCACCGGTCCCGTCGATCAGTGTCGCGCCGCGAATGATGAGATCGATCGCAACCATGCCAGCATAGCTCCTTCAGATTGGCCAATGGATCATCGTGGCGCAACGCACGCAAAGGGTCTTTGCCGATAGGCCCCGCCGCTTGGCAACTTCCCCCTTTATGTCCGATTCGTGAAACCCGGCGATGCTTCCGCTAAGCAAACCGCCAATCCGGGGATCAGACACCCTGCGACGATGCCGGCAAATTTCAAAGGGGATTGCCGCGCCAAGAGTCGATATTCAGGGAGCAGACCATGACACAAGCACATATCACCAGATTGTTGACTGCGGCGAGCGCGCTGTCGATGTTGCCCGGCGCGGCGATCGCGCAGGAAGCCGCCGGCCACGACGAAGCCATTGCGCGCGAGATCGTCGTCACTGCCGCGTCATCGGTTCGCGCCGGCAAGACCGACGTCCCGGTGCTCGAAACCCCGCAGAACATCCAGGTCCTCTCCTCGGCCCTGCTCGAGGACCAGGGATCGCGGCTGCTCGACGACGCGCTACGCAATGTGGCTGGGGTTTCTTCGGGCGGCGTCGCGAGGGCGTTCGATCTCTTCCGGATCCGGGGCTTCGACGCGAGCAGCTCGACCTATGTTGACGGTCTGCCGCGCGGCGTCGCGATCAATGTCGAACTCGCAGGGATCGAACAGGTCGAAATCATCAAGGGGCCATCGTCGGGTCTCTACGGCCGCGGTTCGGCGGGTGGATTGATCAACCTCGTTTCGAAGCGCCCGCAGCCCGAGGCCTTCGTCACGATCGAGGGGAGCATCGGCAGCTATCATTCGACCAATGCGATGATCGACGGCGGCGGGCCGCTCGAAGGCTCGGGCGCGATCTATGGACGGATCGTCGCGAACTATCGCAACGACCGGAGCTTCATCGACTTCCGGCCGCAGACCGAACGCCTCTACATCGCGCCGTCGCTGACGTGGGAACCGTCGTCGCGGACGAAGATCACGCTCCTCGCCTCGCTGTCGAAGGACTGGAGCGAGCTCGTTCCCGGCCAGCCCGCGGCGGGCCTCGTGTTTGCGGGACCCCGCGGCTTTTACGACCGCGACCTCTATATCGGCGACCCTGCCAACAAGGGGCGACTGCTCCAGACCTTCACGACGGGGGGCTTCGACCTCACGCACGAAGTCTCCGATGGCGTCACCCTCTACAGCCGGGGCCGTATCGCCGACCTCGACCTCGCCTGGCTCAACCTCCAGCAGCCGCTGTTCTATGATCCCCAAACCGGGCTCCAGTCCGAATTCTCGCAGGATTATTACGAGGACCGGCAGATCTACGGGCTCGACAGCGGCGCGCGAATCAACGCCCAAACGGGTGCGATCGAGCATCGGATCATCGCAGGGGTCGAATATGACGGCCGGCGCCTCTGGGGCCAGAATTTCCTCGGTTTCGCGCCGGCGGTCGACTTCGATCTCTACGATCCCGATTACAGCGTGTTCGTTCACCAGCCCCGCGCCGAATTTCCCGCTACGACCTCGAAGTCCGATGCCTTCGGTTTCTATGCGCAGGACAATATGAAAGTCGGCCCGGCGGCGCTGCTTCTCGGGCTCCGTTACGATACCGTCAAACTCGATGGCGAGAAAGTATCCGCCTGGTCGCCCAACGTCGGCGCGACGGTGGAAGTGAGCGAGGGGCTTGCTGCGTTTGCAAGCTTCGCGAAGTCCTTCGCGCCGCAGGCCGGACTGCTCGACATCGACGGCGAGCAGGTCGCGCCCGAGCGCGGGACGCAATATGAGCTGGGCCTGAAATATGCGCGTGGGCCGATCACCGCGACCATGTCGATCTACGACCTCACCCGCAGCAACGTGGCGACTGGAATCCCCAATGCGCCCGGCCGCTACAGCGTCACCGGAAAGCAGCGGAGCCGCGGCTTCGAACTTGATACGCAGCTCTCCCCGCTTCCCGGCTGGCAGATCGTCGCGAACTATGCCTACACCGACGCGGAGATACTCGCCGACAATCTCCTTCCCGTCGGCGACCGCGTCCTCGGCGTTCCGCGGCATCAGATCGGCCTCTGGAATCGCTATGAATTCCGCAATGGCACGCTCCGCGGGCTGTCGCTCAGCATCGGCGGCAGCCATCTTTCGAAACAGGCCGGCGGGGTGCCGAACACCTATTTTCTGCCCTCCTATACGCTGATCAACGCCAATGTGGCGTGGCGCCGGGGGCCGGTTTCGGTCAGGCTCAACGTCAACAACCTGTTCGACAAGCGCTATTTCCAGAGCTCGGTCGGAGAATTTTTCGTGGTGAGCGGCGCCCCGCGCACGGCGATGCTGACCTTGGGGCTGCGATACTGATGCGGCCCTGGCGATGGGCGGCGGCATCGCTTTTCCTCGCGGGGTGTGCCCATCCCGGACCCGCCCCGCGTGCGCAGACAGCCGACCGCGTCGTCGATGTCGGCGACGCGCAGATGCACGCCGTCCTTCGCCCCGGCCGCTCGGAGGTCGTCATCCTGCTCGAGGCAGGCGCGACGCTCGACGCCGGTTCGTGGAGCAAGGTCATCGCCGCAATCGAGGGCCGGACCGATGCGACGATCATCGCTTATGACCGCGCAGGCATGGGGCGCAGCACGCCGCTGGCCACGCCCTACGCTATCGCGGACGAGGTGATGCGGCTTCACCGCCTGCTCGACCAGCTTGCGCAAAAGCGCAAGCTGGTCCTCGTCGGGCACAGCTACGGCGGCTTCCTGATCCAGGCCTATGCCAATCTCTACCCCGCCGAGGTGGCTGGAATGGTCTATGTCGATGCGAACACCGTCGAGGGTATCGGCGGAATTGCCGGCGCGCAAAAGTTGATCGAGTCCATCCTGGCGTCCGATGCCGCGGGCAAGGCGGGTTTCAACGACAAAAGGCTCGCTCACGCCTATGTCGATACGGTGCATGCAATGGCCGCATTGCCGCCACCCTGCGGGATCCCGATTGCGGTGGTGACGCAGGGCGACGAAGCGGGCGGCACCGATCCCGCCGCGCTCCGGCAATGGCGAAAGGGCCACGCCGCGCTGGCGGCGCGATGGGGTGCGCCATTGCGCTATGCTCCGGGAAGCGGCCATTTCATCCCCGAAGACCGGCCCGACCTGGTCGCCGACGCCATTTTATGGACCGTTGGCGAAGCGGGGAAAAGGAAGCATGCGCCGCTGCCCTCTTTTCCGCCTGCCGAATCTTCTTGCGAAAAGTAGGCCTTATCGACCGGCGAAGCGGTGCATCCACCCGGCGAGCGGATCGGACCCGAGCGCCGCAACGATCGCAGCAAAATTCTCCGGCTTTTCGTCCTGCCCCAGCTTGAAGCGTCCGGCGAACTCCAGGGGCCGCGCCGCGAAGCCGATAATGTCTTGCTTCAGGCGTTCGTATCGTGCCCCCATTTCCTGCGGTGACCAGCGAAGGTCGAGATGATCGACGAGGAGTTGAAGACAGCGATCGGTGAGCCCGGCATCGATCTCGACCTCCGCATCGATCCGTGCAGCAGCAAAATTCCATGTCGGCGCCCAAGCGCGGTCGGCAATCCAGGCATTCGGTATATGGCGGTGTGGACCGAGAATCAGGATGCTGGCGGCAGGGTCGCGTGCCAGCACTTCTGCCGCAGGCGCACGCCGCGGCAGGTGGCCCAGCAGCAGGACTGCGCTTTCGTCGCCCCGCTCGAACACGACCGGCATCAGAATGGCCGCCCGGACCTCGGCGTGCGGCACGATCCATGCGAGCGGGGCGCTGTCGACCAGCGCGCCGATGTCGTCCACGCTATCGCTGGCGAACCCGCCCGGCCCCATCAATCGACGCCGGGCCGGAGGATCGCATCGACGATATCGCCGACGCCGTCGCGTATGGGATCGGCGCAGGCGAGCCCGGTTTCCTCGGCAATCTGGCGACGCGCGAGGGCCGCCGCTTCGGCGCTCATTCGCGAGGTATTGATGCTGATGCCGGCGACGCGCGCCTGCGGATTGGTCAGGCGCGCGGCATCAAGGTTCATCGCGATGCAGGTCGCGAGATCGGGAATGATGTAATCGAGGCCGAGGATGTTCGGCCGCACGGGTTCGTGACACAGGACAAGAACGTCGGGCTGGCTGCCGTGGATGAGGCCCAGCGTCACACCGGCATAGGCGGGATGGTTGAGCGCTCCCTGCCCCTCGATCACGTCCCAGTGATCGGCGGTGGCGGCGGGCGAAAGCCATTCGGCCGCACCCGAAATGAAATCGGCGATGACGGCGTCGATCACCACCCCGCGCCCGGCGATCATCAGCCCGGTCTGACCGGTTGCACGGAAATCCGCATCGATGCCCCGGCGCCGCATTTCGCGCTCGAGCGCGAGCGCGGTATATTTCTTGCCCACCACGCAATCGGTACCGACCGTCAGGATGCGTTTGCCCGATCGCGGTGCGCCGGTTCCGGGGGCGAACGGACGGGTGGGCTGGCGCACGTCGTGGATCGTGCGACCGCTTCGCGTCGCGGCTTCGCGCACTTCGGGAATGTCGGCAAGCCGCTGGTGGAGCCCCGCCGCAACGTCGAGGCCGGCGTCGAGCGCCTCGACGATCGAAGCGATCCAATGCGGCGGCAGATGCCCGCCGACGTTGACGACCCCGACGACCATCGTCCGCGCGCCACGCTCGTGCGCCACGGCCGGAGTCATGTCGGGAAGTCCGACATCGACGCCGCAACCCGGCAGGCGATGCTGGCCGAGGCAAAGCTCGGGACGCCATTGGACGAGCCCGGCCGCGGTCTTGTCGGAACCGGGCAGCGTCGTATCGCCGAGGAAAAGCAGATAGGGGTCAAGCATCGTTCGCTCCGTGATGAATTTTCGCGAACGGCGTTAGGCGATCCCGGGGTCGCCACGCTTAACGACGAAGACAGGCACTTAGCCTTGCGGTCACGAAAGCCCGATTGCTGCGTTTCGGTCCTGGATGCTAAGTGAGGTCCGGCCGCGAGAGCCATGAAAGCGGATCGGCCCGCATGAGGAGGCGCCCCATGTCCAGCAACCGCGGCTTTGTCCGCCCCGACCCGCCCGCAACGCGCGATCTGTGGGACATGCGTACGCTCGCCAGCATCCATGGCGAAACGCCCGATCTGGTGACCCCGGCGGCGGACGGTCGATATAAGTCACTGCCGCGCAGTACCGGATTCCATTGCGAATATAATCCGAATGTCGCGCTGGGCGGATGGGATTATCTGCAGATCGATCCCCGCCTCGCGATCGCGATTACCGACATGATCCCGGAGGTGGCGATCAGCCGGCGCCACGTCGCCGAGGACTGCCTGGTGCTGACTACGATGGTCAAGGGCGGCTTCTCGATCTGGGAAGGCGACGACACCGAAGTGGCCGCTGAAAGCGCGACCGGCTTCTGCACTGTGTACGGTCTCAAGCAGGACGACCATGTCCACACACGTTACGACAGCGGGCACCGGCTGCGCTGGCTCAGCGTCTTCATCGACCGCTTGTGCCTTGCCGAGCTGCTGGCCGAAGACGACCGGTCGATTCCGGCGGACGTCCGGCGTTTTCTTGCCGGCGGCGAGCGGCTGCGGCTACGCAATGTTCCGCTTTCGCCGATCGCGATGATGACGGTGCGCCAGATGCTCGACCAGCCGTTCGAGGGTGCGGTCCGCAAGCTGTTCTTGTCGGCGAAAGCGCAGGAATTCTGCTGCCACATCCTCGCCTCGCTCGCCGACATCCAGTCTGACGACGATCGGACGGCCTTTTCGGCGAGCGACTATCAGAAGGTCCAGGCGGCGCGCCGTCTGCTGCGTGCCCGGCTCGACCAGCCACCCAAGGTGTCCGAGATCGCGCAGACGGTCGGCCTGACCCGCCAGCGCCTGCAAAACGGGTTCCGGATCGTCTATGGCGACACGGTCGGGCAGGTGCGCGACAAGCTTCGCATGGAACTCGCGCTCGATCTGGTCCAGGATTCGCAGGCATCGATGATCGAGATTGCGATGGAAACCGGGTACGAGCATCCCGCAAGTTTCACCCGGGCGTTCAAGCAAGCCTTCGGCTGCTCGCCGATCGAAGCCCGGCGCGAAGCCCAGCTTGCCTTGCGAACCCGGATTGAAGCGAAACGCCAGTAGGGCCACGGGATGAGCCCCGCCCTCGCTGGCTAATCCCCCCAGACCCCCGGCGGACAATCGACCCTTCCGTTCGCATAGACCAGCCCCGGCGAACGATCCCCCGCCATCAGATACGGGCCGTCGAGATCGGCGACGTCGCAGCGCTGCGCGAAGAGCAGCGCCGGCGCGTGCGACCAGCTCGTACCCAGCATATTGCCCACCATCACGCCGAAACCGAGTTCGCGCGCGCGCCGCTCCATCGCCAGCGCGTGCGTCAGGCCGCCGCATTTGTCGAGCTTGATATTGACGATATCGAAGCGGCCGACGAGCACTTCGAGGTCGTCGATATCCTGCACGCTTTCGTCGGCGGCGACGGGCATGGGCAGGTCGACCGCCGCCATGTCGGCCTCGCATCCGATTTCGAGCGGCTGCTCGACGAGCGCGACGCCGCAATCGGCGAAGACGGACACCATCGCGTCGAGGCTGGCGAGGGTATAGCTGCGGTTGGCGTCGACGCCGATCCAGGCATCGGGCCGGGCGGCGCGAACCGCGCGAATCCGCTCGGCATCGCCGCCATCACCGCCAAGCTTGAGCTTCAGACAGCGGGCACCGGCCAGCGCACAGGCCTTGCCCGCCATGACGCCGGGCGTGTCGATCCCGATCGTGAAGACGCTTTCGACCGGTCCCGGCCGGCGAAGGCCCGCGAGCCGCCACACCGGCGCTCCGGCAAGCCGGGCATCGAGTTCCCACATCGCGCAATCGAGGGCGTTGCGTGCGCCACAGGCAGGGAGAATGCCGTTCAGCGCTGCACGGTCCATTCCCCGCTCGATCTCTGCGCGGAGGCTCTCGATCTGCGGCACCATGGCGGCGGGCAGATCGCCGCGATAGCCGACCCCGGCCGCCTCACCGCGGCCCTCGACGCCATCGCGCACGAGACGCACGAGCAGAAAATCGATTTCGTTGATCTCGAGCCCCGCGATCCGGAAGCTGTCGCGCGTCCGCCAGGGCTCGATGCTGGTCGCCAGGCTTGTCGGCATCGCTCAAATCTCCTTCACGCGGTGAACTGCCGGATCGAGACGGCCGGCCAGCGCTTGCTCCAGCCCGTGGCTTCCTCGAGCTGGAGCGCCAGCGCGAGAAGCAAGGCATCGTCGCCGCGGCGCGCGGAGAACATGCTGCCGATCGGCATGCCGTCGGACATGGTGACGAGCGGAAGCGAGAGCGCAGGATTGCCGGTCAGGTTATGTAGCGGCGTGTAACCGATATAGTCGAACATGGCGGCGAAGAGCGCGTCGAACGGTCGATCGGGCGCCAGTTCGCCGAGCGGAACGGTGGCGCGCCGCAGGACCGGCGAGAGAAGGATATCGACGTCCTCGAAACTCGATTCATGCGCCAGCGCGTTCGCCGCCACAGCGCGATGAAAATCGTCGAGATCGCCTGGCCCGAACCGCGCGCTCCAGTCGAAGAGGCCGAGTGTCCACGGCTCCAGCTGCGCCATATCCAGCCCTCTGGCCCGGACTGCGTTCACCGCGTCGCGCGCCACATAGCCCCAGATCGTCTCGAAGCAGGCGGCGACGCGCGGTCCGTCTTCACGCCGCTGGAACGGAACGACGATATGCCCGAGATCGGCGCAAAGCTCGGCCGCCTGCCCGATCGCCGCCGCAACCTCGGGTTCGGGCGCGTTGCCGTCGAGGCTGTCGAGAACCAGCCCGATGCGAAGCTGGCGCTCGTTACGTTCGACCGGCGTCATGACGGTGCGTGCGGCCCTCCGCGTCGCCCAGGCGACATCGCGGACCGAGCGCGCGACGAGCGTGTCACCGACAAGGAAGTCCTCGATCGCGTGGAGGTCGCGCGCGCGCACCGCGCTGCCCCGCGTCGGCTTCAGCCCGACGAGGCCGCAGCAACCGGCGGGAATCCGGATGGAACCGCCGCCGTCCGCGGCGTGCGCGACGGGAACAATCCCCGCGGCGACCGCCGCGGTGGCGCCGCCGCTCGAGCCGCCTGCCGAATGGCCGGGCGACCAGGGATTATGTACCGGCCCGTAGAGGAGCGGTTCGGTCGTGGGCAACAGACCGAATTCGGGGGCGCTGCTCTTCCCGATCGCGACCATGCCGGCATCGTCGAAACACCGGGTGTAGGGCGAGCCCGAGGTAGCGGGTATCGCTTCGGAAAAGGCGCGCGAGCCGCTCCGCGTGGGCATGCCGGCATAATCGAGCCCTTCCTTCACCAGCCATGGCACACCGCGCATTTCTCCATCGGCGGTCGGCGCCGCGCACCGCGCCTGTTCCCAGGCCTTGACGCTGAGCGCATTGAGGCCGGAGTCGAGCGCTTCGGCGCGCACGATCGCAGCCTCGATGAGCTCGCCGGGCGAAAGCTCGCCTCTCCGGACGAGCCCGGCCTGATCGTGCATATCGAGCAAGCCGATTTCCGACGCATCCTTGATATTCATCATTTCGGGCACTCACCTTTCGAACCTTGGTTCGCGCCCTGACCGTTCCGCGAGAGATCGGCTTCGCTCTAATGCGCCGATACTTAGCATCGGCGCTCGACATCTGTTTTGCTGAATCGGCGGGAACCGGTCACATGGTCATGCGGCGGCGCGCTGGAGCATCCCGAACAAATCGCGCGGGTCGTCGGGGTCGGCGAGGATATCGATCTGCTGGAAGAAGTCGGTCGCCTCTATCCGCGAATGGATATATTTCAGCGCCGAAAAATCCTCGATCGCGAAGCCGACGCTGTCGAACAATGTGATCTGCGCGGCGTCGCTCCGGCCCTCGGCCTCTCCCGAAACGACCCGCCAGAATTCGGTGACCGGATAGGCCGCGTCCATCTGCTGGATTTCCCCTTCGATCCGCGTCTGCGGCTCGAATTCGACGAAGGTCTGCGCACGCTGCAATATGTCCTTGTGCAACTCGGTCTTGCCGGGGCAATCGCCGCCGATCGCATTGATGTGCACGCCCGCCCCGACCATATTGTCGGTCAGGATCGTCGCATATGCCTTGTCCGCCGTGCAGGTCGTGATGATCTCGGCCCCCAGAACCGCATCCTCGGGCGTAGCGCAGCGGATGAGCCGCAAGCCGCGGCCCGCCAGATTACGCGCTGCCTTCGCGGTTGCGTTTGCATCGATATCGTAAAGCCGTATTTCCTCGATGCCGACCACGGCCTTCATGGCAAGTGCCTGAAACTCGGCCTGCGCGCCATTGCCGATCATCGCCATGACCCTGGCACCCTCGGGCGCGAGACGGCGCGCCGCCATCGCCGAGGTCGCCGCAGTCCGCAGCGCGGTCAGCAAGGTCATTTCGGTCAGCATGAGCGGATATCCGGTATCGACGCGGGCGAGCAGCCCGAAGGCAGCAACAGTCTGGAACCCCGAGGCGATGTTGGCGGGATGTCCGTTCACATATTTGAATGCGAAGCTCTCGCCGTCGCTCGTGGGCATCAGTTCGATGACACCCTCCTGCGAATGCGACGCGAGCCGGGCCGTCTTCTCGAACAGCGGCCAGCGACGATAGTCCGCCTCGACGGCGTCGGTCAGCTCGCAGAGCATCGTTTCAAGGCCGACATGATGGACCAGCCGCATCATGTTCGCGACGCTGACAAAGGGGATCAGGGCGAGCTGCGAGGGCGATGGCGGCATGGATTGTCCTTTGTTGGCAATTGGAGGACTCGCAGCATATCGACAGCCAATGCCCGCAAAAATAACAAGACCGGGTTGTCATCTCGGAAATATTGATCAATTTGATCAACCATTTTGCCTTTTTGTCTCATTGTGGAGAAACCATGGGCGTCGCCAAGTTCATCCCTGACGATCTCGATCGCCGCATCATCGCACATCTCCGTGCCGATGGACGGGCGCCGCTCGCCAAGCTCGCCGAGGCGGTCGGGGTCGCGCGTGGCACGGTGCAGAACCGGCTCGATCGCCTCCTCGCATCCGGCGCACTGCTCGGCTTCACGGTTCGGGTTCGCGAGGATCATGACGATCTCACCATTCGCGCGGTCATGATGATCGAGGTGGTCGGCAAGTCGACAACGCAGGTCATCCAGAAATTGCGCGGGATCGTCGAGATACGCGCGCTTCATACCACGAACGGCAATTGGGATCTGGTAGCAGACATCTGCACGGCCAGCCTGTCTGACTTCGATCGCGTACTGCGCGAGATCCGCATGATCGACGGCATCTCGAACAGTGAAACCAGCCTCCTGCTGAGCTCTGTTTAAACCATCACGCTCCGCACAACCCGCGATGAACCCGCCATACCAGGCCGCATGCATCGATCCCTCATTCGCCGTTCCCGGATGGCCGGTTGCGGACACAGATGCCAAGAAGCGGACGCCCGCGGTGAAACGCTGTCGATGACCGGAAGCCGACCGGTTGAGAACTTGAGTTTTCTATTACCTTGCATGCCTCCGTTTCGCCGTTTCCGCAGCACGGTATTGACTTGGGCAGACGAACGGGGCCGAATGCAATTTCTCGACATCGGAACGAGTCCGCGCGATGATCAAATCTGAAATTGATTGCAGGTGGATGTCTCAACAAGCGGCGCAGGCCAGGTGGATGGAAGCGCGTGCAGGGGCCAGCCCGCCATGATCGCGGCGCTGATGATCCTGAGCGGGGCGTCGATTGGCGCTCCCGATGCGAGTATCGTCGAGTGGCTCCTTCTCCGGAAGGAATATTGCTCCGCAACCGTCGACGGATGCGTCGATCAGGAGGGGCAGCAGGTGCGTCCCAACACGCGCTATGCTGTTAGCAATGTCGCTTGCGAAGACATCGGGGTGAGCAAGCGGTCCTGGCGATGCAGTTTCGATGTCAGGCAAACGCGTTGGATGGACGGCGAACAGGTCGGTGAGGCGGAATTTAGAAAGATGACCGGTACTTTCGACGCGTTCAGCGTGATCACCGAGGACGGCAAGAGGAAGGTCCCCAGCGTCATATGGATGCATCGCGCGCTGGAATGAGTGCCGACTCGGTTGGCCCGGTATTCCGTGCCTTTGCCTGTATCCGACCGATTGCGGACAATCAAAGTGCCGCTATGCTTCCGCTATGGCTTATTCCGACGAACAATCGACAATGTGGGACCGAATAGCCGGGTTCCTCCTTTAGTTCGGATCTTGGCCAGCTCTTGCGGGAGCGAGCTTGCCGTTGATTGTGGAGAAATGCTTCTGGGAGCAGGGTTGCGACACTTCTCAGGCCCCGCGTTTCTTAGCCGCCATCGCGCTAGCGCTGGTGATAGCATCTGCGATAGGATGCGTAGGCTACAGGGCTCTGCATCGCGTCTTCTATCGGGCTCAGTGTTAGACTGCTTCTCACCCCGTTCGAGACCAGCGCGATCCTGCCAGTAGGCGGGATCGCTGAACCTGGCCGATTGCGGACCGGCAACTTTCGCCCCGAACACCGGAAATTCATACATAAACCAGGCGCAAGGAGCCCACTCAGCGGCACAAGAAATGGGGCCGTACCCGCTGCGGTTTATCGTCCGGTCAGGCTGCCGGGAAGGGTCGCCGGGGCGGCGTAGCCAGTGTGAGGAGATTGCCGTCGGGATCGGACACCTGCGCGAGCCTAGAATAATCGCCCTCGATATCGTCTCCAAGCATGATCCCGAGACTGCGGAGCCTTTCACGCTCTACCTCAATGTCGGCAACATAAAAGAAGGCGGCGCCGCGGCTGGCAATTTCATCGTTATCCGAGAGCATCAACCCGCCACCGCCGGAGGATTCCCACTGTACCAGCGTCGCCATAGGTCGGCTGTCCGGACCGCGGCCCAATAAGTTGCCGTACCAGCGTTCGGCTGCAGCCAAATCGCCAGTTAGCAAAGAAGTGTAAGTTTTCTGCAGGTTCATGGGGGCTGCTTCGGTCCGGCGTTTTCAAAACAACCCGAGACGACCTGCAAGGTTCCCGACAGAACGAAGCGGCCTCATCATTTGGATACTGAACGAATGCTTTCGGGTTGTTCCATGATGGCGGTCAGCGGACTGACCACTTTTTGAAGGCAAATCATCACAGCAGACGCTGCCCACAACCAAATTGCCTTGCCTGAGCGACACGGTTGCACGACGAATTATAGACCAACGCGCGGTAGTGTGCGGATCAGGGTTGTCGCCGCGGCGCGGGCAAGCCGACCGCCATCACCGCTCTATTTCTCCGCGTTCGCCGCCGCCCCAGCCCCGTAAAAAAGTGCGTCCGCCATTTCCCTTGAAATCTTCAGGAAATTTCTTCGATCCCAAAGCTGGCTCGAAAGCAAATTCGAATCAGGTTGGAAAATTCTGCGCGAACTGCAAATTTATCGCCATGAAATGCGCCATTTTTCAATAGTGTAGCGCTTCATGTTCGCGAACGAGTTTGTCGGTGCGGATGGCATATACTTGGACGCTGCTCCTCATTTGAGAGGCACATTTTCCGGCCGATCGGGCGAGCCAATCATGCAGGTGATCGATAGGCCGCGTCTCTATCGCTCGAGGCGGTTATCTTGATCGATAGACGCGCTCGCTATCGATCATGCAGCGCGTCAGACAACGAACGGCGAGCATCGCACCGTTACCGGGTGCACCCTGCCCGCTCTGCAGTGGCCCGTTGCAGACGGTCAATATTCCGGCCCGGGTCGGGAGAAGCGGGCATTCATGGTCGCCGGTCCGTCGCGACGCAAATCGACCGAAACGGTCATTTCCGGCGCCGAAGCCTCGTCAGTTCGGTCCCGGACCGACGAGGTCGAGTCTCTCGGTCCACGGATCGCTGCCCGATCGTGCGGCACCGTCCGGGGAGAAATCCATCACCTCACCCGGGCGAAAACGAGGCCAGTCCGCCAGGCCCGATCCGTTGGGATTTCCGGTCTTGACGAAATTGACGACGAAGCTGCTGACTGCCGTCGCCATCGTGCGGTCGGCCGTCGTCGTTGCCGGCCCGTATTTGGTCGCCACCGTGTCGAGGAAATAGGGAATGTCGCTGGCATGGGCAGCGCCCTTCGACCCGTCGCGCGCCGTTTCCGCGACATAGGAAAAACGGTAATGATAGGCAGGCTGCCCGGCAGCCGCCACGCGGCTGGCAGCATAGCGCGCCGGTTCGATCATGAACCGGTCGCCGCCGACCTTCAGCATCGCGTCGAAGAAGGCGGCATCGCCCTTCGGATCATATATCGCCTTCGCCTTCGCCGCGTTCGCACCGAAACTCTCGAAGATCTGTTCCTTCGTCTTCGCGAGTACAAAGCCGATATCGGCGCTGGTTGCGCCGACCATGACCGGCACCGGCGCCTGGGCGCCGCGATCGAACATCGCCTCGACACTGCCGATCAGCGTCACCCCGTCGGTGAAAGGTCCCGACCACGTCGGCCGCCCCGACGGCGGCGCGAAGAGACTGGCGAGATTGAGTCCCGACACGATACGCTCGGCGGGCAGCGCCCTCAGCGCGGCGAGCGCGGTTGCATCCCTGCCCTCGATGCCGACGCTCGTCGCGAAATTGAGCCCGATCGTCTCGGCCGACGGCAGACCCGGCAGGTCGCGCGTCATCTCGCGCTGCTGGCCGGCGGTGCGCCCGCCGCCCGACATGATGATGGCGCCGTGAAACAGGCCGCGCGCGGCGGATGCCCCCAGCAGGCTGAGCACCGACATGCCGCCGGCAGATTCGCCCATGATGGTGACGCGGCCGGGATCACCGCCGAAGGCCGCGATATTGTCGCGCGTCCAGCGCAGCGCCGCCTGCTGGTCCATCAGCCCCCAATTGCCGACCGGCCCCTCGGCGGCGGCGGTCAGTGCGGGGTGGGCAAAGAAACCGAAACGCCCCACGCGATAGTTGAAGCTGACGACGACGATCCCGTCGCGCGCGAGCGCCGATCCGTCGTAGACCGCAGGCGACGCTCCGCCGTTCACGAAGCCGCCGCCATAAATCCAGAAGAGCACCGGCAGTTTCTTGCCCTTGGCGCTCGCCGGCGCCCAGACATTGACGGTCAGGCAATCTTCCGCGGGCGCGGTGCCGAGGGGTGCAGCGTCGCTCGGGAACGGCAGTTGCATGCAGTCGTGCCCGAAGGCGGTCGCGTCGCGAACGCCTGCCCAGGGAAGAACCGGCTGAGGGGCGCGCCAGCGGAGCGGCCCGACCGGGGGAGCGGCGAAGGGAATGCCCTTGAACGCGGCGACGCCTTCGGCGGTCGCGCCGCGGACGGTTCCGCCCGTGACCGTGGCGACGGGCGCCTGCTGCGCGACGGCAGGTGCCGCCGCGCAGCAGGCCAGTACCAGTGCAGTGAGCCTTTTCATGACCATTCTCCCGATTGCGCCCCTTGTCCGTCGAACTGGTGGTCTAGAATTTGACCCCCGCACGCACGCCATAGGTCCGGGGGTCGGCAAAGGCGGCACTCGTGCCGTTCTGCGCCGACGCCGTCGAAAGCGTGATCTCGTTTTCGAGATTCTTGGCATAGGCCTGAAGATAGAATCGGTCTTCGGGTGCGGTGTAGGTCAGCGTCAGGTCGGTCTTGTGAAAGCTCGGCTGGCGGAATTGCAGCGGCCCCTTCTGCGCCGGATTGGTCGCCAGCGGCACCGCGAAGTCGGTGATATAATAGGCGTCGCTGAGCCGGACGCGCGCGCCCGCCTCGATCTTGCCGCCGTTCGCCATTTCATAGGTGAAATTATAGCCGGCCGACGCGGTGAGCGAAGGCGAACGGTCGAGATCGACGCCGGCATAGTCGATCGTCGCATGCGGCCGGAAACGCTTGTAGCGTGCGTTCAGATAGCTGATGCTGAAATCGAAGCGATGCGCAGAATGCGGCTGGAGGACCGTTTCGAGCTCGATGCCGTCGACCTTGGCAGCGGCGGCATTGGTCGTGATCTGGCACGGACCGCCGCAGCTGTTCGACTGGAAGCTGAGTTGCAGTCCCTTGTAGTCATAATGGAAGATCGACGCGTTGAGGCGCACCGCGCCGTCAGCGAAGCGCGTCTTCACGCCGCCTTCATAGGCGGTGAGCGTTTCGGGGTCGTAATAGAGGATGTCGGCGGGCAGAACGCATCCGGTGCCGGTGCCCGCCTCGCAGCCGTCGTTGAAACCGCCCGCCTTGTAGCCGGTCGAGACCGTCGCGTAGAGCAAGGTGTTGCCGATATTATAGTCGATGCCGGCGCGCCACGTCACCTTGCTGAAGGTGCGCCGCGCGGTGTTCTGCTGCGTCGGCACGACCCCGACGGGGGCCGGGAAGACAATCACCGTCTGCCCGACACGCGACTTGAGATCGTGCGAATAGCGGATGCCGCCGGTGAGCTTCAGATCGGGAATCAGCTCGTAGCTGACTTGCCCGAACACGCCCTTCGATTCGGAAATCGTCGGGTCCTGCGGGAAGCCATAGGCTGTGGCACCGGGGATGAAGGGCGGGTTCAGAATATAGGCCCCGATGCCCGACTTTTCCTTGAAATAATAGCCGCCGACCTGGCCGGTGAACGGCCCGCCGTCATTGTAGGCGAAACGCAGTTCCTGCGAATTCTGCCAATATTCACCGTCAAAGACGCCGGGGAAGGCGATCGGCCCGCCGAAATCCTGCGGCCCGCCCTCGTGCCGGGTGAGCTCGCGGTAGCTGCCGAGATAGGTCATGTCGACCGGACCGAACGCCCAGTTGAGCTCCGCCGAAATGCCCCAGGTTTCATTGTCGTAGAAGGATTCGACCCCGTCGTTGTGGAGCCGCGTGCGGCGCTGCGCCGAGCCCATGGAGATATAATGCGGCCGGCCTTCGGCGACGAAGGGCCGGTCGAAGAAGTTGGTCAGCCGCACGGTGTTGGTCGGACGCCCCTTGATGCTGCTATAGTCGCCCTTGACCAGCAGGCTGATATCGGGGCCGAACTCGATCAGCGCCGAGAGGCGGGCCGAAAGATTCTTCTTCGCGGGATCGAGGCCGAAAGGCGAGGTCGCCGACTGGATCACATAGCTGTCGCGGCGATCATAGTTCAGCGCCCCGCGCAGCGCGAAGCCGGTCGCGACGGGCACATTGACCACCGCCGTCGCCTGGATCGTGTCGTAATTGCCATAGGTCGCATCGAACGACGCCGAGAAGCGGTCGGTCGGTCGTGCCGAGATGACATGGACGACACCGGCGGTCGTGTTGCGGCCGAACAGCGTCCCCTGCGGCCCGCGCAGCACCTCGACGCGCTCGATGTCGAAGAAGCTCACCTCCTGCGCCTGCGGGCGCGCGATATAGACGCCGTCGAGCAGGAAGGCGGCCGACGGATCGCCCTTTTCGGTGCCGTCGGTGCTGGTGACGCCGCGGATCGTGATCTGGAGCCCGTTGGCACGGTCGATCGACAGGTTGGGCACAACGTCGGCGAGCGCGGTCGGGTTGGTGACGCCGGCGTCGCGCAGCCCCTCGGACCCGATCGCGGTCAGCGCGATCGGCGTCTTCGAGGCGAGCGACTCGGTTCGCGTCGCGGTCACGACGATATCGCCGTCCTGCGGCGCGTCGGGCTGCTCCTGTGCGAGTGCGGGCGATGCCACCAGCGCGGCGGTGACGCAAAGATAGGTACGCAGACGATGTGCCATTGGGCCTCTCCCTCCTGTTATCTTTTTCATGAACTCGATTACAGTTCATGTTTTTCGAGGGTAAAACCCAAGAGGAACCCCGAGTCAAGTAATCGATTACAAATTTCGTCCCTACTGTCTAATTTTTCTATTTGATAACGTTATCATTGAGAGATGGGAGGTTTCAGCGCCACGGGCCGCCCGTGCGGCCGCGCGTCAACCCCTTTCGGAACCGCCGGCGAAATCGTCGAACGCCCGATCGGTCACGCGGATGATGCGGTCGGCGATGAACCCGGCGCCTTCGCGCGCGCCGTCCTCGGGATGCTTGAGGCAGCATTCCCATTCGAGCACGGCCCAGCCGGGGAAATCATATTGCGCCATCTTCGAGAAGATCGTGCGAAAATCGATCTGGCCGTCGCCGAGCGAGCGGAAGCGCCCGGGCCGATCGATCCAGTCCTGATAGCCGCCATAGACGCCCGAGCGGCCACTCGGCCGGAACTCGGCATCCTTCACATGGAACGCCCTGATGCGCTCGTGATAGAGGTCGATGAAGGCGAGATAATCCAGCTGCTGCAACAGGAAGTGGCTGGGGTCGTACAGGATATTGGCGCGCGGGTGATCGTCGACCGCGGCAAGGAAGCGCTCGAAGGTCGCGCCGTCGTGCAGGTCCTCGCCCGGATGGATTTCGTAGGCGACATCGACCCCGGCATCGTCGAAGGCGTCGAGAATCGGGCGCCAGCGGCGCGCCAGTTCGGCGAAGGCCTCCTCGACCATCCCCACCGGGCGCTGCGGCCACGGGTAGAAGTTCGCCCAAGCGAGCGCACCCGAGAAGGTAACATGCGTATCGAGCCCGAGATTGCGGCTCGCCTTCGCCGCGAGCAGCAATTGGCCGGTCGCCCATTCCCTTCGCGCATCGGGCTTTCCGTGGAGATGTGCGGGCGCGAAGGCATCGAACAGCCTGTCCTGCGCGGGATCGACCGCAATCAGCTGCCCCTGAAGATGGGTCGAGAGCTCGGTGATCGCGAGGCCGTGCGCGGCGAGCGTGCCGGTGAGTTCGTCGCAATAGTCACGGCTCTCGGCGGCAAGCTCGAGATTCACCAGCCGCCCGCCGGTCGGAAGCTGGAGCCCCTTGTAGCCGAGCCCCGCCGCCCAGCCCGCCATTCCGGCAAGGCTGTCGAACGGCGCTTCATTGCCCTCGAACTGCGCCAGAAAAATCGCGGGACCTTTAATCGTTCGCATGAAAAACCTTTCGGATGGGGAGGATCAGGGGCGGGCACCGGCGTCTTCGACCGGCTGCCAGCTGCCGCCTTGCGCCGAGGATCGGAGCGCGGCGTCGACGAAGCGCAGCCCGCGCACGCCGTCCCCGATTCCGCAGAGTGGTGTTTCGGCGATCGGGGTTGCGGTGCGGATCGCACCGGCGAAATCGCGATAGATGTTTGCGAACGCTTCGATGAAACCTTCGGGATGCCCCGCGGGAAGCCGTGTCGCACCGGTCGCCAACGGACCGAGCCACGGCCCGCCCGCGCTGACGATCTCGTCGGGGCGGTCGGGCCAGCGGAGATAGAGATGCTGGCTGTCGGCGTGCGACCATTGCAGCCCGCCGCGCTCGCCCCAGATCGAAAGGCGCAGATCGTTGCGCGCGCCCGCCGCGACCTGCGTCGCCGCGACGAGGCCCCGCGCGTCGCCGTCAAAGCGCAACAGCAGCGTCGCGTCGTCGTCGAGCCGGCGCCCCGGAACCACCGCGACAAGATCGGCGAGCAGATGACCGATCCGTTCGCCCGACACATATTCGGCCAGATTCAGCGCATGGACACCGATGTCCGAAATACACCCGCCAACCCCCGTGCGCGCCGGATCGGTCCGCCACCCGGCCTGTCGGTTGTCGCCCTGCTCGACCGGATCGGCGAGCCAGCCCTGCGGATATTCGACATGCACGCGGCGGATACGCCCGAGGTCGCCGCGCGCGACCCGCTCGCGCGCTTCGCGGACCAGCGGATAGCCGGTGTAGGTATAGGTCACTGCATAGAGCGCGCTCGACGCCGCGACATGCCGCTGCAACACCAGCGCCTCGTCGAGCGTCGCGGTCGCCGGCTTGTCGCTGATCACATGCACGCCGGCTGCCAGCGCCGCCGCAGCGATCGGCAGATGCGTGTCGTTGGGCGTCGCGATCGCGACGAAGGCGATGCCGTCGGGACGTTGCGCCTCGGCCGCAAGCATTGTCGCGAGATCGGGATAGGCGCGTTCGGGATCAATGCCATAATCCGCCGCGGCCTCGAGCGAACGCGCATGGTCGCGGCTGAACACCCCGGCGCGCAGGCGTATTGCTCCGTCGAGCTCGGCCGCCATGCGGTGCACCGGCCCGATGAACGAACCGGGGCCGCCGCCGACCATCCCCATAGCGAGGGGCGCCATGGCGAGAGGCTGTACGGGCACGGTCATGCCTCGCCCCGCGCCGCCGCCAGGGTTACGGGCGCATAGCCGCCGCGCGACCGGAAGAAGAGGATCAGCGCGAGATAGACCGCCATCATCATCACCGGCAGCAGCGCGACCTCGCGCAGCGCGCCCTTCTTGCCCTCGACCACGACCGTTTCAACCGCGCGCCGTTCGGCTTCGGGCGCGCGGGCGACCGATGCCGCGTCGAGCGCGCGATACGATCCGAACACACCCTGTTTCGGCGCCGACAAGTGGGTTTCGGCGAGCCGCGTTTCGTGCGCGCGGTCATAGGCTGCGAGCCCGGCAGCGGTCGAACGGTCCTGGATCGTGCCGAGCAGGCTCGCCCCGACGATCCCCGCCGCAAGCATCCCTGCCCCCGCCATGACGTTCACCGTCACCGCGCCGCCCTTCGGAAAGCGTTCCGATGCGATAGCAAGGCTGGTGCCCCAAAAGAAGCTCTTGCCGATGCCGTAAAGCGTTGCTGCGGCGAGCAGCGCCGCGCCGCTCGATCCTGCCATCCAGAACAGCCCGACCGCGGCGAGCGCCGACGCGATCGCGAGCGTGCCGAGCGGGGTCGCGACGTGCACGATCGATCCCGCGAACAGGCGGATCACAAAGACAATCGCGGCGGTATAGACGAGCACCCAGCCCGCCTCGATCCCCCAGCGCGCGAGTTCGGGCTCCATCAGCGACACGATCCAGCTGTCGGTGCTGAGTTCGGTGATCGCGAGCGGGATCATCACGAGGACGAGGATGATATAGAGCGGGTTCCCCGCCGAACGGGCGTAGAGGGCATAGAGGGCGGTGAGCGCCGCGATCGCGAAGACGACGAGCGTACCCGGCAGATCGGCGACGCGCCCGATCTCGACGCACATCAGCGACAGGATGACGAAGGCGCTGACGAAGCCCGCCTCCTTCAGCATCTCGCGATAGGACACCCCCGCCGCGACGCGCTCGCTGACCGGAAAGCGTTGCCCCCAGAGCGCGAGTGCATAGACAAGCACCGGAACCGCCATGATCGCGGTTTTCGCACGCCAGTCGACATGCGCGCCGAAGGCGATGGCGATCACCCCGCCCAGCATCAGCCCGAGCGGCCAGGCGGCGTGGAGGCGGTTGAGCCAGCGCGGCTTGTCCTCATGGTAGAGCGTCGCGACGAGCGGGTTGGCGGCCGCCTCGACCGCTCCGTTGCCGAGCGCCATAATGAAGGTACCGGCATAGAGCGACCAATAGCCGCCCGCGGTCACGAGGATCGCGAGCCCGACGATGTGACAGGCGGCGGCAAAGCCGAGGGCGCGGCGGAAGCCGATCCGGTCGATGACGAGGCTGAGCAGCACGATGGTGATCGCGAAGGGCCAGAGGCCGACCCCCAGCAATTCGCCCTTCTGCGTTTCCGAAAGCCCGAAGGCGACGCCCCATTCGTCGACGACCATCGCGCGCAGCACGAAGCAGAAGGATGTCGCCGTAATCGCGGCAAAGGATATTCCGAAAAGCCGTCGTCGCGAATCAAATGCCCCGTTCACAACCCTCTCCCATATTTTGTAATGGATTACATTATGCACAGCAGCGTTGAATCGCAAGGCCAATAATACTAAGCTTCCCAACGCTTTTCACGATGAGAGAACGTTTTCCGAATGACGACAATCGCAGATGTGGCGCGCGCGGCGGGGGTTTCGACGGCCACGGTGTCACGCGCATTGAGCAACCCCGACGCGGTCAGCGAGCCGCGGCGCAGCCAGGTGCTGCAGGCGGCAAAGGCGCTCGGCTATGCCCCCAACTATGCCGCGCAGAGCCTGCGGACGACGCGGTCGCAGCGGATCATCCTGACCGTTCCCGACATTTCCAACCCCTTTTTCTCGGCGGTGATCCGCGGCGCCGAGGAAGCGGCGCTCGCCGCGCGCTATTCGCTGCTGATTGGCGACACGCACCATGACAGCGAGCGCGAGGAATATTATGCCGCGATGCTGACGCGCCGCGAGGCCGACGGCATGGTCTTCCTCGGGCACCGGCTCGCGCCGACCATGGTCGCACTGGTCGCGAAGCAGGGCGCCGAGGCGCCGATCGTCAACGGCTGCGAATTCGAACCCGGCCTCAATGTCTCGAGCGTCCATATCGCCAACGCCGTCGCGGCGGCCGAGGCGATGCAGCATCTCTATGACCTCGGCCACCGACGGATCGGCGTGATCACCGGCCCGCTGCTCAGCCCGATCAGCCGCGACCGGCTGAGCGGGGTGCAGGGAGCGGCTGCGGGACAGCGATTGTGGGACGAGGTGCTGGTGCGCACGGGTGATTTTTCGGTCGATTCGGGCGAAGCACTCGCCCACGAACTCCTCGCCGAAGAACACCCCCCGACCGCGCTTTTCTGCTTCAGCGACGAAATGGCGATCGGCGCGATCGCGGCGCTGCGCGAACGCGGACTTGATTGTCCGCGCGACGTTTCGGTCGTCGGTTTCGACGACATTCGCTACGCCCGTGCCTTCCAGCCCGCGCTCACCACGATCAGCCAGCCCAAGGAAGCGATCGGCCGCAAGGCGGTCGAAATGCTGCTCGCCATCCTGTCCAAGAAGGCCGACGGGCTTGCTTCGATCACCCTGCCCCACGAACTGGTGGTGCGCGAAAGCACCGCGCCGCCCGCCCGCTGAGCGCGCGACCAGCCCGGTCAGAGCTGGCCGGCCTTCAGCCGCTCGACCGCATGATTGGCCGCGCGCGCGGTCAGCGCCATATAGGTAAGCGACGGGTTCTGCGCCGCGGTCGAGGTCATGCACGCCCCGTCGGTGACGAAGAGGTTCGCGACCTCGTGCGACTGGTTGAAGCCGTTGAGGTAGGAGGTCTTCGGATCGCGGCCCATACGCGCAGTGCCCATTTCGTGGATCGCGAGGCCGCCTGGCGGGATCGCAGTGCGGATCGCCTGGACGCCGACGGCGCCCGCCGCGGTCAGCATCGCCACCGCTTCGGCCGAGATGTCCTCGGCCATCAATTTCTCGTTCGCGCCCCATTCGAACCGCGTGTTGAGGATCGGGATGCCCCATTTGTCCTTCTTCTGCGCATCGAGGCTCAGCCGGTTGTCATAATAGGGCAGGCATTCGCCGAAACCGGCGATATAGATGAACCACGGTCCGGGCTCGCGCAGCGACTGCTTCATCGACGCACCGAAGCCCGGCATCATCGCCCCGCGCGTCCAATTGGAGCGCGCAGCGGCGCCCTGCAAGCCGTAGCCGCGCAGGAAGGGTGCGTCCTTCTTTCCGACGTTGCGGAACCGCGGCATGTAGAGCCCCGCGGGGCGATTGCCGATCGGCTGGCTGTCGAGCATTCCCGGCACGATACCGAACGCGCCGCCGGTCATCAGATGGTCCATCAGATAATGGCCGAGCACCCCGCTCGTATTGCCGATACCCTCCGGATATTGCTCGCTGGTTGAATTGAGCAGAATTTGCGTGGAGCCGAGCGTCGACGCATTGAGGAAAACAATCCGCCCGCGATAGGTGGTGCGCGTCCCCTTTGCCGAGTCGATGACGCGCACGCCCGATACCTTGCGGGTCGCGGGATCGTGATCCAGCCCCTCGACGATCGCGTCGGTGACGATGGTGAGATTGCCCGTCGCCTCGGCGGCCGGAAGCGTCGAACTGATCGAGCTGAAATAGGATCCGGTCGAACAGCCGCGCTGGCACGGCCCGCAATAATGGCACGCCGCGCGGTCGCCCAGATCCTGCGTCAGGATTGCCGACGGGGCGATCATCAGCCGGCGGTCGGGATAGGTTTTCGCAATCCCCTCGGCGACATGCGCCTCGCAGCGGTTGAGCGGCATGCCGGGCTGAAAGCGGCCGACCGGCGCCGTCGGTGCGTCATAGTCCGACTGCCCCGATACACCGATGAAGCGCTCGACATGATCGTACCACGGCCGGATATCGTCATAACGGATCGGCCAGTCGACGCCGTGGCCGTCCTCGGCATTTTCGGTGAAGTTGATCGGGCCGAGCCGCGGCGTCACGCGGCCCCAGGTGAGCGAGCGCCCGCCGAGATGATAGCCGCGGATCCAGCTGAACGGATGCTCGGCATCCTGCCCGTAAGGATGCGCGCTGTCGTTCACGAAGAAGTGATCGGTCGACTCGCCAAAGGCATAGCAGGTGCGCTGGATCGGATAGTCGCGCTCGTAACGATGGCGGTCGCCCAGATTGCGGAACGGAAATTCCCAGTCGGCCTTGTGTTCGCCGACATAATCCTCGGGTGTAATCGACCGTCCGCGCTCGATGAGCAGGACCTTCAGTCCCTTTTCGGTGAGTTCCTTCGCGGCCCAGCCGCCCGAAATGCCGGAGCCGACGACGATCGCATCGAAATCCTGATTCGACATGGTGGTGCTCCCGGTCAGGTGGCGCTGAAAGGCGACAGCGAGTAGAGGATGAAGGAATCGGCGCGGTCGCCCGGTTTGAACGGCGCGTCGGGAAGATATTCGTTCGGGACCATGTCGAGCCTGAGCTCGACCGACCCGCCGAGTTCACTCGTATAATAGCCATAGACGGTCAGCCGCTTCATCAGCGCGGCGAAAGGCGTGCGCGGCCGCGCGCCCCCGGGCGGCGTCGGCGCCGCGACGGCAAGCTGCTTGCCGTAATATTCATCCTTGGCGGCTTGCGCGAGTTCGGCGAACGGCTTGCCGTATGCCGCCTGCGCCCCGGCATCGAAAGCCGCCATCCCTTCGAGGAAATGCGCCCGCTCGGCCGGATCGAACCAGTCGGCCACCATCATCTCGATAAAGGCCGGCACGCCGGCCGCCTTTGCTCCGCCCGTGTCGGTCGCGGGGATGACCGTCTCGGCGATATCAGCGATGAGCGCACGCGCGCCCGGAGACCAAGGCTCCGATGCCGCCATGGCGGCGCGGGCTACAGGGGTCATCAGCCCGACGCCCAGAAAGGCAGCGAGCTTGAGCAAATCGCGGCGACCGGTGAAGGCGCCGCCGGCAGTCCCGTCGGATGGCATTGACCTCTCC
Organism: Sphingopyxis sp.; assembly: GCA_017745175.1. Lineage (GTDB taxonomy): Bacteria > Pseudomonadota > Alphaproteobacteria > Sphingomonadales > Sphingomonadaceae > Sphingopyxis. Next base: position 60,149 of record JAGHZY010000005.1, on the reverse strand, counting down.
CTTACTTATGTTATGATGATCAGGTAATCGATTGCAAATGCCCACGCAAGAGGATAAATCGATAGAAATATACAAATGAATGCCATATCGATGACGACATATGTAATCATTTACATATGTCGAAAGTCGGGAAAAAGGGATCGAGGATGAACAGGAAGGCCAAGCCCTTACCGCGGCTCTCTGCCGCGTTTGCGATTGCAGCAGGCACATTGCTTTTCGCCGCATCGAACGGGACGGCGACCGGCGCCGACGCTCCCAATCCGAAAGCGCGCGTCGCCTTCCAGGCCTGCGCTGCCTGCCATTCCGACAAGGCCGGCGTCACCCGCATGGGACCGAGCCTTGCGGGAATCGTCGGCAAGCCCGCCGCGCAGGCGAAAGGCTTTCGCTATTCCCCCGCGCTCGCCAAGTCGAAATTGCGCTGGGACCGGAAGACGCTCGACGCGTTCATCGCGAACCCCAAGGCGGTCGTGCCGGGCAATCGCATGAGCTATCCCGGCGTTTCGGACCCCACAAAACGCGCCGCGATCATCGATTATATGCAAGGCCTGCGCTGACGCCGGGCAAATGAAAACAAAAGACTGAAAGGGACAGGATTATGAAGGGTCGCCACATCGCACCGCTCCTGATGATATCGTCGGCGCTCGCCGCCGGGGGCGCCTCCGCCCACGACCATGGCGCACACAAGAGGACGCCCGCAGCCGCGCAGTGCCTCGGCCTCCCGGTCGAGAAAATCGCGATCCAGACCTATGTCTTCGCGAGCACGCTCGCCGACATTCCCGTCCCCGCCGAATGGGACACGCTGCCCGTCGCCGAGAAGTTCGAGCGGCTGAAACCCTCGTTCGCCAAGCTCGCCGGTGCGAAACCCGATCCCGCGCGGCTCGAGTCGGTGCTGAGGCAGATTTCGGCGATCGGTTATCGCAACATCGAGGGCATGGACCTGATCGGCGGCAGCGACCCTGCCGCTTATGCGAAACTGCTCAAGGACAACGGCCTGCAGGCGGTGGCGAGCCACACGAACCTCGACAAGGACAAATGGCCCGCGACCCTCGCCGCGGCGAAGGCGCGGGGACAGCGCTTCATCGGCTCGGGCGGTTTCGGCGCACCCGGCCTCGATACGCTCGACCATGTCCTCGAAACCGCGCGCAACCTCAACGCGCTCGGCGAGGCGGCAGCCGCCGAGGGGCTGACGCTTTACGTCCACAATCACACCGGCGAATTCGACAACCGCTTTCCCTATGACCATGGCGACGGCAAGCCGGTGATGACGAGCGCATGGGAGATCGTCGCCGCGAACACCGACCCGCGCTTCGTCCAGTTCGAGGTCGACATCTTCTGGGCGCGCCTCGCGTTCAAACCCGATCGACTCGACGATCTGCTCGCCTTCCTGACCAGATATCGCAGCCGCATCGCGCTCCTGCACATGAAGGAAATGGCAGCCAACGGCGCAGTCACCGACATGGGGTCCGGGACGACCGACTGGCGCCGCGTGATCGAGGCCGCCGGACCGCAGATCGCCTATTATATCTATGAGTTCGACTTCCCGTCGGACCCGGCGAAATCGGCGAAGATCGGCTTCGATTATTTGAGCTGCGGCGGGCAGAAGCACGGGGATCGGTGAAGAAGGCAGGGAACGAAAGGCCGACTTCCGGAAACCTGAATGATGACGATCCGCCGACCTGTTGGGCAGCAGCAAAGGGCAACGACGACGCCTGAGTGTCGATCAGCACGAAAAAGATTCTCCAGTTCCGCAAATTCGAGATCATTTTTCCGCGTCCTGGCAATTGTCGCTTCCCGGCCCAGGTCGAGAGCGACGGCGGCCAGTGGATCGACCTGGTCGATGAATCCGCGAGCAGAGAAAACGGCCACAAACGCGTCGTCGAGACGAAGCGGATCATCGGGTTTCGTCTGCGCGTGAAGGTGATGCCTCCTCCCGGCGCGCCCGCGAGCGCTGCCGAAATCCGGATCATCGGCGCGATGTAGCCGGGAACACGCCGCTGGACCGGCCCTGGTGCTGCACCAGGTTCAGGCAGACACGCCACGAAGGAATCGCCCGGGTGTCTCTGCAAGCCCGCCGCCCGGACGAGGTTGCCCGCTGCGGGCAACAGGCGACGCAACCGCGTGGAAAGTCAGCGACGGTCCATCGCAATAACCTCACCGACCGTCAGCTTAACGCTGGTTTAACCACGCTGCAGGGCAGCATGGCGACTTAATTGAAGTTAACTTCGCTTCAACAGCAAGGGGTCGTTCGCCATGCCAAGCCTGTACATCTCGCCTGCCGGATCCGGGGACAAAAGCGGCAGCGATATCAACAACGCAGCCTCCATCGGTTCGCTCAATACGCTGATCGGGAGGGCCGGGCCGGGAGGTGAGGTGCTGCTGCTGGCCGACCAGGGCGACTATAACGTCTCCGGCATTCTCGGCATCACCCGGGGCGGGACCGAAGACCAGCCTGTGGTAGTGCGTGGCGTCGATTCGGGCGGCAATGCCATGGCCGCGCATTTTACAGGCTCGCGACCCGCCGACTGGCAGGCGGGCAATGCTTCCGGCAACGAGCTGTTCAAACTTGGCACCGGCGCGGACAATCTCGTATTTCGTGACCTTCGGATCGATAATGTCGGCACGGCCTTCCGCGTCACCGCCGATCTCGCCAATCTCCATATCGAGGATGTCGACGCGAACAATGTCCGCCGTTTCTTCGAGGATTATTCGAGCGCGCCTTCGGGTACCGCGACGATCACCGGGCTGACGATCCGCGACGTCGACATACAGGGCTTCTCGCGGGCGGCGATCCGCCTCCAGTACGACACCAGTAATGTGGTGATCGACAATGTGACGGCTGACATGGCCGGGCAGACGGGCGACGACCTGCCTGTGGGAGTCCATCTCGACGGCACCGTGCACAACGTCACGCTGAACCGGGTGGTGATGGAGAATATCCAGAGCACCGCCGGCGCCTATTTCAACGGCGACGGTTTCGCGACCGAGCGCGGCGTCCATGACGTGCGCTTCATCGACACGGTCGCGCGCGGCAACAGCGACGGCGGCTACGACCTCAAGTCGAGCGGTACCGTCGTCGTCCGAGCGCTCAGCGAGGAGAATGGCCGCAACTACCGGCTGTGGAGCGAAGCGACGCTGATCGACTCGGTCGGCCTGAACCCGGTGCTGCGCGGCGGCATATCCGAGCAGAACCAGCTCTGGCTCGACGACTCCGCCAACGTCACCGTGATCGGCGGGCGCTTCGACGATGCCGGATCGCGCACCAAGGTGATCTCCTCGCAGGGGCGGCTCACCTTGCAGGGCGTTGAGATCACCCGGTCCGAACTCTCGACGCTCGCCACACGCGATTCGCTCCCCGGCCTTGTTGGCGTCGAGACGATCCGCGAAACGCTGACCGTCGATCAGGGCGAAGCCTCGCCCGGCGCGACCGACTATATCGCGCTGCTTCCCCTGCCCGCCACCGCGACGGCCGATACGCTGCTTGACACCGCGGGGGACGACATCTTCCTTGTCGATGACATTGGTGATCGGATCACCGAGCCCGCCGGCGCAGGGTTCGACCGCGTCGAGACGACGCTGGGCAGCTACACGCTCGCCGGCGATGTCGAGCAGCTGATCCGCCGCGGCGCCGTAAATTTCTCCGGCAATGGCAACGCGCTCGCCAACGCCGTGATCGGCGGTGCGGGCAACGATGCGCTGGGCGGGCTCGGCGGCAACGACGATATTGCCGGCAATTCGGGCGACGATATCCTCTCGGGCGGCAATGGCGAGGATATGCTCCTGGGCCAGTCGGGTTCCGACATGCTGATCGGCGGCTGGCAGTCGGATACGCTCGCAGGCGGCACCGGCGCGGACCGGCTGGTCGGCGACCAGGAATGGCTGAACAGCCAAGGCGCCAACGACCGGCTCGACGGCGGCGACGATGCCGACCTGCTGATCGGCGATGCGACCAATATCTATGGCAGCGGCAAGGGCGGCAGCGACCGGCTGACCGGCGGCGCGGGCAACGACATACTGATCGGCGACGGCGACGTGATGACGGATAGCGCCAAGGGCGGCGCCGACACGCTGGAGGGTGGCGACGGCAATGACTGGCTCTATGGCGACGGCCGCGAGTCGACCGCGGCGGTCGCCGGCGGCGCCGACAGGCTCTATGGCGGCGACGGCCCCGATCATCTGATCGGCGGCGGCGGCAATGACCTGCTCTCGGGCGGCGCAGGCGCCGACTGGTTCGTCTTTGCGCCCGGATCGGGCGCCGACGAGATCACCGACTTCGTCTCGGGCGCAGATCATATCGACCTCAGCGCCTTCGACATCGCCTTTGAGCAACTCGGTTTCACGACGAGCGTCGACGGAGTCCGCATCACCATGGGCACGGACAATATTTTCGTTCGCGGCGCACAGGGGTTTTCGCCCGACGATTTCGTCTTCGGTTGACGCGAGGTTCAGCCGAAGACGAAGTCCGCCTGATCGAGCGTGAACACGCCGCGCACGAAGATCGTATCGGTGCCGCCAAGCTGGACCGTCACCCCGGCGCTGCTCGTCGTGAAGCGGAGCGCCTCATAAGTGATATCGAAGGCGCTGAGGTCGATCCGGTCGGCCTCGGCGCCGCCGCGGGTGAAGTCGGTGATCTCGTCGGCGCCCGAGCCGCGTGCGAAAACGAAACGATCGCTCCCTCCGCCGCCGGTCAGCTTGTCGGCCCCGCCGCGCGCGCCGGCCGCCATGGTCACCGCGTCGCCGACCATAATGTCGTTGCCGAGCCCGCCGATCAGCGTGTCGGCGCCGCCGACCCCGCTCGCGGTCATGTTCATTCCGTCGCCGACCAGCATGTCATCGCCATCGCCGCCATCGAGACTGTCCCTCGCGGCGAGCGACGAGACCCATTCGGCATCGCCGACCAGAAGATCACTGCCCGCGCCGCCGTAGAGCCGGTCGGTCTGCTGCCCACCGTACAGCGTGTCGTCGCCGTCCTCGCCGGCAAGCATATCCTCGTTCTTGCCGCCATCGAGCCGGTCGGCGCCGGCGCCGCCGCGCAGCGTGTCGTTGCCATCGTCGCCGGACAGCGCGTCATCGCCTTCGCCGCCAGTCAGTATATTGGCCCCGACGCTGCCGAGCAGCACATCCGCAAAGGCCGAACCTTGCGCATTCTCGATGCTGACCAGCCGATCGCCCATGGCATCGCCGCCGGTCGCGGTCTGGGCGCGCAGGTTGACCAGCACACCGCCGAGCGAGCCCGCATATTCCACCGTGTCCGATCCGGCGGCGCCGTCGAGGATGTCCCCGCCCGCGCCGCCGCGCAGCACGTCGGCGCCATCGCCGCCGTTCAGCCGATCCTCGCCGCCGCTACCGACGATGAAATTGTCGAGCGCATTTCCCGTCATCGTCGCGCCGATCGTACCGGTATAGACCAGCTCCTCGACATTGGCGCCGAGCGTGTAGCTGGTCGCGGCGGTGCGGATGCGGTCGCGCCCCTCGCCCGCCGCCTCGACCACCTGATCGCCGGCCTCATAGACAACATAGAGGTCGTTGCCGGCGCCGCCGCGCATCACGTCGCTGCCGCTGCCGCCATCGAGCTGGTCGTCACCGGCCCCGCCGAACAACAGATCATCACCGCCCCGCCCATAGAGGATGTCTCCGACCAGCGGATCGTCGCTGCCGGTGATACTGTCGGCATAGTTGGAGCCGATCACGGTCTCGATGCCGATCAGCCGGTCGCCCTCGGCCTCGCCGCCGCGATTGACGTTGGTTACAAGGTTCACGGTGATCGCCGCGGATTTGGTATAGTCGACCTGATCGCGTCCCGCACCGCCGTCGAGCAGGTCGGCGCCCGCGCCGCCCACCAGCTTGTCGTCGCCGTCGAGCCCGTAGAGCGCGTCGTCCAGCGCCTTGCCATAGAGGCTGTTGTCGAGCGCATTGCCGGTGCCGCTAAAACCGCCGCTGCCGGTATAGCTCAAATCTTCAACGCCATCGGCGAGCGTCAGCGAGGACAGGCCGGTTCGGACGATATCGACCCCGCCGCCGATCGTCTCGATCACCTGATCGCCCACATCATCGACCACATAGCTATCGTCGCCGGTGCCACCGATCATCGCATCGGCGCCCGCGCCGCCATCGATTATATCGTTCCCCGCGCCGCCTTCGAGCCGGTTGGCGTTGGCGTCGCCCGTCAGCGTATCGGCAAGACCGCTGCCGACCACCGCCTCGATCCCGGCGATACTGTCGCCCTGCGCCTCGCCGCCCGACACGGCGCCGGTGGCGAGGTTGATCTTCACGCCGAGGGCGCTGTTCGCATAAACCACCGTATCGAACCCGCCCGCACCGTCGATCCGGTCGCCGCCCGCCCCGCCAACGAGGGTCTGGTCGCCGCCATCGCCGATCAGCGTGTCGGCAAAGCCGGTGCCGATGAAACGCTCGACACCGTCGAACCGATCGCCCTCGGCATCGCCGCCGCTGCTCGCGCCGGACTGGAGATTGATCGAGACGGCAGCCGCATTCCGGCTGTAATCGACCGTATCCATGCCGTCCCCGCCGATCAGCATATCGGCGCCCGCACCGCCTTGGAGCAGATCGTCGCCGCCACGCCCGTCCAGCCGGTCCGCCCCTGCGCCGCCATACAGCGCTTCGGCACCGCCCACTCCGGCCAGCACATCATCGAAGGCCGAGCCGACCAGCGCCTCGATGCTCACAAGCCGGTCGTCCGCCGCATCGCCGGTGCCACCCTGCACCGACAGCGCAAGGTCGACCTGCACGGCCGCCGCCGAATTCGAATAGTCCGCCGTGTCGATGCTGTCGCGTCCGTCGAGCAGGTCGGCACCCGCGCCGCCGACCAGCAGATTGTCGCTGGCGTCGCCGTTCAGCACATCGTCGAACGCCGAGCCGATCAGTCCCTCGACCGCAACGAGGCTCACCCCGCCCGACGCGGTGCCCGCCGCGAGGTCCGCCGTCACCGCCGCCCCGGCGATCGAAAAGTCTGCAATATCGAAGCCCGCGCCACCGTCGAGCCGGTCCGCCCCGCCCTTGCCGATCAGCCGGTCGTCCCCGGCGCCGCCCGACAACGCATTGACCGCGCCGTCGCCGACCAGCACATCGCCAAAGCCGCTGCCGACCAGATTCTCGATCCCCGTCAGCACGTCGCCCCCGGCATCGCCGCCGCTGCCGGTACCGTCCAGCAGGGCCGTCACCCCCGCACTGCTCGTCGCATAATCGGCCGTGTCGATTCCCGCGCCGCCGGTCAGCCGGTCCGCGCCCGCGCCGCCGATCAGCACATTATCGGAGGCGTCACCGGTCAGCGCATCGCCAAAGCCCGAGCCGATCAGCCGCTCGACCCCCTCGAGCCGGTCGCCCTGGGCGTCGCCGCCGCTGCCCGTGCCCAGGGCGAGATCGACCGTCACCGCCAGGTTGCTGGCCGAATAGTCCGCGCTGTCAAGCCCTGCGCCGCCGATCAGCGTGTCGCTACCCGCCCCGCCGACCAGCAAATCGTCGCCGCCGCGCCCGTCGATCCGGTCGTCGCCGGCGCCGCCGCCAAACGAGTCCGCATCTTCGGTGCCGGAAAGCGTGTCGGCAAAGGCCGAGCCGTCCACTGCCTCGATACCGACGAGCCGGTCGCCCGCCGCTTCGCCGCCGCTCGCCGCGCCATCGGCGAGATCGACCACGACGCCCGCGCCGCTGCTGCCATAGTCCACCCGGTCGATCCCGGCCCCGCCGTCGAGCAGGTCGGCGCCTGCGCCGCCGTCGAGCATGTCGTCTCCCGCGCCGCCCGAAAGCATATCGTTACCGTTTCCGCCGAACAGCCGGTTCGCGCCCGCATCGCCCGCCAGTGTGTCGGCAAAGGCCGAGCCCTCGACATCCTCGAACCCGTCGAACAGGTCGCCCTCGGCATCGCCGCCGCCAGCGTCGAGGCGCTGCAGATCGATCCGCACTGCAGCAACGCTGCCTGCATAGCTGAGCAGATCACGCCCGGCGCCCCCCACCAATATGTCCGCGCCCGATCCGCCGGTCAGCACATCGTCGCCTGCATTGCCGACCAGCATGTCGCCGCCTGCGCCGCCGATCAGCGCATCGGCACCCGCGGAACCACCGATCAGGTCGTCGCCCGAGGTCCCCGCCGCGACGACCACGCGCTGGCCGTCGAGGGTCAGTACCGATCCGGTGCCCTTCTTCGAGGTCACCGTGCCCGCACCGGTGACGAGACCATAGTCGCGCACCGTCAGCGCGCCATTCCTCTCGGCGAGGTTGAACAGGGTCGGCGAGCCCGGGTCGGAGAAGAACGCCCCGTCGATCGTCGCACTGGCGCCTTCGGCCAGCCAGATATGCTCGCGATTGCCGCCCGCCAGCGGCGCACCGGCATCGAGGCTGACGATGTTACTGAGTTGTGCACCCGTGCCCCACAGCCGGACATTGCGGCCGTTGCCCGAAACGATGGCGCCGTCGACCACGATATTGTCGCTCTTGAGGTCGAGCCCGCCATCGCTGTTGCCAGTGGCGATCACGTTGCGCAGCGTAATATCATAGGTACCGCGCTCGGTCGCGAAGCCGTCGCCGTTGCGATAATCATTCACCGTGTCGAGCGCGTTGCGCATGGCGACGCGATCGATCGTCACGTCGTGCGCGGTGCCGGTGATGTGGACGCCGATCGCGAAATTGTCGCCGTCCTGAAACTGGCTGTCGCCGCGCACATCCTCGATCAGCACATTGTTGCTGTCGTACTGGATACGGATCGCGCCCTTCGAATAGCCGTCGACCGCGACGTCGCGGATCGTGAGCCCGGAAATCGTCGCGCTGGCATTGGCGCCCGACACCATATTGTCGAAGAAGCGCGAGACGTTGGCGGCCTCGACATGCTCGATCGCGAGGTTGCGCACATCGGCGCCGACGCGAAAGGCCGTACCGACATTCTCGAAAGCCAGATCGCTGAAGCGGAGATTGTCGGCGCCGCTCAACAGCCGGAATATCTCCTCGCCCGGGGGGCTGGCCGGGTCGAAGGGCTCGGGCCGCGTGCCCGTGATCGTTGCCGCCATCGCATTGCCCGCGCTGTCGACCCCGCGGATCGTCACCGGCGCACTGGCTGTCCCTCCCGCAACGATCGCCAGCGCCCCGGTCGGCGCAACATAGTCGCCCTGGTCGGCGAGCAGCAGCACCTGCCCGCCCGGCCCCGCCGCCGCGATCAGTTGCGGCAGGTCGTCCAGCGTCGCGGCGTTTGCGGCGCTCGAGCCGTCGCCCGAACCGCTGCCGGTCGGAGAGATATAGAGGGTCGGCATGGCAGGGCTCCCGTCATAAGCCTGAAAAGATACCCCCCGCGCAATCGCGACCAGACAGCCCGCGACGGCACCCGGGTCAACCATATGCTGCATCTGCGAAAGCCGAGCCGCCCCTTTGCTCCGACGACCGGAGCCGCGGTGCCTTCGCTCTCCCCGCTTTGACCGCTACCAAGGTTCGTGCCGGACGCTTCGCGTTGCCGCACCTCGCAGATTGTCAACGCCCCAGGAATCCGATCGGAGACGCACCGTGCAGCAGGACCTGTCCCTCGGGACGTCGGAGCCGCCCGCGGACGACGGGCTCGCCGCCTTCGCCCAGATCCTCGCGATGCACCGCATTGTCGCGGACCCGGTGGAGCTGCGCCACAGCCTCGGCCATGCCGACCCCGTCACGGCATCCGATCTGGTGCGTCTGGCAAAGCGAATCGATGGCGTCCGCGCCCGCGCCACGACCGCAAATTTCGAACGATTGCGGCGCCTTCCCATGCCCGTGATGGCCAGCGGAACCGAGGGCTGGTTCGTGATCGGCCGCGTCGGCGAGGATGCCGTGGCGATCCAGCGCCCCGGTGCCGCGATCGAGCGCTGGAACCGCGCCGCGCTGGAGGCCCGCTGGTCGGGGAGGCTGCTCCTCGTTGCGACCCGCGACGCCGCGCAGGTTGCCGCGCCGACCTTCGACATGACCTGGTTCGTCCCCCAGATCGTCAAATACCGGAAGCTGATTGGCGAGGTGCTGCTGATCACCCTTGCGCTCAACCTGCTCGGCCTCGCCGCGCCGCTGTTTTTCCAGAATGTCGTCGACAAGGTGCTCGCGCACAACAGTTTCGCCACCCTTCAGGTGCTCGCCATCGGGCTGGTGGCCGTCTCGCTCTGGGAAGTTGCGTTCGGCTGGCTGCGCACCCGGCTCTATTCGGAAACGAGCCAGAAACTGGATGTCGAACTGGGCAGCCGCCTCTTCCGCCACCTGCTCCGCCTGCCGCTCGGCTGGTTCGAAAATCGCCGCGTCGGCGACACCGTTACCCGCGTCCGCGAGCTGGAGACGGTACGCGAGTTCATGACGAATGCCTCGCTCACCGTGTTGGTCGATCCGCTGTTCACGATCGTCTTCATGGTCGCGATGTGGCTCTATTCGCCTTTGCTCTTCGTCATCGTCGCGCTCACCCTCCCCGCCTATGTGATCGTCTCGCTCGTCGTCACCGGTCCCTTGCGCCGCCGGCTCGACGAAAAATTCGCGCGCGGAGCCGCGAACAACGCGCTGCTCGTCGAGAGCGTCTCGGGCATGCAAACGCTCAAGGCGGCCGCGGTCGAACCGCAATGGCAGGACCGCTGGGAACGCCAGCTCGCCGCGTACAGCGCCGCCAATCAGCGCGTGATCAACCTCGGCAATTCGGGCAGTCAGGCGGTCCAGCTCATTTCCAAGCTCAGCCTCGCCGCGATCCTGTTCTTCGGCGCGCAACAGGTCATCGCGGGCGCGCTGACTATCGGCGGGCTGGTCGCGTTCAACATGTTCGCCCAGCGCGTCTCGGGTCCGGTCATCCGCATGGCGCAGCTCTGGCAGGACTTCCAGCAGGTGCGCCTCTCGGTTCAGCGGATCGGCGACATCCTCAACAGCGGCCCCGAGCCCGGCGCCGGATCGCGCACCGCTTTGCCCGCCCTCCAGGGCCATGTCCGCTTCGAGAGCGTCCGCTTCCGCTATGCCGCCGACGGCCCGTGGACGCTTGACGACATCGATCTCGATCTTCCCGCCGGCGCCACACTTGGCATCGCCGGAGCGTCGGGCTCGGGCAAGTCGACGCTCACCAAATTGCTCCAGCGCCTCTATCTGCCCGCAAGCGGCCGCGTGCTGATCGACGGCGTCGACATCGCCCAGATCGACCCCGCGTGGCTGCGCCGCCAGATCGGGGTGGTGCTGCAGGAGAATATCCTGTTCAACCGCTCGATCCGCGAGAATATCGCGCTCGCCGATCCCGCCATGCCGATCGATCGGGTGATGACCGCCGCCCGCCTCGCCGGCGCGCACGACTTCATCCTCGAGCTGCCACGGGGCTATGACACGATCGTCGAGGAGCGTGGCGTCAACTTCTCGGGCGGCCAGCGCCAGCGCCTCGCCATCGCCCGCGCGCTGATCACCAATCCGCGCATCCTGATCCTCGACGAGGCGACCTCGGCGCTCGACGCCGAGAGCGAAGAGATCGTCCAGCGTAACCTCAAGGCGATCGCCGCCGGCCGCACCGTGCTGATCATCGCGCATCGCCTCTCCGCCATCCGCCAGTGCGACCGCATCCTGACACTCGACAAGGGGCGCATCGTCGAAAGCGGCACGCACGACGAGCTTCTCCGTCTCGGCGGCCGCTATGCCGCGCTCCATCACCGCCAGATCGGCGTTCAGGCGGGAGCCGCGGCATGAACGCGCTCACGCGTCACTGGACTGCCGTTCGCGACGCACTCGACAACGAGCGTGTGCGGTCGCGCGGAGTCATGCGCGTCGAGGAGACCGACTTCCTTCCCGCCGCACTCGAGGTGGTCGAGCGCCCCGTGTCGCCGACCGCGCGGGTCACCACATGGCTGTTGCTCGGCCTGCTCGCAGCCGCACTGCTCTGGCTGGTCCTTGGCCGGGTCGACGTCGTCGCATCCGCGCCGGGCAAGCTGGCGCCCGCCGACGACGTCAAGCTGATCCAGCCCGGCGCGGCGGGGATCGTCCACGCCATATTGGTCCGCGATGGCCAGAGCGTCCGCGCCGGCCAGCCGCTGGTCGAGCTCGATCCTACCGTCTCGGATGCCGACACGGCGCAAGCCGGCAAGGCGCTGGAGACCGCCATGCTCGACGCCGCGCGGCTGCGCGCCATACTGTCCGCGCTCGACGGCCATGGTCTGCGCTTCACCCCACCCCCCGGCACCACGGCCGATGTGGCCGCCACCCAGATCGCGCTCGCCCGGGCCCAGCTTACAGAGATTCAGGCGGCCGGCCGGACGCATGCCGCCGACACCCGCGCCGCCCGTGCCGCCCGCGCCGAGGCAGAAATTCAGGCGACCAAGCTCGGCGAGACACTGCCGCTGCTCGACGAACAGATCGCCGCCAACGAAACGCTGCTCGAAAAAGGCTATGTCTCGAAGCTGCGCGTGATCGAGATGCGCCGCCAGCGCCTCGTCGCCGCGCGCGACCGCGATGCCGCGCTCGCCACCGCGCGCAAGGCCGAGGCACAGATCGCAGTGGCCGGCGGCAATTCGAGCCAATCCACCGCCGAGGCGCGCGCCCGCGTCCTCGCCGATCTCGCCAAGGCCGAAAGCGACGCGCGACTGCGCAAGGAGGAGCTGACCAAGGCGACGAAACGCAGCAGCCTCCAGCGCCTCGTCAGCCCCGTCGACGGCACGGTCACACAGCTTGCCGTCCACACCGTCGGCGGCGTGGTCGAGGCAGCGAAGCCGATCATGGTGATCGTACCCGCGCGCGGGAAGCTGGTCGCCGAAGTCGCGATCGCCAACAAGGATGTCGGCTTCGTCGCCGCCGGACAGCCGGTTGCACTCAAGATCGAGGCCTTTCCCTTCACGCGTTACGGCGCCGTGCCGGGCAGGCTCGAGCAGATCAGTTCGGACGCGATCCAGGACGAGAAGCGCGGGCTGATCTACACCGCGCGGGTCGCGCTGGACCGCACGACGATCCTGAGAGACGGAGCGAAAATACCCCTCACTCCCGGCATGGCGGTGACCGCCGACATCCGCACCGGCCGCCGCTCGCTCGCCTCCTATCTGCTGAGCCCGATCGACGAGATTCGTGCGACGGCCGCGCGCGAACGCTGACGCGCGCGACAACCCGATCGTCATCGGGGTTTGACCGATGCCGGTTCGGCGCGCCGCCAGCCGCCTTGACTGAAGGCGATGCAGGGCGCCCTGCAGCGCGGTCCTGCCGGTTTGGACCGCGCGTAAAACGTGCCGCAGGGTCGTTGGCGCGCGTAAAATCAAACGGCTTTGCGCCGGTCCCTCGCAGGGCCCTGAAATGACCGCTCCGGGCGCCTATTCGTCGCGGTTTGATATATTGGTGAACGCCGCCCAAGCGCCGGGATGGGCCCATGCCGGGCGCCATCCGGGAACGACGCTTCCGTCGGCGCGCTTTCCGGTGCGCACGGCATTCATCCCCATCTGCAGCGCCTGCGCGCGCGTCATCCCCGGATCTGCTCGCCGCGTCATGAGCGTCTCGACCGTCAGCGCCGCCGTCGCATCGTCCGATACGCGCCAGTGGCTGGCGAGAAGCGCGTCGGCGCCGGCGTAGAGAAAGCCGCGGGCAAGCGCCGACAGGCTGTCGCTGCCGCCCGAATTGCTGGCGGACGCGGTGTTGCACGCGGAAAGGATGACCCAGTCCGCCGAAAGATCGAGTTGCGCGGCTTCGGTCGCGGTCAGCAGGCCATCGTCGAGGTCGCTCGGCGTCGCGGGCGGCGTCATGACGAGGCCGGGCTCGCCCAGCCCGATCTGCGGATCGGGAAGCAGGCCGTGCGTCGCGATCGCGATCACGCGGCTTTTTGCCAGCGTGGCATCCTGTCGCAAGGCCGCTTCGGTCGCGCCGCGATCGAGCGTGAGACTCTTGTCCGATGCGCCGAACAGCCCGGCCATCGCCGTCAACTCGACCTTCGTACCCGGCAGCGGTGCGAGCTTGCGAAGCGCGTCGGGGTCGGCGAGCGGCGAGCCCGCGTCGGATACGGCATCGAAAACGCCGACGCCCGTCGCCGCGCGCGAGCCGGTATCGCCGCCGAGCAGGACCGGCGCGCCATAGCCGCGAAAACTTTCGATGCCGGCCCTGGCGCGCGGGTCACGCGCAAGCGTAAGCGACGCAACCGAGGGCAGGCTGGTAAAGGCGTATCGGTTGGCAAGCCATTGTGCGCGGGCGAGCACATCGGGGTCGGCCATGTCGGCGCCCGCCGGAAGCGCGGATGTGGAAAGCAGCGCGAGCGGCAGATCGCCGAGCTTGCCCGAGCTCGTCACATACAGGCGTTTCGTACCCTTGAGCAGCGGCTCGACCGGCTCGATCAGTGCCTGATACAGCGCGTGCGACGTATCGAGATCGAAGCGACGCTGGCCTTCCTGCTCCTTTTCGGTGGTCGGCAGCGCGTCGAGCTCGGCCTTGCGTGCGTCGCTACAGGTCGCATAATCGACGTCGCAGCGCAGGTCCGAAATCTGTTTGAGGATGATGTCGATCTCGCGCCCCGGACGGCTCCAGCCGACCGCGGTCGGGGTCACGACGAACAGATGGAAGGTGTTCGCCGCTTCGGTCATCAGCAACAGCGCTTCATCGGGACGGAGCGCCTTCTGCGTTTCGGCGAGGCTGATCGGACGCGGCGACACCAGTTCGCGATAGGCCGGATATTTGCGGTCGATCAGCGCGCTGACCTCCGCAAGCTGCGCCTGCACGGCGTCAAGTTCGCCGCGAAGGCGCGTGACCTCGACCGGTTTGCGGTCGCCGAGCGCGCGCAGCAGATTCTTGTCGAGCATGTTCGCCCGCGCCGCGAGATCCTGCTCCTCGCGGACCGCTTCGGCCATTTGTGGCGTCTTGGCGGCCGCACGCGCGGCGGTTTGCAGCACCGCGCGCCCCGACGCCGAGCTGATCGCGTCCTGAGCGGCGAGAAAGGCACGGTTCTGGATCGCGGACTGCCCCGCGGCATCCGGCGTATCGCTCATCAGGGCAAAGGCGGCGTTCATATAGGTGGTATAGATACTGCGGCCGGGATCGGCCTGCTGCCGGTCGAGCGCCGACAGCGTGACCGCATTCGCACCCGCGGCGGCCTGCTCGTTCAGGCGCCGTACGATCGCGACCGCCTTTGCCGCAGCCTGCTCGGCCTCGGCCGCCCTCCCCTGCCGCCCGAGGCTGGATGCGATACGGCTATAGGCGTGCGCGGTGTCGATGTGCGCTTCGCCCACCGTGCGGAGCAGGATCGCGAGCGACTGGCGGTAATAGGGCTCGGCGGCCTTGTCGCCCTGCCCGCCATCGGCGCGGACCAGTGCATCCCCCACATTATTATAGGCGACGGCCGTCAGCGGATGATCCTCGCCGAGCAGGCGGCGCCGGATATCGAGCGCCCTGGCCGTCATTTCGGCTTCTTCCCTGTGGCGGCCGAGCGCGCCGAGCGTCGAGCCGAGGCTCGTATAGGCCCACGCCGTTTCGGGGTTGTCGTCGCCGAACTTGGCGCGAAAAATGCCGAGCGCGCGCCGCATCATCGGCTCGGCCTGATCATCGCGGCCGTTGTCGCTCGTGTTGAAGGCAAGATTGAGGAGCGTCGTCGCATAGGAGGGATGTTCGGTGCCGGTGATCCGTTCCTGAATGTCGAGCGCGCGCCGATACATGGGCTCGGCCTCGATATAGCGCCCCTGCTCGTTCAGGACATGCGCGACATTGGCATAGAGGGTTGCCGTGCGCTGGCTGGTCTCGCCGAGCGATGCGCGCGTGATATCGAGCGCCTTGCGGAACATCGGCTCGATCACGCTCGGCGGCTGGCCCTGCTTTTCCATGTTGAGCGCGAGATTGTTATAGGCCTCGCCGGTCAGCGGATGCTCTTCACCGAGCCGGGCGCGGCGGATGTCGAGCGCCTTGCGATAGGCGCCGCCGGCTTCGGCGAAACGGCCTTCCGACATCAGGGCGTAGCCGACCGCGGTATAGCCGAGCGCCGCCTGCGGGCTATCGTCGCCCTTGCTCGTCCGCCACAGGTCGAGCGCCTTGCCGGCGGCGGCGCCGGCCTCGGAATAGCGACCCATGTCACCCAAATTCACCGCGTTGTTGTAATAGCGGAGCGCGATGTCGGTGCTCTTCGTCTCCGGCAGCGCCTCGTCGATCGCGCGTGCCTTCTCGAGCATCGGTTCGGCCTCGTCATAGCGGCCAAGACTGCGCATCACGTCGCCGAGATTGCCGTAGGCCGTGGCGGTCTCGCTGTGCTTTTCGCCATGTACTTCAAGGCTCACCGCAAGCGCCTTGCGGAACAGTGTCTCGGCTTCCTTCATCTCGCCGAGCTCGGAGAGCACCGAGGCGAGGTTGGCCGTCGCGATGATCGTCTTTGCGTCCTTCTCTCCCCGCTGCGCGATCCGCTTTGCGAGGATCGCGCGCCGCAGCGGCAGCGCCTCGCCCGGCCGGCCCTGCCTGATGTAGTTGGACGACAGGAACATGTAGGCGGTCAGCGTCTCGTCGTCGTCTTCGCCGAGCTGCGCGCGGTTGATGTCGAGCAGGCGCTTCCAGAGCGGCTCGGCCTCCTTGAGCCGGTTCTGCGTTTCGAGACTGCCGGCGAGCAGCCGGTAGCCGAGGCTCGTGATCAGACCGTCGGCGCCATAACGTTTCGTCGCTTCCTCGATCCAGCGGCGATAGATGCGTTCGGCCTCGACGGGTTTGTCCGCGCGCTCGAAGTCCATGCCCTTGTTGACGAGGTCGAGCATTTTCTGCTGATCATCGCTGAACTCGCTCGCGGGCGCTTCCTGGGCAGTCGCCGCGGGCATGCACGCCCACAACGGTGCCGCGGCGATCGCGGCGAGGAAGCTCAATCGGCGATGGGACATTTTCGATCGTCCTTTTCTGTCGGCGGGGGGAATCGCTTTCGCCTGTCTCGAAAGCCCTCGTAGCGGATCGAATGCTCCGGATTGTGATCAGGCTCACCATTTCACCGGCAGCTAGCATGATGTTAAAGCGTCGAAAACCGCCGACATGGCGTCCGACCGCGGTTGCGCGGGCCACGAGGCAACGCTTTCCCGCGGAAAATTGCGGCTGGCGCGGCAAATCCGTATCTATCATACGAATTTCATTGATTATTCGATCAATGTGCGGTCGATCACATCGACGATGCGCAATCGCTGGCTAAGCCGGGCCCGCGAGATGCGATCCAACGAATCAAAGGACAACGAAGAATGGCGAATTTTTGCTCCGAATGCGGATCGGCGCTTTCACCGGACGCGCGCTTCTGCGCGGCATGCGGCGCCGCGATTTCCGGCCCGGAAGAGGCCGCCGCTCCCGCCGCTTCGCCCGCCATCGCCCCGGCACCCTTGCCGGTCACGGATGTTAACGCCGGCAACGCTTCACCCGCACCGCGCCGGACCGGCCTGCTTCTCGGTGGCGCAGCGCTGCTGGCCGTCGCGATCGGCGGCGGCGCATGGCTCGGCCTCTCAAGCTCGGGGGACAAGGCCGCTACCGTCGAAAACGCCGGCGCGGGCGACGACCGCGCCGCGGCGGAGACCGCAACGCTCTATGCCGTCGCCGAAGCCAATTTGCGCGACCGGGCGTCGCTTCAGGGATCGAAAATCGTCGGATCGCTGAAGCGCGGCGAAAAGGCGAGCGGCACCCTCGTTACCGACGAGCGCGGCAAGCCGTGGCTCAGGCTCGACGGCGGCAGCGGCTTCGTCAGCCTTGCCAACCTTGCGAAATCGGTTCCGCCCGCGCTGGCAAGCCTCGACGGCAGCGACCGCATCACCACCGCGCAGTGCACCGTGCTGGAAAGCGCCAAGCCGGGCGCGGCCTCGAAGATGGTTCTGAAACCCGGCGCGGCGGTTCGGCTGGTCGGCGCCACCGCTGACGGCTTTACCGAAGTCGGACTGCCGGGTGGCGGAGTCGGTTACACCCCGGCGACTTCGGCCTGCGCGACCGAACCCTCGCCGGCGAAAGGTGCGGTGGCCAATTCGCTTGTCCAGTTCGACGCGCGGACCTGCGAACTCGGCCCCGAGCTCGAACCCTATTTCGAAAAGGCCCGCAAAGCACGCGACGCGCAGAATATCGAAGAGGCCGGGGAAGAATATGACTTCCCGGTCGACAAGAAATTCCGCGGCCTGCGCGTGACGGCCGTGATCGTCGGCTACGAATGGCAGGGTGTCGCGTTCGGCGATCCGGTCAGCAAGGTCCAGGCCGCTTTCCGGCAGATGGGTTTCAAGGTCGACAAGAACGGCGACTTTGCGGTCGACGACGATGTTGCGGTCGTGACGACGATCCGCCCCACCGATGCCAGCGCCAGGTCACGCGGGCAGAGCGAACTGATCTGCGGCGTCTGACTGTCCCCCGAAAGGAAACGAACCCCGTGCACATATTCTCACGGCGCCCCCGCCCCGCATCGCGCGCAGGTCTCGCCATGGCGTTGCTGCTGGTGCCCCAGATATCGTTCGCGCAGAGCTGCAAGGTGGACCTTGCCGCGGTCGAAAAAAGCATAGAACGGCTCGAGCTGTCCTATGCGGACGTCCTCTCCGATATCAGCTGCGAAGCCCCGACAGTGAAAGCGCATCGGCTGATGTGCGATTCGGCGGACGAATACCCCTCCGGACTCTGGCGCATGGGTCGCCTCGACGACCTTGCCTGGGTCTATGCCAACGAGAATGCGACCGGGCAGGAAGTCGATCGAAGCGATCCCCCGCGCGATGCCGGTTTCATCGCAAGGCGGGACGCCTGTACCGATGCCGCGTGTCTGTGCGACGTGATTGTCAGCCACACAAACGACAGCTTGGGCGGCGAATCGCCGTATTCGCCGCCCTGAAAATTCAGAAACTGTAGGTAACCGCAAAAAGCCCATAGGGCTGCGTCTTGTGATAGACGATCGGGCTGTCCTTCGCGTCGCCGAGCAGCGAGGACACGCCCCCCACCGCCATCACACCGATGCGGTCGGTCAGGCGGTAGACGACGGTCAGTCCGGCCTTGGCGTCGACGAGCCCGCTGCCCGCCCGATATTGCGGAAGGCCCGACGCCGCCGATTGCGCCGCGGTCACGCCGAAATAGCGGTTGTTGTGCTTGCCGTCCGCCCAGGTCGTGCCGATCGACGGGATCAGCGTGAGCTTGTCGCTTGCCGTGATCGGGTAGGCGAGGCTGGCATCGGCGATGACACCTCCGGTGTTGCCCGTGATGACCTTGGTCGCGCCGAGCGTCGCCTCGAAACCGCCCTGCCGAAGTTTCACGAAACCGCGTCCGCCTAGGCCCAGCGACAGCTTGCCGATACCGTCAGGCGCATCCTTCGCGCGGTAACCACCGACGGGGGTAAGCCCCACGCCAATGGTCACATCGCCGGAATCGACCAGATCGGCCCCGATACCATCCTGAAAATTGACGAAGAAGCGGTTCCATTTCACGTTGACCACGGGCAGCGGCTGGAACCTGTAATCGTCGCCCCCCCGATAAGCCGGCGCATAAAGCCCACCGATACCGATTGTGATGCGGTCGCCGTCGTCACGGTCGCCTGAGCCATCCGACAGCTCCTGAATCTGCGTCTGCGCCTGGACGGCGGCGGGCGCCATCGCGAACGGGAGCATCGCAAGCATGAGGGTGGGACGCGTTCGGGAGTTGGAGAAATTGAGCATATTTTCCTTCGCTATGCTGGGGGGATTGATGGACCGGATGGGTCCGGACGCCGGGACTGCGAACGGGAGGGGACGGCCCGGCGCCCGGTTTTCGGCCCGACGCCGGGCAAGGCTGCCGACGCGGACGCGAAAATTGTCTTGCATTCGATGCGGCGCGATCAGCCGGTCGATCGCTTCCTTCTGCCGGGAATCATATCCGGCGTGAAAAAGGCGATCGCATTCGTCTTGCGGAAGCGCCTGCTTCGACGTCCGGCTCAGGATCACATAGCGCCGCAGCGCCTCGAGCCGGGGATTGGCGAGCGGAAGCGACGTCGCCCGGTGTCCGAAAAACCACAGAAAGATATGGCTGCGCGGCATCAGGCTGGAACGCGGGTCGCCGAGCGACAAGGCGATCACTTGTTTTTCCAGCGGCGTCAGTTCGTCGGCCATCGGCGGCTTCTCCTTCTCCCCTGAGACGCCGAGGGGAAAGCCGCTCCTCATCAAAAAATGACGGGCGGCTGCGCCGGGATACGAAAAGCGCGGAAAACCTGACCGTTCCGGCCGGAACGGCGTCAGAAGATCAGAAGCGGGCGTCGATCCCCAGACGGATCGTGCGCGGACGCACCGGCGTTATCTGGTTCCGGCCGGCCAGTCCGAACGGGTTGCCGAATGCAAAGCTGTTCGCGCGCGTGTCGCCAAGGTTCGAAATGTCGAGCGACAGGCCGAATCGGCGGAAGCCGAGCCGCGCACCGATACCAACGACTCCGTAATTGCCTTGCGAGACGTCGAGCAAGGGCCCCACGCCCAGGTTCGACTTGCCGAAACCGCGAAACGATCCATCGACGGCGAGCTCGATGTTTCGCGCCAGCCGGGTACGCCATTCCACTCCGACCCGCACCCCGTCGTCAGGAATATTGGGAAGCGTGTTTTTGGTCGGTTCGCCGAATTCGGGCGGGACGTCATAGAGAAAGCTCTGGTTGAGGAATGCCGCCGCGGTCACCGTCAGCGACGGCGTCGCGCGCCACTGTATTTCGCCGTCCAGTCCGTATATCCGTCCGTTGCCGATATTCGCCGTATAGGGAAGGCCTGCCTCGTCGACGAGATCGGCCTGGATATTGTTCCAGTCGACCGAGAAGAGGGCGGCACGAACCGACAAACGGTCGCGATCCTTGTCTCGCCACCGGACGCCCAGTTCGACCTGACCCAGTTCATCGTTCAGAAATTCCTGACTGTCCGTCGCCGATCCGGCAGGCGCGACGGCAAAGCCGCCGGCCCTGAATCCTCCCTGATAATGCCAGTAGATCGACAGCGACGGGCCGAGGCGCCAGTCGAGCGCAACGGTCGCCGCGAACTGCTCGCGCCGCCTCGATGTTTCCTCGGGCCCGGCACCCTCGCCGACCAGTCGCCCCGCGCCGCGGCTCATGGAGAGGCGCCCGCCCATCGTCAGGTGCAACGAAGGCGTGACCGGAAGCGTCGCCTGTCCAAAGAGCGCAAACTCCAGCTGGCGATTGCGTACCCCCGTGATCTGCTCGGGCGCATCGGGCGGCCCCAGCCACCGCGACACGCGGCTGACATTGTGGATGGCCGCGAGCCCCGCGATCCACGGCGTTTTCGCGCTGCCACCCGAAAGCCGCGTTTCATGCGACCAGAAGGTGATATCATTCTGCTCCTCGAAGCGCCGCGGCGCCGCCGCCGCGTCGTCCCCCGTCGCGTCGAACACGGTCGAGAGATCCTGCCGGGTGACCGAGCTGGTCGAGACAAGTTCGCCCCCGCCCATCGGTCGCCGCGCCGTGACATAGGCGAGATGATATTCGTTCCGGAACGGCTGCGACAGGCTGTTGCGGCGCTCGAGCGGCGGTTCGCCGCGCAGCAGATATTGTCCGTCATCGGCCCTGATCCGCTGGTAGACCCCGCCGACGTCGACGGTCCATCCGGCGACATCGTCGATGCGCCAGATCAGCCGCTGGCCGAAATTGTGGCCGCTATTGATATCGCGCCGTTTTCGGCCCGGATCGTCGATATAGCCGGCCTCGCGCGCGCCATAGACGACAGCGCGCAGCCCCATCCGCCCCTGCGCCAGCGGCAGATTGACCATCGCGGCAACATCGCCGCCGACGCCGCCGAAGCGGGTCGCACTGACGCCGAGCGAGGCGCTCGCATAAGCCGAGCCGCTGTCGGGCCCGTTGGGCACGAGCCGCACGATGCCGCCGATCGAGCCGGCGCCGTACAATGTTCCTTGCGGCCCCGCGAGGACCTCGACGCGATCGAGGTCGTAAAGGTTGAGGTCGGGATCGGGAGCATTGTAGGAAAGGCGGACATCGCCGAGATATTGCCCCACCGTCGCCTGGGTCGGGCCGTTGAAACTGCTGTCCGCAATACCGCGCACATAGATTTTGTTGCGCCCCCGGCCGAGGTTGGTGGCGTTGAGCGTCGGCAGCACTGCGGCGATGGCGGCCGTTCCCGCGGGTGCGCTGCGTGCCAGCCAGTCGGGGTCGAGGCCGACAATTTTCGCCGAACCGGGGAAACGGTCGAGCGGTACATTCTGCTTGCTGGCGGTAACGACGATATCGGTCGGGTCGACCTGTACCGCGGGCGCCTTCGGCGGCGCAGCTTTCTGTAGGGGCGGCCGCTTTGGCACCGCGCGGCTGCGGACGAGGCGGACGGTCGTCCGATCGTAAAAGATCGCCTCCGCGCCGGTTCCCCGCAAAGCCCGGTCGAGTGCCGCGCGAACCGGGAGGTCACCCCGCACCCCCGGCGACCGGCGCGCTGCGATGTCGGGGTCGGTGATGGCGATGGTGATCCCCGCCTGCGCGCCCAGCCGGGCCGCTACCTCGCCGAGCGGGCCCGCAGGAATGTCGAACGATCGCGCATGGGCCGGGTCGGTCGCCGCAAGGCCGAACAGGACGACCGCCGCCGCCGCCCACCTATGGCGCGACACTACCCGCCGGCCTCATGATCCACCCGTCCGGCCGCTCTTCGACGACGACGTTCAGCGCGGGACTGAGCCGTCTGAGCTGCCCGACGCCGCTGCCGTCGAGGGTGATCGTTCCCGAGAAAGGCCGATCGGCAATCGACGGCGCGGCCGCGATGCGCACCCCGATCGCGCGGCCGAGTTCGTCGGCGACGCGCGACAGCGGCGCGCCGGCATAGACGAGCGATCCCGTCTTCCACGATCCGACCGCCGCGACCGGGACATCGGTCACCCTGAGATCCCTGGCGCCGCGATCGACGAGGCCCTGACCCGCGTCGAGCGATACCGCGCCCGCCCCGGGATTATAGACGATCTTTCCTTCCGCGACGGCGACACGGACCTCGCCCCGCGCGTGCACGACGTTGAAGACCGTCCCCGCATCCTCGACGACATTGGCGCCCACTTCGAGCCGGAACGGGTTTCGCGCGTCGTGCCGGACCCGGAACAGCGCTTCGCCCGAGACGAGCGAAGCGAAACGCGGGTCGTCGCGGTCGAACGTCATCCGCGTCGCACCGTTGAGCGTGACTTCGGTTGCCGCATCGAGCGCGACCACCCGCCGTTCGCCGGGCGCCGTTGCGACATCATAGCGGCTGGACGGGGGGCTGGAAAACAGCAGAACGGCCGCCGCGACCGACGCTGCGATCGTACCGCCAACAAGGCCCCGGAGCCATCGGCGGCGCGCCGGCGGCGGCGCCGGTTCGTCGAGATCGTTCGCGGCTTCGCGGATGACGACATGCGGCAACAGGGGCTCGATCGCCCGATCGGCCGTTTCGACCGCGTCATAGGCCTCCGCGTGACGCACGTCTTTGGCGAGCCATTCGGCGAATGCCTCCCATATCGCATCGTCCCCGTCGCGCAGCCGGATATGCCACTCGATCGCGCGCGCGCGGATGTTGTCCTGTGACTCACGTGGCATGGCGGTTTCTTTCACCTGTGAGATGCCGCCGGTCGGAACGATCCTCATCCCATCGGAGCCGGGCCGCGGCAATGGCTTCATAGGCCCGCGCCAGATGCTTCTCGACCGCGCTCACGCTGATCCCCAGTTCCTCCGCGATCCGGCGCTGCGGTTCGCCATCGATGCGGAAGCGGCGAAAGATGATCCGGCTCCGTTCGGGCAGATCGTCGAGTACGCGTTGCAGGATCGCGAGTTGTTCCCGCGCGATAAGTTCCGTCTCGACCGAGGGCCGTTCATCGACCTCGCCATCGCGCCCGCCATTGACGTCCACCCAATCCTCCTCGCGGCGCACCCGCCGGCCCGCGGTGCGGCGATGCATCAGGAAATGATTGTTGGTCATGCTGTAAAGATAGGCGCGGGCTTGCGACACCGGGCCGATATCATCCGCCAGCAGCTTCATGTGAACGTCCTGAAGGATATCCTCCGCCTCGTCCGTCGACGCGCCGCGCGCCACCAGATAGCGCGCCAGCGCAGGGCGTAACTCACCGAACAACCGGACCAGCCCGTCGTCGTTCATGACGGTCCCGCGATATCGGCGGGAAAGGCCCGGATGCAGTCCGACGGGATCCGTTTCACGATAGCTCCGGGGGGCCGTGCCAAGGATAGCCGGCACGACGATCGGGTAAGGAGCATGGCCGCGTCGAGAACGCACCGAAGCCGATTCATCCGATCGAGAAATGCCGTCAAAGGCGGCTCCAAATCCTTATAAACAGCAGATAATGGCGATCTACTCGCTGCGGCAGGGCGGCCTATCCTACTCGTCCTGCACACGCAACCCGTTCGGTCGTACCGTCCGACCGAACCCCATGCCTGTTCTCGCCCAAGAGGCCGGTACCGACGAGGCAGCAGTTGTGCTGGATCGACCTTATGGCTGGCCGGAAACGGACCAGCGGCTTTCACCTGTATCGGGGCCGATACAGGGGTCCTATACCGCTCGCTGATACTCGATCAGTTTCAGCCCCAGCGTCGCTGCATTGGCCACCGCTTCCTCTCTGCTCGCCGCCCGCAACTTGCGCATGATATTCTTGAGATGCCACTTCACCGTTTCAGGTGCGAGGTGCAGCGTCCGCGCGATCTCCTTGTTGGATTCGCCGGCATTGAGCGCACTGAGAATCTCGATCTCCCGTTCAGTGAGGAATGAAAAGGCCTCGCCCGGGGCAGCGCCATGCCCGTCTTCGAGCGCAGGATTGCGGCGCGACGGTTCGGCCAGTTTCAGCAACGCGAGAAAACAGTCGGACGTGTAGGCTTCGCTGCAGAAGTTCTGCACCGCGCGCACGCCGGTGACGTCGAGCACATCGACAATCGTGCGCCGGAATCCCGCGCTTGCGGCATGATTGAGGAAGCGCACGGTTTCAAGTTCGACCATCTTGTCGCAGCGACCGCTAAGCTGCGGAAGAATGTTGAACAAGGTCGCGGTGGCGCGCAGTTCGGCGTCGTCGCCGTTCGACGCGAGCCGCAGCAGCCGTTCCGCGACCTCGGTCAATCGCGGGCGATCGCCGTTGGCAATCGCTTCATATGCGCGCATTTCGGAGAGGATTGCGAAGGCCCGCGCCGGCGCCGAGAGCGGATCGAGCGCAGCCGCTTCCTCGTCGCCGATCGCGACGACCGCCTCGGCATCGATCGTCTGCGGGAGGCGAAGGCGCGCCCGCTCGACGACGCACAGCGCCTTGAGCGGCGCCCAGCCGCGCGCAAAGGCGATCAGTTCGGCGCGGTCGATCAGCGAGGCGGCGGCATCACTCTCCCCTGTTCCCGCCGCCACGCGGATCGCGACGAGAAAAGCGTGAATCAGCGCGTCCTGAAAGGCGCTGCCTTCAAGGTACGGCAAAGCGTCCGCGGCGAGATCCGCCGCAGCCGCGAAGGCATCATGCTCGTAACAGGAGCGCGCGAGCGCGGCGTCGATCAGCGCCGATGCGAGTCCCGGTTCCGGCAAACGCGCCCTGGCTTCGCGCAGCAAGCGTTCGGCCTCGCCGAGTTGCCCCTGCGCGCGCGACACGCCAGCCTTCGCGACCATGGCGAGGGCACCGGGCAGATCAAGCGACCGCCCAGCGCTGCGCAGCATCAGCGGCCGCACGGCGTCGTGGACCAGTCCGAACAGACCACGCCGCAACGCCCCCAGCGCAAGCGTTGCACGGACCATGTTCACGGCAAGGGCGGGCAACCCGGCGGGATCCGCGAGAATCCGGTCGCAAGCCTCGATCGCCTCGTCGGGCCAGTCCCCGCCATATGCGCGGTGCAGCAAGTCGAGCACCTGCGCCTCCGCGGCATCGAGACCATCATGCTCCGGAAATTTGCCGGCGTGTAACACCGCCAGCCAGCTCGCGGCACGCATGAGCCCCGGCGATCCCGCGATCATGCCCGGCGACAGGCGATCGATCCAGTCGCGAACCCGGCCGGTATCGCCGCGTTCGATCATTGGCATGGCGACATCGGCAACGAGCACCGCAGCTTCGGCCACATCACCGCAGGCGAACATCAGGTCGATCGCTTCGCCGGTCATCCCGCGGCTCGCATAATGGCGGCCGGCGACACGCCGGAGTTGCGCCGTTTCGTCGGTCCCGAGCCGCTGCGCCATAACCGCGCGCGCGGCGGGGTGCAGGCGATAGCCTCCGTCTTCGGCCGGCTCCACAAACACGCCTCCGGTACCCGGATCGCACAACATCGCGGCGCCATCGCCGCCGAGCACGCGGCACAGATCGGCATCGAGCCACGGCACGACAGCGTAGCGCTGCAGCAGTTGCCGGGCAGGCGCGGGTAGTCCGTCGACAAGCGGATCGACGAGCGGCGCGAGGCAGCGCGCCAGCGCGTCCCACTGGCTCGCCGCAACCATTGCAGCGAGCCGGTCGGGATATCGGGCGAGCAATCGCAGCGCGGCGGGCCACCCTTCGATAAAGCGGTTGAGCGCCGCGACGTCGCGCGCGTCAAGCGCGGCGCCCGCCTGCGCGAGAAAATGCTGCGCATCGGCATCGGACAAGCCAAGCTCGTCGCGGCCAACGGAAAGCAGCATGCCCCGCACGGAAACGTCGCCCAGCGCCACGCGATGCTGCCCCCGGGCCGACAGGAGCAGGCGCAAGTGGCTCGGCGGATACCGCATCAGGCGCTCGACGATCGCGTTTGCACGCGCATCGGCGATGCGGTCGGCATTGTCGACGACAAGGAGAAACGGCCGCTGCGCGGCATCGATCCGGCCCGCGAGGGCATCGGCGATCTCCGCGACGCTCGCCGCCTCGTCGTGCGCGACCCCGATGGTGTGGCACAGCGACGCCGCGACATCGTCTTCCGCGTCGATCGTCAGCCAAGCGGCCCGCCAGCCAGCGGTTTGCGCTGCTGCAAAAAGTGCTGCGCACCACGCCGTCTTGCCGTATCCCGCGGGTGCCCGTACCTCGCAGACTTCATGATCCGCCAGCCGGTCGAGCCAGTGCGCTTGCCTGTGGAGACCGACAAGGTCGGCCGGGAAGCGCGGCGGGGCGAATTGACGGCCGGGCGGCGTGACGGCGTCGCCGCTCGTTACGGCGCGCAGGTGTGATGTGGTTTCGGTCCTCGATCCCGGCTGGACGGTCATTCGTGCCCTCCAATTGTTGCGCCAAGGCTAATGCCTTGAACCTGGCGGGGCAAGCACAGCATCACCCCCCCCCATCGCTCCCCCCGCCGCCTTGGCTGTCGCCGCACCGAACCGCGCCATAGCCTCCCCCCGACGAAGACGCCGCACAGAACGGGGTCGAACGACGGGAGAAAAGGCGTGACCAACAAGGCTTTTCTGGCGACCTGCCTGTCCACCACCATGATGATCGGCTGGACCGGCGTCGCGCTGGCGCAGGACGCGCCCCCCGCCGACGGCGGGGCATCCGGTAGCGGCGGAATCGCCGAGATCGTCGTCACCGCGCAAAAGCGCGCGCAGAATCTTCAGGACGTTCCCGCAGCGGTCTCGGCGATCGGCGGCGACGCGCTCGAAGCCCGCGGGATCAACGAAACATCCGACCTGATGGGCGCGGTGCCGAGCCTGCAGATCTCGACCCCCTATGGCAAGACGCAGCCGAACTTCTCGCTGCGCGGGATTTCGGTCGCCAATGAATTTTCGGCGTCGACCGCGTCGCCGGTCGGCGTCTATGTTGACGAAGTCTATCAAAGCTTCCGCGCCAGCCATGGCGGGCAGCTCTATGACATCGACCGTGTCGAGGTGCTGCGCGGACCGCAAGGCACGCTCTACGGCCGCAACACGACGGGCGGCGCGATCAGCTTCTTCACGAAAAAGCCGTCGCTGGCGGGCAACGAGGGTTATCTCACGCTCGGCTACGCCAATTACCACACCAAGACGGTCGAGGGCGGTTTCGACAAGACGATCATTCCCGACGTGCTCGGCATCCGCGTCGCGGGCACCGTCGCCAAGGGTGGCGGCTGGCAATATAATCCGGCGCAGGATCGCAAGGTCGGGACCACCGATTCGATCGCGGGCCGCGTTTCGCTGCGCTGGAAACCGAGCGACGCGCTCGACATCAACCTCAAGCTCTATGCCGCGAAAGACAATCCGTGGGGCGCGAACGCCTATTCCATCGGGCAGCTCGGCGGCGGACAGGATGTCGTCGGCTATTCGCGCTTCGATCCCTCGCCGCTGAACGGCGGGCGCGCGCTGGGCAAGAACGAGGTGTCCGCCGACGCGGGCGGCAAGCGGCTCTCCTCGTCGAAGGGGGTGGCGCTGAACATCAGCTACGAACTCAACGACAATTTCACACTGACCTCGATCACGGGTTACGACACGGGCAAATACAGCACCTCGCCCAATGATTGCGACGGCTCGCCGATCGATCTCTGCTCGATCCGCTTCAACAGCAGCAGCAAGAATTTCAACCAGGACCTGCGCCTCAACTATTCGGACGACAGCATCGATTTCGTCGGCGGCCTCTATTACGGCAAGGACAAGATCGAGACGCGCAACGAACCCGATTTCTTCGGCGCGCTGCGCCCGATGCTGCTCGGGCTCGGGGTTCCCGGCAGCTATAATAACGCCGCGATCGGCACCCCCGACTCGATCAGGGTGCTGCCCGCCTTCGCGCTGAACCCCGCCCTGACGCCCGGCACGCCCGGCTTCTGTGCGCCCGTCGTCGTCAATCCGAACGGCTTTTTCGACGCGCGCACGCTGGTCGCGTACCAGACCGACATCGCGATCAACAATACCGGCAATTTCCCGGCCGGCGGCGCCTATTACCAGGGATGCCTTGCTTCCGGCGCGGGGCCCTTCGGTCCGATCCTCGGCAAGCAGAATTTCGATATCTCGCGCCCCTCGAAGGCAATCTACGGCGACCTGACGTGGAAGGCGACGGAGCGGCTGACCGTCGCCGTGGGCCTGCGCTACACGATGGACAAGGTGAAGTTCCTGAACGGCAACACCTTCATCTACAGCCTCGACGGCACGACACCGGCGGTCAATCTGATCCCCTACGCCTTCCCCTATAATCCCAACCTCCCGAAGATGAATCTCAAGGAAAAGGCGAACCGGCTGACCGGGCGCGCCAACATCAGCTATGAATTCGCCGACGATATCATGGGTTATCTGCAGTACAGCCGCGGCTATCGCAGCGGCAGCTACAACGGCCTCGCGTACCAAGGCACCAATCAGGTCTATTATATCAAGCCCGAAAAGGTGAACGCGTACGAAGGCGGCCTGAAGACGCAGTTCCTCGATCGCCGGGTGCAGCTCAATCTCGCCGGCTTCTACTACGACTATTCGAACCAGCAGACGACGCAGGTCGTCGGCGCGACAACCTTCACGCGCAGCGCGAACGGCCGCGTCTGGGGCGGCGAGGCCGAACTGACCGTCGCGCCGGTCGACGGCCTGCAGCTCAACGCGGCGTTCGGCTATCTCAACAGCAAATATAAGGGCAATGTCGTCGACCCGAATGATCCGGCGACCCAGTTCACGCGCAATGTCAACGGCAACCCGTTCCCCAACGCGCCGAAAGTGACCTTCAACGCCGGGTTCGACTGGGACATTTTCGAGAAAGGCGACAGCAAGCTGACGCTCCGCGGCGACGCGAGCTATATGGGCAAATATTATTTCGACGCCTTCGGCGATTACGGGCTCGATCCGTGCGACAAGCCCGGCACGCCGGGTGCCGTCCGCCCCGCCGGGGTCGCCTTCACCTGCGGCAATCCGGGATACTGGCTGCTCAACAGCCGCCTGACCTACAAGGCGAACGACAATCTTTCGGTCAGCGCGTGGGTCAAGAATCTGACCAACAAATATTATTACACCTACGGGCTCAATATCGACGTCTTCGGGCTCGATTATCTGAACCGCGGCACGCCGCGCACTTACGGGGTCGAGGCGACTTTCAGCTTCTGAACCCCCGGAGCGGGGACCGGCGGGCATCCCTCCCTCGCCCGCCGGCTCCCGGCTTTTTGACCCAATCGAGGAACATCATATGATGCGTTTTACCGGCAAGAGCGTCCTCATCACCGGCGCCGCACGCGGCATCGGGCTTGCGGCAGCACAGGAATTCGCGCGCGAGGGCGCGTCGGTCACGATCACCGATATCGACGCCGACGAGGCCCGGGCCGCTGCCGCCGCGATCCGCAGCGAAGGGCTGAAGGCCGAAGCCCGGCAGCAGGACGTCGCCGACGAGGCGGGGTGGACGGCGCTGATCGACGACGTTGTCGCGCGCGAAGGCAAGCTCGATATCCTCGTCAACAACGCCGGCACGGGATTCCTGAAGTCGGTGGTCGATACCGGTCTGGCCGAATGGCAGCGGCTGATGGCGGTCAATCTGGAGAGCGTTTTTCTCGGCGTTCGCGCCGGTATCGAGGCAATGAAGGAAAGGGGCGGGACAATCGTCAACGTCGCCTCGATCGCCGCGAACGTCGCCGAGCCGCTCTTCCCCGCCTATAATGCCAGCAAGGCCGGCGTCGCGATGCTGACCAAGGCAGTCGCGGTCGACTGCGCGCGCAAGGGCTGGCCGGTACGGATCAACTCGCTTCACCCCGGCTATTGCGAGACCAAGCTCGTCGCCGACGCGGTCGGCGCACTTGGCGACGAAGCAGCGGGCTTCGCCGCCGCGACCGCCGCCGCCATTCCCTTGGGCCGCATGGCGACGACGCGCGAGATCGCGCGGCCGCTGCTTTTCCTCGCCAGCGACGACGCCGCCTACATGTGCGGCAGCGAGCTGATCGTCGACGGCGGCTACACCGCAATCTGATCCACCAAACATCCGGAAAACAGGAAGATCCAATGAGCAAGAAACCGGTCATCGTCTATGGCGCCTCGGGCTACACCGGCCGCCTCGTCTGCGAATATCTGCGCGAACTCGGCATCCCCTTCATCGCCGCGGGGCGCGACGCGAAACGCGTGCAGGAGGTGATGGACAAGGTCCCCGGCATCGAGACCGCCGACTACGAGGTCGCCGAGGTCGAGCATGATGTCGCGGCGCTGACCAAGCTGTTCGAGGGCGCGCAGGTCGTGTGCAACATGGTCGGCCCCTTCATCAAATATGGCCCCGAGACGGTCGAGGCGTGCCTCGCCGCAGGCTGCCACTATCTCGACACCACCGGCGAGCAGGACTGGATGCTGCTCGCGCAGGAAAAATGGGGCGACGCTTTCGCGAAGAAGGGCCTGCTGCTCTCGCCCTGCGTCGCGCAGATGTACACCACCGGCGAGATCGCCGCCAACATCGCGCTCGAGACGGTACCCGGGCTCGACACGCTCGACATGCTCGTGCTGTGGAAGGGCTTCCCGACCTATGCCTCGGTTCAGACGATCTTCACCATCCTGAAGGCCGACTGGTATTTCCTCGAGAACAATCAATATGTCCAATGGCCGACGCTGTCCGCGACCGAATGTCAGGTTCCGGGACAGCATGCGACCGCGCTGACGCTGCCATGGGGCGGCACCTCGCACCCGATCTGGTTCAAGAACGACCCGCGCGTCTCCACGGTCAAGGTCTATGGCGGCGTGTTCGCGCGCGAGGTCATGGACAATGTCGTGGGCATGACCAAGATGATCGACACCGACATCAAGCCGCTGCCGTTCGAGGAACAGGAAGCCGCCCTGTCGAAGATGGCGGAATCGGTCCAGGGCGACATGCCGCCGCGCGAGAATCCGCGGCTCAACACCAGCATCGATTCGGTCTATGCTTCGGGCCCGCTCGGCCGCGCGCATGTGCTGATCCACGGCAATTGCAATTACAAGCAGACCGGGCTGATGCAGGCGTGGTGCGCCGCGAACCTGCTCCAGCAGCCGCCGCGCCGCACCGGCTTCGCCTCGGCCTGCCAGGCCTTCGGGCATCGCGAAATCCTCGGCGTGATGCGTCAGTTCGGACTTGTGCTGAAACCGATCGTCACGGTCCAAGACTGAGGAGACGGGCGATGCGGCTGGTCGACTGGCTCGACAAGGGGGCGTCGCTCGGCGCCGATGCGCCCTGCCTGACGATGGACGGCAACAGCCTGTCCTATGCCGCGGTACAGGCGCTTACCCACCGCGTCGCGCACCGGCTGAATGCGAGCGGCATCGTGCCGGGCAAACATGTCGCGATCCTGTCGGGCAACGATCCCGTCGCCTTTGCTTGCGTTTTCGCCATTTCGCGTGCCGCCGCAGTCTGGTGTCCGATCAACCCGCGCAACGAGGCGGCCGAGAACGCCTATGTTCTCGACAATTTCGACTGCGCGGCGCTCTTCTTCCACAGCAAGTTCACCGAACTGGTCGATACGTTGCGAAAGGATTTGCCGAAGCTCGAGCTGCTCGTCTGCCTCGACGGCGAACAGCCCTTTGCACCCTCGCTCGATCAGTGGCTGGCGGGCGCCCCCGACGTCCCATTCACGGCGGCGCCCGTCAGCGATCTCGCGATGATCCCCGGCACCGGCGGTACGACCGGCCACCCCAAGGGCGTGATGCTGACGAACCGCAACCTTGAGGCGATGACCGCACTGACGCTGATGGGCTATCCGTTCGAGGGACGGCCGGTCTATCTCGCGATGGCGCCGCTCACGCATGCCGCAGGAGTGCTGACCTTCCCGATCATGGCGCATGGCGGCGAGGTCGTGATCATGCCCTATCCCGACATCGGCGCATTCCTGGCCCTCGCCTCGCGCCACCGCGCCACGCACACATTCCTGCCGCCGACCTTGATCTACATGCTGCTCGACCACCCTGCACTCCCTGCGACCGACCTCTCGGCGGTGCAGTGCTTCTGGTACGGCGCTGCGCCGATCTCGCCCGCGCGGCTCGAGGAGGCCATCGGCAAGCTCGGCCCGGTGATGGCGCAGCTTTTCGGCCAGACCGAGGCGCCGATGATGATCTCGATGATGGCGCCCCGCGATCATCTGAACCCCGACGGATCGGTCGCACGCCACCGCTTGTCCTCGGCGGGCAAGCCCGGCCCGCTCATCCGCGTCGCGATCCTCGACAGCGAAGGCCGGGAACTGCTGCAAGGCGAGCGCGGCGAGATTGTCGTGCGCGGTTCGCTCGTGATGGACGGCTATTACAAAAATCCCGAAGCGACCGCCGAAGCCACCGTGAACGGCTGGCACCGCACCGGCGACATCGGCTATCTCGACCCCGACAATTTCCTGTTCATCGTCGACCGCGCCAAGGACATGATCATCACCGGCGGCTTCAACGTCTATTCCGCCGAGGTCGAGGCGGCACTGCTGTCGCACCCCGCGGTGCAGGACGGCGCGGTCTTCGGCCTGCCCGACGAAAAGTGGGGCGAACGCGTCTGCGCCGTCGTGCAACTGCGTGCCGGAAAGTACGCCGGAGCGGACGAGATCATCGCACACGTCAAGGCGGCGATCGGCAGCGTCAAGGCGCCGAAGGATCTCGAAGTCTGGGACGATCTGCCGCGATCAAAGGTGGGCAAGGTCCTGAAGCGCGAAATTCGCGCGCAAAGACTGGGGCGGAGCATCGACGTTATATGAACGTTCGGCCGATATCAGGCGACCGGGCGCTTCGCGGCAATGCCAACCGTATCCGGCTCTTCGATGATCGAACATTCCCATGCGGCCCGGGAGCCTGTGTCTCCACCTCTGGTGACGATCGCTAACACGGGCTTGAGGCCTTATGCAGAATGCTTTGAAGGTTTCCGCCCGACTCTATACGGGCACCGGATTGGTTGCTTCCACCGCCTCGCGCTCGGCTTCCGCGCCCAGCCGTTCGTATCAAGGCAGATCGCCAGGATTTTGAACTACAATGAATTATCGCCATAGCTTTCATGCCGGCAATAGCGCCGATGTCGTAAAGCACAGCCTGCTGATCGCCCTCGTGCGGGCCTTGCAGCAAAAACCGGGCGCGCTCACCCTGATCGACACCCATGCCGGTTGCGGACTGTACGACCTTGGCGGCGAGGAAGCGAGGCGCACCGGCGAGGCCACACAGGGCGTGTTGCGCGCCTTTGCCGACCCGAACCCCTTGCTGGACGACTATCGCGCCGCCGTACGGGCGGTAAATGCCGGGGCCGAGCCGCGCCTCTACCCCGGATCGCCGCGATTTCTGGCGCAGCTTCTGCGTCCGCAGGATTTTCTGATCCTGAACGAGAAACATCCCGAAGACGCCTATGCCCTGCGCGGCGCGATGCGCGACACATCCGCCGCCGTGCATCGGCGCGACGCCTACGAGCTTTGGCTGGCGATGCTGCCGCCCCGCACCGCACGCGGCGTGGTGGTGGTCGACCCGCCGTACGAGCAGACCGATGAACGCGCCCGTATCACCGCCACCCTCGCCGCGGCTACCCGCAAATGGGCGCATGGCGTGACGGTCGTCTGGTATCCGCTGAAAGACCGCGCCACGCATGTGCGGTGGAAGGCGCAGCTACGCAAGCTCGACATCCCGAAGTTTCTGGTGGTGGAGCATTGGTTGTACGATAGCGATCAGTCCGACATCTATAACGGCGCGGGCCTTTTCATCGTCAACCCGCCCTACGCCTTCACGCAGGCGCTGCCGCCTCTGCTGGACGCCCTGCGTGCCGCGCTGGCGCCAGAGGGGCATAGGGGAAAGATCACAACCGATTGGTTGGGCGATTAAAATAAGCCCTCATCTTCCCCTTCTCCCAAAGGAGGGGTTGCCGCGCTTAAGCTTGTAAACAAATTTGGTCACGCTGAATCTAGAGCACGGTTTTCCCGCTGGATGCCAGTGCTCCGGACGATTGCGCTCGGGGTCAGGCCTCATTGATCAGAACCAGAAGATGACGGCTGCTGCGAAGGCGACGGCGGAGAAGAAGGCCTTCGGCAACCGATCGTGGCGTGTTGCGACCTTCCAGCGATTGCATGGCGTTTTTGCCGGGCCATATTCCCTCGGCGCATCGCGCCGCCTCAGCCCATTGCGGTTGACGAAGATGATACCGCTCGGAACGCGCCGGTCGTCGACCCGCTCGTGCCCATGGCTCTTCGGAAAATAGGGCTGCAGACGCGCCATCTGCCCGTCCGCCAGCCAAAACACATCGCTCATCCTCAGGCTCCTCCCAGCGAGCCTGAATCATAGCTGTCGGCCAAATCAATGAATCCCGACCCCGGATCCAGTCGGGAAAGACGATGATACAACAAGCCCGGGCACGATCGATCGCGCCGTCGCACTCTACGCGAGATCTCCACACTGCATTGATTTATAATCAAATAAGCCCTGGACCCGTCGATTTTTGCGCCAGTGGTCCTAGCGCAACCCGCCAAATCATCGACTTTATATCGCGTCGGCGCGGAACGGCCCGAAAACCAGAGCAGCGCAGCTTGGCTGTCCCCGGCGACATGTTCGCCGCGGAACAACAACCCTAGCGCCGCCCCAGGGAGGACACAGGATGAGACTTCGGAAAATCACTCGGCCGGCACTGCTGTGCGGCATCGTGCTGCCTCTTTTTGCAGGCACCCAGGCCGCGCAGGCGCAAGATACCAACGAACAGAAGTGGGGCGGCGACGAGATCATCGTTACCGCCAACAAGACCGCGCAGGCAATCGACGATGTTCCGATCAGCATCAGCGCCTACAAGCAGGAGCGCATGGACCAGCTCGGCGTGCGCAGTATCGATGACATCGCAGCCCTGACGCCCGGTCTTCAGATTGAAAATGTCCGGTCGCGAGCATCCGGAACCAATATCGCGATCCGCGGCATCAGCTCGCGCATCGGTGCAGGCACCACCGGCATCTACCTCGACGATGCGCCGATCCAGGTGCGCGTCATCGGTTATGACGCATCGAACGTCTATCCGCAGGTATTCGACCTCGAACGGGTCGAGGTTCTGCGCGGACCGCAAGGCACGCTCTACGGCGCCGGATCGATGGGCGGCAATGTGCGCTTCATCACCCCCAAACCGAACATGACCGACCTCAGCATCTACGGTCGCGGCGAAATCAGCACGACCGACGGCGGCGCTCCCAGC
Source organism: Sphingopyxis sp. (assembly GCA_017745175.1). Taxonomy (GTDB): domain Bacteria; phylum Pseudomonadota; class Alphaproteobacteria; order Sphingomonadales; family Sphingomonadaceae; genus Sphingopyxis. The sequence continues at coordinate 24,356 of JAGHZY010000005.1, read as the reverse complement.
TATGAAGGCGGGATCGCGGTGGGCGGCCCGCTGATCGAAGACAAGATCGGGGTTCGGCTGAGCGCCTGGTACCGGCGCGACGGCGGCTGGGTCGACCGTGCGGACATGAATAGCGGCGCGATCACCGACAGGAACGCCAACTACCAGTCGACTACGGCCTTGCGCGGTGCCGTCACCTTCAAGCCCACCGAAACGCTGAGCATCACGCCATCGGTCTTTTTCCAGAAGATCGACGTCAACGATGCAGGCGTCACGTGGAACACCCTGTCGGACCCGGGCGCGGGCATCTTCAAGAATGGAGACCCGCTCTACCAGCCGCACAGGGACCGCTTCATTCTCCCCAATCTCGATATCGAATGGGATCTGGGAGGCGCGATCCTGACTTCGAGCACATCGCATTTCGCCCGGCGCTCGTACAGCGAATGGGATTATTCGACCGTTGTTCCGGCAATCCTGTCGGCGGGCGCGCTCGCCTCGCTCCCCGGCTATACGTCGACATCCTATTTTATCGACAAACAGGCCAACTGGTCGACCGAATTGCGGCTCCAGAGCGCAGAAAGCGACAGCCGCCTCTCGTGGGTTGTCGGCCTTTACGCAAGCCGGCGCAAGCAAACGAACTTCCAGACGATCGATGCCGTGGGCTATAACATATTGGCGACGGCGCTCGGCTTGCCGCAGATCCCCGCTCCGCCGGCAGTCCCGAACCCCGTCCTGTTTCCCGATGCCGGCGAATATGGCCTTTCGACCCTGCTCATCGCCAACAGCGCCGTCGACAAGCAATATGCCGCCTTCGCCGAGGTGAATTACAAGATCACCGACCGGCTGACCGCGACGGTGGGCCTCAGGGCCGAGCGCGCGACGCTCAAGTTCGAGAATGCGCAGTCGGGCATTTTCAACGGCCCGGTGTCGGGCGGGACGGCCAATCCGAAGGCTTCGCCGATAACGCCCAAGTTCAGCGTCTCCTATGACATCGACGACGACAATATGGTCTATGCGACGGTCGCGAAGGGTTACCGCATCGGCGGCGGCAACTCGGCCTTGCCGCCGACGACCTGCGCCGCGGCGCTCGCGGATATCGGCATCGCTGCCGCACCGAGTTCCTATGAGCCCGACCATCTCTGGAGCTATGAAATCGGCAGCAAGAACAGCTTCGCCGGCGGGCGCTTCCAGGTCGCGTCCAGCGCCTTCTACATCGACTGGAACAATATCCAGCAGCAGGTCTTTCCGCCCTGCGGTTTCCAATATGTCGAGAATACCGGCAAACTGCGTTCGATGGGCTTCGACCTGCAGGCGAACGCCCGGATCAGCCGCAGCTTCACCCTCGGCGCCACGGTTGCCTATGTGAAGGCGGAATATACCGAAGACGCCTATCCCAACGACAACAGCGACCTGTTGCCGCTGGTTCGCGACGGCAACAGTCCGCTCGGCCTGCGGCCATGGACCCTGACGCTGACCGCCGATTATGATGCGCCGCTGTCGGACCAGACGTCGCTTTATGCCAATGGCACGCTGACCTACGCCAGCGCGGACAAGAACAAGACGCCATTTCTCGACAACACGGCGGTGATGGATCTTGGCCGGATCAACGATGCGGCGCAGACGCTTGTCAATGTACGCGTCGGCATCAGGCGCGATATCGTCGATGTCTCGTTGTTTGCCAAGAATCTGCTCAACAGCACGGCGCGGACCGCGCGCAATCACGATCATCCCAACTCGCTGCTCTACAAGGAGATGAGCGTGCGGCCGCGCACGGTCGGGCTGACCGCGACGGTCCGTTACTGACGCGCAAACCGAACGGACCAACCCGGCCGCCTGCGCTTTGCGGGCGGCCACAGAAAAGATGGGAATGGATGATGGATCGTCGTAATTTCCTGGCTACGGCCGGGGCCGCATCGCTCGCTGCCATGCCTTCGCGCGGCATGGCGCAGCTTCTCAACAAGCCATTTTATCAAGTCGTCGAAACGACCGCCGGCAAATTACGCGGCATCACGGTGGACGGAATATTCCAGTTCCGGGGCGTCCCTTACGGCGCCTCGACTGCGGGAGCCAACCGCTTCATGCCCCCGCAACCCGTTGCGCCATGGAGCGGTATCAGGGACGCCTATGGCTATGGCGAAATTTCGCCGCAGCCCTATTCCTCGCCCTCGCATCCGTTCGGCAATCTGATCGATTTCGACCTGCATGCCGGCGCGATGGGCGAAGATTGCCTCAACCTCAACGTCTGGACCCCGGGGCTCGACGGAGCCAAGCGTCCCGTGATCGTCTACTTCCACGGCGGCGGCCTCAGTACCGGCTCGGGCAATCATGATCTCTATATCGGCGATCGCCTCGCCCGGTTCGCCGATGTGGTGGTGGTGACGGTAAACCATCGGCTGTCGGCGCTCGGATATATCAACCTCACCGATCTTGGCGCGCCGGCGGAATATGCCGACGCCGGCAATGCGGGCATCCTCGATCTCGCGCAGTCGTTGGAATGGGTCCGTGACAATATTGCGGGCTTCGGCGGGAACCCCGGGAACGTCATGATATTCGGCCAGTCGGGCGGCGGCACCAAGGTCGGCGCCGTCATGGGGATGGAACGCGCGCGCGGCCTGTACCACAGCGCAGCGATCCAGAGCGGTAGCCTTGATCTGGCGTCACGCGAGGATAGCGCGGCGGCTGCGGAGCAATTGCTCAAGGCACTGGGCATCGGCAAGGATTGGGCAAAGCTGCAGCAATTGCCCCCCGAAGCGCTGATTGAGGCACAGCTATCGATCGGCACGTTCGACTGGATATCGGGCAAGCCGCCGACACGGCCGCAGCCCCAGTTCACGGCCGTTCTCGACGGCCGGACATTTACCGCCCCGCTCGCCGATCCCGCAACGCTACGCAAGTCGGCGCATATTCCGCTGATCGTTGGTTATTGCAAAGATGACGCCGGCTGGCCGATGACCAACTTCGATCTGACCGATACGGGCTTGCAGCAGGTCGCGGTCGAACTGGCGGGGAGCGAGCGCGCGGCGGAAGCCGTCCAGCTTTACACCGAGCATTATCCCAATGCGTCACCTTTCCTCCTCCAGGCCGCGATGCTCACCGATCGCGACCTGTTGCCCGCGGTGACGGCCGTCGCCGAGCGCCGCGCAGCGCTGGGCGGCAAGACCTATGTCTATCGCTTCGACTGGCCGTCGCAGGCGATGAACGGCGTGTTCGGCGCGGTCCACGGGATGGACATGTGCCTCGTCTTTCACATCACGCATCAGGCGACCCTGGGGGGTGACACGCCGGTTTCACGGGAGATGGCTGACAAGATGGCGACGGCCTGGGCCAGCTTCGCCCGGACCGGCGACCCGAACAGCAACGCGATGCCGGCGTGGGAGGCCTACGACGCAACGCAGCGACAGACGATGGTCATAAACCATCCCCGCCAGCGGCTTGTCGACGATCCGAACGGTCCGTTCCGCCTTTTCTGGGATGATGTCGCGAAGGGGCCGGCCAAGACTGCGAAAAGGAAGAAATGACATGATGACGACCGCTTTTATGTCGGTGATGATTGCAACCGCGGCTTCCGCCACGGCGACCGCTGATACCGCCGCTTCGGCCCTGCCGAGCGCACCGGCCAATCACCAGGCGAACGACCTGTTCGTCCGCTGGGAACGGATCGGCCACAAGGGCGGCATCTATCTGAACGCGGACATGAGCTATCTCGTGGTGCAGACCGCGCCCGACGGCTCGACCGCCGCGTTCAGGGGGCGCTGGACAGCGCAGGGCGAGAACGGCTTCTGCATCCATCCCGAAGCAGGCGGTGGCCCCGACAAGTGCGTCGACCGGATCCCCGCGACCGTCGGCCCGTTCGAGCATGTCAAAAGCTCGCTCGGCGAGGATTACCGTCTCGCGCTCGCAAGGGGGCGCTGACGGGGAGAGAGGCGCAGGGTGGCACTCGGCGCCTTTCTCTTTATCCCGCCTCCTGCGCTTCGCGGTCGACCCTGACCCGAATTCTCCGGATTGCTGTCTCGATCTCCTGCGGCGTGAGCGCCGCGTAGCCGAACACCAGGCGGCGGTCGTCCGCGGCGCGGCGGCCGGGCTCCCACGTTCCTGCGCCTTCCGGCGTGTAGAGTGCGACATCGACCTGCCGCGCGATCGCCGATATCCTTGCCGCCGGTGGCATATGATCGGGCAGGCGGACCATGAGATGAACCCCCGATTCGCTCCCGCTGATCCCTCCTTCCGGCCCCAGCCAATCGCGGAGCGTATCGGTCAGCGCGTCGCGGCGCGCGCGATAGAGCGTGCGAATCCGGCGCAGATGCGTGCGGAAGCTCCCCCTTCGGATGAATTCGGCCAGCACCGCCTGTTCAGTCCAGGCCTGTCCGTAGCTCGCGAGACTTTTCAGGCTGACCGCCCAGTCGATGAGTTCGGGTGGCAGAACGAGAAAACCGAGCCGGATTCCAGCGCCAATGGATTTGGAAAAGGAGCCGACGTAGATCACGCGCTGGCTCCGGTCGAGCGCCGCCAGTGCGGCGAGCGGCGGACGATCATAGATGATTTCGCCGTCATAGTCGTCTTCGATCACATAGGCATTGATGGCCTCGGCCATCGCCAGAAGTGCCTGACGCCGTTCGAGCGACATGACCACGCCGGTCGGAAACTGGTGCGAAGGCGTCGTGTAGATGAGTTTCGGGCGATGTGATGCCAGATTGTCCGGGATCAGGCCGTCGCCATCGACCGGCACGGGGAGCAATGTCGCGCCGGCGGTTTCGAACAGGGTGGCGACGGCACCATAGCCGGGATTTTCGACCGCGATCGTCGTGCCGGCCTCGACGAGTAGCCGGGTGACGATGTTCAGCCCTTCCTGCGCGCCGGCAGTGATCAATATGTGATCGGGCGAGGCGGAAAAGCCGCGCGCGGTCGCGAGATATTCGGCAATTGCTTCGCGCAGCGCCAGATTGCCCGGCTGGGGACCATATTCGCTGAGGCTCGAGCGCGCGTAGGACAATGTCTCCCACATCAGCCGGCTCCAGGTCTTGGTCGGAAACTGGCGCGGATCGGCCCGTCCGTACCAGAAATCGAACTGCGACCGGATGCCGCTGCCATAGTCGGCGAGCGGCGAGGTGCATTTCAACACGACCGCCGGCTTGTCGGCACGCGCGGAAAGCCCTTCATCGCGCTCGATCGTCTCGATCGTGTCCGAAACCACACTTCTGGTGAAGGTTCCGGCGCCCGGCCGCGTTTCGATATAGCCCTCGCTCACCAGCCATTGATAGGCAAGCACCGCGGTATTGCGCGACACGCGCAGCCCGTCGGCAAGCTCCCGGGTCGAGGGAAGCTGCGTGCCGGCAGGATATTTGCCGTGAAGAATCTGGTCGCGGATGAAGCGGTAAATCTGCTCCTGCAGGCTTTGCGTCCGGCCTCTCTCGAGCGGAATCGGTAGCGACACTGTGTCTCCCCCTGCAAGCTGTGCCAAATCCGCGTCAGCAATTGGCTCTATGGCTGTCGTCCCGACCACCGCATAGCTCGGGCAAGGCCATGTCGCGACTACCCCACCGGTAGCGTGAAAAGTGACAGTTCATGGCCGGTGCTTCGACTTGAAAGGAATGAACGGCGTGGACGGATTGATGCTTTCGTGGCCGCTGACGGTGAACCGCATTCTCGAGCATGCCGAGCGCTGGCACGGAAACCGGGAGGTAATCAGCGTCGGTGCCGACGGCGGCATTGTACGCAAGACCTATGCCCAGTGCGCCGATCGCGCCCGCCGGCTGTCGGCGGCCCTCTCCGATCGCGGCGTCCGCACCGGGGATCGTGTCGCGACGCTCGCATGGAACACGGGCGAACATTTCGAAGCCTGGTACGCCATCATGTGCATCGGTGCCGTCTGTCACACATTGAACCCGAGAATGGATGCCCCGAACCTCACGCGCATCGCGGAGCACGCCGGAACCAGGCTGCTGCTCGTCGACCCGTCGCTTCTCCCCCTCGCGCAGGCCATGCATGCCGCCTGCCCGACGATCGAGGAAATCTGGGTACTGGGTCACAGCGGCGACCGGACCCTGAACGCGACGGACGCCCTGATCGGCGAACAGCAGCCCGCAGCCTGGGGCGGGTTCGGCGAGGAGCAAGCGGCCGGGCTTTGCTATACATCCGGGACGGCCGGCGACCCCAAGGGCGTTCTCTATTCGCACCGGGCGAATTTCCTCCACACCCTGATGGTCATCCAGCCTGACGTCTTCGGATTGCGCGCAATCGACACGGTGCTCCCGATCGTTCCGATGTTTCACGCCAATGCGTGGGGCCTTGTCTTCGCCGCACCGGCGGTGGGTGCGAAGCTGGTTCTTCCCGGCCGTCACCTCGACGGCGCCAGCCTGCTCCGGCTCATCGGTGAAGAGAAGGTCAGCATTGCCGCCGCGGTACCGACCGTGTGGCAGGGGCTCGTCGACCATGCCGACGCCAATGGTGAAACGCTGGGACCGCTCGCCCGTGCGGTGGTCGGCGGCGCGGCTTGCCTCCCCTCGCTGCTTCGCCGGCTGGCGGACGAGCATGATCTCGACGTCAGGCATGCGTGGGGAATGACCGAAATGTCTCCCCTTGGTACCATTTCGGCCCCGACAGCCGATACGCTCGCCCTTCCGGAGGAGGCGCGCCGGGCGGTCGAGGGTGCGCAGGGCCGCCCGCCCCTCGGGGTCGAGCTTCGTGTAGAAACCGCGGGCACGCCCGGATCCGATGCCGCCGGCAAACTCAAGATACGCGGTTTTGCGATGATCGAGCGCTATTATGGAGATTCCGCGCCGGCAGGCGACGATGGCGGCTGGTTCGATACCGGCGACGTCGCCAGAATCGACGCGCATGGCTTCATGCACATCACCGATCGCGAAAAGGATGTCGTCAAGTCGGGCGGCGAATGGATCAGCTCGCAGGAGCTCGAAGCCTTGGCGGCCGAACATTGCGATGTCGTGCACGCGGCCGTGGTCGCGGCCGACAGCAAACAATGGGGCGAGAGACCGCTGCTGATCGTGCAGCTTTTGCCTGGGGCCTGTTGTTCCGACGAGGATCTGCTTGCCCAGATTGCCGGATCGGTGCCGCGCTGGTGGCTGCCCGATGCTGTCGTCCGGGTGGATGCGATGCCGCTGGGGCTCACCGGCAAGATCGACAAGCGCGCGCTGCGCGACACATATCGGGACCATCTGGGTTCTGGCGCCTAGGTCGCTCATCTTCCATCACCGCGAATTTCAAAAAAAGCGTCACCGGCCGGGTGTCGGGGAGAAGGCCGGTGGCGCCCATCAAGCAGGGCCGTTCAATCGAATGGCGCTAGCACGACATAGAGTTTGCGGAACCTCGTCCTCATGTCCCAGATGCCGTTCCATCCCGCCGGGATGACGAACGTGTCACCGGGACCGTAGGTCACGGTCGTGCCGTCGGCGCGGTTCGTCACGACAAGCTCGCCCTCGGAAACCAGGCAGAATTCGTCATGCGGATAATTGTCGGACTGGAGGACGCCAGGCTCGGATTCCCAGAGCCGCGCGCTGAAACGGGAATCCGAAGCCCGATAGAGAATGGTTTCCGTCCAGGAGCCATTATAGCTCTGCCCCTCCGGCACCATTTCGGCAGGATATTGCCCGGGATAGGAGCTTTCGTTCGGTTCGAGCTTGATCGGTGTGATTGGCTTGCTGCTGCTCATTTTCTGCCTTTCATGGTCAAGGGGTCTTCGAACAACCTTATTTTCAGCCGTGGGACTCAAGTCGTTTTACGCACCAGAGGAAAGTACCAGTCGCCGAAGAAAATTGGAGCCGCTTCGAAAAGCGACGGATGGCGGGGTGAATTCGGGTGATTTACGCTCACTGATCAGGAGCTGCTTTTCGCTTGTCTGCACCGAGCCGGATTGAGAGTCTCACATCCGATTTCACCTATCTGTGGGGATCACGGCCCTTATGATCGGCACGCTTTCAGGATTGCGCGTCGTGGACTTCACCACCACGATTGCCGGACCATATTGTACGCGCTTGCTGGCCGATCTTGGCGCCGACGTGGTGAAGATCGAAGCGCCGCAGGGAGATGTCCTCCGGTCGAGCCCTCCGTTACGAAATCATGCCAGCCTGGCCTTTGGCCAGTTGAACGCCGGCAAGCGCAGCGTCAAGCTCGATCTCAAACGATCCGACGATGTCGAGGTTGCCCGACGCCTCGCAGGCCAAGCGGATGTGCTTGTCGAGAACTTCCGTCCCGGCGTCATGGCTCGCCTGGGCCTGGATTTCAACGCACTGTCGGACGCGAGCCCGCGGCTGATTTACTGCGCGATCTCGGGCTATGGACAGACCGGCCCCTCCGCGGAATTGCCCGCCTATGCTCCGGTCATCCACGCGGCGTCGGGGTATGACCGCGCATACCAAGCCTATCAGCCCGGCCGAACGACACCCGATCAATGCGGCATATTTACCGCCGACATTCTTGCGGGAACCTATGCACTGAGCGGGATTCTCGCGGCGCTGCATCGTCGTCATACGACCGGCCTCGGCCAACTTGTCGACGTGTCCATGTTCGAAAGCATGCTCGCCTTGTTGCTCAATGATGTCCAGCGCGCCCAGCTTGGAACCTCCTCGCCGCCGATTGCGTTCCAGCCATTTGCGACAGCAGACGACGCCGTCATGATCGCACTCGTCAGTCCAAAGAACTTCATCGGGGTTGCGAGCGCCGCCAGCAGACCGGACTGGCTCAGCCTGCTTCAGCTCGAGCGCTTGGAGCTGAAAGACTTTATGAACGCGCTCGAGGCGTGGACCCGCACCCAGACCTCGGATGCATGCCTGGCACTTCTGCGTCGGTATGGCGTACCCTGCTCCGCCTATCGCTCTGTCGCCGAGGCCCTGAACGACCCGCAGATCGCGCATCGCGGCGCACTTTGCGAAGTGCAGGACAGCGAGGGCGCGTTTCGGGTTGTAGCGGCCCCGTTTCATCTGTCTCGCGATCAACCGACAGTCGGCCAACGGGTCCCCGGCCTTGGCGAGCATACGCACGCCGTCCGGGCGTCGGCCGAGGCGGGCAGATGGGCCGTGAAAGTCGGCGCATGAACCAAGGTTCTCGTGCGCCGCGGACAGTATTGAACAGCGCTGTCGACCATTTGACGATGGCTATGGGCGCAAGCTTGCCGCAAGAAGGCATGCGGAGATGAACGACGAAAATGCCCCAACGGCACAAGCGGACCGGCTTTTCATGCCCGCCGAACCGAAGCCGGCCATAAGCCAGATTTCGGCGGCCAATCTGCTCGGCCTGCAGGCGTTCGAAGCGGCATATCGGCTGGGCAGCTTCCGGGCGGCGGCGGACGCGCTGCACCTCACGCCTTCAGCGGTCAGCCATCGCATTCGCAATCTCGAACGCCTCATGGGGGACCATTTGTTCGTGCGCGCCCACCGCGCCGTAACGCCCACCGTCGCGGGGCGGTCGCTCGCTGCGACCACGGGGCGCGCTTTTACCGAGTTCGCGCGTGCCCTTTCCTTGCAGCACGCGCCCGGCGCAAGGACGCGCCTTCGCCTCGCCGTCGTCCCGACATTCGAGATGACCTGGCTCATCCCGCGGATCGAAACCTTCCTCTCCGCGCACCCGGAAGTCGAGCTCCTCGTCGAGAACGTCAACCGCGCGCTCGACTTCGACAACGAACCCTTCGATGCCGCGATCTGCGGCGGAACGGGTGACTGGCCTGGTCTGGCGGCACTTCCACTGATGAAGATTTCCACCACACCCATCTGTGCGCCGGCGGTGGCAGCGCGATTGAAATTCAGGCATCCGATCGATTTGCAGCGTGCGACGCTTGTCCATGTGACGTCATACCCCCTCGCCTGGTCGCTCTGGTTCGACAGCGCGGGTATCGGCGAGATCACGCCGCGCAGGACCTTCTGGGTGGACAGTTTCTGGGCCGCGCAGCAGGCGGCCGAGTGCGGAGTCGGCGTGGCGCTCGGCCTCGATCCGCTATGCGCGGAGCCCGAACGGCTAGGCCGGCTCCAGCGGCCTTTTCCGATGCTGGTTCCGACGGGCGACTATTGGTTCGTCCATCGCCCGCAAGATGAACGCAATCCCGCGCTACGCGCGTTCAAGCGGTGGATCATCGCGGCAGCAGAGCCGGGAGAAGTCGCGATCGATGAATCCTGCTCATGAATGTGAGGCCGTCTTTCGCTTTGCCGCTGCGCACCTCGCGCTAGGTTGACGATGACAGGCCCCGTTTGGCGTGAAGGAAAGCACCCGTGGATGGATTGCTCGACGATGCAGCGGTAGCACAGCGCATTCTGGACCATATCGATCATCGAACGACCGATCTCGGCGATGCCTGTTGGCGCGAACCGGTCGCCAATTACCGATCTTCGGACCGCCTTGACCTCGAACTGATGCGAGCATTCCGTCGCGCGCCGACGCCCTATTGCCCATCGGCGGCTCTGACCGACCCCGGCAGCTATGTCGCACGCGAAGCTGCGGGAGTCCCCTTGCTCGCTGTACGCGGCGCGGACGGCGTGGCGCGGGTGTTTCGCAACGCCTGTCGGCATCGCGGCGCCCAGTTGGCCTGCGGCACAGGCCGGACCAAGGCTTTCGTTTGTCCCTACCACGCCTGGACCTATGGCACGGACGGAAGTCTGCGCAGCATTCCGCACGCCTATGGCTTCCCCGATATCGATCCGGACATGCATGGCCTCGTCGCGGTCCAGGCCGAGGAGAAGGCCGGCCTGGTCTTTGTAACGCAAGAGCCGACCGGAGCTTCGTGCGACCTCGGCCCCATAGCCGAACTCCTGGGCGCGGATCTGCGGCTCGTATCGACCGCAGAAAACGAGAGCGCCGCGAACTGGAAAATTGTCGCCGAAGCGTTCCTCGAGGGCTATCATATATATGCGACGCACAGGACAAGCTTCTATCCGGTCCAATTCGACAATCTGAACGTGGTCGAGCATTTCGGTCGCAACAGCCGCGTGACCTTTCCGTATCGCAATGTGGAAAAGCTTCGCGGCATCGCACCCACCGAGCGCCACCTCGAAGGCACCGTAACCCAAGTCTACCATCTGTTTCCCAATGTGATGATCGCAACTTTCCCGAAGCGAACCCTTATGGTCGTGCTCGAACCCAGCGGTGTGGCGACGACACGCACGATCACCTATACCCTCGCTGCGGCTTCGACGCTCGATCACGACCTGACTGCCGTCGAACAAGACGAAAGTTTCGTCAACAAAGGCGCCAGGGAGGACCGCGCGATCGTCGAATCGATCCAACGCGGCCTGAACAGCGGTGCCAACGACGTCTTCTCGTTCGGGCTCTTCGAAGCCGCCATCGTGCATTTTCACCGCAACCTGCACGCCCTCGTCGGAGAAGCGGTATGACTATATATTTCGAAACGGACGGGCCGGTCGCCATTGTCACCATCGACCGCCCGGACGTCGCCAACGCAATCGATGGTCCCACCGGCGCCGCGCTGGCGGATGCCTTCCGTCGCTTCGAGGCTGATCCCGCCTTGTCCGTTGCGGTGCTCACGGGTGGAGCCGGGCGCTTTTGTGCCGGCAATGACCTGAAGTCGATGATGTCCAACGACCCGGGCCGCAAGATTCGGGTCGATCGCAAGGGGGATGCACCTTGCGGTGTGACGCGGATGCTCCTCAGCAAACCGGTCATTGCAGCCGTCGAAGGTTTCGCCGTGGCAGGCGGACTGGAAATTGCCTGCTGGTGCGACCTTCGCGTCGCCGCCGAAGATGCGGTGTTCGGCGTCTATTGCCGGCGCTGGGGCATCCCGATGATGGACGGGGGCACCATCCGCCTGACCCGCCTCATCGGGCACAGCCAGGCGCTTGACATGATGATGACCGGCCGCGGCGTGTCCGGACAGGAAGCTCTCAGCTTCGGCCTGGCGAACCGGCTCACGCCCAAGGGAAAAGCCCTCGCGGTGGCTTTGGAGCTCGCGCATCAGCTGGCTGCCCTCCCACAGGCAGCGCTGCGAAGCGATCGGATCTCGTCCTATCAGCAATGGAATCTCGATCTGCCAGCCGCGCTTGAGAATGAATATGATCACGGCGTGGCGACCGTCGCGACCCGCGAGATCGTTGGAGGCTTGGCTCGCTTCGCGTCAGGCGACTGGCGCGAACAGCCCCTAAGTTGAACCCGCTGCCTTCGCAGGACCGCTTCAATGGAAATCCCGAAGAGCGTCGCACGACAGCATTCATTCCGGGTTTCGGCGGCGGCACCAATATCGCAGAACGGACGAACCGGATTGCTTCTGGCCGGGCGAAACCGGGCTTTGAGTTCCGTCGGGATTCGAACGTGCGGCAAAGCTTCGAACCGCGTCCGACGACCGTTCCCGCTCACGCTTGCCGTTTTGAAATCAGCACATTCTTCCAGATTTGTTGGCACGCGCGAAAACTTCGACCAGCGTACCGACATTCGTACCATCGGACGTGCCGGGACGGCACGAGACGCCATGGGACCGGCTGGCTGGGGCGGCAGGATTCGAACCTGCGAATGGCGGCATCAAAAGCCGCTGCCTTACCACTTGGCGACGCCCCAACGGGCCGGTGCGAGGCGCGCTCTATAGCGCGCCGCCGCCTATTGCAAGGCGGGTCGGATCAGAGGCGCGTGACCCAGCCGTGCGGGTCCGCCGCGCGGCCGCGCTGGATGTCGACGAGCTTGCCCTTCAGCATTCCGGTGACCTGCCCGGGACCGCCCGCACCGATCGTGAAGCTGCTTTCGCCGCGGGTCACCTTGCCGACCGGCGTCACCACCGCCGCGGTACCGCAGGCGAAGCTTTCGGTAAGCTTGCCGCTTGTCGCATCGGCCTGCCACTGGTCGATCGCATAGGGCTCCTCGCGCACCGTCAGCCCCGCATCGCGCGCCAGCGTGATGATCGCGTCGCGCGTGATCCCGGGCAGGATCGTGCCGCCCAGCGGCGGGGTGACGAGGCTGCCGTCGTCGAACACGAAGAACATGTTCATGCCGCCCAGTTCCTCGATCCAGCGACGCTCGGCGGCGTCGAGGAAGACGACCTGGTCATGCCCCTTGGCGATCGCCTCGCGCTGCGCGACAAGGCTCGATGCATAATTGCCGCCGCATTTGGCGGCGCCGGTGCCGCCGGGCGCGGCGCGGGTATAATCCTCCGACACCCAGAGCGAGATCGCGGGGGCGCCCGACTTGAAATAATTGCCGACCGGCGAGGTGATGACGAGAAACTGATATTCGGCGGCCGGCTTGACGCCGAGGAACACCTCGCTCGCGAACATGAAGGGGCGGAGGTACAGCGCGCCGCCCTCGACCGGCGGGAACCAGTGCGAGTCGGCGGCGACGGCTTCCTTCACGGCCGCGATGAACAATTCCTCGGGCAATTCGGCCATCGCCATGCGGCGCGCGCTCGCGTTGAAGCGCGCGGCGTTGGCTTCGACGCGGAACAGCGCCATCGAGCCGTCATCGAGGCGGTACGCCTTCAGCCCCTCGAAGATTTCCTGCGCATAATGGAGCACCGCGGTCGCGGGATCGAGCGACAGCGGCCCGCGCGGCATCACCTGCGCGTCGTGCCAGCCCTGCCCCTCGGTATAGCGGATCGACACCATATGATCGGTGAAGACGCGCCCGAAAACCGGGTCGGCAATCGCCGCCGCCCGTACATCGTCCGCGATCGGGTCGGGGTGCGGAAAATGCGTGAAGGCGGGAGCGGACATGCGAAAAATCCCTGTAGCTTGGGGGTCTATGGTGCGCGCCTCTTGCCAAAGACGGGCGCGGGGCGCAACGGTAGCGACTATGCCGGATGAAAATTTTCTTTCACAAGTACCCGCCGCCTCTGCTCTTTTCTTGCGCGAGGACGAAGTGCGCCGGGGCATCGAATTCCTGTTCTTCGCCCATGCCTCGCTGTGGCGCGCGATCGATGCACGGCTCGCCGAAAGGGAGCTGGGACGCGCGCATTACCGCGCGCTCTATTTCATCGCGCGGCAGCCGGGGCTCACGATATCGGACCTGCTCGCGCTGCTCGGCATCACAAAGCAGTCATTGGGACGCGTGGTGAAGGAGCTGGAAGCACGCGACTATCTGACGACGCGGCCGGGCAATCGCGACCGGCGGGCGAAGGAGCTGCGCCTGACCGATACCGGCCGCGCGGCCGAGAGCGCGATCTTCGCGACGCTGCGTGATACGATGAGCCGCGCCTATACCCATGCGGGGCAGCAGGCCGTGACCGGATTCTGGCAGGTCAGCGAGGCGCTGGTTCCCCCGCGCGAGCGCCGCCGGATCGCGGCGCTCGGTACGTAAACAGCCTGGATCAACCCTCGCCGCGGGCGATATCGGCGAGTTCGCGCCCGCGATCGCGCGCCGCGCGCAGGACGTTGGTGAGCAGCGCCGCAAGCTGGCCATCGCTGTCGAGGACGTCGAGCCCCGCCTGCGTCGTGCCGCCCTTGCTCGCGACCTGCGCGATCAGCGCGCCGGGCTTGTCGCCGCTGTCGGCCAGCAGCGCGGTCGCGCCGCCGAACGTCGCGGTTGCAAGCTTCAGCGCATCCTCGGCCGAAAGGCCAAGGCGTTCGCCGGCCGCCGCATAGGATTCGATCAGACGGAACACGAAGGCCGGCCCGCTGCCGGTAAAGGCGGTGACAAGGTCCATTGTCGAATCGTCGGCGAGCGTCACCGTCTGGCCGAGCGGATCGAGCAACGCATCGACCGCCTCGCCGTCGGCCTTACCCGAGGTCGCGACCGCCGACACGCCGGCGCCGATGCGCGCCGCCAGATTGGGCAGAATGCGCACCTGTGCCACGGCGTCGGGGAAGCGCGCCGCGAGGTCGGCGAGCGACACACCGGCGAGGATCGACAGGAGATGGACCTCTCCCGTCACGAGCGGCGCCAGCACCCCGGCGACCTCGCCGAGCTGCTGCGGCTTCATGCCGAGCATGATCCAGTCGGCGCGGCCGCCCGCGGCCTGCCATTCATCGAGCGAAACATGCTGCGCGATCCCGGCGCGCGGCGCGGCAAGCGGATCGACGATCGCGACCAGCGCCGGGTCGAGCCCCGCCGCCAGCCAGCGATCGAGCATTGCACCCGCCATATTGCCGCAGCCGACCAGCAGCAGCCGGCCGGTGAAATTCCGCAATGCCTTGGTCATAGGTCCTTCTTTTCTGTCCTTAGCGGCAACTGCTCTCGGGACCCGACAACAGGTCGAGGCAGCGGCCGTCAATCTTCGCGGCATCGACCGGCAGGCCGATCACCGACGCCAGCGTCGGCATGATATCCACCGTCATCACCGCATTGGGCTGTTCGAAACCCGCGATCCCCTTGCGCCAGAAGAGGATCGGCACGCGGCGGTCATAATCCCACACCGACCCGTGCGTCGCGACATAACCGATGCCCGATTCGGGGATCGGTGTAACCCGCGGTTTCAGCGCGATGATGAAGTCGCCCGAGCGCTGCGGATTATAGGAGGCGCGCAGCTTGTCGAGCAGGCTCCACGTGTCGGGCGCACGCTTCGAGATCGGATGCGCGTCGAGCTGGTCGCGCGTCACCACCGCCTCGACCTGCGGGTGCGCACGCAGGCGCGGCAGGATCTCGGCGAGCGCGGCCTTGCGCTGCGCCGCGGTCAGCGTCTTCGCGAAATAATAATCGTCGCCGTCGCCATAAAGAATGGGCTGCGGCAGGCCGAGCTTCTCGGCGACCTCCTTGCCGATCGCGCCGGGATTGAGCGCCTTGTCGATACGCTGCGCGTCAGGCCAGGCATTCTGGCGATTGCGTTCGGGCAGATCGTGCCCGCCATGATCGGCGGTCAGCGCGACGGCATAGTCGATCCCCGTCGCATCGAGCCGCGCAAAGAAATCGCCGAGCTCGCGGTCGAGCCCCGCCATCTGGATGCACATTTCGCTGCCTTCGGTGCCGGTGCTGTGGCCGACATAGTCGGTCGCCGACAGACCGACGATGAGGAGGTCGGTGCTGCTGCCCTCGCCCATCTTGCGCACCTGACGCAGCGCCGCGGCGGTCGCGAGCACCGCGCCATCGGCCTCGGGCGAAGCCTGGAAGCGGCGGAAGTCGCCGGCATCGCGCGCCATCCGGCCGGTGCCGACGGTAGCGCCCTTGTCGCCGACCGGGATCGCGATGTCGTGCGTCGCACAGTCGGCGGGCAGCGTCAGCGCGGGACGCGGCTCGTTGATCGCTGCAGCGATCGCCGCACTCGCCTGCTGCGCGGTCGGCGACAGGGTCGCGCCGCGATAGCTGGTGAGGCCGGTGGGCGCGAGCCACATCAGCTCGTCGGCCTGCCGCCCGCCCATCATGATCGCCGAGCGGTCCTTGCCCGACACCGAAACGACCTGCGCCTTCGGATCGCGCGCCTTCATCAGGTCGCCGAGCGTCGGGACGAGCAGATGGTTCACCGACGGCGCATATTGGCCGCTCTTCGACGAGGTGCCGGGCACCGTTTCATCCTCGGCGCAATAGAGGCGCTTGTCCTCGCGCGCGACCGACAGATCGAAATAATTATTGGCGACGATGCCCGTATGCGCCGGATGGTTTCCGGTCAGGATCGTCGAATGGCCCGGGCAGGTTTCGGTCGCACCGTGCGCCTGATAGCCCGACGGAAAGACGACGCCCGACGCGAGCCGCGCAAGGCCGCCGGTAAAGCGGCCGCGATATTCGGCGAAAAGGTCGGCGGAAAACTGGTCGACCGCGATCATCACGACGAGCTTCGGCGCGGGCGTGGCGGCCGTCACCTTCTGCGCCGGCGGCGCCGGATCCTGCGCGAGGCCGGTTCCCGCGGCGGCAAGGCAAAGCGCGGTGGCGAGGGCAGTGGACAGATATTTCAGCTTCACGGACGGCTTCTCCAACCAGGGGGTGTCAGCGCGGGCTGTCCTCTCGACGAAAGCCGCCTATATGGCAAGCCTTCGAGCAAGAAACGGCCGCGAGCGGAGCATGAATTTGGCAAGTGAGGCTTTTGTGACACGCGTGACACGCGCGCTTCTGGCCGTCATGGCCTGTACGCTGCTCCTTTTCAGCCCCGCGCACGCACAATCGACGCATATCCAGCCCAGACTCGTTGCCGAGTCGGCGGCGCCCGCCCCCGGGGGCGGCACGACCCTCGCGCTCACCATGACCCCCGAGAAGACGTGGCACGGCTATTGGGCCAATGGCGGCGACGCGGGCTTCGGCCTGTCGGTCGAATGGAACGCGCCCGAAGGCGTCACGATCGCACCCTTCCGCTATCCGGTTCCCGACGCGCTGATCCTCTTCGGCATGATGAACCATGTCTACGAGCACCCCTATGCGCTGCTCGCCGATGCGCAGGTCGACAAGGCCATCGCGCCCGGCACCGATCTGACGCTGTCGGGCGTCGCGAACTGGCTCGCCTGTACCGACAAGGTCTGCGTGCCCGAAAAGGCGGTGATCTCGGTCGCGCTGAAGGCCGGTGACGGCAAGGTCGCCCCCGCCGGGCGCGCGCGCTTCGACGGCTGGCGCGCGCTGCTCCCGCAGCCGCTCGACCGCCACGGAACATGGGAGCGGCGCGGCAACACGGTGCGCTTCGCAATCCCGCTTCCCGCGAGCACGGCGATCGACGCGCCGCACCTGTTCGTCGAGACGCAGGATGTCGTCGACTATCCCGCTCCCCAGCACTTCAGCCGGAACGGCGATTTCATCATCGTCGAAACGCGCGCCAAGGGCGACCGGGCCGGAACGGTCGCGGCGCTGCTGAAGCTCGGCGGCGGGCGCGGGCTGTCGCTGCGGCTCGAACCCGGCACCGTTCCCGCGGCGGGCGAAACGATCGCGGGTGCCGGCGGCGGCATCGACATGGCGTTGTTCTGGACCGCGCTCGGCGGCGCGATCCTCGGCGGGCTGATCCTCAACCTGATGCCCTGCGTCTTCCCGATCCTCAGCCTCAAGGCGCTGAGCCTCGCGCGCTCGGGCGGCGATGCGCGGGAGGCGAAGGTCGAGGCGGTCGCTTATACGGCTGGGGCCGTGCTCGTCTCGCTGGCGCTGGGCGGCATCCTGCTCGCACTGCGGGCTGCGGGCGAACAGATCGGCTGGGCTTTTCAACTCCAGCACCCGCTCAGCGTATTGCTGCTGCTGCTTCTCGCGATCGCGATCACCCTGAACCTGCTGGGTACCTATGAACTGCCGTCGTTCGGTGGCGGCCAAGCGCT
Source organism: Sphingopyxis sp. (assembly GCA_017745175.1). Taxonomy (GTDB): domain Bacteria; phylum Pseudomonadota; class Alphaproteobacteria; order Sphingomonadales; family Sphingomonadaceae; genus Sphingopyxis. The sequence goes on along the minus strand of JAGHZY010000005.1, from coordinate 6,285 downwards.
GACGGACAAGGCAGGTATGGCAGGCGGCTTCTGGACGGGCGCGCTCGCCGCTTTCGTGGCGACGCCGTGCAGCGGCCCGTTACTCGGCGCGGCACTTGGTGCGACGCTGGTCCTTCCGGCCTGGGCGGCGCTGCCGATCTTCGGCGGCCTCGGGTTGGGCCTTGCGCTGCCCTTCCTCGCGATCGGCTTCATCCCGGCACTTCGCAATCGCTTACCAAAGCCGGGGCTGTGGATGGTTACATTCCGCAAATGGATGGCATTGCCGATGGGCCTGACGGTGCTCGCCCTGTTCTGGCTTCTGGACCGCCAACTTAGCGGGAGTTCCGTTGCTTACCCCTTCACTGTGGCTTCGATGACCGGGCTGTTGCTCAGCGCCTATGGCGAACGCCAGCGCGGCAAGCCGAGCAAGCGTCTTCCGATATTTGCCGCCCTCATACTCGTAGCGGCCTTGGCCGGATCGATACCGCAATTGACATCGCACGATTTTAACGACCGGCCGGTAGCAGCGTCGACCGGCAAACCCTTCTCCCCCGATGCACTCGCCAGGGCGCGCGCCACCGGCAAGCCGGTCTTCGTCTATTTCACCGCCGACTGGTGCCTGTCGTGCAAGGCGAACGAGGCCGGCGCGATCGAGCGCGAGGCGGTACAGAAGGCTTTCGACAAGGCGGGCGTCGTCACGCTCGTCGGCGACTGGACGAACGGCGATCCGGTGATCACGCGCACGCTCGCCGAACATGGGCGCAACAGCGTGCCACTCTATCTCTGGTACGCGCCGGGCGCCGCCAAGCCCGAAATCCTGCCGCAGATCCTGACCCCGGGCCTGCTCGCCGACAAGGCGAAGCCCTGATGGCGAAGCAACGCGCCGACCAGCTGCTCGTCGACCGCGGCCTCGCCGAAAGCCGGACGCGCGCGCAGGCGCTGATCCTTGCCGGGCTCGCCTTCGTGGGCGACCGCAAGATCGACAAGGCGGGACAGCAGCTCGCCGAGGACGCCGAAGTGAGCCTCAAGGGCCGCGACCATCCATGGGTGTCGCGCGGCGGCATCAAGCTCGACCACGCGCTCACGCATCTGGACTGGGACGTGACGGGCGCGGTCGCGATCGACGTCGGATCGTCGACGGGCGGCTTCACCGACGTGCTTTTGGGGCGCGGCGCGGTGCGCGTCTACGCGGTCGATTCGGGCACCAACCAGCTCGCATGGAAGCTCCGTCAGGACGCGCGCGTCATCGTCCACGAACAGACGAGCGCACGAATCCTGACCGCGCAGCATATTCCCGAATCCGTCGATCTGATCGTCTGCGACGCGAGCTTCATCGCGCTGTCGAAGGTGCTGCCGGTGCCGATGGGCTTCGCGAAACCGGGCGCGCGCATGGTGGCGCTGATCAAGCCGCAGTTCGAGGCCGAACGCCACGAGGTCGGCAAGAAGGGCGTCGTGCGCGACGCCGCGGTCCATGCGCGCGTCTGCGAACAGGTGCGCGACTGGCTGAGCGGCGAGGGATGGGACGTCGTCGACCTCGTCGAAAGCCCGATTACCGGGCCCGAAGGCAATGTCGAATTTCTGATCGCGGCGGTGAATCGTCCCGCTTGACGCTGCGCCGCACAATCGCGACACAAATGCAACGGATTCGCGTGTGGGGGATAATGCGGACATGACCGAAATCGCAACGCCGGGCCAGCTTCGCATGTCCTATCTGCGATGGGCGCTCGTCACCGTGCCGGCGATCGTCCTGATCGGCAGCCTGATGGGTGCGCTTTCGAACAGCGGTTACGGCAATCGCTGGTTCGCGGCGCTCGACCTGCCGCCGATCACGCCGCCGGGCTGGGTCTTCGCCACCGTCTGGCCGATCCTCTACATCTGCCTCGGCCTGTCGCTCGCGATGATCCTGCATGCGCGCGGTGCCAAGGGGCGCGGTTTTGCGCTGCTGCTCTTTTTCGTCCAGCTCATCGCCAATTTCGCCTGGCCGCCGCTCTTCTTCGGTCAGCATCAGATCACGACCGCGCTCTATCTGATCATCTTCACCCTGATGGTGACCGTTGCCACCGCCTTCGCCTTTGCGCCGATCCGCAAGGCCGCGGCATGGCTGCTCGCCCCCTATATGGCGTGGCTGGCCTTCGCCGCGGTCCTCAATTTCCAGATCGATCAGCGCAATCCCGACGCCGAAACCCTTGTCCCCGCCGCCGCCAGCACCCAGATAAGGTGAAGGCGCAAGGGACAATCCGGGGGCAAGCCCCCTACGAAGGAACATCAGACATGCAGAGCGAAAACCGCTTTTTCGACGACCTCGCCAAGATGGTGAACGGCATTGCCGGTACCGTTGCGGGCGCCGGCCGCGAAGCCGAGACCGCGATGCGCGACCGCGCCAGGGAATGGGTCGGTCGCATGGATTTCGTCAGCCGCGAGGAATTCGAGGCGGTGAAACAGATGGCCGCCACCGCGCGCGCCGAGGCCGAAGCGCTGAAAGCGCGGCTCGACAAGCTCGAGGGCGCGGCGAAGCCCGCCGCGGCTCCCAAGGCGGCCGCAACGAAGCCGGCTGCCTCGAAGACGGCCACTGCCAAGCCTGCCGCCAAAACCACGGCGAAGCCGAAGGCAAAGTAATGCGCGTCGCCCCCGCGAAGGAGTGAAGGGTCGGGTTGTCCCCCGGACAACCCTTGGATATGCCGGGGGCATATCCAACCCTTAACTGGCCGTCAGCAGCATTGCGCTGCGCCTCTTTCGCCCCCCGCCTTCGCGGGAGCGACGGCGTTTGCCGGACTCGCCAGCATGAGCAGAACCCGCTAAAGGCGCGCGCATGAGTGACGATATCTACGACGACGATGACGGCCAGGAAGCAGCACCGATGGAGATGCTGGCGTCCTATTTCGCCGCGCACGACTGGCCGCACGAGATGGTCGGCGAGGACGAGATCGTCGCGACCGCGCAAGGCAGCTGGACGACCTATGAGCTGCGCGCGGTGTGGCGCCCCGACGACGGGGTGATCCAGCTTCTCGCCTTCCCCGACATTCGCGTCGTCGAGGACAAGCGCGCGGTCGCGCACGAAGCGCTCGCGATGATCAACGAGCAGCTCTGGCTGGGCCATTTCGAGCTCTGGTCGAACAGCGGGACGATCCTGTTCCGCCACGGGATGCTCGTCGGCGCCGACGGCTCGCTGCCGCTCGAGCTCGCCGAAACGCTGATCGAAAGCGCGATCGACGAATGCGAACGCTTTTACCCGGTGTTCCAGTTCGTGCTGTGGGGCGGCAAGACGCCCGCCGAAGCGCTCGCCGCCTCGCTCATCGAGACGCGCGGCGAAGCCTAGGGTCAGGACTCTAGCCCGAAATCTTCTCGAAGCGCGTCAGCCCCGGGCCCAGTTCGTTCGGCCCGATCGCGAGCGCCTCGCCGCTCCAGTCGGCGACGAAGATCGTCTTGCGGCCGGTGCCTTGCGGGACGCTCGCGCGATTGCCCTCGATGACCAGCCCGCGCGACGGATTGTCGCGCGCCTCGGCGGCGATCGCGATCAGCGCCCCGTAATTTTCCTTGTCGCGCCCCTGGATCATCAGATTGCTTGCGATCCGCCCGGTCGAACCGGCGGGCAGGTCGATCAGATAGTTGGTCGTTGTGCCCTGCGTATCGTCGAAGCTGTTGTCGCGGATTTCGACACGCGGCGAGCGGGTTTTGAGATAATGGCCGCCGCTGCCCTTTTCGAAGCGCGTGTTCGTCACGATCACGCGGCCATAGGCGCCGGTATAGACGCTATGCGCGCAGCTGAGGCCGCGGTCGCAGCGGCCGAGGCGCGAGAAGGTCGAGCGGGTGATCGTCAGCGTCGCCGCGGCATCGTCGCCCGTCAGGATGCCCTCCTCGCTGTTGCGGAACATGCTGTTCACAATCTCGAGATCGCTGCGTTCGAGGCGGATGCCCGCGCCGTTGCCGTCGGGCACGCGCAGATTCTGAAACACGATGCCGTCGACCTTCGCGCCGTTGCCGCGCAGCACCAGCGTCGCCTTGCCCTCGCAGGTGACGCCGTCGAAGATCGCACGGCCGGGCTCGGCGGCGACGAAGGCGATGCGGCCGGTGGTCTGCACCGCGCAGTCGCGATGATAGCCGGGGGCGACGCGGATGGTCCCCTCGCCCTCGCCGATCGCGTCGACGGCGTCCTGCAGCCGCTCGAAGCCGCGGCCATCGACGCTATAAGGGGCGCCGCCGGTCTGCGCGGGCAGCGCGACGGGCGCGAAGAGCAGGGGAAGGGCGAGCAGCGGCGACAGAGGCCGACGAAGGATCGACTGGAGCATCGTTGCGCCATAGCCGCTTTCAGGCGCCCGGTCGCGCGCGAAGCTGGTTAACCCCTCGCCTGTCCCCATATCGGACAGGCGCGCGGATAGCGGTTAATCAAGGTTCGGCCGCAGCCAGCGCGTCGCGGTTTCGAGGTCGACGCCGCGCCGCGCGGCATAATCCTCAAGCTGGTCGCTCCCGATCCGCGCGACGCCGAAATACTGGCTTTCGGGATGCCCGAAATAGAAGCCGCTGACCGCCGCGGTCGGCAGCATCGCGAAGCTTTCGGTCAGCACCAGCCCGGCATTATCGCCCGCCGCGAGCAGGTCGAAGAGGATCGGTTTCAGGCTGTGATCGGGACAGGCGGGGTAGCCCGGCGCCGGACGGATGCCGCGATATTCCTCCTTGATCAGTGCTTCGTTGGTGAGCTGCTCGCCGGGCGCATAACCCCACAGCGTGGTGCGGACATGCTGGTGCAGCCGCTCGGCGAACGCCTCGGCAAAGCGGTCGGCGAGCGCCTTCAGCAGGATGTCCGAATAATCGTCCTTGTCGGCGCGGAAGCGTTCCGAATGCGGCTCGATGCCGTGAATGCCGACCGCGAAGCCACCCATCCAGTCGCCCGCGGGGTCGATGAAGTCGGCGAGGCACATATTGGCGCGGTCGCGGCTTTTCTTGATCTGCTGACGCAGGAAGGGGAGCGTCACGTGCCGCTCCTCGTCGGCGAGGTGAATGGTGACGCTGTCGCCGTCGCGCGCGCACGGCCAGAAGGCGCAGACGCCGCGCGCGGTCAGCCATTTTTCGGCGATCAGCCTGTCGAGCATCGCATCGGCATCGGCTTTCAGCGCCACCGCCGTTTCGCCGACAACCTCATCCTCAAGGATCGACGGGTACGTGCCATGCAGTTCCCACGCGCGGAAAAAGGGCGTCCAGTCGATGCATTCGCGCAAATCTTCGAGCGACCAGTCGTCGAAGCGGTGCAGCCCGGGCTGCAGCGGCGGCGCCGGCTTGTCGCTGAGATAGGCGTCGTAAAAATTGGCGCGCGCCTCTTCGAGCGTATGCAGCACGCTCTGCCCCTTGCCCGCGCGCACGTCGCGGACATGCTCATAATCGTCCTTATAGCCCTGGACATAGGCGTCGCGCCCGGTGTCGCTGACCAGCGCCGTCGCGACGCCGACCGCGCGGCTCGCGTCGAGGACGTGGAGCACCGGCCCCTTGTACGCCGGATCGATGCGCAGCGCGGTGTGGACCTTCGACGTCGTCGCGCCGCCGATCAGCAGCGGCATCGTCATGCCGGCGCGCTGCATCTCCTCGGCGACCGTGACCATCTCGTCGAGCGACGGGGTGATCAGGCCCGAAAGGCCGATCATGTCGGCGTCATTCTCGTTCGCGGCGTCGAGGATCTTGCTCCACGGCACCATCACGCCGAGGTCGACGATCTCGAAGCCGTTGCACTGGAGCACGACGCCGACGATATTCTTGCCAATGTCGTGAACATCGCCCTTGACGGTCGCCATCACGACCTTGCCCTTGCCTTTCGCGCCGGGCTCCTTCGCCGCCTCGATGAAGGGCAGCAGATGCGCAACCGCCTTTTTCATCACGCGCGCCGATTTCACCACCTGCGGCAGGAACATCTTGCCCGACCCGAACAGGTCGCCGACGACGTTCATCCCGTCCATCAGCGGGCCTTCGATCACCTCGATCGGGCGCGGCAACGCAAGGCGCATTTCCTCGGTATCGTCGACGATATAGGCATCGATGCCCTTGACCAGCGCATGTTCGAGCCGCTTGCGCACCTCCCAGCCGCGCCACTCCTCGGCCGCCTTTTCCTGTGCAGCGCTGGTACCCTTGTAGCGCTCGGCGAGCGCGATCAGCCGTTCGGTCGGCGATTCCGCCTCGCCTTCCACCTTGCGATTGAGGATGACGTCCTCGCACGCACCCCGCAGTTCGGGATCGATCGTGTCGTAAACGTCGAGTTGGCCCGCGTTGACGATCGCCATGTCGAGCCCGGCGGGGATCGCATGATAGAGGAAGACACTGTGC
>JAGHZY010000059.1 GCA_017745175.1 Sphingopyxis sp. | reverse complement strand
GCCCACCACCGCGGCGACCATCGGCACGCCGAGAGCAAGACACTGCTCGGTCGAACGCGCGATCGCTTCGGCCTGCCCGCGCTCCTCGGCCTGGATGCCCGGAAAGGCGCCCGAGGTGTCGACAAGCGTCACCACCGGGAGGCCAAACCGGTCGGCCAGTTGCATCAGGCGGATCGCCTTGCGATAACCCTCGGGCTTCGCCATGCCGAAATTATGCTTCATCCGCGACGGGATATCGTCGCCCTTTTCATGGCCGATCACCATCACGCGGCGGCCGCGAAAGCGCGCGAGCCCGCCGAGGATCGCCTGATCGTCGGCGAAATTGCGGTCGCCGGCAAGCGGCATCCAGTCGTCGAACAGACCAGCGACATAATGTTTGAAATGCGGCCGGTCGGGGTGGCGCGCGACCTGCGTCTTCTGCCAGGGCGTCAGCTTGGTGTAGATTTCCCGCAGCATTTTCGAGGACTTGTCCTCCAGCCGCGCAATGTCGTTATCGATGTTGAGCGACGGATCGTCACCCATTTCGCGCAATTCGGCAATCTGCCGATCGAGCGCCGCGACCTGTTTTTCGAAGTCCAGAAAGGCTGTCATGCGCAGTCGCTAGGCCGAAGGCGTCGCAACGTCAACTTCGGGGTCAGGGTCGCCCATGTGCGCGAGCGGATGGCGCCGGTTGACCAGCTCGACAAGGCGGCGGCTGTCGACATGCGTGTAAATCTCGGTCGTCGCGATGTCGGCGTGGCCGAGCATCAGCTGCAACGCACGCAGATCGGCGCCGCCCTCGAGCAGATGCGTCGCAAAGGCATGGCGCAGCACGTGCGGGCTGATCGCCGTCGGGTCGATTCCGGCGCGTGCGGCGAGTTCGCGCAGCATCTGGAACAGCCGCACGCGCGAGATATGCGCCTTGCCCGACGGAAAGAGCCACGGCGATCCGTCGGCCAGCAGCGACAGCCAGCGGTCGAATGCCGCGCGTGCCCGTTCCGACAAGGGAGCGAGCCGCTCCCTGTCGCCTTTGCCGCGGATGATCAGATATTCGCGCTCGCCGGCGACGGCGCGGCGCGGCAGCGACACGAGTTCGCTCGCGCGCAATCCCGAACCGTAAAGCAGCTCGAGGAGCAGCAGCATCCGTATCGCACTCGCAGGCGGCGCTTCGCCCGTCGCTTCCTCGCCCGCCTGTTCGAAAAGGCGTTCGACGTCGGCGTGCGTCAATATTCGCGGCAGCGGCCGCCGCGTCGCGGGGCGTGCGATATCGAGCGCCGGATTGTCCGCGCGGTCGCCCTCATCAAGCAGGAACGCGAAAAACTGGCGCAGCGCCGACAATTTGCGCGCCGCGCTGCTGGCGGCGAGCGATTGATATTCCGCCATCAGTTTCCGCAGCGCGCGCGCATCGGCATCGCCGAGCGGTCCTCCGACCCATTCGGCCGCCTGTTCGAGATCGCGACGATAGGCGGCAAGCGTGTTGCGCGATGCACCGCGCTCGGCCGCCATCATCTCCAGAAAGCGATCGATCAGGATCCCGTCAGACATTCGGGAAGGCGGCACCGGCCCGCTCCCCCACCCGGCGCCCCCAACGATCGTAAACTATGGGGGGCCGGGTGAGGGAGCAGGCCGGTGCCGCATCTTTCAGGAAATGCTCAGACACGCACCAGCGCTTCGGCGGCGATCATCCGCGCTTCGGACGGCAGGCCGACCTCGCGTAGCGCGCGGACGATATAATAGAGATGATAGGGCGGCATATCCGACCATTCGCCCTGCATCCCCGTCGCGGCGAGCAATGCGACCATACCGGGCTCGCGCCGTTCGGCCGCCGCCATGATCGCGCGCGACCAGCGCGTCTGCTTGCCAAGGTCGACCTCGAGGTCGCTCGCTGCCGACGCCGCGGCGCTCGCATCGAGCCGCCCGAGACCCGCGAGACCCGCAAGCAGGAGTTTCGAACGCAGATAATCGGCGCTGTCGTCGTCGCCCGAGAACTGGCCGACCGCGCCTGCGCTCATCCCGGTCAGCGGTCGCGGCAACCCCACCGCAAGCACGCCCCACGCGCGGCTGCCCACCGATACGCCCGGAACCCACGCGATCGCATTGTCGTCATAACCGCCCGCCAGCATCGAGCCCACGAGCTGCCAGGGATCGCCGCCGACCTCGGTGCCCGGCGGCAGTGCCGCGGCCGCACGCGCGGTCGCGACCAGCGCGGCATAGCTTTGCGTCGGCGTTCCCCCTGCGCCCCAAAGGCTTTGCATCGCGGCATAGCGATCGGCGCCGGTTGCGAGACGGAACGCGCTGCGCAGCTGCCCGGTCCGGGTCGCGAGTTCGGGGCTCGGCTCCTCCTCGCCCGCCGCGGCGCTCAGCAGGGAGACATAGGCCTCGCTCGACAGCACACCCCGCGCTGCGGCCTCGGGCGCGGCGGCGATGCGGTTCGTCATGTCGGTCATCGGCGCGAGCACCGTCCAGCCCTTCATATAATAGGGCGCCGACGTCCGCAGCGCCTCGGGAACCTCGATCGCGGTCGCGGTCGCCATCCCGAAGCGCCAGCTCGTTAACCGGTCGATGTTCGCCCATTCGATCGTCGTCGAACGGCGGCCGGCGCCGGTCGCGCCGAGCACACGTTCGGCGAGCAATATGTCGAAGTTCGAGATCCTGCCGCTCGAACGGACGCGACTGATCGCCCATCCGGCGGGTCCGGCTTCACCCGACAGGCCCGAACAGATGGCGGCCGCGAGGCGCCACGTCTGTTCGTCGCCATGCGCGAGTCCCGCGGGAACATAGGGACACATGCCCGCCGGGTCGGCGTTGGCGAGATAGGTCTGCTGCGCGGCATTGACGAGGCGCGGGCTCGCACGGTCATAGTCGACCGACTGGACGATCCGCCGCGCCGTGGTCGACTCGCCCATGCGCAGCAGCAGCGAAGCGCGCTCGGCGGCGAGGTCGGCGCCGTTGATCGTCGCCGGCGTGTCGATCGCCGAGGCCAGCGCGCGGCGGAGCAATATCTGTCCCCAGCGCGACGCGAGCCGCCCGCTCGTCTTGCGCATGATTGCCGCGGCATATTGGCCGCGCACACCAAAGGCGTCGGGGGCAAGCCCGCCGGTCTCGGGCGTCAGCGGCCCGATGCGGGTCAGCAGGCGGCGCGCGCCCGGCGGCAAATCATATTTCAGTCCGCCCGATTCGACCTCTTCGCCGTCCTCGCCCGCCTCACCGGCATCGGCCGCGGCGGTCGTTGTACCGGGCGTCGGCGCGACCGGCGGCGGCGCGGACCCGTTTACGGGCGCGGGCGCGGGTGTCGGCGTCGGGGCGGGCGACGGGGTTGGCGACGATTTCGGCGCGGGCGTGTCGGCGGGATTGCCGAACCCTTCGGGCAGCAGCGATTCCTGCGCGATCGCGGGCAGCACCAATATCGCGGCGAGCGCGGTGGCCGACAGGCCCAGCGTCAGCGACAGCATCTTCCTCTTCATCGCGTCGCGCCTTCGGCAATCTTGTCGGTCACATCCACCTCAATCATTCGGGGCCGATCGGTCATCACGCCACAGGGCAGCCTTTCCCCGATCTGGCCGCAGCGCGCAACATCCGATGCCCGCCATTCGTCCCATATCGTGCAAAACCATTGTTCCGCGCGGCATCGGCGGTATAGCCGCGCGCACCATGTCGCGAAACCCGAAAAGCCCGGCACGCATTTCTGCAGGCGCCGTCCCCGCGTCGATCCGCGACCGGTCGATCGTGCTCGTCGGGCTGATGGGATCGGGCAAGTCGACGATCGGCCGCCGGCTCGCGCAGCGGCTCGGCATGCGCTTCGCCGACGCCGACGACGAGATCGAGCGCGCCGCGGGGATGAAAATCTCGGACATTTTTACGCGCTTCGGCGAGGCGCATTTCCGCGACGGCGAACGCCGCGTGATCGCGCGCCTGCTCGCCGGAAAGCCGATGGTGCTCGCAACCGGCGGCGGCGCCTTCGTCAATGGGGAAACCCGCGCGCTGATCCTGCAGGACAGCCTCTGCATCTGGCTCGACGCCGACATCCCGACGCTCGTCGAGCGCGTCGGCCGCCGCAGCCACCGCCCGCTGCTGAAGGACCGCGACCCCGGCGAGGTGCTCCGCGAACTGGCGGCGGTCCGCAATCCCATCTATGCCGAAGCGCATCTGCGCGTCAGTTCGGCGAGCACGCCGCACGACCATACGGTGCGCGCAATCCTGGAGGCCCTGTCGCAATGGAAAGCCTGACCGTCGAGCTCGGCGCCCGCAGCTATCCGATCCTGATCGGCGACGGCCTGATCCGCGATATCGGCCGGCATGTCGCGCCGATACTGAAGCGCCCGCGGACGATGATCGTCACCGACAGCCATGTCGCCGACCATTATCTGATCCCGCTCGGCACCTCGCTCGGCATGGAAGGCATATCCTTCTCCTCCTTCGTCCTCGATCCCGGCGAGGGCACCAAAAGCTGGGCGGGGCTCGCGCGGCTCACCGAATGGCTGATCGGCGAAGGCATCGAGCGCGGCGATCATGTCATCGCGCTCGGCGGCGGCGTGATCGGCGATCTCGTCGGTTTCGCGTGCAGCATCGTCAAGCGCGGCTGCAATTTCATCCAGGTGCCGACGACGCTGCTCGCGCAGGTCGACAGCAGCGTCGGCGGCAAGACCGCAATCAACGTGCCCGCGGGCAAGAATCTCGTTGGCGCCTTCCACCAGCCCGCGATGGTCGTGATCGACCCGACGACGCTCGAAACGCTGCCGCGCCGCGAACTCGGCGCGGGCTATGCCGAGGTCGTCAAATATGGGCTGATCGACGACGCCGGCTTTTTCGCGTGGTGTGAAGCGAATGGCGCGGCACTGCTCGCGGGCGACAGCGCGGCGCGGCACAAGGCGATCGCGCACAGCGTCTCGGCCAAGGCGCGCATCGTCGCCGCCGACGAACGCGAGACGCAGGATATCCGCGCGCTGCTCAACCTCGGCCACAGCTTCGGTCACGCGCTCGAGGCCGAGACCGGCTATTCGGACCGGCTGCTCCACGGCGAGGCGGTCGCGGCGGGCATGGTCCTCGCGCATCAATTCTCGGCCGCCAACGGCCTTTGCCCGTCGGAGGATGCCGCGCGCGTACGCGATCATCTGGCCAGCGTCGACCTGCCGCACAGCCTTGCCAGCGCGGGCGTCAACACCGACGGCGCCGCGCTCGCTGCCCATATGGCGCATGACAAGAAGGTCCGCGGCGGCAAGCTGCCGCTGATCCTCACGCGCGGCATCGGGCAAAGCTTCGTTACCGACGAATATGGGCTGGACGCGGTCGCCGCCTTTCTGGACAACTAGGCTGCAGCGAGCGGACGTGACGCGCGAAGCCGCGAGCATGGCGAAAGCGGCTTTCGGCCCAAGTAGCCCCGACAATCATCGTCACCCCGGACTTGATCCGGGGTCCACAACGACGGCGCGGCTATGGGTCCCGGATCAAGTCCGGGGTGACGAAGGGTGGTATCGACCGGTTGCAGACATCGAGCGCGGCTGCCAAGATCGACACATGAAATATGATGATGCCTCTTGGCACTATGAGGGTGACTTCCCCGCCGAGTTGCCGCTCGAGGCGGGTGCCACGCACATTGCGATGTTCGTCACTTGGGCAGTCCTGAACGGCTTTGCAAGCCAGTATCACGCTGAAGGCACCGGCGACGAGCTCGCGATGCTGCAAAAGCGTGAGATCACGCCGACTGAATGGTTCATCCGTGCTTGTGATGAAAAGTTTACGGACGAAGACCTGAACGATGAAGGTAACTCATTCGCTGTGAGTTACTATGGAAACGGCGATGGTTTACACACTATAGTCGGTTCGTATCTGCAAGACTACCTTGAGAGTTTTCCGAACGCGGTTTCATTGTACGATGTGAAAGACAGCTGGAGTTCATTCGAGTTGCTGGCGCCCCGACTGGACAGCCGGGTAAGGGCGTGGCGCAACTCCCAAAGCTAACGTCCGCTTTCCACCCCTTAGCAGACAGGCAGCCCTCCGCCGCTGCGGCCCTAGCTTCCGCTTTCCAGCCCCATCGCTTCATTCTCCTCGCGCGCGGCTTTCGCCGCCTGCCGCTTGCGCCGGAAGGTTTCGAGCACGCTGTCGGCCTCGCGCCCGCCACCGGGCTTGAAACGATGGTCCATGCCTGCCGACAGATCGCCCTCATCGAGCTGCGCCTGCAGCCTCGTCTCGTCGAGGTGCCGCAGCGTCGCCTCGACATCGTCCATTTCGCGCGGGTCGACGTCGAGATAGCGGAGCGCCGTGAGGCCCATCGCGACCGAACTTTCGAACACCTCGCGGATGACGCCGTCGACCCCGGCCCCGTCGACCGCGAGCAATTGCCGCCGGTCGAACACGCGCATCAATATTTTCGCATCGGGAAAGGCTTCGACGATCGGCTTCATCGCCGCGGCATCGACCGACGCGTCGTCCATGCAGAAGATGATCAGCCGCGCCTCCTCGGCGCCCGCGCGGCGGAGCAGGTCGACGCGCAGTCCGTCGCCGAAATAAACCTTGGTGTCGAAGCGGCTCGACAGCTCGATCTGGCTCGGCTTCTTGTCGATCAGCGTCACCGAACAGGCGACGCCGTGCAGCATCTGCGACACGATCTGTCCGAAGCGGCCATAGCCGACGACGATCGCCGACCCGCGCGGCGCATCCGCGGGGTCCGGCAATCCGGCCCTGTGGGCCTCGGGCGCGAATTCGAGGTTGCGCGCGAACAGCATCAGGAAGGGCGTGGTCACCATCGACAGCGTCACCACCGCGCTGAACAGGCTCGCGGCTTCGGGCTCGATGAGCAGCGCGTCGGCGGCCTGCGCGAAGAGCAGGAAGCCGAATTCGCCGCCTTGGCTGAGCAACAGGCCGAGCCCGATCGCGGTCTGCCAGCTCTTGCCGAACGCCTTTACGATCAGCGTCAGCACGGCGACCTTCACCGCGACCAGCCCGAGCGCGAGCGCGATTACCTCGAACGGGCGTTCCATCACCGCACCGACGTCGAGCACCATACCGACCGCGAGGAAGAAGAGGCCGAGCAGGATCAGGCGGAAGGGTTCGACGTCCGATTCGATCTCGTGCCGGTAAGGCGAGTCGGCGAGCATCACCCCGGCGATGAACGCGCCGAGCGCGGTCGACAGGTGCAGGCTGTGCATCAGCGCGGCGCTCGCGAGGACGGTCAGCAGCCCGACGACGACGAACAGCTCGCGCTCGCCATAGCGCCCCACGATGCGAAGCAACGGGTTGACGATGAAGCGTCCGGCGAGGACCAGCACAATGATCGCCCACAAAGTGAAGAAGGCCATCTGCCATCCCGGCGGCGCCGACGGATCGGCGGGGGCACGCGACAGCACGGCGACGATGGTAATCATCGGCACGATCGCCAGATCCTGGAACAACAGGATCGAAAAGGCCTTTTCGCCGAAGGGCGAGTTGATCCGCCCCGAACTTTTCAGCCCCGGCAGCACCTGCGCGGTCGATGACAGCGCGAGCGGCAGGCCGAGCGCGAGCGACGCCGCGGGGCTGAACCCCAGGATCAGGTGGATCAGCGCGGTGAGGACGAGGCCGGTCACCACAACCTGCACCATTCCCAGACCGAAAATCGCGCGGCGCATCTGCCACAGCCGGCCGGGCGACAGTTCGAGCCCGACGAGGAAGAGCAGGAAGGCGATACCGAGTTCGGCGAAGGCGAGCTTCGATTCGCCTCCGCCGACAAGCCCGAGCCCGTGCGGCCCGACGATTGCACCCGCGATCAGGTAACCGAGCACCGCGCCAAGGCCGAGGCGGCGGAAGATCAGCACGAACAGCGTCGCGACGCCAAGCAGGATCGCGCCCTCGACCAGCGCGGTGTCGGTCGCGGTCGCGGCAACCTTTTCCGCCGCTCCGGAAGCCGCGGCGGTGAGCCCGAGCAGGCTCATGCCGCCGCCGCCCGCTCCTCGAGTGCGGCGATCGCGGCGTCGAACGGCAGCAGGATCGCACCGTGGCGCGCGGGATAGTCGCGCGCCGCGGCGAGCAGGTCGAAGCCCGGCCAGTCCGGCCGTGCCTCCCCGCCCGCGAACCAGCTTGCGATGCCGTCGCGCGCGGCGCGGATTTCGGCGAGCCCCCGCCCCGCGGCGTGGCGGGCAAGCAGCGCCGCCGACGCCTGCCCCAATGCGCAGGCTTCGACATGCAGGCCGACGCGCGTCACAAGGCCCGCTTCGTCGGTATCGAGATCGAGGATAATCGCGCTGCCGCACAGCGGGGCGCGTTTGCTCGCGCGATGGCGCGCACCGGCAAGCGGAAGATATTCCGAAGTCGCGACCGCCAGCGCCAATATGTCGCGATTATAGAGCGGCGCGCTCACTTGTCGCCCCTGGCGGCTTCGGCCTCCGCAGCGCGCGCTTCGGCACGGCGATCGGCGATCACCTTGCTCATCGCCGCGCTCGTCGCGTTGAGCGCCGGATAGGTGCGGCTGTCGGTCATCCACGCCGGGCGCTGCGCATTGCCATAACCGATATCGTAAAGCAGCGTCACGAGCATGAAGCCGATCGAGGCGATCAGCAGGCCCTTCACCGCGCCGAAACCCGCACCGAGTCCGCGGTCGAACCCGCCGACGAGCGACGCGCGGCTGCGCTGCCCCATCGCGCGCGATCCCCATTTGGCGAGCGCGAAGACGCCGCCGAACAGCAGCACGAACGCCAGCATCGCCGCGCCGCCCTCGGTCCCGACCCAGCCCGCGAGCAGGTCGGTCACCAGCGGGTGAAAGAAGCGCACCGCCGCGATCGCCAGAACCCAGGCGAGCAGCGTCGTCACCTCCTGCACGAGGCCGCGCGAAAAACCGAGCACCGCGCCGCCGCCCACCAGCGTCAGCACGAGGATATCCAGAGCCGTCAGACTTCCCATTTGCCGGTCGCTAGTCGCGCCCGAGCATCAGGTCAACGAGTTCGCCAAGCCGGGCGAAACCGGTGACCGAAATTCCGCCGACACCCTTCATTCCCGCCGGACCCCAGCCGCGCGAGAAACCGAGCTTCGCCGCCTCGCGCAGGCGCAGCCCGTCGTGCGCAACCTGCCGCACCTCGCCCGACAGCGACAATTCGCCGAATACGATTGCGTCGGCGGGCACCGGCCGCTCGCTGAACGCCGAGATCAGCGCCGCGGCGACCGCGAGATCGGCCGCCGGATCGGTGAGCCGGTATCCGCCCGCGATATTGAGATAGACTTCGGCGGCGCCCATCTGCAGCCCGCAGCGCGCCTCCAGCACCGCGAGCACCATCGCGAGCCGCCCGCTGTCCCAGCCGACGACCGCGCGGCGCGGCGTCGCGCCGCTCGCGAGGCGGACGGTCAGCGCCTGCACCTCGACGAGCACCGGGCGCGTGCCTTCCAATGCGGGGAAGACCACCGACCCCGGCACGTCGCGGCTGCGGTCGGTCAGGAACAGGCTCGACGGGTTGGAAACTTCGCCCAGCCCTTCCTCGCCCATCGCGAACACGCCGATCTCGTCGGTGCCGCCGAAGCGGTTCTTCACGGCACGGAGGATGCGATATTGGTGGCTGCGCTCGCCCTCGAACGCCAGCACGGTATCGACCATATGTTCGAGCACGCGCGGCCCCGCGATCGTCCCGTCCTTGGTGACATGGCCGACCAGCACGATCGCCGCGCCGCCGTCCTTGGCATAGCGGATCAGCTCCTGCGCGCTCGCGCGGACCTGGCTCACCGTGCCCGGCGCGCTGTCGATCAGGTCGCTGTGCATCGTCTGGATCGAATCGATGACGACGAAATCGGCGGTCTGCCGGTCGAGCGTCGCGAGGATATCGCGCACCGACGTCGCGCTGGCGAGCGCGACCGGCGCATCGCCAAGCCCCAGCCGCTGCGCGCGCAGCCGCACCTGCGCTGCCGCCTCCTCGCCGCTGATATAGACGACCGACTTGCCCGCTTTCGCGAGCCGGCCGGCGGCCTGCAACAGCAGGGTCGACTTGCCGATCCCCGGATCGCCGCCGATCAGCGTCGCCGATCCCGCGACGAATCCGCCGCCCAGCGCGCGGTCGAATTCGGCGATGCCGCACAGCATGCGCTCGGGCATCGGGCTGTGCGCGTCGAGCGTCTCCAGCACCAGCGTGCGTCCGCCCTTGCTGAGGTCATGTTTTGCCGAAAAGGCGGTTTCGCCCGCCTCCTCGACGAGCGTGTTCCATTCGTTGCAATCGGCGCACTGCCCCTGCCAGCGATAGCTGACCGAGCCGCAATTCTGGCAGACATATTGGCGTTTCGCTTTGGCCATGCCGCTCGCATAATCGGAACAAATATGGAACGCCAGCAAAATTGGCGCGCGACGCAGAACCGACGACGGCAAAAGCCGCAATCGTCGATCGCCCTGTCATCCGAATGCAGCAATCGCCGCCTAACGCCCCGCAGTTCACTCATCCGGGGGTATCATGCAACACCGTTTTCCGACCCGTTTCACCCTGTTCCTCGGCGCCGCCGCCATGCTCGGCCTGCCCGGTCTGGCAAGCGCTCAGGACGCCGATCCCGGCGCGACATCCGGCGCCGGCGAAGCGGGGGGCGAGATCATCGTCACGGCGCAGCGCCGCGCGCAGAATCTGACCGACGTTCCGGTCTCGGTCGGCGTGGTCGGCGGCGATGCGCTGCGCGATATCCAGTCGGGCGGCGAGGACATCCTCGCGCTGTCGGGGCGCGTTCCCGGGCTTTATGCCGAAACGACGACCGGACGCATCTTTCCGCGCTTCTATATCCGCGGGCTCGGCAACGTCGATTTCTACCTCGGCGCCTCGCAGCCGGTATCGATCATCCAGGACGATATCGTGATGGAGCATGTCGTCCTCAAATCGAACCCGCTCTACGACGTGCGGCAGGTCGAGGTGCTGCGCGGTCCGCAGGGGTCGCTGTTCGGTCGCAACACAACCGCGGGCATCATCAAGTTCGACACCTATCGTCCGACGATGGATTTCGATGCGCGGGCGCAGGCGAGCTATGGCAGCCGCAACAGCGTGACCGCCGATTTCGGCGTCGGCGGCCCGATCGCGGGCGACAAGGTCGCGGTCCGGGTTTCGGGTCTCTACCAGCGCCGCGACGACTGGATCGACAATATCTATACCGGCGCCAGCGCCGACGGCACCGTCACGCCCAAAAAAAATGCGCTCGGCGGATATGAGGAAAAGGCCGGCCGTCTCCAGCTGCTGGTCAATCCCGATGAGCGCTTCTCGATGCTCGTGTCGCTCCACGCACGCGATATCGAGGGGACGGCGACGCCCTTCTATCGCGGCGCGTTGACCAAGGGGTCGAACGATGTCGGCGATCAGCGCCGCGACCAGGTCGCGAACGACGAGGGCGCGAACAACCCCCAGCATTACAAGGGCTGGGGCGGGTCGTTCAACGCCAGCCTCGATCTGGGCGGGGTCACCGTCACCTCGATCAGCGGCTATGAACATGCGCAAGGGTACAGCCGCGGCGACACCGATGGTGGCGCCTCGTCGCTCTTTACCTTTCCCTACACCGGCTTCGGCCAGTCGATGGGCAAGCTTCGCGATCTCGACCAACTGAGCCAGGAACTGCGTTTCTCGAGCGCGGACGACCAGGCCTTCAAATGGCAGGTCGGCGGTTACTGGTTCCATTCGCGCGACATCACCGATTTCTATCAGCGCGCCTATTTCCTCACGACCGCGGCGCGCAACCCGAACAATTGGGTGCGGCTGCGCAACCAGAACACCAGCTATGCGCTGTTCGGTCAGGCAAGCTATGACGTCACGCCCGAATTCACGCTAACCGCGGGCGCGCGCTGGACCAAGGACACGAAGGAGACGACCCTGCTCAAGACCGCCGATACGGCGGCGGGTGTCGTCACCTACCGGGGCCGTCGCAACGTCCGTCTTTCGGACGACAAGCCGAGCTGGGACCTCAGCGCGCTCTATCGCATCACCCCCGACGTCAGCGTCTATGCCCGCGTCGCGAGCGGTTTTCGCGGACCGACGATCCAGGGGCGCTCGGCGGTGTTCAACGCCGATTTCACCACCGCCGATTCCGAAACCATCCTGTCGGGCGAGGCGGGGATCAAGGCCGGATTCTGGGATGGTCGCGGCCATTTCAACCTGACCGGCTTCGCGTACCGCGTGAAGAATATCCAGCTCAACGGCAATGATGCCAACGGCAACGGCGTGCTGTTCAACGCCGACAAGGCGAAGGCCTATGGCCTCGAGGCCGATCTGGAGCTGCGCCCGACCGACCGGCTGACCTTCAGCGCCGGCGCAAGCCTGCTCCACACCGAAATCGCCGACAAGCGCGTCTATGCCCAGGTCTGCGCGCTCAACGGAACGATCACCTGTACGGTCGAGGATCCGGTGATCACTGTGCCCACCGCGTTCGGCCCCGGCTATTTCGCGCAGATCGACGGCAATCCGCTGCCCAACGCGCCGAAATACAGCTTCAACGTCGCAGCACGCTATGGCGTCCCCGTCGGACCCGACGGCGAGGTCTTCGTTTCGACCGACTGGAACGTCCAGGGCTATACGAACTTCGTCCTCTACAAGACGAAGGAGTTCCATGCTTCGGGCAATTTCGAGGGCGGCCTGAAGCTCGGCTATGCCGATTCCACCCGCGGTTTCGAGATCGCCGCCTTCGCGCGAAACATCACCAACGAGAAGAATCTGAAGGGTGTGATCGAAAACTATATGGCCGCGATCTACAACGAACCGCGCGTTTTCGGCCTGACCGCCAGCTTCAGGACGCGCTGACGGCACGAACGGCAAGGAAGACGGGGCGGCGCGTCCGGGTGACGGATGCGCGGCCCCGTCCTATAGGGGACCCGAATCGATCACCCAACCAAGGTATCCCGCCATGAAGTTCTTCGCCGACACCGCCGAAATCGCCGACATCGAGGAGCTCGCCGCGACCGGCCTGCTCGACGGCGTCACCACCAACCCCTCGCTGATCGCCAAGTCGGGCCGCGACTTCAAGGAAGTGACGAAGGAAATCTGCGCCATCGTCGACGGCCCCGTGTCGGCCGAGGTCGTCGCGCTCGACCATGCGACGATGATGAAGGAGGCCGAGATCCTCCGCAAGATCGCCGACAATGTGTGTATCAAGGTGCCGCTGACGATCGACGGCCTCAAGACCTGCAAGGCGCTGACCGGCGAAGGCACGATGGTCAATGTGACGCTCTGCTTCTCGGCGGCGCAGGCGCTGCTCGCCGCCAAGGCGGGCGCGACCTTTGTCTCGCCGTTCGTCGGTCGCCACGACGACAACGGCTTCGACGGCATGCAGCTCATTTCCGACATCCGCCTGATCTACGACAATTACAGCTATGCTACCGAAATCCTCGTCGCGAGCGTGCGCCACGGCATCCACGTGCTCGAAGCCGCCAAGATCGGCGCCGACGTGATGACCGCGCCGCCGTCGGTGATCAAGGGGCTGTTCAAACATGTCCTGACCGAAAAGGGCATCGAAGGTTTCCTCGCCGACTGGGCGAAGACCGGCCAGTCGATCTGATCTTCCACCGTCGACCCCGCGAAGGCGGGGCGACGGTTAGCAGTTGACGTAAACGTCAAGTCATCGCGATACTCGCCCGAAAGGGAGAGATTCGCGATGACCGACACCACCATCCTCACGACACGCCACGGCCATGTCCTGATCGTCACGATCAACCGGCCCGAGGCGCGCAACGCGGTCAACGCCGCGGTCCATACCGGCATCGGTACCGCGCTCGAAACCGCCGAAAACAACCCCGAAATCCGCGCCGTCGTGATCACCGGCGCGGGCGACAAAAGCTTCTGCGCGGGCGCCGACCTCGTCGCGCTGTCGCGCGGCGAAAGCCTCCAGCCCGACGATCCCGTGCAGCAGGCATGGGGGTTTGCCGGTATGGTGTCGCACCCGATCTCGAAACCGATCATCGCCGCGGTCAACGGCTTCGCCTTCGGCGGCGGCTGCGAGATCGCGCTGATAAGCGATATCATCATCGCCGCCGATCACGCGCAGTTCGGCCTCCCCGAAGTCAAGGTCGGGCTGTTCGCCGCGGCGGGCGGCGCCTTCCGTCTAGCGCAGCAGCTGCCGCGCAAGCTCGCGATGGAATATATGCTGACCGGCGACCCGATCCCCGCGGCACGCGCCGCCGAATTCGGTCTCGTGAACCATGTCGTCCCGCTCGCCGACCTGATGTCGACCGCGCTCGCGCTCGCCGAAAGGATCGCGGGCAATGCGCCGCTCTCGGTGCAGGCCTCGAAGCGCGTCGCGCTCGGCATCGAGGCGGGTCGCATCGCAGCCGACGCGCCCTATTGGGATCACAACGCGCGCGAACGATCGGTGCTGATGCGTAGCGAGGATGCCCGCGAAGGCCCGCTCGCCTTCGCGCAGAAACGCAAGCCCGAATGGAAAGCCCGCTGAAATGACGATGACCGACCCGGAACGCATTCCCGTCATCGTGGGTGTCGGACAGGTCAACGACCGGCCGGAAGATCCCGATACCGGGCTGGATTCGCTGGGACTGATGGTCGCGGCGCTGAAAGTGGCGGCAGAAGACGCAGGTGTGTCGCTCGCCGATATCGACAGCCTCGCGATCGTCGACCAGATCAGTTTCCACCACCTCGGCAAGCTCTGCGAACCGCTTGCGGCCGCGATCGGCGCGACGCCGGCGATCAACTATCAGTCCGCCGCACCGCACGGCGACACGCCGGTGCGCCTGCTCAACGAGGCCGCGAACCGCATCGGCGCGGGCGAAGTCAGACTCGCCGCGATCGTCGGCGGCGAGGCGCTGCGCACTGCCGCGGGCCGCGCCGCCAAGGCGGCGAGCGGCGAGGACAAGAGCTACAACGCAATCCGCAAGGTGGCGACGCGGCGCGAGCCCAATTATGCGCAGAAGCACGGCCTCGCTGCGCCCGTCGACGTCTATCCTCTCTATGAAAATGCGACGCGCGCAGCGTGGGGCCAGAGCCTCAAGGACGCGCAGTTCGAGAGCGCCGAAATCTGGTCACGCTTCTCCGAAGTTGCGGCTGCCAACGACGGGGCATGGATCAGGAAGCCCGCCTCGCCAGCAGACATATTGAAGGTCGACGAGCGCAATCGCCCGATCGCTTTCCCCTATTCGAAACTGATGGTCGCCAACTCGTCGGTCAATCAGGGCGCGGGCTTTCTCGTCGCAAGCCTCGCCGAGGCGCGGCGCCGCGGAATCCCCGAGGACCGGCTGATCCATGTCGGCATGGGCGCCGCCGCGAAGGAGCCGGCGAGCATCCTCCACCGCGACCGCTACGACGGCAGCGTCAGCATGGAAACGTCGATCGCCCGCACGCTCGAATTGAACGCGATGACCATCGACGATTTCGACTGCGTCGAACTCTACAGCTGCTTCCCCTGCGTGCCCAAGATGGCGCGGCGTCTCCTCGGCTGGCCGTGGGATCGCCCGGCCAGCGTGTTCGGCGGCCTGACCTTCGGCGGCGGCCCGATCGCCAATTACATGAGCCACGCGATCGTCTCGATGGTCGGGAAACTGCGGAACGAGGGCCGCTACGGCTTCCTCTTCGCCAACGGCGGCTTTGCGACCGACAATCATTGCATCGTGCTGGGAAGCCAGCCGATCGCCGCGGCGAACTTCCCGCAGGACTTCGACTATCAGGCCGAAGCCGAAGCGAAGCGCGGCCCCGTGCCCGCGCTGGTCGAGGATTATGCCGGACCGGCGACGATCGAAAGCTATACGGTCTTCTACGGCCGCGAAGGCGGACCGAAAGCCGGCGTCGTCGTCGCGCGCACGCCCGACGGCGACCGAACGCTGGCGCAGGTCGATGTCGGCGACGCCGCGATGCTGGCCTTCCTGACCGACGGCAGGATCGAACCGGTCGGCACGACGGGCGAGGTCGTCGCGCTCGAAGAGGGGTTCGGCTGGCGGGCATAGGCCGCTTCCCTCCCGCAAGCGGGACGGGAACTAGAGGTCGAACGAAACCCCCTGCGCCAGCGGCAGCGCATCCGAATAATTCAGCGTGTTCGTCGCGCGGCGCATAAAGGCCTTCCAGCTGTCCGACCCTGACTCACGGCCGCCCCCGGTTTCCTTCTCGCCGCCGAACGCGCCGCCGATCTCGGCGCCCGAGGTGCCGAGATTGACGTTGGCGATACCGCAGTCGCTCACGGCGAGGAAGCGCTCGGCTTCGCGCATGTCGGTGGTGAAGATCGCCGACGACAGGCCCGCCGCGACGTCATTATGCTCCTCCATCACGGCGTCCAGATCGTAATAGCGCATGACATAGAGGATCGGCGCGAACGTCTCCTCGAGCACCGGACCGACCTGTCCCGGCATCTCGACCAGCGCAGGCTTCGCATAGAAACTCGCCCCCTCGCCCATCCGTTCGCCGCCGTGAACGACCCCGCCCGCGACTTTCGCCGCCGTCAGCGCGTCCTGCATCATCTCATAAGCGGCGCGGTCGATCAGCGGCCCGACAAGGATATCGCCCTCCAGCGGATTGCCGACACCGACGCTGTTGTAGGCCGCCTTCAGCCGCTCGACGAAGCCGTCGTAGATGCTGTCGTGCACGAACAGCCGCCGCGTCGTCGTGCAGCGCTGCCCCGCGGTCCCCATCGCCCCGAAGGCGACGCCGCGCAGCGCGAGGTCGAGGTCGGCCGACGGCGCGACGATCACGCCATTGTTGCCGCCGAGTTCGAGGATCGCGCGCGCGAAACGCTGCGCGAGCCGCGGCGCCACCACGCGCCCCATGCGCGTCGAGCCCGTCGCCGACACCAGCGCAACCCGCCGGTCGTCGACCAGCGCCTCGCCCGCTTCGCGCCCGCCGACCAGCAGCTGTGTCAGCCCCGCGGGCGCGTCGCCGAAGCGCGCCGCCGCCCGCGCGAATATCGCCTGCACGGCGAGCGCGGTCAGCGGCGTCTTCTCCGACGGCTTCCACACCACGCTGTTGCCGCAGACCAGCGCGAGCGCGGCGTTCCAGGCCCACACCGCGACGGGAAAGTTGAACGCCGAAATCACCCCGACGACGCCCAACGGATGCCAGACCTCCATCATCCGGTGCCCCGGCCGCTCGGTTGCGATGGTCAGGCCATAGAGCTGGCGCGACAGGCCCACCGCAAAATCGCAGATGTCGATCATCTCCTGCACCTCGCCCGCGCCTTCGGACGGGATCTTGCCCGCCTCGATCGTGACGAGCTTCGCCAGATCGTCCTTCGCCGCGCGCAGTTCCTCGCCGAGCAGGCGGACCAACTCGCCGCGGCGCGGTGCGGGGA
>JAGHZY010000058.1 GCA_017745175.1 Sphingopyxis sp. | reverse complement strand
CGTGCGGACCGCGGTGCGGCAGGGCGCAAAGTCGGTGAAATGCCTCTACCGCCGCGACCGCGAGAATATGCCGGGCTCGCAGCGCGAGGTTGCCAATGCCGAAGAGGAAGGCGTCGAGTTCGTCTGGCTCTCGGCGCCCGAAAGCTTCACCGCCGACAAGCATGTCAAGGAAGTCGCAGTTGCCGGGATGCGCCTCGGCGCGCCCGACGCGAGCGGCCGCCGCAGCCCCGAGGCCGATCCCGGCCGCAAGTTCGACGTACCCGCCGACATGGTGATCAAGGCACTCGGCTTCGACCCCG
This sequence comes from Sphingopyxis sp., assembly GCA_017745175.1. GTDB lineage: Bacteria > Pseudomonadota > Alphaproteobacteria > Sphingomonadales > Sphingomonadaceae > Sphingopyxis. The sequence continues at coordinate 16,990 of JAGHZY010000058.1, read as the reverse complement.
AGGAGCTGCCGCACCTGTTCGGCTCGCCCGATCTCAGCGTGACGCGCTGGGGCACGCTCCGCGTCGACCATCAGACGATGATGACCAGCCTTCCCGGCGTTTTCGCCGCGGGCGACATCGTGCGCGGCGCCAGCCTGGTCGTCTGGGGCATCCGCGACGGCCGCGATGTCAGCGAGCAGATGGCAAAGTGGTTGAAAGCGAAGGCGAAAAGCGAAAGGAAGGCGGCATGACCAACAGCGAAGGAAAATTCATGATGCCGCCGTTCAAATCGATCCTGCTTGCCGGTGCCGCCGCGATGCTGCCGTTCGGCGTATCGGCCCATGCCGCGCCGAAGAAAGACGCGAAGGAAGCACCGGTCGCCGAAGTCGTCGTACCGGCTCCCGAGACCGAAGCCGACGCGCCGGTCGAGGCCGACGCCGAGGAGACGGCCGCGCAGGCGAAGGCGAAATTCGAGCGCGAGATGGACGAAGCCATCGCGATGATCGAAAAGATGTTCGATACGAGCGATCTGCCGCCGATCGAGCCGGCGCGCCTCGCGCTCGCGCAAAAAACGATGAGCGCATTGATCCCGGGCGGCAGCCTCGAGCGGATGATGGACAATCTCTACGGCAAGATGTTCAAGACGCTGATGGGCGAGTTCGGCGGCGAGTCCGACCTGATGCTTTCGATCAAGACCGGCGTCGATAGCGAACAGATCGCGAAGCTCGACGAGCCGACCAGGACCAAAATTGCCGATATGTTCGACCCGCACCGCAAGGAGCGCGAAGACCAGATCACCAAGGTTGTGAAGCCGCTGATCAGCGAGGTACTGGGCGACCTGGAACCGCCGATGCGCGAAGGCATGTCGAAAGCCTATGCGCGCAAGTTCACCGCGGCGCAGCTCACCGATCTCAACGGCTTTCTCGCGACGCCCACCGGCACGGTCTACGCCAATGAATGGATGGCGATGCAGGCCGATCCCGAGGTGATGCTGTCGGTCATCAAGGCGATTCCGCCGCTCGTCACCAAATTCGTCGATCGCGCGCCCGAGATCGAAAAGGACATGAAGGATCTGCCGAAGGAAAAGCAGCTTTCGGACTTCAGCGACAAGGAACTCGGCAAGCTCGCCAAGCTGATGAAGGTCGACGTGAAAGTGCTGAAGGAACAGCGCGACATGTGGAAGGCCGACAGCGTCGAGGCGACCGACGCGGTCGCGGTCGATGCGGCGGACGATTATGCCGCCGATGCTGCAGCCGCCGACGCGGCGACAGCGGCGGCCGATGTCGCGGCTGATGCCGCGGCCGCTTACGACGATCCCGCCTACGATCGCAGCAACTGGTCGGCCACCGACCTTAAGCGCGTCGAGGATCTCGAGACAGCCTACGAGAATGCCTCGCTCGCGCTGACCGAAGCCAATGAAGAAGCCGCCTCCAACGCGCGCAAGAAGCTGCCCGACTGACAATATCCGTCATCCCGGCGAAGGCCGGGATGACGATCAGGGAAAACAAACAAGATGACTCACTACCCCACCCCCGATCACGCGCGGCTCGCTGCCGAAGGCATGTACCGCCCCGACCTCGAATCCGATGCCTGCGGCGTCGGCATGGTCGCAGCGACCGACGGCAAGCCGTCGCGCCGCGTCGTCGAGGCGGCGATCGAGGCGTTGCGTGCCGTCTGGCACCGCGGCGCGGTCGACGCCGACGGCAAGACCGGGGATGGGGCGGGCATCCATGTCGACCTGCCGGTCCGCTTTTTCGACGATGCGATCGCGGCGTCGGGGCACAGGGTGCGACCGAACCGCCTCGCCGTCGGCATGGTCTTCCTGCCGCGCACCGATCTGGGCGCACAGGAGGAATGCCGCACGATCGTCGAGGCCGAGATCATCGACGCGGGCTTTACCATCTATGGCTGGCGCCAGGTGCCCGTCGACGTGTCGGTGATCGGCGACAAGGCGCAGCGCACGCGCCCCGAGATCGAGCAGATCATGATCGCGGGACCGCTGCCCGACGAGCAGTCGGTCGCCGAGTTCGAAAAGCAGCTCTATCTTGTCCGCCGCCGGATCGAGAAAAAGGTGATCGCGGCGCAGATCGCCGATTTCTATGTCTGCAGCCTGTCGGCGCGCTCGATCATCTACAAGGGGCTGTTCCTCGCCGAGAGTCTTGCGGACTTCTATCCCGACCTCGCGAACAAGCTGTTCGAGAGCCGCGTCGCGATCTTCCACCAGCGCTATTCGACCAACACCTTCCCGCAATGGTGGCTCGCACAGCCGTTCCGCTGCCTCGCGCACAATGGCGAGATCAACACGATCCGCGGCAACAAGAACTGGATGAAGAGCCACGAGATCAAGATGGCCAGCCTTGCCTTTGGCGAGCATTCGGAAGACATCAAGCCCGTGATCCCCGCGGGTGCATCGGACACCGCCGCGCTCGACGCGGTGTTCGAGGCGCTGTGTCGCGCCGGCCGCGACGCGCCGACCGCCAAGCTGATCCTCGTTCCCGAAGCGTGGACGACCGAATGCGACGTCCCCGACAACCACCGCGCGATGTATTCGTACCTCGCCAGCGTGATGGAGCCGTGGGACGGCCCCGCCGCGCTCGCGATGACCGACGGCCGCTGGGCGGTCGCGGGCATGGACCGCAACGCGCTCCGTCCGCTGCGCTACACGCTCACCGCCGACAATCTGCTCGTCGTCGGCTCCGAAAGCGGCATGGTGCTGCTGCCCGAGGCGAGTGTGCGCAAGAAGGGCCGCCTCGGCCCCGGCCAGATGATCGCGGTCGATCTCGACGAAGGTACGCTCTACGAAGACCGCGCGATCAAGGACAGGATCGCCGACGCGCAGGATTACCCTTCGCGCGTCAAGGGCTTCCGCACGATGGCCGACCTGCCCAAGGGCGGCAAGTCGAGCCTGCCCGCCCTCGATCGCAATGAATTGCTGCGGCGACAGGTCGCCGCAGGCCTCACCATGGAGGATATGGAGCTAATCCTCTCGCCGATGGTCGAGGATGCGAAGGAAGCGATCGGTTCGATGGGTGACGACACGCCCCTCGCGGTCATCTCCGACAAGCCGCGTCACGTCGCGCAATTCTTCCGCCAGAATTTCAGCCAGGTCACCAATCCGCCGATCGACAGTCTGCGCGAACGGCATGTGATGAGCCTGAAGACGCGTTTCGCGAACCTCGCGAACATCCTCGACGAAAAGGGGCAGAGCGACCACGTGCTCGTGATCGACTCGCCGGTACTCGTCGGCGACGACTGGGATCGGCTGCGCGCCTATTTCGGCGATGCGGTCGCCGACATCGACTGTACCTTTGCCGCGGGCGGCGATGCGTCGACACTCCGCGAAGCCATCGCCCGCGTCCGCCGTGAGGCCGAAGACGCGGTGCGCGCTGGGCGCTCGGAACTGTTCCTGAGCGACCAGAATATCGGCGAAAAGCGCGTCGGCATGGCGATGGTGCTCGCCGCCGCCGCCGTCCACACCCACCTCGTGCGCAAGGGGCTGCGCAGCTACGCGTCGATCAACGTCCGCTCGGCCGAGGTGCTCGACACCCACGCCTTCGCCGTGCTCGTCGGCGTCGGCGCGACGACGGTCCACGCCTATCTCGCCGAAGCCGCGATCGCCGACCGCCAGTCGCGCGGCCTGTTCGGCGGTGAACTGAGCCTCGACGATTGCCGCCTGCGCTTCCGCAAGGCGATCGACGACGGGCTGCTCAAAATCCTCGCCAAGATGGGGATCGCGGTGATCTCCAGCTATCGCGGCGGCTATAATTTCGAGGCGGTCGGCCTGTCGCGCGCACTCGTCAACGACCTCTTCCCCGGCATGCCTGCGAAGATTTCGGGCGAGGGCTATCAGTCGCTCTTCATCAACGCGACCGACAAGCACACCGCGGCGTTCGACAAGCGCGTCACCACCCTGCCGATCGGCGGTTTCTATCGCCAGCGCGCGGGCGGCGAAGCGCACGCCTATTCGGCGCAGCTGATGCATTTGCTGCAGACCGCGGTCGCGACCGACAGTTACTCGACCTATCTGCAGTTCGCGCGCGGGGTCGCCGACCTGCCGCCGATCTATCTGCGCGACCTGATGGAGTTCAACTATCCGGCGCAGGGCGTCGCGCTCGACAGCGTCGAGGCGATCACCGAGATTCGCAAGCGCTTCGTCACCCCCGGCATGTCGCTCGGCGCGCTGTCGCCCGAGGCACACGAGACGCTGGCGATCGCGATGAACCGCATCGGCGCCAAGGCGGTGTCGGGCGAAGGCGGTGAAGCGAGCGAACGCTATCGTCCCTATGCCAACGGCGACAACGCCAACAGCAACATCAAGCAGATCGCATCGGGCCGCTTCGGCGTCACCGCCGAATATCTCGGCGCGTGCGACGAGATCGAGATCAAGGTCGCACAGGGCGCGAAGCCCGGCGAAGGCGGCCAGCTTCCGGGCTTCAAGGTCACCGAATTCATCGCGCGCCTGCGCCACGCGACGCCGGGCGTGACTTTGATCTCGCCGCCGCCGCACCACGACATCTATTCGATCGAGGATCTGGCGCAGCTCATCTACGACCTCAAACAGATCAACCCGAAGGCGCGCGTCTGCGTGAAACTCGTCAGTTCGGCGGGTATCGGCACCGTCGCTGCCGGGGTCGCCAAGGCGCACGCCGACGTGATCCTCGTCGCGGGCAACACCGGCGGCACCGGCGCTTCGCCGCAGACCAGCGTCAAATATGCCGGCACGCCGTGGGAAATGGGCCTCAGCGAAGTCAACCAGGTGCTGACGCTCAATGGCCTGCGTCACCGTATCCGCCTGCGCACCGACGGCGGGCTCAAGACCGGGCGCGATATCGTCATCGCCGCGATCCTCGGCGCCGAGGAATATGGCATCGGGACATTGAGCCTCGTCGCGATGGGCTGCATCATGGTACGCCAGTGCCACAGCAATACCTGCCCCGTCGGCGTCTGCACGCAGGACGAAAAGCTGCGCCAGAAGTTCACGGGCAGCCCCGAGAAGGTCATCAACCTGATGACCTTCATCGCCGAGGAGGTGCGCGAGATCCTTGCCAAGCTCGGTTGCCGCAGCCTCGACGAAGTGATCGGCCGCACCGAGTTGTTGCGTCAGGTCAGTCGCGGCGCCGAACATCTCGACGACCTCGATCTCAACCCGATCCTCGCCAAGGTCGACGCGCCCGACGATCAGCGTCGCTCGCAGGGTCCGAGCTTCCGCAACCCGGTGCCCGACAGCCTCGACGCGCAGATCCTCAATGACGCCAAGCCGCTGTTCGAGCGCGGCGAGCGCATGCAGCTGACGTACAACGTCCGCAACACGCACCGCGCCGTCGGCACGCGCCTGTCGGCCGAAGTCACCGCGCGCTTCGGCATGAAGGGCCTCGCCGACGACCATGTGCAGGTCCGCCTGCGCGGCACCGCGGGCCAGTCGCTCGGCGCCTTCCTGTGCCAGGGCATCACGCTCGAGGTGTTCGGCGATGCGAACGACTATGTCGGCAAGGGGCTGTCGGGTGGCCGCATCATCGTGCGCCCGACCGTGTCGAGCCCGCTGGTCAGCCAGCATAACAGCATCGTTGGCAACACCGTCCTTTATGGCGCAACCGCGGGCACTTTGCTCGCGGCGGGGCAGGCAGGCGAGCGTTTCGCGGTCCGCAATTCGGGTGCGCGCGTCGTCGTCGAGGGCTGCGGCGCCAACGGCTGCGAATATATGACCGGCGGCACCGCGGTGATCCTCGGCCCCGTCGGCTCGAACTTCGGCGCAGGCATGACCGGCGGCATGGCGTTCATCCTCGACACCGATGAGCAGTTCGAAAACCGCGCCAACGACGAATCGATCGTCTGGCAACGGCTCGCCAGCCGCCATTGGGAAGCTGTGCTCAGGGATCTGGTCGAGGAACATGCGAAGGCCACGGGCAGCAAATGGTCGGCCGAAGTGCTCGCCGACTGGGACCGCTGGCGCGAGCGCTTCTGGCAGATATGCCCGAAGGAAATGCTGAGCCGCCTGACGCATTCGCTGAACGAGGAAGAGGTCGAGGTGGTCGCGGCCGAATGACCCGTCGCAGCGGCGGTGCGCTTTGTCGCATCGCCGCCGCCGTTCAGCGCAGCGAAAGCGTCGCCCATCTAAAACGCTGGATCGATTTTTGCATCCTGAAAGGATGAAGCCATGCGCTCGACCGCAAAATTGCCTTTGGTCGCCCTCCCCCTCCTCGCGCTCGCCGCGCCGCTGCCGGCTGCCGCAAATGAAATGCAGGGCGCCGTCGCGACCCTTAACGACCCGGTGGCACAGGACCGCATGGCCGAAACGATCACCGCGATGGTCGGTGCGCTGATGCAGATGCAGGTCGGACCGCTCGCCAAGGCCGTTGCACAGATCGATCCCGAATCCGGTGCCGCCTATATCCCGCCCGACGCGACGCTCGGCGAAGTGACCGGGCGCGATCCCGAATATGCCGAACGGATGGGCGCCGACGTCCGCGCCGGAACGCGCATGGCGGGCCACGCGGCTTCAGCTCTCGCCGCCTACGCGCCCGTGCTCAAGGACATGGCGCGCGATCTCGCCGCGCAATGGGAACGCGAACGCGCGGCCTCGCGCCGCTGACATCTAATCCACAACCGCGGCTTCACCACGCGCCATAGCCGTTGCGCGCGGCGCCTTGCTGCCGCTATGCCGGAGCCATGTGGCAACTTTATCAATTCCCGCTCTGTCCCTTTTCGCGCAAGGTTCGCCTGCTGCTGGGCGAAAAGGGCGTCGGTTATGAACTGGTGCGCGAATCGCCGTGGGAACGCCGCGACGAGTTCATCGACCTGAACCCCGCCGGGCGCACGCCGGTGATGGTCGACGAAGGGCGCGGCCAGGTGCTGATGGACAGCATGGCGATCGCCGAATATTTCGAGGAAACCGTCGAGGGCAAGGCGATGATCAACGGCACCGCGGCGAACCGCGCCGAGATCCGCCGGCTGACCTCGTGGTTCGATCACGACTTCTACTATGAAGTCACCGGCCCCTTATTGTTCGAACGGATGCAGAAGCGCATCGTCCACCGCCAGCCGCCCGACGGCGGCGCGCTGCGCGAGGCGATGAAGGCGGCGAACAACCATCTCGACTATGTCGACTACCTCATCGACCACCGCACGTGGCTCGCCGGCGCGACGATGAGCCTCGCCGATCTGACCGCAGCGGCGCATATCTCGGTCGCCGACTATCTCGGCGGGATCGACTGGACCGGGCACGAACAGACCAAGGGCTGGTATTCGGGCCTCAAGTCGCGCCCGAGCTTCCGTCCGCTGCTCGCCGAACGGATGGAGATCGTGACGCCGCCGAAATATTATGAAGACGTGGATTTCTGACGTATTGCAGTCGACGGGAGAGTTTGATGAGCGACGCCTGCCCCATCCCGACCCCGGCCGAAAGACAATATCTCGCCGTGCAGGACAAGGCCGAGCGGACCATGCTCGCGTCGATCTACAGGGCGCTGGAGGATGCCGCCAGACAGACTGCCGAGGAGCTGCAAGCCTCGGGGTATGGAGGCGACCCACCCGCCCATGGCTATTTCGCCGCCGTCGCGCACCAGAAGCTGTTCGTCTGTTTATGCGGCGGCGATCCCGAAACTTTCGAGGGCGGCGATCCCGATGTCGCCGCGCGCATCATCGATAACGAGCGGATGATATCCGAGCATTATTGGGCGAACGGGGACGCGGAACAATCCTCGAATCCGTCCGGCTGACAAGCGGCGTTCAGCAGCTTTTGTACTTCCAGTTCCGATCCTTGCCCTCCGCTACCTGCGCGACGATCGTCTCGATGCGCTTGGCGCGCGTTTCCTCACGTTTCGCCTCGAGCACCCATTCGATATAGTCGCGGCGCTTGCCGGGCGAGAAGGCCTCCCAATGGCCCTGTGCGGCGGCGTTGGCCTTCAGCGCCGCGCCCAGATCGTCGGGCAGATCGAGTGCAGCCTTCGGCTTCGGTGTCGGGCGTTTAGCCTTGCCCTCGGCGCAAAGGAGAGCAGCCTTCCTGATATAGGCCGCCATCGTCTCGTCATCGGGCAGATCGGCGAGCGACGCCAGCCGCCCCATACTGCCCATGGCGCCGGTATCGCGCGGCGAGCCCGTCACCTCCTCGTCGCGCCAGAAGCCGAAGGTCGCATGCTCCTTGAACGCCGCCATGCCCGCGAGATTTTGCCCCTGCAGTACGAAGGCCGGCACGCCCCATTTCAGCGTCTCTTCGGTGCCCGGCGCATGCTGGTGCACCAGCTCGCGCAGGTGATTGAGGATCGGCTGCGCGAAGGGCCGCGCTTTCGCGATATAGGCATCGACGCGCGGGTCGCGGCTCAGCTTGGCCACCTTGCCGCGACCAGATAGTTGAGCGCCTCGCTGCCGCCGAGCTTGAAACCTTTGGCCGCCGACGGCGACAGGCCGGTGCGGTCGATGACCTCGAGCCCAGCGCTTTCGAGCAGCTTTGTGAGTTCTTCGGGCTTCAGAAACTGGCCCCAATCGTGCGTTCCGCGCGGTACCGCGCCGACACGCTCTGCGGCCTCGACGAGCAGCAGCTTCGACAGCATCGTCCGGTTCGGCGTCGACAGGATCATCAGCCCGCCGGGCGCAAGCCGCGCCGCGAGCTCGGCGACAAACGCCGCGGGGTCGGCGACATGCTCGACGACCTCCATCGTGGTGACGAGGTCGAAGGTCGCGGGCGGCAGCGCGGCAAGCTCACCGGCGAAATAGCTGATCGCGAGCCCCTGACCCGCCGCATGGTCGCGCGCCGCGACAATATTCTCGGGCGCCGCGTCGACGCCGGTGACCATAGCCCCCAAACGTGCGAGCGGTTCGGCAAGCAGCCCCGCACCGCAACCGACATCGAGCGCGCTGCGCCCGGCAAGCGCATGACGCTCGCGCGCATCGACCTGCCAATGCGCGTCGATCTGCTCGCGGATATAGGCGAGACGCACCGGATTGAGCTTGTGCAGCATCGCCGACGAACCGCGCGGGTCCCACCAGTCGGCGGCGAGCGAACCGAAATGGGCGGCTTCATTCGGATTGATCGTCGCGGCGCTCATAAGTGTGCGATGTGGCACCGCCGCCATTCCGGCGCAAGAAAATTACCTCGCCGCGTGAATCTCCGACGGAAAACCCTGTTTCGGTTTCCCGTCCGCAAGAAAATATATCCTGACAGCATAATCGCCGCCTTGCCATCGCCTTCCCCCTTGCCTAACGACGCGGGCGCCGCGGAAATCCATGGGAAAGTTGCGGCGGAAACCAGTTCAGGAAAGCAGGGCGACATGGCGCGGATCGTGATGAAATTCGGGGGCACGTCGATGGCGGGCACCGAGCGGATTCGCACCGTGGCGAAACTCGTCGCCCGCGAAGTCGCAAACGGCAATGAAGTCGCCGTCGTCGTCTCGGCGATGGCGGGCGAAACCGACCGGCTCGTCAATTTCTGCCGCGAAGCGAACCCGCGCTACGACCCCGCCGAATATGACGTCGTCGTCGCCGCGGGCGAGCAGGTCACATCAGGGCTTCTCGCCCTTACGTTGCAGGCGATGGGCGTTCCCGCGCGCTCTTGGCTCGGCTGGCAGCTCCCGATCCGCACCGAGGAAGCGCATGCGCGCGCGCGCATCATCGATATCGACACCGGCGCGCTGACCGCCGCGATGGGACGCGGAGAGGTCGCGGTGATTCCGGGCTTTCAGGGCATGATGGACGACGGCCGCGTCTCGACGCTCGGCCGCGGCGGATCGGACACCAGCGCCGTCGCGGTGGCCGCGGCGGTGAAGGCCGACCGCTGCGACATCTACACCGACGTCGACGGGGTCTACACCACCGACCCGCGCATCGTCGCGCGCGCGCGCAAGCTCGACTATGTCACCTATGAGGAAATGCTCGAACTCGCGAGTGTCGGCGCCAAGGTGCTCCAGACGCGCTCGGTCGGGCTCGCGATGAAGATGGGCGTGCGCGTGCAGGTGCTCTCGAGCTTCGTCGAGGGCGACGAGGCGCCCAAAAAAGGCACGATGATCGTCAGCGACGAGGAAATAGAGGAACATCAGATGGAACGGCAGCTGATCACCGGCATCGCCCACGACAAGAATGAAGCGAAGATCATCGTCACGCGCGTGCCCGACAAGCCGGGCGCGGTCGCGAACATTTTCGGTCCGCTCGCCGCGGCCGGGATCAACGTCGACATGATCATCCAGAATGTCGGCCGCGAAAAGGGCGAGACCGACGTGACCTTCACCGTTCCCGCCACCGATCTCCTCCGCTCGATCGACCTGCTCGAAGGCGCAAAGGACAAGATCGGCTTCAACCGCATCATCAGCGACGACAAGGTCGCGAAGATCAGCGTCGTCGGCGTCGGCATGAAGAGCCATGCGGGCGTCGCGAGCACGATGTTCCGCGCGCTGGCCGACCGCGGCATCAACATCCAGGCGATCTCGACCAGCGAGATCAAGGTCAGCGTGCTGATCGACGAGGACGAAACCGAACTCGCGGTGCGCGTGCTGCACACCGCCTACGGGCTCGACGCCGAGTAGGTCATTCGCGACCAATGTGATCCCCGGCGAAAGCCGGGGCCCACAAACTGTAGCGCCACACCGTCTGGGCCCCGGCTTTCGCCGGGGATCACGACCTTCTATTCAGCAGCCGCTGGCTGCAATCCACCCGCGCGGCGGCGCAGCCGCGCCTGTGTGATGGCATGCACCACCGCGATGTGGATCGCGAACAGGCCGAATTTCGACGCGAGCGGGAAGATGCCGATAAACAGCGGCCACCATGCAGTGAAGAACAGCACGATGACGAGGTTCAGCGCCGCGCTCGTGAACATCAGCGCCGCCCAGATCATCCCGAAGCGGTCCATGACATCGCCGACGATCGCGAGCTGCTCGGGCGGGATATAGCGGCTCAGCCAGCCCTTGCGCAGCATCACGCTGCCCACGATCAGATAAACGATCGTCGGCTTCGCCATCACGAAGCGCGGATCGCCGGTGAAGAGCGTTGCGGCGGCGGTGAAGAGCACCGAGGCAAGGCTGATCCATTGCAGCGCCGCGACCTTCTTGCCGCGCGCAAGCTCATATCCGACGACGCCGAGCGCGACGGCGGTGCCCGCGATCGTCGCGGGCACGATCCCCGCACCCGCCACAAGCAGCACCGCAAAGACGAGCACGCCGAGCGAATCGAACAGCATCGGTCCGATGGCATAGAGCAAGGTTTTCATCCGCCTGTCCTTTCCGACTCAATGTTATCGACGTAAACATTGATCGCAAGGCAGCGCGAGGTCAAGGATAAATTTACGCTGTTAACATGATATGCGGTGAATCGCCGCTACGGAAAGCCGGTCCGATCGATCAGCCGCGGAGGCGCACCTTCGCCGTCACCGACAGCCCGGGCCGCAATTCGGCGAGCGCCGCCTGCCCCGGATCGAGGCGAATGCGCACCCCGACGCGCTGGACGATCTTGGTGAAATTGCCCGATCCGGGCTCGAAGGGCAGCAGGGTGAACGCGCTCCCCGACCCCGGCGCAAGGCTTTCGACCGTACCGTGCAGCGTCTCGCCGAGCGCGTCGATATAGACGTCGGCTTCCTGCCCCGGGCGCATCGCGCGGGTCTGCGTCTCCTTGAAATTGGCGACGACATAGATCGACTTCAACGGGACGACAGACAGCAGCCGCGACCCCGGCTGGACATAGTCGCCAACCTGGATGCGCCGGTTGCCCACAACGCCGTCGATCGGCGCCACCACCAGCGTATGCCCGCGATCGAGCTTCGCGAGCGCGAGCGCGGCGCGCGCCTTCGCGGCTTCGGCCTCGGCGGCCTTGACCTGCGCCGACAGGATCGGGCCCTTGGCGCGCGTCACTGCCGCCGCCTCGACGCTTGCGCCAAGGTCCGCGCGCGAGCGCTGCGCCGCCGACGCCGCGCCGACCGCAGTCGCCGACACCTGCTCGGCATCGCGCTTCGTCACGAAGCCATCGACGAGCAACGCATTATAGCGCCGCCGGTCCTCGCTCGCGCGCGCATATTCGGCGTCGGCGGCAGCGATCTGCGTGTTCACCGAGCGGATCTGCGCCGCCGCGAGCTTCTGTTCGGCCCCCAGCGAAGCGAGCGTCGCGCGCGCGGTCGCGACCTGCGCATCGGCGTCGGCGACCGCTGCCTCGGCCGCCATCAGCCGCGAGTCATAGTCGCGCACGTCGATGCGGACGAGCGGGTCGCCCGCGCGCACCGTCTGATTATCCTTCACCAGCACCGCGGTGACGAGCCCGCCGACGCGCGGCGCAACCTCGCTCGCGTCGGCCTGCAGATAGGCGTTGTCGGTCGACTCCGCACTGCGCGGCGACAATATCCACCATGTGCCGAGCGCGGCGATGGCGAGCGCGACCAGCCCGACCTTCGAGGCCTTTTTGGGCAGCATCAACCGGCGGCGCCCGATTTCTTTGGCCGGCGCCTCGGCCTCGATGGCGGCCTGCACATTCATGGCTGCATCACCAGCAGGGTCGAGGTCGCGGTCGCGAGGATGCGCCCGTCGGCATCGGTCAGCTTCGCCTCGACATAGGCGACGCGGCGGCCGATCGAGATCACCCGGCCCTCGGCGCGGACCTTCCCGGTCTTTTCAGTCATCGCCTTGAGGTACGACGTCTTGAGCTCAAGCGTCGTCATAGACTGCCCCTCCGCAAGCCTGGTGACGACCGCGATCCCGCAGGCGGAATCGAGCAGGGTCGCCGCATAGCCGCCGTGGACGGTTCCCTGCGGATTATAATGTTCGGGCCCCGGCACGCCCTCGAACGCCGCCCACCCCTCGCCCGCATCGACGAGCTGAAACCCGAGTGTCTCGCCGATCGGCGGGCGTCCGCCGCTCGCGATCAGCCCCTGCACCCTTGCGAGCGTCATTGCGCGACCTCCAGCCCATAGCGGCGGACGATGCTCGCGTGCGTGTCGGCGAGCAACGCGTCGGACAGTTCAGGGTCGCCGACCGCACGCGCGAGCGCGACGCCGCCGACGAGCTGCGCAAGCAGCGCGTGTGCTTCGGCCGGTGCATCGGCATAACCAAGCTTCGCGAGCGGTGCGGCGAGCCGGTCGGCGATCCCCTCGACGCCCGCGCCGAAGCGGTCGCGCGTCGCGGGCTGCGCGCGCGCGAAATCGCCCGACAGCGTCGGCAGCGGGCAACCCCGATCGCGGCTGTCACGGTGCGCGGGCGAGAGGTAGAAATCGACATAGGCGCGCAGAACGCTGCGCGGATCACCCTTCGCATCGATCTTTTCGGTGCGCGCATGCGCGTCGGCGAACATCGCCCCGATCGCTTCGTTCACCAGCGCGTCCTTCGACGCAAAATGGGCGTAGAAGCCGCCGTGCGTCAGCCCCGCGCGCGCCATGATGCCCGCGACCGCGACATTGTCGGGGCCCTTTGCGCGAATTTCCTTCGCTGCCTCTTTCAGCACGCGTTCGCGCGTCTCGGCCTTGTGGTCACTTGAATAGCGCACTTGCGTCTCCTTTTATATGACATATACAATATAAAGACGACAGGACACAAGACCCATGGCCTTCATCCCGCTTTCCCCCGGCGCGAACGCCGCCCCCGATGATGCGCCGTTCAACCCCGCGGCGATGCCGAATGCGCGAAAATATCTGATCTTTGCGGTGATGGCGTTCGGCCAGTTCATGGCGCTGATCGATATCCAGATCGTCGCAGCTTCCTTGAACGAGGTGCAGGCAGGACTCAGCGCCGGCCCCGACGAGATCAGCTGGGTTCAGACGGCCTATCTGATGGCCGAACTCGTTATGATCCCCTTTTCCGCCTTCCTCGCGCAGGCGCTCTCGACGCGCTGGCTGTTCGCGGCGTCGGCGGGGCTGTTCACCATCGCGAGCATCCTCTGCGGCCTCGCCTGGAGCATCGAATCGATGATCCTGTTCCGCGCCGTCCAGGGCTTCGTCGGCGGCGCGATGATCCCGACCGTGTTCGCGACGGGCTATATGCTGTTCGAGGGCAAGCAGCGCGCGATGATCCCCGCAATCCTCGGCATGGTGTCGGTCCTCGCGCCGACGCTCGGCCCGACAGTCGGCGGCTGGATCACCGACGCAATGGGCTGGCGCTGGGTCTTTTTCATCAACGTGGCTCCCGGCGCAATGGTGACGCTCGCGGTCCTCGCGCTGGTCCGGATCGACAGGCCGAACCTGCCGATGCTGCGCCGCATCGACTGGGTGCATCTCGCCTCGATGGCGGTGTTCCTCGCGGGGCTGGAGTTCGTGCTCGAGGAAGGACCGAAGCACGACTGGTTCAGCGAGCCCGAGATCGCGATCGGCGCGTGGGTGTCGTTCGTCGCCTTCGGCCTTTTCCTCGAGCGCTCCTTCCGGTCGGACGGGCCGATCGTGAGGCTGGCCCCCTTTCGCAAACCAACCTTCGTCTTCGCCTGCGTCTTCAACCTCGTGATCGGCTTCGGCCTTTATGCCAGCACCTATCTCGTCCCGATCTTCCTCGGCCGGGTGCAGGGCTATAACGCGTCGGAAATCGGCACGACGGTATTCGTCTCGGGGATAGCGCAGTTGCTCGGCGTGCCGATCGCTGCCGTGCTGTCACAAAAGGTCGACCAGCGCATCGTCATCACCTTCGGCCTGACCCTGTTCGCGATCGGGCTCTGGATGTTCAGCTTCATGACCCCCGAATGGGGCTTCGCCGCGCTCTTCTGGCCACAGGTCGTGCGCAGCTTCGCAATCATGCTCTGCATCGTCCCCTCGGTCGGGCTCGCCCTCGGCAATTTCGAGGGCCCCGAGTTGCGCTACGCCTCGGGCCTCTTCAACCTGATGCGCAACCTCGGCGGCGCGATCGGCATCGCGCTCGTCAACACCTGGCTCGGCGACAATCTGCGCATCCATATGCTGCGCCTCTCCGAAGCGCTCGGCCGCTCGGCCGATGCCGCGAACGAGGCGGCCGCGCAGCTTGCCCGGCACATCGGCCGCCATGTATCCGATCCGGCACTGGCGCAGCAGATGGCCCAAGGCACGCTCGGCCGTATCGTCGGGCGCGAGGCGCTGACGCTCGCCTTCGACGATGTGTTTCGCCTGATGTCCTATCTGTTTCTGGCAGCCCTCGTGATGGTCCCCTTCTGCAAGCCGCCGCCGATCGGAGGCCCCGCGCCGACCGACGCGCATTAGTCGATTGGCAAAGGAAGTTCATCGAAAACAACTGGTTGCAAACATGTGTTTGCGCTGCAAAGCCGCGCATCGAACACCGGGCCCCGGGACCAAGCCAACGCCAGACAGAGGATTTCATGCGAATAGAAGGCAGTTATGCTGAAGATGATTATGCAACAATCCGGGGCCTGATCCCTCCCGAGGTAGCCTCGAACCTCTTCAAGCAGTTGCAGATGGACCTCCAAAGCGCAGGAAAATCCTTCGACACCTTTGCCAAAACGCACCCGCTGTCAAAGCAGCGCACGGTCGACATCTCGGGCCATTTCTACCGTCCGCTGACGACCTTCCTGTGGGGCCTCACGCCGATCGTCAGCGAGCTGACCGGAGCGGACCTGCTGCCGAGCTACGACTATTTTCGTATCTATCAGAAGGACGATATCTGCCGCGTCCATTCGGACCGCCCGTCCTGCGAACACAGCCTCTCGCTCACGCTCGCTTATAGCGACAATTTGCCATGGCCGCTCGAGGTCGGCTCCGTCCGCGTAACCGGTGAGGGCCCCTGCGTCGAAGATTTCGGCGACGAACCCTTTACCGCGGTCGAGATGCAGCCCGGCGACGCGGTGCTATATCGTGGCATCGACCTGCGTCATGGCCGAACGACGCCCAACCCCAACCGATGGTCCGCGCATCTTTTCCTGTTCTGGGTCGAACGCGACGGCGAATTTGCACAACATGCGTTCGACGAACAACGGCTCAAATCGGAATTGAAACGCGTCGCCAATCTGGTGGCCTAGGCCGGTTTCGGCATCGCAGGCGTGGCGGAAGGTCGCTGCCGTCCCGGGCTCCGGGCAGACCTTTCCCACATTACCCCGCCATGCTCGGTGCTGACCAATGAGCCGGGAGGAACTTGCCGCCCGGGCACCCCTCAGAAAAGAAAGACCCGCCCCCGGGCCCATGTCCCCGGGAGCGGGTCGCGACCCGTCGTCCATTGGCCACCGCCGGTCCCGCGGCATGATTGCGGGACCGGGGCGCCGGATCAGGCGAGGTCGAAACGGTCGGCGTTCATCACCTTGGTCCACGCCTTGACGAAGTCCTTCACGAACTTCTCCTCATGGCCCGTCTCGGCATAGACTTCGGCAACGGCGCGGAGTTCGGCGTTCGAACCGAAGATCAGGTCGGCGCGCGTCGCGCGCCACGTCTCGCCGCCGCTCGCGCGGTCGGTCGCGACATATTCCTGGTCGTCCGAGCCATCGATGGCCTTCCACACATTGGTCATGTCGAGCAGATTGACGAAATAATCGTTCGTCAGCTGGCCCGAGCGTTTGGTGAAATGGCCGTGCCCGCGCTCGCCGTGATTGGCGCCGAGCACGCGCAGCCCGCCGATCAGCACCGTCATTTCGGGCACCGACAGGCCGAGCAGCGAGGCACGGTCGAGCATCATTTCCTCGACCTTCACCGCGAGCTTCTTCTTGCCGACATAGTTGCGGAACGCATCGGCCTCCGGCTCCATCACTTCGAAGCTGTCGGCGTCGGTCTGTTCGGCCGTCGCATCGCCGCGGCCGCCGGTGAAGGGCACCGCGACGCTGGAGCCGGCATCCTTGATCGCCTTCTCGAGCCCGACCACGCCGCCGAGCACGATGGCATCGGCCAGCGACAGCGAACCGCGCAGGCCGTCCAGCGTCGAGATCACCTTGGCAAGCGTCGCCGGCTCGTTGACCTCCCAGTCCTTCTGGGGAGCCAGGGCGACGCGCGCACCGTTGGCGCCGACGCGATCGTCCTTGGCGGCGTGGTCGGGCTCGAAAAAGCCGGCGCGTCGAATGTGCCCTTCACCGGCGGCCGCGGCGACGCGACGCAGGAGTGGACCGATGCCGACAGCTTCGCGCCGCTCGAGCCGGATGCCGACGCGTTCCGCAACTA
>JAGHZY010000057.1 GCA_017745175.1 Sphingopyxis sp. | reverse complement strand
AATCTGGACGCTCGGCATGCTGCATCCGCGCAAGCTCGCCTTCGACCTGTACAGCCGCTATTTGTGGGTGGACGATTATGGCCAGTCCTTCAACATGGGTGGCGGGCAAATCCTTTATCAGAGCGAGGTCAATCTGGTGCGCCCGACAGAAGATGTCGGAGCAAATTATTCGCCTTTTCGGCATACGCGCGTCACTGCGAGTCCGCCAATCGCCGACCCGCTTCGCTATCCGGTGATACGAGGCTATCACGGCCTGCCCCCTCCAATGCCCAACGATGGTTCCGTCTTTATCGGCGGCTATGTCTATCGCGGACCCGTCGAAGCGCTCCAGGGTCGCTACATAATGGGGCATCCGGTCTTTCCGGATTACGACGGCGCGCGCGTCGCCGGCATCATACAAAACAACACCCGCTCGTACGAAGGCGATCGTCTGCCAAGCCTCAAGGCTGCCGGCCCCGTATCCGCCTTCGGCGAGGATGGCGCCCGCAATCTCTATATTCTTGCGACGAACGGCGACATTTTCGTCATCGTGCCTGCCTGACACAGGCCAGCGATGCCGAAAGCCGCGCCCCCCTCGACGGGCGCGGCCTTTGTCGATCGGACGCAGCGACGATCAGTGCCCGATCGGTGCCAACCCATCCATGATCGCGGTCAGCGCCAGCGCATTCTCGCGCTCCATCGCGCTGTGCCCCGCGTTGGTCACGACATAGGTCGCCGGCTCGCTCCCCGCATCGCGCAGCGCCTGGGCCAGCCGCGACGCCTGCGTCAGCGGGCACACCTCGTCGAAGCGGCCGTGGACGATATGCACCGGGATCGACGCCAGCGTCGCAATATTGTCGAAGAAATGCCCCGCCGGCAGGAAGAGTTCGTTCGCGAAATAATGCGCCTCGATCTGCGCGAACGACAGCGCGAAGTCGGCTTCGCCGAACTTGCCCGTGTCGGCGGTCTCGGGGATCATGTTCGAGATGACGCCTTCCCACAAAGACCAGGTCAGCGCGGCCTTGAGCTGGCGTTCCTTCTCGGCCGCGGTCGCGGGCACCATGTCGAAAATCGCCTTGTACGACTTCATCACGTCGCCGCGTTCCCCGGGGGTCAGCACCGACAGCAATTCGGCCCATTCCCCGGGATATTTCATATAGGCGCCGGGTTCGGTCAGCCCATAGGGGTCGGCCGCCCACGTCGCGGCATTGCCCTGGTAGAGATAGAGAAGATCCTCCGCCGCGCCCAAAAAGATGCCGCGCAGGATCAGGCTGGCGGTATGCGCCGGGTGCGCGATCGCATAGGCCATCGCAAGCGTACTCCCCCAACTCCCCCCGAACACATGCATCGGGCCATCGATGTCCAGCTTCTCGCGCATTTTTTCGATATCGCCGATCAGGTCGGCGGTCGTGTTTTTCGCCAGCGCGACCGCCGGCCCCGCCGACGCGACGGTCGGCTCGCTCTTGCCGCACCCGCGCTGGTCGAACAGGATCACGCGGTAGCGCTTCGGGTCGAAGAAACGCGCCATGACCGGCGCGCACGCGCCGCCGGGACCGCCGTGGAGGAACATCACCGGCTCGCCGTCGGGATTGCCATATTCCTCCCAATAGATGCGGTGCGCGGGGTCGCGGTCGACCTCGAGCCAGCCGAAATTCAGGCACGGCGGCTGCGGATAGACCCAGTCGTCGCCGATCTTGCTCGAAGCCTGCAACCGCGAAAAATCCATATCCGTCAGCCTTCCCGATGACTCGGCCGCCAGCCGGCCCGCGGCGCCCGGCTTAACCTCCCGCGCCGCCATGTCCACTGTCTCTCCGGCCGCGGGGAACTTATGGCGCAGGCCATCGTTGAAAAACCACTCCTGATCGCGGGATGGATGACGCCTCGTCGAGGCTGCGCATGGATCGGATCCCGGGGTTGGGCACTCGCATGCGGAAAGCGATTTCCGAATGCATCGAAAAGGAGTGGTCTATGCGTTTCCAACCCGTCATGCTCGCTACGCTTGGCGCACTCGCGCTCGCCGCCTGCTCGCAAAAGGAACAGGTCGCCGCCGCGCCGCCCCCGCCGCCGGGTGCGGTCCCCGGCAGCGTCGCCGCCGACCGCGACGGCGACGGCATCATCGACGGTTATTACACCGCCGACGGCATCTATCATCCGAACTACACGCCGCCGCCCCCGCCGCCGCCCGCTCCCACCCGCCTGGGAGAACGCGGCTGATCACGCATATCCGGGGGGCGCGGCGTCGCTGCGCTCCCCTGTTTCTCGCAATAGCGGCGCTCGCTGCGCCTCTCGCTCCGTCCGCCTTCGCGGCGCCGGCAGACACGCGCGCGCCCGCGATCCAGAGCCTGATCCGCGAGGAAGCGGGCGGCGACGTCGGGCGCTTCTACGCCGCGCGCGCCTGGAAGCCACTCTGGGTCCGCGCCGGCAGGATCGGCCCCGAAGCCGCGATCCTGCTCGGCTATCTCTCGACCGCCGCGCGCGACGATCTCAAACCCTCATCCTACGATGTCGGGAAGCTCGAGGAACTGATCGCCCGCGCGCGCGGCGGCGACCCGCGGGCGCTCGCGCGCGCCGACGTCGCGCTCTCGACCTCCTTCGTGCGCTATGCCCGGGACATGCGGCGCCCGGGCAAGGCGAAGATGGACTATGCCGACAAGTCGCTGCGCCCGAAAAGGGCCGATGCCGAAACGGTGCTGCGCGCCGCCGCCTTCCCGAAGGATTTCGGCGCCTACATGAAGAACATGGGCTGGATGAGCGAACATTATGTCCGCCTCCGCGCGCTCATGGGCCGCGCGCAAGCGCAGGGCACGTCGAGGGACGCGATGGCGCGCCTCCGCCTCAACCTCGACCGCGCGCGCCTCCTTCCCGGCCCCTATACGCACCATATCGTCGTCGACGCCTCGTCGGGGCAGCTCTGGTATTATGGCGCGGGCAAGCGCGCGGGCACGATGAAGGTCGTCGTCGGCGCCCCCGAAACGCAGACGCCGATGCTCGCGGGCAAACTGCAATGGGCGATCCTCAATCCCTATTGGAACGTCCCCGACTATCTCGCGCAGAAAAGCATCGCGCCCAAGATACTCGCGGGACGCAGCCTCGCCTCGCTGCGCATGGAGGCACTTTCCGACTGGGGCCCCAACCCGCGCAAGCTCGCCCAGTCCGAAATCGACTGGCCCGCGGTCGCCGCGGGCAGCGAGGTGCTGCGCCTCCGTGAACTGCCCGGCGGCGCCAATTCGATGGGCAAGGTCAAATTCCTCTTCCCCAACGACGAGGGCATCTACCTCCACGACACCCCCGAGCGCGACCTGCTCAAGAAACCCGACCGGCATTTCTCGAACGGCTGCATCCGCCTCGAAAATGCCGGCGCGCTCGGCCAGTGGCTGCTCCACCGCCCGATCAACGCGAAGTCGAAGGCGCCCGAACAGGCGGTCGCGCTCCCCGTCGGGGTGCCCGTCTACCTCACCTATATCACCGCCGTCGCGACCGACCGCGGCATCGCCTTTCGCGACGACGTCTACGGCCGCGACGGATAGGCGGGAATTGCACCCATATTTCGGGTTGAAGAAGCGGCGATAGTTTGCGACGCCTTGCGCGCGGCTGGCCGGATGTGGGACCGGAACAGACCGGAACAATCGAGCAAGAGGCTGCTTTCCATGCACAAATTTGTACTTATCGGCGCGAGCCTTCTCGCGCTTGTCCCGCAGACGAGCTTCGCGCAGGAGGAGCCCGCGCCCGCGGCGCCGGAAACCGCGGCGCCCGCCGTCACCCCCGCTCCGATGTCCGCCTCGGCGGCCGGAAGCGCGCGCAAGGGCCCCGAACGCCGTCTCACCGGCGCCGACCTGTTCGACCTCTCGATCGCCTCCGACCCGCAGATCAGCCCCGACGGGCGCCACATCGCCTATGTCCGCCGCTCGAACGACATCATGTCCGACCGCACGGTCAGCTCGATCTGGCTGATCGACACGACGACCGGCGAGGAGACCCCCGTGGCGGGACGCAGCGGCGGCGCCTTTTCGCCGCGCTGGTCGCCCGACGGCAGGCGCCTCGCTTTCGCCTCGACCGAGGGCGGCAGCGCACAGCTCTGGGTGCGCTGGATGAACGGCGGCGAGGCGGTGCGCCTCACCGGCCTCCCCACCAGCCCGTCGAGCCTCGCCTGGTCGCCCGACGGCCGCTCGATCGCCTATACGATGCTCGTCAAGGACGAGGGGCCCAGCTTCGGCTCGGCGCCGAAGAACAAGCCCGAAGGCGCCAAATGGGCCGACCCGCTCGAGGTTCGCAACCTCCTCACCTATCGCGCCGACGGCGAGGGCTATCTCGAACCGGGCTTCGAGAAGATCTTCCTCGTCCCCGCGACCGGCGGCTCGCCGCGCCAGCTCACCTTCGGCCCCTATCACGACGGCGGTCCGCTGAGCTGGTCGCGCGACGGCCGCACCATCTATTTCAGCGCGAACCGCAAGCCCGACTGGGAAAGCGATCCGGTCGAAAGCGAAATCCACGCGCTCGACGTGACGAGCGGCACCGTCACCGCGCTCACCGACCGCAACGGTCCCGACAGCAACCCGCTCGTCTCGCCCGACGGCGGCAAGGTCGCGTATCTCGGTTTCGACGACAAGCTCCGCGCCTATGAGAATACACAGCTCTATGTCATGAACCGCGGCGGATCGGGCAAGCGCAGCGTGACCGCGAACCGGGATTATAGCATCGACGCGATCCAGTGGGCCGCCGACGGCAAATCGCTCTACGCGCAGTACGACGAGCATGGCGAAACGAAGGTCGCACGCATCGGCCTCGACGGATCGATACGCACCGCCGCGACCGGTCTTTCGGGCGGCGGGCTCGACCGGCCCTATACCGGCGGCAGCTTCAGCGTCTCGGACGGCGGCGCGATCGCCTTTACCGGCGGCACCGCGACGCGCCCGGCCGAGGTCCAGATCAATCGCGGCGGATCGGCGCGCATTCTCACCGACCTCAACCGCAGCTTGCGCGAAGTGAAATCGCTCGGCGAGGTCCGCAAGATCACCGCCCAATCCAGCCACGACGGCAAGACGATCGAGGGCTGGCTGACGCTTCCGCCCGGCTATCGCGAGGGCCAGCGCGTCCCGCTGATCCTCGAAATCCACGGCGGCCCCTTCTCGGCCTATGGCGGCCATTTCTCGACCGACAACCAGCTCTATGCCGCCGGCGGTTACGCGGTTCTGTCCGCAAACCCGCGCGGATCGACGAGCTACGGCGCCGCCTTCGCGAACGAGATCGACAAGGCCTATCCGGGCAACGACTATTTCGACCTCATCTCGATCGTCGACCGCGCGATCGAACTCGGCGTCGCCGATCCCGACGCGCTGTTCGTCACCGGCGGCTCCGGCGGCGGCGTGCTGACAAGCTGGATCGTGGGGAAGACCAACCGCTTCAAGGCCGCGGTCACGCAAAAGCCGGTGATCAACTGGACCACGCAGGCGCTCACCGCCGACGGCCCCGGCTTCTTCGGCCCCTATTGGCTCGGCGCCGAACCCTGGGAAAAGCCCGAACTCTTCTGGTCGCGCTCGCCGCTGTCGCTCGTCGGCAATGTCGAGACCCCGACGCTCGTCATCGTCGGCGCCGAGGATTACCGCACTCCGGTCAGCGAGTCCGAGCAATATTACACCGCGCTCCGCCTGCGCGGCGTGCCGACCGCGCTGATCAAGGTCCCGGGCGCCAGCCACGGCACCATCGCCGCGCGCCCCTCGCAATCGGCCGCCAAGGCCTCGGCGATTTTGGCGTGGTTCGAGAAATATAAGAAAGGCTGGACGCGCCCCGCAACGGACACGACGGCAAAATAGGCCGCGCGACGTCGGCTCGCCGCGTCCGCTGCACGGCCGGTCAACATCCTGTTTGGCGTGCCGTCGCGCGATGCGGCACGGGTGTGCGTTCCCGTTCAAGGAGGAGTGTTGCATGCCCAGAGCCTTCGGCCCGATCGCGGCGCTTTGCCTTGCCGCCGCGATGCCGCTCGCCGGTCCCGCCGCGGCGGCGCAGGACGCCGCGCCCGCCGCCTCGCTGGTGGTCGGCGCCAAGGTCTATGACCAGAATGGCGAAGAGGTCGGACGAATCGCCAAGGTGTCGGGGGAGCGCGTTGCGGTGTCGATCGACGGCAACGGACTGGTCGTCCCGAAGTCGGCCTTTGTGAAGGGCGCGAAGGGTCCGGCGCTCAAGGCCCCGAAGGCAAAGATCGTCGCGGTGTTGCGGCAGGCCGAAGCCGATGCGGCGGCGGTCGACGGCGCGTTGAAGCCGGGCGCCGACGTGCGGAGCGCCGACGGTGCCGCGGTGCTCGGCAAGGTCAGCGCAATGGCGCCGCAGGGCGCGGTGCTCGCGACCCGCGAAGGCAATATCACCATGCCGCGCGCCGCCTTTTTCCTGTCGGCGCAGGGACTCGCGGTGAAGGTCAACGAAAAACAGTTTCTCGAGGGCGTCAGGGCGGCACGCGCTGCGAAAAAGGGCGGCTGACACCGCCCGTATCCCCGAAAGGAGAAAGCGATGGCGCTCGAAAAGCAGCTCTACGACATCGAGCGGGGCTTCTGGCTCGACGGCAAGGCCTATTTCCTCGGCCATGTCGACGACCGCTGCCTTCTCGCCTTTCCGCAGGCGGGAGAGATGCACGGCGTGCGTTCGCGGACGAAGTCGCGGCGACCGCCACCGACACCAACCGCTGGCGTGACCTGACGATGAGCGACCGCCAGCTTCTGGAGAGCGGCGAGGATTTCGCGATCGTCAGCTACCGCGCCGACGCGACGCGCGCCGACGGCGAACCCTATGCTGCGCTCGTCAGTTCGGCCTATGCGCGGCGCCCCGACGGCTGGAAACTGCTGTTCCACCAGCATTCGCCGGTCTGAGCGGCGCGCTATTGCCGGCCTCGCCCTGTCGGGTGGTATCGGGACCGACATGGCGCCGAGTGCCGAATCTCCGCTATGAGACATTCGTCATCCCGGACTTGATCCGGGATCCATCGCGGCGCCGAAGTCATGGCCCCCGGATCAAGTCCGGGGTGACGACGAAAGAGAGTGGCCGCTTTCGGTCGCTTCCCGTCGTTCGGCTGCGATCAACGACCGAGGTGGAGAGCTGACATTTGCTTCCCTCGTCATCCCGGGCTCGACCCGGGATCCATCGCGGCGCCGAAGTCATGGCCCCCGGGCGTCGTCCGAGGGTGAACCGTCCCGAATTCAGTGCACCGTGTCCGCCGACCCTTCGGCCGCCGCCGGCCGCGACAGCACCCACCAGCTTCCGAGCATCAGCAGCACGGTCAACGCCTCGATGATCATCGCCTGCACGATCCCCGAATTGACCGGGTCGCCGTTCGCGACGCCGAACAGCCGCCCCGCGAGCGCGGTTCCGTAAAGCGCGGCGGGTACGAGCAGCGCGCGCAGCCAACCCGGCACGAGCACGCCGACCGCGGCGCTTCCCGCGGCGACGAGGAAAAAGGCCGACAGGTCGGCGCGGATCGTGTTGGTGGCCGGGCCCTCGACGAGAACGCCGAAGGTCTCGCCATAGCTTGCCGGATCGAAAAGCCCGCGTGCGCCGACAATGGCGAAAAACAGCGCCCACAGCAGGACGGCGCCGCGCAAGACCCAGTTGACCATCATTCTTCTCCCCTGTTTCCGGCGAAGCTGCGCCATCGGGGAAGAAAGTTCAATCTATTCCGCTGCAAACGTCTCTTCGATCCAGCCGCCGCCGAGCACGCGCGAAGTGTCGGCGGCGTCGTAAAGGACCGCCGCCTGCCCCGGCGCGACGCCATATTCGGGGGCCGCGAAGACCAGCCGGTCGCCGGTCACATGCGCCGGCACCGGCTTCGCCATGCTGCGCACCTTCGCCAGCACGTCGCGGCCCTCGACCGCGGCGAGCCAGTTTGCCTCGCCCAGCCGTGCGCCCGACACGGCGAGCGCGCGCCGCGGGCCGACGACGACCTCTTTGCGTTCCGCGTCGAGCCGCACGACATAGAGCGGCTCGGCCTGTCCGCCGATCTCGATCCCGCGCCGCTGGCCGACGGTATAATGGATGAGTCCCTTGTGCGCGCCGAGGACCGTACCGTCGACATGGACGATCGCGCCCTGATCGTCGGCCTCGGGGCGCAGCTTCCTGACCAGCGTCGCATAATCGCCGTCGGGGACGAAACAGATGTCCTGGCTGTCGGGCTTGCCCGCGACACCGAGCCCGAGGTCGCGCGCGATCTCGCGCACCACGCTCTTTTCGAGCCCGCCGAGCGGAAAGCGCAGGAAGTCGAGCTGCTCCTGCGTCGTCGCGAAGAGGAAATAACTCTGGTCGCGCGCCGGATCGACCGCGCGGTGCAGCTCGGCGCCCGCGGGCCCCATGATGCGGCGGACATAATGGCCCGTCGCAAGGCAATCGGCGCCGAGTTCCTTCGCGAGCGCGAACAGGTCGGTGAACTTCACCCCCATGTTGCAGCGCACGCACGGGATCGGGGTCCGGCCGGCGAGATATTCGTCGGCGAACTGGTCGATCACCGTGTCGCGGAACCGGCTTTCATGGTCATGGACGTGGTGCGCGAAGCCCAGCCGATCGGCGACCGCGCGCGCATCCCGGATATCCTGCCCCGCGCAGCAAGCGCCGACGCGCTTCGCCTTGGCGCCATGATCATAGAGCTGGAGCGTCACGCCGATCACCTCGGCGCCCGATCGCGCGGCGAGCGCGGCGACGACGCTCGAGTCGACTCCGCCCGACATCGCGACGACGATTCGCCGGTCCTTCAGCGGCGAAGCGAGCTGAAAGTCGGCCCGGGCGAGCCTGGCGGGGGAGGAAATCGTCTCGATCATGATCGGCGCCATCTAGGGATGCGGGGCCGGAAATACCAGCTTTTCCGCCACCCCTGTCAAGATATTGACGGGGGTTAAGCTTCGCTAACAGGGACTGAAACGGGCATTTACGGGACCTTAGGTCCTGTCGCGTAGACGAGTCGCATGAACCTCGATCCGTCCGATCTTCCGCGCATCGCCGGTGCGGCCCGACTGTCGAAGCCCGGCTTCGACATCATCCTTGCCGTGTCCGGGGCGCGTCAGGCGATGCTGCCGACCGTGCGCCAGCTCGGCGCGCAGGCGCGCCGCGAACGCCATGCGGCAAAGCTTAACGCGCTGCGCAGCAAATTTTGCGGATCGCGCGCTCCGTCGGAACAAAAAGCCCCGCGCGTCGTTCGTTTCCTCGATCTGTCGGAGGATGCAAACGCCCTGCCCGAAACTATGAACAGCCTGTTTACCAGAGGATTTCAGCCGATGTTGAATCCCCCGGTTCTAAAGTCGAACGCGTCGGACACACCCCCCTCCGACGTTTCAAATATGGAATGACTATGATCGAGAATCAGAAAATCCGGCCCGCACAGGTTATCGGCCCCCTCGGGGAACCGCTGACGCTGGACTCGCTGCCCCCGTCGACGACGACCCGCTGGGTCGTGCGCCGCAAGGCGGAGGTCGTCGCGGCGGTCAATGGCGGGCTTCTGTCCGTCGACGAGGCGTGCGAACGCTATGGGCTGACCCTCGAGGAATTTGCCGGCTGGCAGCGGTCGATCGACCGCAGCGGCATGCCCGGACTGCGCGTCACGCGCATCCAGCACTATCGCGACCTGTACGAGCGCCAGCAGCGCTTCTGAGGGCCGCGGGACCGGACCAGACACGAGAGGGCGCTTCGGGCGCCCTCTTTTTTTGCGCGCGGCGGGTGGACAGCGGGGGGACGCGCCCGCTACCGGCGCGCCATGGGTATCACCGCAACGATCATGAACACCGCCACCGGCCAGCCGATCCAGAAGATGAGCTTCGGCCGCATGCCCAAACCGTGGGCCAGCTTCAATCTCGCGACGGGCGAACTCGTCACCGCCGAGCGCATCGACGTCACGCCGCCGGCACCCGGGAAATTCGCCGCGACGGTCCAGGTCTGGGTGAAGGTCAAGGCGAGGGACTGAGGCGTAGCGCGCCCGAATCCAAAAGAAATCGGCACGATTTCAATGCGATGACAATTTGCTTGCAACCCTGGCGTTCATCCCGCGTTAAGCCCCCGAGTCAATTTTGGGAGTCACTCGATATGCGCAAGATGTTCATCACCCTCGCCGCCACCTCGGCGCTCGCGCTCGGCGCCTGCCAGAGCCCGCAGGCCGACAAGGTCGAGGATCAGGCCGAGGCGCAGGCCGACGCGATCGACGCGCAGGCGGACGCGATGCCCGAAGGCCCGGCGAAGGAAGCGACCGAGGAAAAGGCCGACGCCGTCGAGGCCGCGGGCGAGGAAAAGGCCAATGCGATGGACGACAAGGGCGAAATCGCTCCGTCGGAAACCGGCAAGGCCCCGACCACGCCGCCGCCGGCCGATGCCGCCAAGAAATAGGGCGGACGAAACACGGGCCGCCCTCCCCGAAGGGCAAGGTGAAGGGCGCCGGTCGATTCCGGCGCCCTTTCGCGTGCGCGGGATATTCGGGCCGTTGTGATCGAAATCACCGCCGCGCCGCGCAGTCGGGGTTAACGCGGGATTCGGGACGGGAACACGCTTTCAGCGAGAACTTCACGGACCACCCTTCCGCCGCCCCCAGCGACCCGGGGCGGCGGGAGGGACTAGCCGCCCGCCTCCGGCGCTTCGGCTCCCAGCGCGCGCAGCACATCGCGCACCCCCGGCGCCCCGGCATCGGCGCGCAGCGCCTCTATCCCCGCCGCGACGCCCAGCCGATATTCGGCGACCCCCGCCGACTCGCCCGTCCACACCGCGCCGAGCGACTTGACCAGCCGCCGCGCCGGCGCATTCTCCGACAGCATATGGACGTCGAGCGCGTCGAGCCCCTCGGCATCGCAATGGACGAGCAGCGCCGCGGTCATCATCCGCCCCAGCCCCAGCCCGTGAAATTCGTCGAGCACCGCGATCGAGAACTCGCCCGCCGGCCCGTCATGCCGGTGACGCACCGCATGCACCGCGCCGATCGGCGGCCGCCCCGGGCATTCGGTGCAGATCGCCCCCCACGCGATATGGTCGTGCCCGTCGACGTCGACGAGCCGCTCGATCACCGTGTCGGGCAACATCGGTGCCGGCGAGAAAAAACGCAGGTAGCGCGATTCGGCCGACAGCTTCGCGATCCCCTCGCGGATCAGCGGCGCATCGTCGGGGGTGATCGTGCGCAGGCACACCGCGGTGCCGTCGTTGAGCGCGCAATGCACCGCGATATCCTCGATCCGCAGCGTTCGCACCGGCGCCGCCGGTCCCGCCTCCTGCCCCTCCGTCGCGGTCATCGCAGTCTCCCGATGCGCCACGATAGGCGGGACGGCGCGCGCCCGCAATCGCCTCCGCCCCCCGGATCGCCGCATTTTTTCCCCGCGCCGCGATCGTGAAATGTTGAAAGCCCGCCCCGGCTTAACTTGATAAATGTTGTGCCCCGAAAATTCGAGGAGGGTGCATACCGGTGATCGAGGCCTATCCGGACAGCAGCGCGTCATACGAGATACTCGGCGACCGCCTCGCCCGCCTGCGCCGGGCAAAGGGGTTCAGCAAGACCGACCTCGCCGGTCGGCTCGGCGTCACCGTCACCTCGATCTGCTATTGGGAACAGGGACGCTCGCGCCCGCGGCTCGCGCGGCTGCAGGCGCTTGCCGAAATCCTCGGCACCTCGCCGACCGAACTGCTGAGCCGCGACGGCGCGCCCGGCAGCGACCATCTCGCCGATCTCGTGACCCGCACGCGCGCCGAGATCGCCCGCGCCGCGGGCACCACCCCGTCGAAGGTGCGCATCACGATCGAGATGTAGCGCCGCGCCCGCTCATCCCCTTTCGTCATCCCGGACTTGATCCGGGATCCAACCACCCCGCGCAAATGGACCCCGGATCAAGTCCGGGATGATGATGGAGAGAAAACTCCAGCTTTCCGCTTTCCTACATTGTTCCTATGTGGTTCGTTTCTTAAATCATAACGAACCACAGGAGCAATTCGATGCGACAGGAAATCCTCCCGCCCCTCCCCGCCCTCCCCTCCGCCGAGGCCGACGCCGACGCGATCGACGACAGCGCTATCGACGACCTCCCCGAAGAGCTCGAATTCACCCCCGCCCCGCAGCACGCCAAGCCATGGACCGGCATCAACGCACAGAAACAGCGCATCTTCATCGCGCAGCTCGCCGCGACCGGCGCGGTCAGCATGGCGGCGAAGGCGATCGGCCACAGCAGCTCGGCGCTCTACCAGCTCCGCAAGCGCGCGGGCGCCGACAGCTTCGCCGCGGCATGGGACAGGGCGGTCGAGGCGGGCGCGCGCCGCGTCGCCGACCTGCTCATGGAATATGCCATCTATGGCGTGCCCGAGACGATCTCGAAGCGGGGCGAGGTCATCCTCGAGCGCCGCCGTCCGAACATCCGCGCGATGCAGCATATCGCCGCGAGCCGCTTTCCCGAAAATTTCGGCGGCATCGACCCCGTCGACGGCCGCCCGGCCAGCGCGATCCCGCACAGCATCCACCGCCTGCGCGAGAAATGGCGCGCCGAGTGGGAGGCCGAGCGGCACGCCGAAATGTCCGAGCACAACAGCCGGGCGAACCGGCAGGAAACCGACCTCGACGACCGCCTCCGCATCATCCGCACCGCCTATCAGCGCAGGATTTCGCACGACCCCGTCAAGCGCGCCGCATGGGACATGCTCACCGGCCCCGGCACCGACTGGGACGCGGTGCGCCAGCAGGACGCCTACCTCAACCCGCAAAAGCATGAGTGGCACATGCACCACCCCGACATGATCGTCCCGCTGGCCGCGGGCGCGGGCAATATCGACTGGGAGACGCAAGAAGGCGGCGACCTGTCGAACCCGAACCCGCCCCCCGCCGACCATGTCCCCTGGACCGAGGGCGGCCGCGAGGACGAGATCTGGTTCGAACGCTACGAGGATTTCATGATCGAGGGCGAGGCCGGCGAAAGCGATGTCGCCAACGGCCGGATAGCCCGCGGCGACATGCGCGCCGGCGCCAACCGCCTGCGCGAACGCGCCGAGGCCTGGCAGCAAGCGCGCCAGCCGGTGTACCAGCACCCCCACGGCTTCCTCGCCGACAACAGCCTGTGCGGCGGCGGCACCGGCCGCGAACGCGACACCACCCGCCGCCGCATCGAACGCACGATCGCCGAGCTCGAACGTGAATGGAATGCCGCCTACAGCGAGGAAAGCTGGGCGGCGTGGAAGGCGGGGCGGGCGGCGGCGGCCGAGGCCAACGCCGTCGAAGCCGCCGACACGAACCAGCCGCAGCCGGAGGGCGAAGCATGAGCCTCCTCGAAGACGCCCGCGCCAATCGTATCGCCGCTCGCTTCGGCCGCACCGTCGCCATCGAATGGATCCAGCCGCGCGAACCCGACGGCGGCTGGA
This sequence comes from Sphingopyxis sp., assembly GCA_017745175.1. Taxonomy (GTDB): domain Bacteria; phylum Pseudomonadota; class Alphaproteobacteria; order Sphingomonadales; family Sphingomonadaceae; genus Sphingopyxis. The sequence continues at coordinate 4,070 of JAGHZY010000057.1, read as the reverse complement.
TCGACTATGCGGAGTTCGAGCCCGGCGACACGCAAATCTGCCTGTCGGTCGGCCGCCTGATCCACGACGACGATTGCGTCAAAGTCCTCGCCGGATCGGCGATGCTCGTCGGCGACGAGGGCTTGCGGATGAGCGGGATCATCGAGATTCCGGCGCGATGCGTGGTACGGATCGTGCGGTTGGAGGAGGCTAAACTTTGCGTTGCTTAGCTAGCTGCGCAGCCTAAGCTCGAATGCCGCCGCTCAATTCGGTTCGATATCGAATACAAAAGTGTTGAAATTGCACTGGTTCAATTTATCCATTGGATAAAAGGGGGATGCAGTGCTTCAATTTCCATATATGGGCACAAAACAAGCGCTTGCTCCGATCGTTGCAGATGCAGCGAGAAGAGCTGACGCCGGACCCTTTCTTGACGTCTTCGCAGGCATGTGTTCTGTCGCGAACGCTGTTCAGACCGATCGATGCGTTTGGACTAACGACTTGCAGTGCTTTGCGGTCACAGCCGCTAAAAGCATGCTCTGTGATCCAGTTGCAGCAGCAGCACTCTTCGACGATTTCGAAACAGCTGCTCGTGAGCACTATATGGGGTTGTGCTCGAGATTCCGCCTCGCCCTTCGCCATGAACGGCTCGCGCTAGCATCGAGCGATTTCGATCAATTCGCTTCCCGCAACGCACTAGCTAACAACTCAATCGACCGGCGAAGTAATCGAGCATTTGATTTATTCAGCACTACGTACGCCAACACCTACATAGGCATCGAACAAGCGATCGAAATAGATTCTCTCATTTTTGCGCTAAATTGCGTATGCGGCTCGCCGATCCAAGGCAGCGCCGTGAGACGCAAGTTCTTGTTCGCGCTCGGTCGAACATTGTTGCGCGTCAGCACGACGACCGGACACTTTGCCCAATACCAGACGCCATCCGAGAGAAACTGGAAACGATTTCAGCGTACTAGAAGATTAAGCGTTATGGAACTCTTTAGATCGGACTACACCAAAGCCTTCTCAAGCGCCGGACCAGCACAGGAGAACAATCAAGCATTCAATATGGACGCTATTTCCCTGCTAAGGTCGCTTCGAAGGGTCCCGACAAGACCCGCGGTCGTCTACGCAGATCCTCCATACAAGCAGGACCAATATTCTCGCTACTACCATCTGCTAGAGACATTGGTCCTTTACGATTACCCCAGAGTGACTGGAAAAGCGAAATATAGGGTTAGCCGATCCCCATCAGTCTTTTCTTCAAAATCCAAATCGAAACGGGGCATCGAGGCACTCTCATCATTGACATCGTCACTCGGCGCAGATTTTATACTTAGCTATCCTGAAGACGGAATTGCAGATATCCCAAAAGATGAAATGCTGATGATTATGTCATCGAACTTTGCATCGGTCGAACTCGTGCACGAGGGCATCTTGCGCCACTCAACGATGGGAGCATCCAAAGGGACTGCGAAGCAACCTGTTATCGAACGAATTTACCTAGGACGAAATTGAGATGGGATCCTTGCGAGAACCAGGTCGACTACGCGAGATCGCGCCCGAGAAAATTCGACGCAATCCGGAAAACCCGCGCCTCTTCTTTCGCGCTGAGGAAATGGATACTCTATTAGCGTCGATCAAAAGATACGGCGTCCAGGTTCCGATAACCGTATATGCCGAGGGCGATCACTTCGTACTCATAGATGGAGAGAGGCGCTGGCGCTGTGCCACTAAGCTAAATTTCAGATCAATTCCAGCTTTGGTGCAAACCAAACCTTCCCCGCTCGATAACTTGTTGCTGATGTTCAACATACATGCTCTTCGTGAGCAGTGGGACTATCTTACCATCGCTAAAAAACTGCCAGTCGTTATTGATCGCTTTGAGGAAGAAAATGGCATCCCTCCAAATGAAATTGAGCTCAGTGAGATCACAGGCCTAACCAGAGGTCAAATTAGGCGCTGTCGGTATTTGCTAGACCTACCGCAAGGTTATAGAGAAATTCTTGAAAATGAGCTTGAGCTACCAAAGAAAGCTCAAAAGCTTAGCGAAGACTTTTTCATTGAGATGGAGAGATCTTTAAAGACTGTCTACTCACGCCTTTCTGATTCCTTGCCTCCACTAAACGCGGCACGCGATGCACTGATTGATAAATTTCGCGATGGGAAGATTAAAGCCGTTACGGATTTTCGAATGCTTTCCAAAATCGCTACCTCAATCGAGAATCTCGACGTGAGAGAAAGCAAGGCTGCGCAAGCAATAAAAGAGATTTTAGATCGCCACTCCCGATCGGGCATATCAGAGGTATACGCCGAGCATTTTGAGGTTCGCTACGACGAACGCAAGGTACGCCTGAACGTTGATTCGATTTACGAATACTTGAATTGGAGCATTGAGCAAAATGAACTTCATTTCGGAGAAAACCTTATAGATCGCCTTCGGGAACTAAGAGACATTATCGACCAATTGTTGGACGACTAAAGTGCCGTTCGACACGCTCAATCTTCGCCTCCAAGCGGTAGCAGCTGCAAGCTTCGGCCATTGCAAAGCTCGCTATGGCACCGCCGGCGCCAAGGCAGAGTGCGAGATTGATAAGGATATTGGCTGGAAACCAACTTTCCACGTGAAGTCTGGCGTGAAGATCATCGCAGTCGAAGTAGATGACAATCTTTACCCTGAAATTCTAAAAATTGCTGCTCACGACATTGGAAAATCCGAAAAGCCGATTGTTGTTTATCAGGCCTGCTCTCTAGAAGCATTTATGCTCGACAAGAAGCAAACTCAAATAAATAAATTAAAAAAGGATGGATTTGGCATAATAACAGTGGATGATCAAAACAACGTTACCATTCAGAATGTGGCAGTTCCCTTGGTCCAACACATTTCTGAAGATGATCTTGATCGAGAAATAAAAGGGCTTACCCAGAAAATTAAAGTTGCATTTCGCGCTGCTCACACAACTTATGCCAGTGATGCGGGTCAAGGTCTGCAACTGTCAGGTCAGATCATCGAGGCGCTCGTCATCGGAATTGCAAAGGCCATGAAGAAGAAAGGCTTGGCAATAAATCCGAATAGGGCCGTAGCAGATGTCATAGATGACATTTATGCCGAAACCACTTTTGCGAAATATCGTGGAGCCGGCCTCGGGGGCGCAAGAGATTTCATTAAAGAGTTCAGAAATATTGCTAGCCATCCATCGGGCAATGCAAAGCTCGCAGCGCTGAAATTGAAGAAGTGCAAAGCTGGCTTCTTTGATGCAACGAAGCTAGCGAAAAAACTCCGGGATATCGCAAAGAAAGAAAATCTCAGCATTCAATTTCACGTCGTTTAAATAATAGATTCGTAGTATTATTTTCCGCCTACCTGCCCAATTTCTGCTTTGACGAAAAAAAGCAGATCAGGCGTCATCCCCCGTCCGCAGCGCCGCGGTAAACGCTTCCTGCGGAATGTTCACATTCCCAGATTAGCGCGGGCAGGTCGAAGCTGCCCCGCAGCTTCGTCTGATCCGCCCACCTGCCCTATTTCTGCTTCGATGAAAAAACGGACTAGGCATCATCTCCCATCCGCAGCGCGGCGATAAACGCCTCCTGTGGGATGTTGACGTTGCCATATTCGCGCATCCGTTTTTTGCCCTCTTTCTGCTTCTCCAGCAGCTTCTTCTTGCGGGTCGCGTCGCCGCCATAGCATTTGGCGGTCACGTCCTTGCGCAGCGCGGCGATGGTTTCGCGGGCGATCACCTTGCCGCCGATCGCGGCCTGGATCGGGATCTTGAACATGTGGCGCGGGATCAGGTCCTTCAGCCGCTCGCACATGCCGCGGCCGCGGCTTTCGGCGCTGCCGCGGTGCACGATCATGCTCAGCGCATCGACGGGCTCGTTGTTAACGAGAATGCTCATCTTGACCAGATCGCCCGCCCGGTGACCGATCTGGTGATAGTCGAACGAGGCATAGCCCTTCGACACCGACTTCAGGCGATCGTAGAAATCAAACACCACTTCGTTGAGCGGCAGTTCATAGGTGATCTGCGCGCGGCCGCCCACGTAAGTGAGGTTTTTCTGCACGCCGCGGCGGTCCTGACACAGTTTCAGGA
>JAGHZY010000056.1 GCA_017745175.1 Sphingopyxis sp. | reverse complement strand
CCAGGGAACTGATCCGCAACCCGGTGATGTTCACGACCGCGATCGTCGCGACCTTACTGACGGTGCTGCTCGTCGTCGGTCAGGATGGCCTCGCGGCGGGTTTCAAGCTGCAGCTCGTTATCTGGCTCTGGTTGACCGTGCTTTTCGGCACCTTTGCCGAGGCGCTCGCCGAAGGGCGCGGCAAGGCGCAAGCCGCCTCGCTACGCGCGACCAAGGCCGAACTGACTGCCAAGCGGCTCAAGGGTGACGGCAAGGCGTATGAAAGCGTGCCTGCCAGCGCGCTCCGTGTCGGGGACGTCGTGCTCGTCGAGACCGGCGACCTGATCCCCTCGGATGGCGAGGTGGTCGCGGGCGTCGCATCGGTCAACGAAGCCGCAATCACTGGCGAAAGTGCGCCGGTGATCCGAGAGGCGGGCGGCGACCGTAGCGCGGTCACCGCTGGCACACGCGTCATTTCGGACGAAATCCGCGTCCAGGTCACTGTCAATCCGGGGCAAGGCTTCCTCGACCGCATGATCGTGCTCGTCGAGGGCGCCGAGCGCCAGAAGACGCCGAACGAGATCGCGCTGACGCTGCTGCTTGTCGGCCTGACGATCATCTTCCTGATCGCGGTCGGCACCATTCCGGGCTTCGCCTCCTATGCCGGCGGCAGCATTCCCGTCGCGATCCTCGCCGCGCTGCTGATCACGCTGATTCCGACCACGATCGCAGCGCTGCTCTCGGCGATCGGTATCGCGGGGATGGACCGCCTCGTGCGCTTCAATGTGCTCGCGAAATCGGGCCGTGCGGTCGAGGCCGCGGGCGACGTCGATGTGCTGTTGCTCGACAAGACCGGCACGATCACCATCGGCGACCGTCAGGCGACCGAGTTCCGTTCGGTCGGCGGTCAGTCGATGGCGGTACTCTCCGAAGCCGCGCTGCTCGCCAGCCTCGCCGACGAAACCCCCGAAGGCCGCTCGATCGTCACGCTGGCGCGCGAGAAATTCGGCCAGACACTGGCTGAATTGCCTGCCGGCGCCGAAATCATCCCCTTCACCGCGCAGACGCGCATTTCGGGGATCCACGTCGGCGACAGCGTGATCCAGAAGGGCGCGGTCGATTCGGTGCTGAAGGCCAATCCGGGTGCGGGGGCGACCGCCGCCGCGACCGAACTGCGCCGCATCACCGACGAGATCGCGCGCGCGGGTGGTACGCCGCTTGCTGTCGCGAAGGACGGCCAGCTGCTCGGCGCGATTTTCCTGAAGGACATCGTCAAGGCGGGCATCCGCGAACGTTTCGGCGAACTGCGTGCGATGGGTATCCGCACCGTGATGATCACCGGCGACAACCCCCTCACGGCTGCGGCGATTGCCGCCGAGGCGGGCGTCGACGATTTCCTTGCGCAGGCGACGCCCGAGGACAAGCTTGAGCTGATCCGCAAGGAGCAGGCAGGCGGGCGGCTCGTCGCGATGTGCGGCGACGGCACCAATGACGCCCCGGCGCTTGCGCAGGCCGACGTTGGCGTGGCGATGAACACCGGCACGCAGGCGGCGCGCGAGGCCGGCAATATGGTCGATCTCGACAGCGACCCGACGAAGCTGATCGAGGTCGTCGGGCTCGGCAAGCAGCTCCTGATGACGCGCGGCGCGCTCACGACCTTCTCGGTCGCCAACGACGTCGCCAAATATTTCGCGATCATCCCGGCGATGTTCATCGTGCTCTACCCGGGCCTCGGCGTGCTCAACATCATGGGACTCGACAGCCCCGAGAGCGCGATCCTGTCGGCGATTATCTTCAATGCGCTGATCATCCCGCTGCTCGTGCCGCTCGCGCTCAGGGGTGTGACCTATCGCCCGATGGGCGCGGGACCGCTGCTCGCGCGCAACCTTGCCATCTACGGGCTTGGCGGCCTCGTCGCGCCCTTCGTCGGCATCAAGCTCATCGACCTCGCCGTTGGCGGCCTCGGTCTGGTCTGAGGAAACCGAAATGAACAAGGATCTTATCAGCTCGCTGCGTCCGGCACTCGTCATGACGCTGCTTTTCGCCGCTCTCCTCGGGATTGCCTATCCGCTGGCGCTGACCGGCGTCGGACAGGCATTCTTCCCGAACCAGGCAAACGGCAGCCTCGTGCGCGAGAATGGCAAGGTCATCGGCTCCGAACTTGCGGGGCAGGCCTTCACTTCCGAACGTTATTTCAACACGCGACCGTCGGCCGCGGGCGACGGTTACGACGGGCTCGCCTCGTCCGGTTCCAACCTCGGGCCGACGTCGCAGGTGCTCGCCGAGCGCGTGAAGGGCGATGTTGCCAGACTTTCCGAAACCTCGCCGGGCCAACCCGTTCCAGCCGACCTGGTGACGACCTCCGCTTCGGGGCTCGACCCCCATATCAGCCCCGAAGCGGCTTTTTTCCAAGTCGATCGCGTCGCCCGCGTCCGCGGTCTTGATCGGGCGGCCGTCCGCGGGCTTGTCGAACAGAGCGTCGAACGCCCGCTGATGGGCTTCCTCGGCGAACCGCGCGTCAATGTGTTCAACCTCAATCGACGACTCGATGCCTTTGGGGCTAAACCCGCCGCGTGACAGGAAACGATCGACCATCACCCGAGGCCTTTCTGCGTCAGGCGGCGCAGGAAGGTCGCGGCCGTCTCAAGGTCTTTCTCGGCGCCGCGCCGGGCGTGGGCAAGACGTGGGAAATGCTCACCGACGGCCATCATCGGCGCGACGCCGGGGTCGATGTCGTGATCGGGGTGGTCGAGACGCACGGCCGCCGTGAAACCGAAGCGCTCGTCCACGGGCACGAGATCATCCCGCGGTGCGAGGTCGACCATCAGGGGCACAGCCTCGGCGAGATGGATATCGATGCGATCCTTGCGCGCCATCCGCAGCTCGTGCTTGTCGACGAACTCGCGCATACCAACGCACCCGGGAGTCGTCATCCCAAACGCTATCAGGACGTCGAGGAACTGCTCGATGCCGGGATCGACGTCTATTCGACGATCAATATCCAGCATGTCGAGAGCCTCAATGACGTCGTCGCGTCCTTCACCCGCGTGCGTGTCCGCGAAACCGTCCCCGATTCCATCCTCGAAAATGCCGAGATCGAGGTGGTCGACATCCCGCCCGACGAACTCATCGAGCGGCTGAAGGACGGCAAGGTCTATATTCCGCAGGAAGCGACACGCGCCCTCGGCCACTTCTTTTCCAAATCCAATCTGACGGCGCTGCGCGAACTCGCGCTCCGCCGTGCCGCGCAGGCGGTCGATGCGCAGATGCTCGACCATGTCCGCAGCCACGCGCTTGCCGGCAGTTTCGCGGTCGGCGAGCGGATCGTCGTTGCAGTCAGCGAAATGCCGGTTGCCGCCGAACTCGTCCGCGCGGGCAAGCGGCTCGCCGACGCGCTCAAGGCGCCATGGACCGCCGTCTATATCGAGACGCGGCGCAGTCAGGCGATGACCGACGACGACCGCCGCCAGCTTGCCGACACGCTTGCGCTCGCCTCGCGGCTCGGCGCCTCGACCGCGACCGTGCCTGCCGCCAGCGTCGTCGAGGGACTGCGCAGCTTCGCCCGCGACGCGCGCGCGACGCAGATCGTCATCGGCAAGTCGGCGCGTCCCTGGTGGTTCGAGATGCGCCACGGCTCGGTCGTCGACCAGCTTGTGCGGACGATCGACGACGTTGCGGTGCATGTCCTGCCGGGCGAACCCGAAACACGGGCGGCAACGCGGCCAGTGCTTGCCGCGCCCGGCCGCTGGGGCAAGCCGGCGCACTATATCTGGTCGCTCGCGATGGTTGCTGCGATGACCGCGCTCGGGCGCCTGCTCATCGAGGTCATCGATCTCGGCAACATCTCGCTGCTCTATCTCGTGCCTGTCATGTTTGCTGCGGCGACCTTCGGCCTGCGCGCAGGGCTCTTCGCCGGACTTGCTTCCAGTCTTGCCTATAATTTCTTCTTCTTGCCGCCGACCGGTACGCTGACCGTCAACAATCCTGAAAATGTCGTCAGCATATTGGTATTGCTTGGCGTTGCGATCGTCACCAGCCAGTTCGCGGCGCGCGTGCGCGCACAGGCCGATCTCGCCCAATCGAGCGCGCGCCAGAACGCCGCGCTCGCGAGCTTCTCGCGCCTGCTCACCGCCGCGCCCGATCAGGACACGCTGATGCAGGCGATCTGCGCCGAGGTCGGCCGCCTGCTCGACGTGCGCGCGGTGCTTCTGTCGCCGTCGCCCCACGGCCCCACGCTCCGCGCGGCGGTGCCGCCCGAGGACCGCCTTGAACAGATCGAACGCGCCGCGGCGCAGTGGGCGATGGACAATGAACAGCCCGCAGGACGCGGTTCGGCGACGCTTACGGCGTCCGACTGGCTCTTTCATCCGCTGCGCACGACGCGCGGGGTGCTCGGCGTGCTCGGCCTGACGCGCGACGATGCGCGCGAGCCGGTGCGCTCGGATCAGGTGCCGCTGCTCATGAGCCTGCTCGATCAGGCGTCGATCGCGCTCGACCGGATGGAACTGGAGGAAGAGTCGCTGCGGGCGCGGCAGGTCGACGAGCGCGACCGGCTGCGCTCGGCCTTGCTCTCGTCGGTCAGCCACGATCTCCGCACCCCGCTTACCACCATCCTCTCGGCGGCGCAGGCGATGCGGCGCCATCCGTCGGCCGACATGGCCGAAACGATCGAGACCGAGGCGCTGCGGCTCAACCGCTTCGTCTCGAACCTGCTCGACATGGTGCGTGTCGAGGCGGGCGCGCTGCCGATGAAGGCCGAGGCGACCGAGCTGTTCGATGCCGCGGCGAGCGCGGCGCACGACACGCGCGCCTCGCTCGCGGGGCACGAGGTCCGCATCGACATCAATTCGAACATTCCGTTCGTGCGCGTCGACCCGGTGCTGCTCCACCATTGCCTGATCAACCTGCTCGACAATGCCGGGCGCTACGCCGACCCCGGCACGCCGATCACGATCCGCGCGAACCGCACCGCCGATGCGATCCTCCTGTCGGTGATCGATCAGGGGCCCGGCATTGCGGCCGGCAACGAAAAGCGCGTTTTCGAAACCTTCACCCGGCTCGAGGGCAGCGATCGCGCGAAGCATGGCACCGGCCTCGGGCTCGCGATCGTCAAGGGCTTTGCCGAAGCGATGGGGCTGTCGGTCGAGGCGGGCAATAACAGCGATCCGCATGGAGCCTGCTTCACGATCCGCATACCCGAAGCGCTGATCATCGCGCATCCGATCGACGAGGATAATATATGAAACTGCGCCACAAGATACTCGTCGTCGACGATGAACTCCACATCCGCCGGCTGATCCGTGCCGCGCTCGAGCGCGCCGACTATGCGATCGTCGAGGCGGAGAACGCGCGCGAGGCGGCCGGACTGTTGCGCACCGAGCGGCCCGATATCACCCTGCTCGATCTCGGGCTTCCCGATCGCGACGGACTCGAACTGGTGCCTTTGTTCAAGCAGCAGTCGGACACGACGCTGATCGTCGTGTCGGCGCGCGATGCGACCGAAGAGAAAGTCGCGGCACTCGACCTTGGCGCCGACGACTATCTCACAAAACCCTTCGACACCGACGAACTGCTTGCGCGGGTGCGCGTCGCGCTCCGCAACCGGCTGACGCGCGACGGCGGCAATCTGACCCTCTCGGCCGGCGACGTGACGATGGACCTCATCGCGCGCACGGTGACGAAGGGCGGCAGCGAAGTCCATCTGACGCCCAAGGAATATGCCGTGCTGGCGCAACTCGCGCGGTTCCCGGGCCGCGTCATCACACACAACCAGATCATGAACGAGGTCTGGCCGCACGAGCATGAACATCATGTCGAATATCTGCGCGTGCTGATTCGCACGTTGCGCCAGAAGCTGGAGGCCGATCCGCAGCAGCCGAAAATCATCAGCAACGAGCTCGGTATCGGCTACCGGCTGCGGCTCGGCGCCGAGGGTCTGACCGAAGGTGGCGAGCCGACGGGCTAGGCGCCGATCATACGCATTTTCCATGGCGGCGGCGGCGTCTCGCTCCTCTCGATTTCAAATGGCCCGACGCCTGGAACACGGGCATGATGAGGAATGAAATCGATCGCCGCACCACCGCGCGGGCCGGCCTGCGCGACCGTGTCGTCGATTGGCTTGGCGCGCAGGGCGCGCGCTCGTCGCCTTCGCGGCCGATATGGCGGGTTTGCTGCCCCGGTCAAGCGGACTCGGGGCGCGGCGTCATTTGATCGAGGCGTATCATGGCCAGCAGTGCGAGCAGCAGCGTGAAGGCGGCGAAGGCCATCGTGTAGATGGGCTCACCCGGAAACAGCGCCTTCATGATCGAGCCCATCACCGTCGCGACGAGCAACTGGGGCAAAACGACGAAGATATTGAAGAGCCCCATATAGATGCCCAGCTTGGCCTGCGGCAGGCTGGAGGCGAGGATCGCGTAGGGCATTGCGAGGACCGATGCCCAGAAAATGCCGATAAATACTTCGCTGGCGATCAGATGGGCGGGATCGCGTAACAGGAAAAAGCTCCCGTAGCCGATGGCGCCGCACGCAAGGCCGACCATGTGTGTCCGGACCTGACCGAAACGGCGCGACAGCCAGGGGAGCAGCGACAGCGCGGCGATCGCGGCGACGCCATTGTAGATGGCGAACAGCTCGCCGACCCGGTTGGCGGCCGTCTGATAGGCCGCGCTCGCAGCGTCGGTCGTGCCGAAATGATATTGGGCGACGACCGGCGTCGTGTTGATCCACATGATGAACAGCGCGGACCAGCTGAAGAACTGCACGAGCGCGAGGCGCTTCATCAGCGGCGGCATGCCGGCGAAGTCGCCGACGATGCTCGACAGCATATTCCTGTCGTGGCCCCGGCGCGCGAGCGCGATCGCGACCATGCTCGCAGCGCCATAGCCGATCAGCAGCGCGCCAAGCAGCAGCACTTCGCGGAGCAGCGCGAACTGATGCCGCGCGAATATGACGAGCAGGCCCGCACCTATCCATGCGAGGCTGGTGGCATGGCTGTGCGAGGCGAGTGCGCGGGTCACCGGGGCCTCGCCGGGCGTCGCGGCGTCGAACGATGCCATTTGTTCGGGACTATATTCGCCTGTTGTGACGATGGTCCAGAACACGGCAAGAAACAGCGCGACCCCGCCGAACCAGAAGGCATAGCGGACCGTATCGGGAATCTGTCCCGGCGGCGCGACATTGGCGACACCCATCGCCTCCATCAGCGTCGGGAACAGCGACCCGACGACCGCGCCGGCGCCGATGAAGGCGGTCTGCACGGCATAGCCGACGCTGTGCTGGTCCTTCCGCAGCATGTCGCCGACGAAAGCGCGGAACGGCTCCATCGAGATGTTGAGCGAGGCGTCGAGGATCCACAGCATCATCGCCGCGAACCATATCGCCGGACTTTCGGGCATCACGAACAGGGCAATCGCGGCCAGAATAGCGCCCGCGAGGAAATAGGGGCGGCGGCGGCCGAGGCGGCCGAGCCACGTCCGGTCGCTCATATGGCCGATGATCGGCTGGACGAGCAGGCCGGTGAGCGGCGCCGCGACCCACAGGCCGGGCAATTTCTCGATATCCTCGCCGAGCGACTGGAAGATGCGGCTCATATTCGCGTTCTGCAGCGCAAAGCCGATCTGGATGCCGAAAAAGCCGAAGCTGATATTCCACAGGCCGGCAAAGCCCTGCTTCGGCTTGTCCATCACGCGTCTCCCCACCGGTTCGCCGTTCGCGGCTCCCGCTGTGCCGGGGTGTTGCAGCCCGGGCCGAGCAGGGCAAGCATGGCGCGGCTACGTATACGAATACGTGAGACCGTTTTCGGTCGATAACCGCCCGTCAGTTCACCATCCGCTCATAGCCTTCCCAATAGGGCGCACGCAGATCCTTGCGCAAAATCTTGCCGCTCGCGTTCCGCGGCAGCGCGTCGATGACATCGACGCTGCGCGGGGCCTTGAACGCCGCGATGCGCTCGCGCGCCCATGCGATGATGTCGGCCTCCTCGACGCGGGTGCCCGGCTTGGCGACGACGACCGCCTTCACCGTCTCGCCCCATTTCGGGTCGGGGATGCCGATCACCGCGACCTCCTGCACCGCGGGGTGACCGAAGATCGCGCTTTCGACCTCGGCCGGATAGACATTCTCGCCGCCGGTGATGATCATGTCCTTCATCCGGTCGTGGATGAAGAGATAGCCGTCCGCATCGAGGTAACCCGCGTCGCCCGTGCGAATCCAGCCGTCGCCGGTCATCGTTTTCGCGGTCGCATCGGGCAGATTCCAGTATCCCAGCATATTGTTCGACGAGCGCGTGACGACCTCACCCACCTCTCCGGCCGGAACCGGTTGGCCATCGGGCCCGAGGATGACGATTTCCACGCCGGGGAGCGCCTTGCCCGCCGAACGCATGCGCGCATTGCCCGCAGGATCATGGTCCTCGGGCGGCAACATCGAAATGGTCCCCGTGGTTTCGGTCATGCCATAGGCCTGGATGAACTGGGCGCCGAAAACCCTGATGCACTGGCGCAGCAGTTCGAGCGGGATCGGCGCGGCGCCGTAGAGGATATATTTGAGGCGGCTGTAATCGACGCTCGTGCAGCGCGGATGCATCAGCAGCATCTGGAGCGCCGCGGGGACCATGAAGAAGCGCGTGACACCATGCTGCTCGACCGCGTCGAACACGCCATCGGGATTGAATTCGGCGAGCACGACGCCCGGCAGCCCGGCCGCCAGCGCCATGATGCCAAGCCCGGTGCCGCCGATATGCGCGCACGGCATCGCGACGAGCACCGCCTCTGCATCCTCCCATTTGGTGTAGGGCATGTCGAGCTCGCTCGAATGTTTGCGAAGCGCGAAGAGATTGCGGTTCGACAGAACGGCCCCCTTGGGGTTGCCGGTGGTGCCCGAGGTATAGAGCTGGAGCACTGCATCATCCGTCGCCGAAGGTTCGAAGGATATGCGTTCGGCGCCCTCGATCATGGCCCATGCATCGCCAGCGCCGACGATCGCGGGCGCGTCGTAGAGCTTGCCGGCGAGCTGGTCGGCCAGCCCCTCGAACCCCGGCCCCGCGAAGACCATCTTCGCCCGGGTATCGTTGACGATGAAAGCCCATTCGGCCGGTGACAGCCGCCAGCCGATCGGCGCCATCACGATGCCCGCGCGCGCCGCGCCATAGAAAAGGGTGAAATAGAGGTCGCTGTTCTTGCCGATCCACGCGATGCGGTCGCCCTTCCCTAACCCCGCCGCGATCAACGCCGACGCCGCCCGCGCGGTGAGGTCGTCGAGCCCGGCGTAGCTGTAGACGCGATCCTCCTCGCGCAGCGCCACCCGGTCGGGGCGCTCGGCGGCCCAATGGGTCAGGAATTCGTCGAATGTGAAAAGGTCCGAAACGTCGCGGCCCATCGCCTCTCTCCTCGAATCGCGTCTTCTGCGCGCAATTGAGGGAAAGCTAGCGGCTCTACCCGCGAGGTAAAGCGCGGATCGCCGCACCTGTCAGGTCCGTCAGGTGCGGCGGAAAAGGAGCATCAGATTGTTCGCGGGCATCGCGCGGCGCTCGGCAAAGGCAAAACCGGCGGCGGCAGCGGCGGCCTTGACGGCGCCGGTATCGCGCAGACCCCACGCGGGATTGCGTGCGCGCAGGCTCGCGTCGAAGGCGAGATTGCTTTCGGCGGTCGATATGCCGGGCTCGATATAGGGGCCATAGAGGATCAACGGCGCGCCCGGTGCGAGCAGCCGCGCCGCTCCTGCGAACAGGCCCGGCGTTGCCTCCCACGGGCTGATATGGACCATGTTGATGCAGAGGATCGCGGCGGCGCGATCGACCGGCCAATCTTCAGCCGACGCATCGAGCGCAAGCGGCCGCGCGACATTCGCGAGACCGGCCTCCGCGCGATACGCGGCGATCGACGTCAGCCCGGCCGGGTCGGGATCGCTTGGTTGCCAATCCAGATACGGGAAGGCGGCGGCAAAATGGACCGCATGTTCGCCCGATCCGCTCGCGACCTCGAGCACTGTCCCCGACGGCGGCAGCCAGCCGGCAAGGACTGCGGCGATGGCATCGCGATTGCGCAAGGTTGCAGGGGCGTGACGCTTGTCGGCGCTCTCGCCCTCACCCGGCGTCCACGGCTGCGACGTCACTTCCTTGCCCTGGTCTGCGCTCGCGCACGGCGTTCGCGGACGATCAGCCAGGCGAAAAGGCCGACCGGCCCGACCATCAGCGTCAGGAACAGGAAGGGGAATTGCACGATGCGGCTGAAACCCTTCTGGTCAGCGTCGCGCGCGATCCACATGCCGGTGAACAGATCGAAGGCGAGATAGTGAACCCAGCCGAGCGTCGCGCCGCCGGGACTGTCGAACAGCTTCATCACGCCTTTCAGTGTCGTGAAGTCGCCGCCGCCCGGCCCGCCCGGGTCGATGCCGCCGGTCAGGAAACCGACGATCAGTACGGCATAGGTCAGGCAGAGCAGGAACACGCCGACATAGAGAATGGCAGCCAGGATTTTCGGCCCGCGCGGCAGGAAGGCGAGCGCGATCCAGCCGGCGAGGGCCCAATAATTGGCCAGCAGAAAGAGTTTGTCCCAGCCCATATACACACTCCCCGTCAGATCAGCCCGCCGAGCCCGAAGAGCAGAGCGCCGATCAGCAGTGCAATGGCGCCGGTGACGGTGATCAGCAAGGCCGTTCGCGCCGCCGACGCGCGGCGCGATGCGGCAAAGGCGGTCGCGAGCCCGAGACCGGCAGCGAAGAGCGGAGCGTAAAGGAAGGCCCAGTCGTAGCTGAATTCGCGGCGGACCTCGATCATCTCCCATTGCTCGACGACGAGGCCGTAAGCGGTGATCGCGATCAGCCAGCCGAGAATCGCGACAATCGCGAACAGCGCACCGGCCGCGACGCATCCGGCGCCGAAGCGCGTTTCGGGACGGTCGGGGCCGGACGCGGGTTCGGTCATCACCCCTCCCAGGCGAGGATGGGCTTGCGCGCCGCGAGCGTCTCGTCGAGCCGCGCGCGCGGGGCGAAATGCGGCGCGGTCTTGAGCGCCGGGTCGCCGTTCTTCGCGCGCAGCGCGATGCTGCGCAGCGCGCCGACGAACTGGTCGAGCACCGCCTTCGATTCGGTCTCGGTCGGCTCGACGAGCATCGCGCCATGGACGACAAGGGGGAAATAGACCGTCATCGGGTGATAGCCCTCGTCGATCAGCCCCTTGGCGATATCGAGCGTCGAGAAGCCCTCGGCGAGACCCTTGTCGCTGAACAACGCCTCGTGCATGCACGGACCCGACGCTGCGAAGGGCGCATCGAGCACGTCCTCGAGGCTGCGCAGCACATAGTTGGCGTTGAGCACGGCGTCCTCGGCGACCTGCTTGAGCCCGTCGGCACCATGGCTGAGGATATAGGTCAGCGCCCGCGTGAACATGCCCATCTGGCCATGGAACGCCGTCATGCGGCCGAAGGTTTCGGGATGTTCCTCGCCGGCATTTTCTTCCTCGACGAGCTTGTGGGTGCCATCGGCATAGCGCGCCACGAAGGGCAGCGGGCCATAGGGCGCGAGCGCTTCCGACAGCACGACCGGGCCCGAGCCCGGCCCGCCGCCGCCGTGCGGGGTCGAGAAGGTCTTGTGGAGATTGATGTGCATCGCGTCGATACCGAGGTCGCCCGGACGCACGCGGCCGACGATCGCATTGAAGTTCGCGCCATCGCAATAGACGTACCCGCCCGCCGCGTGGACCGCATCCGAGATCGCCTTCATGTCGCGCTCGAACAGGCCGCAGGTGTTCGGGTTGGTGATCATCACCCCCGCGACGTCGGGGCCGAGACGCGCCCTGAGCGCCTCGAGGTCGACGCGGCCTTCGGCGGTCGCCGGGATATCCTCGACCGTAAAACCCGCGAAGGCGGCGGTCGCGGGGTTGGTACCGTGCGCGCTTTCGGGAACGAGCAGCACGCGCCGGTCCTCGCCGCGCGCCTCGAGCGCTGCCTTGATGCAGAGGATGCCGCAAAGCTCGCCATGTGCGCCTGCCTTGGGCGACATGGCGACGCCGTACATACCGGTCAGCTTGATCAGCCACACGGCGAGTTCGTTGATCACGGCCAGCGCGCCCTGCACCGTCTCCTGCGGCTGGAGCGGATGGACGTCGGCGAAGCCAGGCATCCGCGCGACCTTTTCGTTGAGGCGCGGATTGTGCTTCATCGTGCAGCTTCCGAGCGGGAAGAGGCCAAGGTCGATCGCATAATTCTGGCGCGACAGGCGCGTATAGTGGCGCACGGTTTCGGATTCGCTGAGCCCGGGCAGACCGATCGGCGCGGTGCGTGCGAGCGCGCCGAGGTCGGCGGCGAGGGCGGCTTCGTCGAAATCGACGCCCGTGGTCCCGGTACCGCCGATCTCGAAGATCAGCGGCTCCTCGAGCATCAGCGCACGGTTGCCGGTGAAGGTGACATTATCGTCGGCACCGCCGGCGGCGTTCATTTCGGGGCGCCAGCCGGCGCGGTTGAGCGCGGTCATGCCAGCACCTCCTTCAGGGCAGCGGCAAAGGCGGCGATATCCGCCTCGGCCACGGTTTCGGTCACGGCGACGATGAGGCCGTTCGCAAGGCCGTCATTGTCGGGATAGAGGCGGCCGAGCGACACGCCGCCGAGGACATCCATTTCCGCAAGCTTGTGGACCACCGGCCGCGCCGCGGTCGGCAGCAGCAGGGTGAATTCGTTGAAGAAGCTGTCATTCATCACCGACACGCCCGGAACCTTGGCGAGCTCGGCAGCCGCGGCTTTGGCACGCCCGTGATTGATCGCGGCGAGCTGGCGCAACCCTGCTTCGCCGAGCAGCGTCATATGGATGCTGAAGGCCAGCGCACAGAGCCCTGAATTGGTGCAGATATTGCTGGTCGCCTTTTCGCGGCGGATATGCTGCTCGCGCGTCGAGAGCGTCAGCACGAAGCCGCGCTTGCCGTTGGCATCGACCGTTTCGCCGCAGAGGCGGCCGGGCATCTGGCGGACATATTTCGTCTTGCAGGCAAAGAGGCCCACATAGGGTCCGCCGAACTGCAGTCCGACCCCGAGCGACTGCCCCTCACCCACCACGATGTCGGCGCCCATTTCGCCCGGCGACTTGATGAGGCCGAGCGCGACGGGTTCGGTTACCACCGCGATCAGCAATGCGCCCGCCGCCTGACAGGCCTCGGCGAGCCTCGTCATGTCGTCGATGCGGCCGAGGATATCGGGATACTGGACGACGACGCAGCTCGTTTCCTTGTCGATGCTGTCAGCAAGCGCCGCCCAGTCGGTACCGGGCACAAGGCTCGGGTCGCCATCGACGAGTATGTCGCCGGTATATTTTGCCATCGTGCGCGCGACGCTGCGATAGTGCGGGTGGAGACCGGTCGAGAGCAGCGCCTTCGCACGTTTGGTGATGCGACGCGCCATGACGACCGCTTCCCAGCAGGCGGTCGAGCCGTCGTACATCGACGCATTGGCGACGTCGGTGCCGAGCAGCCGCGCGACCTGCGACTGGAATTCGAATAGCATCTGCAGCGTGCCCTGCGCGATTTCGGGCTGGTACGGCGTGTAGGCGGTCAGGAACTCGCCGCGCTGGATCAGATGATCGACACTGGCGGGCACATGATGGCGATAGGCGCCGGCGCCGAGGAAGAAGGGCCCCTCTCCCGCAGCACGGCTGCGACGCGCGAGCGCGCCCATATGGCGCTCGACTGCAAGTTCGCTCGCATGATTCGGCAGCCCGGCTATCGGACCATCGAGCCGCGCTTCGGCCGGCACGTCGGCGAACAGATCGTCGATCGACGATGCGCCGATTGCCGCGAGCATCGCGGCGCGATCATCGGATGTGAGGGGAAGATAACGCATGAACTACTCCGGGGCAGAAGCTGGATTGACGGAATAAAGCCGGACGGTGTCGGCAAGCGTGCCGGTGAAGACGGTCGGCCCGGCATGGGTCGTGCGGACCCAAGGCGCGAGCCAGATACGAAAGCCCGCGTCGCGGACGCGGCGGCAGAAGGCATAGTCGTCCGAAAGCAGGGCCTGGGTGTCAGGTTCGATGAGCGGGCAAAAGAACGCCGGCTCGAGCTCACCCACTCCGTGCGCGTGCCGTTCGGCCGGGTCGGGGCGGAAGACGAGATCGGGAAGCGCCGTCTTCAGCCCGTCAAAAACCGCGCGCCGGATCAGCATCATCGCGGTGCCGAGCCGCGACAGCTCGACAAGATCGGTCATCCTGAAGTTCTGGTCGGGATGCAGGAAATGCAGTGCAAACTCGCCCGCATATCGTTCGAGTTCGGCCGGATTGTCCCTGGCAAGCCCGAGCTCGACGGCGCGCGCGACGTTGCGCCAGTTGACCATACGCCGCGGATACGCCGCGCCGAGCACGCCGACTTCGGGATGCGTATCCATCGCCTGCACCATGGAAAACACGTCATCGGGCGAAAAATCGATATCGGCATCGACGAACAGCAGATGCGTGCAGTCGCTCGCGAGGAACATCGCCGCCAGCATGTTGCGCGCGCGGGTGATCGACGGCTGGTAAAGGATGAACTCGAACCGCACCGGCACGCCCATCGCCTGTGCGCGCAGAGCAAGGTCGAGCGCCGCGCGGACATAGGTGCCCTGCGCGCCCTCATAGATGGGCGTCGCCACCATCAGGCGACAATTTGCAAGAAGCGCGGCGTCGGTCATCGCATCCCTCCCCCTCCCGTTTGCGGGAGGGGCGATCGGTTACAGGGCGTCGCAGAAGGCCTTGTACGCCGCGGCGTCCATCAGGCCGTCGAGCTGGCTCTTGTCGCCGAGCGTCATGCGGAAGAACCAGCCTTCGCCTTCGGGGTCCGAGTTGACGAGCGCCGGATCCTCTTCAAGCTGGCCATTGCCTTCGGTCACGGTGCCGTCGACCGGTGCATAGACGTCGCTTGCCGCCTTCACCGATTCAACGACCGCGGCGTCGCCGCCCTTGCTGAGTTCGGCGCCGGTGTCAGGAACCTCAACGAACACGATGTCACCAAGCTGGCCCTGCGCGAAGTCGGTGATGCCGACTGTCGCGACATCGCCGTCGACGTCGATCCACTCATGCTCTTCGGTAAAATAACGCGGCATCAGTCAACCTCCTGTTTTACGAACATAATTATGTGAAACAAACGGCATGGCCGCGACGGTGCAAGGCACACGCTTGCCGCGCACCTCGGCAGCGACCGTGGTGCCCGGTGCCGAAAGGCTCGTCGGGACATAACCCATGGCGATCGGCGCCCCGACGCTCGGCGCGAAACCGCCCGAGGTCACGACACCGATCTCGTCTTCGCCGTCGAACAGCTTCGCCCCCTCGCGTACCGGCAGCTTGCCGTCAACGAGCAGGCCGACGCGCTTCTGCGGCGGGCCGTCTTCGAGATGGCCGAGGATGCGTGCGGCGCCGGGGAAATTCTCTTCCTCGCGGCGGCGCTTGCTCACCGCGAAGCCAAGGTCGGCTTCGGCGGGGTCGATCGCGGGGGTCAGATCATGGCCGTAGAGCGGCAACCCGGCTTCGAGCCGCAGCGAATCGCGGGCGCCAAGACCGATCGGCTTCACCTCGTCCATTGCGCAGAGCGCGTCGGCGAAGGCGGTGAGCGCGTCGTTCGGCAGCGAGATTTCGAAGCCGTCTTCACCCGTATAGCCCGAGCGGCTGAGGCCGATCGCATGGCCCTCCCAAGTCGCGCGGGTCGCTTGCATGAAGACGAGACCTGCGGCTTCGGGGACCAGTCGCGCGAGCGCGTCGACCGCTTTCGGTCCCTGCAGCGCGAGCAGGCCATAGTCCTCGTTGTGATTGAGGGTGATATCGTCGGGCAGATTCTCGCGCAGATGGCCAATATCTTCCCATTTCACCGCGCCGTTGACGACGATGCCATATTGATCGCCCTCGTTGGTGATCATCAGATCGTCGAGAATGCCGCCGTCTTCGGCGAGGAGCAGCGAATAACGCATCCGGCCCGGCTTGAGCGCAGAGATATCGCCCGGAACGAGGGTTTCGAGCGCCTCGGCAACACCGTCGCCCGAAAGCGCCAGTTGCCCCATGTGGCTGACATCGAACAGACCTGCGTTCTCGCGCGTCCACAGATGTTCGGCCATGATGCCTTCATACTGGATCGGCATCCAATAGCCCGCAAACTCGACCATGCGGCCGCCGTTCGCGCGGTGCCAGGCATCGAGCGGCAGGGTCGCCGTTTCGATCGCAACTTCTTCATCTTCGCGCATATCGCACACTCCCGTCGTCGTTGACACGGCAAGGCGCGGCGCGGTGCCGCCCTGTGCCATGCCCCCTCTGTCACGGGAACCTGAGAGTTTTCCTCCATGATTTCATGGAGTTACCCCTTCGGTGGTTCCGGCAAAACGACCGGAACGCTTTCCAGAGTGTCCGTTCCGGCCTGCGCGGTCCGCTTGACCTGAGAGTTTCCGGGGCGGTTGCTCCTTCGGTGGCGGGGTCGCCCCCGCGCTCTCCCGCGCGGCCGGTCGAATCCCTCGCGGAACCCGACAGACGCTGCGAGCCTTGGCGCCGCCCCTTGGCGGAGTCAATCGGCGAGCGCGCGGATCGCGTCGTTTTCGTGGATATGCACGCCCGGGCCATGCTGCCCCGCGAGCGCGACGATCGCCGCGGCAACGCTGTCGCCCGAAATCGAGCGGTAGCGGCGGAAGCTGCCGTGAAGCAGCGCATCGGTCAGCGGCGCGGCGATCGTCGCCAGCCCCTCGCCCAGCCGTTGCGGCCCCGGCCGGTCGCCCCTGAGCAGACCCGGGCGAAGCAGGTCGAGGCGCTCGAAGCCGAGCGCAGCGAGATCGTCCTCGGTCTCACCCTTGATGCGCAGATAGAAATTGCCGCTCTTCGCCGCGGCGCCGACCGAACTGACCGCGATCATGTGCGGCGTACCGCCGGCCCGGGCCCCGCGTGCGGCGGCGAGGACGAGGTCGTGATCGACCGCGCGGAACGCCGCCTGCGACCCCGCCTGCCGGATCGTCGTGCCGAGGCACGAGATCAGCACTGCAGGCTTCTCCGCGGCGATGATGTCAGCCCAGCGTTCGGAGGGCGCCACGATCTGTTTGTGGTGCGAAGCCAAGCCGTCGACCTCGCGGCGCGCAACGATGACGAGGGGCGCCGAACCGGAATGAGCGATCACCGCGCGCCCGATCATGCCGGTCGCGCCGACGATCAGCGCGTCAGGCATGCGCGAGCGCCGGGGGCACCGCATCGCGGCCGAAGATTTCGGCGTAGCGGTCGATGGCGAAACGGTCGGTCATGCCCGCGATATAATCACCGATATGCCGGTTTGTCGCGCATTCTTCGCCGGGGATGCGCGCCGGCCAGTCGCCGCCCATCAGGCGCGGGTCGTCGGCATAGGCGGCGAACAGATCGCCGACGACCTTGTTCGCACCCTCGGCGGCGGCGAGCTGTTCGGGGTGGTGATAGAGATTCGCGTACATGAAGCGTTTCAGTTCGCGTTCCTGCGCAGCGAGTTCGGGCGAAAAGCCGCCGAGCGTCCGGCCCGCCGCGCGAACCTCGCCGACGCTCGCGACGCCGGCATCGGCGACATTGGCTTCGGTCGCCGCGATCACGTCGTTGACCATCACGCCGATCTGGTCGCGGACGAGTTCGCGCAGCAGGCGGTCGCGCGGCGCGCCGGGAAAGCGGCCCTCGACACCATGGAAATTTGCGGCGACGAAGGGCTGTTCCATCAGCTGGTCGACGTCGAGCAGCCCGGCGCGCAGCCCGTCGTCGATGTCGTGATTGTCATAGGCGATGTCGTCGGCGATCGCCGCGATCTGCGCCTCGAGGCTCGCGTGACTGCCAAGATCAAGCGGGAAGTCGGCGTCGATTTCGGCGAGCGCCCAGCCGGGATCGGTGACCGGGCCATTATGCTTGGCCAGCCCTTCGAGCGTCTCCCACGTCAGATTGATCCCGTCGAAGCGCGGATAGGGGCATTCGAGCCGCGCGAGCGTGCGCAGCGTATGGCCGTTGTGATCGAAACCGCCATGGTCCGCCATCGCCGCCTTCAGCGCGTCCTCGCCCGCGTGGCCGAAGGGCGGATGGCCGATGTCGTGCGCGAGGCACAGCGCCTCGGTCAGATCCTCGTTGAGCCCGAGCGCGCGCGCGATGCCGCGGCCGATCTGCGCAACCTCGATGCTGTGGGTCAGGCGGACGCGATAATGGTCGCCGTCGGGCGCGACGAAGACCTGCGTCTTGTGGCGGAGGCGGCGAAAGGCGATCGAGTGGATGATGCGGTCGCGGTCGCGCTGGAAATCGTCACGCGGCCCACGCACGACACGGCCCGATTCGATGTGGCGCCGCCCGCGGCTGCGAGCGGGATCGCTGGCGCAATCCGCTACGCTCACTTGACCGGATCGACGGACTGACCCGCCTCGCTGTTGAAGAGAAAGCCGTCACCGCCGGCCTTCTTGTAATCGGCGAGCCAGTCTTGCGCCGCCTTGCGGTCCTTGAACGGGCCGACGAGCAGGCGCCGCGTCTTGCCCCATTCGGTCGTCGCGCCCGACCTGCCCTTGAAGACCGCAGGGCTTTTCTTCGCGAACTTGCCGAAATCGGTCGCGAGCGCCTTTGCATTGGCGCCAGTCGCGACCTGCACCCAGATGCGCGCGGGACTGGCCTTCTTCTCGGCCGCTTCTTCCCTGGCCTTGGCATCGGCTTCGGCCTTGGCTTTCGCCGCGGCAGCATCCTTTTCGCGCTTCGCTGCCTCGGCCGCATCGGCCTTGCGCCTGTCGTCCATCAGCCTGGCGAGCGTGTCGGCGCCGACCGCATTGCCCGATTGCGCCAGCTCCTCGGCCGGAATCTCGATCGACCCGGCGATATCGGCGAGCGACGCCAGCGGCGCTGCCGAAACGGGCGCCGGCACAGCCGTCGCCGGGGCCGAAACGGGCGCCGGCACAGCCGTCGCCGGGGCCGAAACGGGCGCCGGCGCGGCAGCTGCCGGAACCGAAGCGGGCGTCGGCATGGCCGCCGCGGGATTCGATTCGATCGCGCCTGACGGCGCCGGTGTCGGCGCGGGAGGGACAGCGGCGGCCGAACGACCCATATCGGAGATCGAAAAGCCCGGGCCTATCGGGCCTCTGCCGGCATCGACGGTGGCGCCGATCGGCGCAGACGCCGTCGTCGTCGCGGGAACGGGCGTCGGCGTGGGCATGGCGGCGGGCGTTGCCGGTTGTAGCCGGGGCTCCGTCGCGGCCGGCGCCGGCGTGGTTTCGGGTAGCTGGCGAATGGTCTGCCGAAACGGAGACTGCAGGACGGGAGCCCCCGTTGCTGGGGCGGGTGCTGTCGCAGACGTCGCCGGTGCCGCGGCCGGCTGTCCGGCCGAAGCGGACGGCCATACGGCTCGCGCGGCTTCACCCCTGCGCGTCGCGGC
>JAGHZY010000055.1:19401-19653 GCA_017745175.1 Sphingopyxis sp. | reverse complement strand
ACAGACCCGACATAGACGATCGGATTGCCGACGCCGCTCGCGGCCGAATAGAAGATCCTGTCCTGCTCGGCGACGCCGACGGTCATCGCGTTGACGAGAATATTGCCGTCATAGGCCTTGTGGAAATTGACCTCGCCGCCCACCGTCGGGACGCCGACGCAATTGCCGTAGCCGCCGAACCAATCGGCGCGATCCACCGTGCCGTCGGCGGTCGCGTAGACCGCGGTGCCCTGCGGCGCGGCAAGATCGATC
>JAGHZY010000055.1:0-19391 GCA_017745175.1 Sphingopyxis sp. | reverse complement strand
ACGCGTTGAGGTTGGCGACCGGGCGCGCGCCCATGGTGAAGACGTCGCGCAAAATGCCGCCGACCCCGGTCGCCGCGCCCTGATAGGGTTCGATGTACGACGGATGGTTGTGGCTCTCCATCTTGAAGATCGCGGCAAGCTTCTTGCCGTCGGGCCCTTCGCCGATGTCGATGACGCCGGCGTTCTCGCCGGGGCCGCAGATCACCCACGGCGCCTCGGTCGGCAGCTTCTTGAGGTGGATGCGCGAGCTTTTGTAGCTGCAATGCTCGGACCACATGACCGAGAAGATGCCGAGTTCGACAAGGTTCGGCTCGCGCCCGAGCGCGGCGAGGACGCGGTCATATTCTTCCGGAGACAGGCCGTGTTCGGCGACGATCTCGGGGGTGATGACGGAGGCGGGCGCGGTTGCTGTCTGAGTCATGGCGCGCCTTTAGCGGCGTGCGCACGGTGCGAACAGGCTCAATAAATAGGGACAGTCCCTATTTATTGAGCCGCCCGCTTGCCGGACGGGTCGCGGAGTGCAATAAATAGGGACAGTCCCTATTTATTGGAGGCCCGATGCCTCGCTCATCGCGTATCGTGATTCCCGACGTGCCGCACCACGTTGTGCAACGCGGCAATCGCCGTCAGCCGATCTTCTTTTCGGAGGAAGACCGCAGCAGCTATATCGACTGGCTCGCCGAGGGATGCCGTCGCTTTGCGACGCGCTGCCTGGCATGGTGTCTGATGGACAATCACGTCCACCTCATTCTGGTGCCGTCGACCACCGACGGCCTGCGCGGGCCGGTCGCCAGCGCAGCGACCCGCCTGTCGCAGCGCGTGAACCGGATGCAGCAGACGAGCGGGCACCTGTTTCAGGGGCGCTATGCCAGCTATGCCATGGATGACGCGCACCTGATGGTCGCGCTGCGCTACGTCGAGAATAATCCGGTGAAGGCGGGGCTGGTGGATGCGGCCGAGCAATGGACCTGGTCGAGCGCGGCGGCGCATGTCGCGCGGCGCCCCGACCGGTTGGTGAGCGGTACCGAGTTCGCGGCGGCGATTCCGAACTGGCGCGCGATGCTGGCGAAGGGGCTGGAAGCCGCCGAAGACGACGCGGAGGCCGTCGAAGCGGCGTTGCTGTCGGGGCGCCCGCGCGCGGCGCCGGCATGGCTTGCCGGGCACGCGGGCGACATCGGCGGTCGCATGGCGCTCCGACGGCGGGGCCGGCCTCCAAAAATAGGCGAAAAATAGGGACAGTCCCTATTTGAACAAGGACCCGCCTTTAGCCGTACAGGCGCCAAACGAACAGACCCCATGATGCGAAAACATCATGGGGTCTGCGGTCGGAGCGGGGGTCAGCGCGCGGCGAGCGTGGTCGTCTCGATCCCGAGCGGCGCGACGTCGCGCAGCGCGAAGCTGACCTGCTGCGAACCGACGGTGCCGCGGACGCGGTGCTGGCCGACGCGGAGCGTGAACGGCTTGCCGGTGCGTTCCTCGATGCCGCTGATCACGCGGGTGTCGCCGACCTGCGTGACGGTATAGCTGTAGGTCGCGCCGTCATGCTCGAAGCGCTTGGCTGCCCCGTCCTTCGCAAAGGCAATGGTCGGCGCCAGCGCGAGCAGGCCGAGGGCGGGGAGAATGAATTTTTTCATGGTGCAAGTCCTTGTCAATGAACAACGTCGGTTGAACAAAACTTGCCTTCGAGCCCCTCTCTTCTTGTGCGGTGCAACATGGCGGGTGGCGCGGACGCCATCAATTGCAAAAAACAGAAACGTGATTGCGCCGAAGCGAAGGGGTCAGCGTTTCCGCGGCTGCCGGTTCGCTCCCGCCCACGCCGCGGTCCCCGCCAGCAGCGTATAGGCGAAGAGCATCGTCGCGGGGATCGCGAGCGAATAGGCGGGCTCTTTCGGGCCGAACCAGTCGACCGCCTGCGCGAAAGCGAGCAGGGCGGCGAGGATCCCGAGCCGGCGGTTTCCGCCCGGCGCTTCGGTGCGGCGCAGATAATGGAGAAAGGCGCCGCCGATCAGCAGAATCTCGAGCGGCATCGCGATCAGCGGATGATTCCACAGACCAAGACCGAGCCTCGGCGGTGCCCCCGCGAGCGTCAGGTCGGGAATATGGACGAGGAGGTCGATGAACCAGTGCGAGACGACGACCAGCGCGGCACCGATCGCGGCTTCTTTCCGTTTCGTTGCCAACCGGACGAGGGCGCCGAACAGCGTCGCCCAGATCAGCGCGCCGAGCAGGCTGTGCGTATAGGGCATGTGATAAAGGTCCATCGGGTTCATCGCGGTGATGCCGGGGACGATCCGCATCGCCTCGACCCCGGGGACGAGCAGCGCGGCGAAACCGATATCGACGAGTTGCGCCGCGACGAAGAGCGTCCCGAGCCCCGCAGCCTTCGGGCGGGCCGCGGCGATCAGCGCCGGAGCGAAATGGCCGATGAACATGGTACGAGGCTATAGGGCGAAATCACCACGTCAAGCTTGACCGCGAGGGGGCGAAGGGGCCAAAGCAGGGCCATGACGGACACCCCCGAAGCCGCTGGCGTCGCCGACATCGCATCCCTGTCGTTCGAGGCAGCGATGGGCGAGCTCGAGACGATCGTGCGCCGGCTCGAAAGCGGCGACGTGAACCTCGAGGAATCGGTGACGCTCTATGAGCGCGGCCATGCGCTGCGCGGCCATTGCGAAGCGCGGCTTGCCGCGGCGCAGGCGCGGATCGAACAGGTCAGCCTCGGCGCCGACGGCCGGCCCACGGGAACCACCCCCTTCGGCGAAAGCTGATCCGGGGTGGCGCTCGTCGACGACGAAGTATCGCGCGGGACGCAATTGTTCCTTTCCGCCCAGGCCGAGGTCGCGGCGGGAATCGACGCGTTGTTCGATCAGCTGCTGGCGGTTCCGTCGGACCCGCGCGGACCGCTTTATGAAGCGATGCGCCATGCGGCGGTGGCCGGCGGCAAGCGACTTCGCCCGCTGCTCGTCCGCGCCGCGGGCGACCTTTTTCACGTCGATCGCACGCTGACGCTGCGCGTCGGCGCCGCCGTCGAGGCGATGCACGTCTATTCGCTGATCCACGACGACCTGCCGTGCATGGACGACGACGACATGCGCCGCGGCAAGCCGACGGTGCACAAGGCGTTCGACGAGGCGACCGCGGTGCTCGCGGGCGATTCGCTGCACGCGCTCGCGTTCGAATGGCTGTGCGATCCGGTGACGAATGCCGATCCCTTCGTCCGCAGCGAACTTTGCTGCGAACTCGCGCGGGCGGCCGGGCCCGCGGGCATGGCGGGCGGGCAGATGATGGACCTCGCCGCCGAGACTTCCGATTTCGACCTGCAGACCGTGACGCGGCTCCAGCAATTGAAGACCGGGGCGCTGATCGCCTTTTCGGTGGAGGCGGGGGCGATCCTCGCGCGCGTCCCGCCCGAGGGCCGCCGCCCCTTGCGCGGTTATGCCCGCGATATCGGGCTCGCGTTCCAGATCGCCGACGACATCATGGACGTCGAGGGCGACGAGCAGCTCGCAGGCAAGGCGCTGCACAAGGACGATGCCGCGGGCAAGGCGACCTTCGTCACGCTGATGGGGCTCGAACGCGCGCGCGAACAGGCGGGACTGCTGGTCGAACAGGCGATTGCGCATCTCGGCGGCTTCGGCGAAGAGGCGGCGCTGCTCCGCGCGATCGCGCATTATGTCGTGGAAAGGGACCGTTGATGCGGGTGGGGGTTTATCCGGGTACGTTCGATCCGATCACGCTCGGCCATATGGACATCATCCGGCGCGGCGCCAAGCTGGTCGACCGGCTCGTGATCGGGGTGACGACGAACATCACCAAATCGCCGATGTTCGACGACGATGAACGCATCGCGATGGTGAAGGCCGAGGTCGCTTCGATCGAGGGCGATATTCGCGTCACCGGTTTCAACTCGCTGCTGATGGATTTTGCGACACGCGAAGGCGCGAGCGTCATCGTGCGCGGGCTGCGCGCGGTCGCCGACTTCGAATATGAATATCAGATGGCGGGGATGAACCAGCAGCTCAACGACCGGATCGAGACGGTGTTCCTGATGGCCGACGTCGGGTTGCAGCCGATCGCGTCGCGGCTGGTCAAGGAAATCGCGATCTTTGGCGGCGACATCCGCAAATTCGTGACGCCTGCGGTGCGCGAGGCGGTCGTCGGCCGCATCGCCGAACGGGGGCTCCTCCAGGGCGAGCGCTGACACCGATCATTGAGCGTTCAGCTTTTTCCCGCTAGGGCGCGCCATCGGGGCGCAAATCCAGTTTGTTATTCTAAAGGCCGATCCAGCATGAAATCTTCCTTCCGCCCCTTGGTTCTCACGGCGATGGCGTTCGGTCTGGCGGCTGCGGCCGTCGCGCAGGAAGTTCCGCCCGCGCCCTCGCCGAACCCCGAAGGAAGCCAGCCGCCTCCGCCGGCCGAAACCCCGGCACCGGCGCCGGTAGAAACCCCGGCCGCGCCCGCGACGACCGACGCGACGCCCGCGGTGGAAGCGCCCGCGGTGCCGGCGATGACGCCCGACCAGTATATCAACAATCCCGAATATATGCTCAACCTCGACCTCTCGACGGGCGGGCGGGTCGTGATCCAGCTCTTTCCCAACGTCGCGCCGAACCATGTCGCGCGCATCAAGCAGCTTGCGCGCGCGGGCTTCTATGACGGGATCAAGTTTCACCGCGTGATCGACGGCTTCATGGCGCAGACGGGCGATCCGTCCGCGACGGGGCAGGGCGGTTCGCAGCTCCCCGACCTCAAGGCCGAATTCAACCCGACCCCGCACCTGCGCGGGACGCTGTCGATGGCGCGCGCCGAGAATGAGGACAGCGC
The DNA here is from genome assembly GCA_017745175.1 of Sphingopyxis sp. Lineage (GTDB taxonomy): Bacteria > Pseudomonadota > Alphaproteobacteria > Sphingomonadales > Sphingomonadaceae > Sphingopyxis. Next base: position 14,567 of record JAGHZY010000055.1, on the reverse strand, counting down.
GAACAGCCAGTTCTTCATCATGCTCCAGCCGCGCTTTTCGCTCGACCGCCGCTACACCGCCTTCGGCCGCGTCATCTCGGGCATGCAATATATCGACGCGATCCATAAGGGCGAGCCGCCCGAGGTGATGTCGCGCATGGTCCAGGTGTCGGTCGCCGCCGACAACAAGCCGATGCCGCCGGCATCGATGCTGACCGAAACCGTGCCCGCGCCCGTCGCCGCGCCCGCGGTGACGGTCGACGAGCTCAACGCTCCGATCAAGCAGTAGGCGCGCGGGGACGCGCACGAAAACCATGCGCGTCGACGCCTTCGATTTCGAGCTGCCGAACGAGCGCATCGCGCTGCGTCCCGCGCGCCCGCGCGATGCCGCACGGATGCTCGTCGTCGACGGCGGCGTCATGGTCGATGCGGGCGTCTCCGACCTGCCGCAATGGCTGCGTCCGGGCGACTGCCTTGTTTTCAACGACACGCGGGTCATCCCGGCGCAGCTTGAGGGGCGGCGCGGCGTTCGACCTGATGGTGCGCAGAGCGCGCCGGGGGCAAGGATCGGTGCGACGCTCCACAAGCGGATCGACCTGCGCCGCTGGCAGGCGTTCATACGCAACGCCAAACGGCTGCGCGTCGGCGAGAGCGTCGATTTCGGCGCCGGGGTCTCGGCCGTCGCCGAGGAGCGGCGGGCCGACGGCAGCTTCATCCTCGCCTTCGCGGGCGACGAGCCCGTCGAAGTCCTGCTCGAACGCGCGGGCACGATGCCGCTGCCGCCCTATATCGCGGGCAAGCGCCCGACCGACGAGGACGATCGCAGCGATTACCAGACGATGTTCGCGCGCGAGGATGGTGCGGTTGCCGCGCCGACCGCGGCGCTGCACTTCACGCCGAAGCTGCTCCAGGCGCTGGCGGCGGCGGGGGTGAAGACCGAGACGCTGACGCTCCATGTCGGCGCCGGCACCTTCCTGCCGGTGAAGGCCGACGATACCGAAGACCATGTCATGCACGCCGAATGGGGGCGCATCGATGCCGATACCGCGGCGCGGCTCAACGCGGTGCGCGCGGCGGGCGGCCGCGTCATCGCGGTCGGCACGACCAGCCTGCGCCTGCTCGAGAGCGCGGCGCGGGAGGACGGCGCGATCGCGCCCTTCGCGGGCGATACCGCGATCTTCATCACCCCCGGCTATCGTTTCAGGGCGATCGACGGGCTGATGACCAATTTTCATCTGCCGCGATCGACGTTGTTCATGCTCGTCAGCGCGCTGATGGGGCTGGAAATCATGCAATCGGCGTACCGGCATGCGATCGAGGAAGGCTACCGTTTCTACAGCTATGGGGACGCAAGCCTGTTGCTGCCGAAGGGATAGGCGCCCGGGCCCGATCTTTTGCACTCCCGCCGTCGTTTCCTGCATCGCGCGAGCATGATGGCCGGATGGCTTTTTCCGATTTCGGCGGCGCCAGAATCATTTTCGGCCGTTCGAAGCCGCGAGACAAAATGGCTGTAACAGGGTGGAACGCGGATATAAGGCAGATCGGCCGGTCACCCGGTCTTCGTCGGGTCCAGCTAGCGTGGGGTTTCACGTGCCATCATGGTATCGGCGTGACGGTGAATCACGCGCCACTGCCCCGCCTCCCTGCGAAGCGCGGTTGTGACGCGATAGTGCCGTTCCGATTCCGTTTGCGAACCTGGCGGGTAGAACCATATGTGCTCGTACTGCACCACGAGGGCAAGGTCCCCGGCGCTCGTGACCCGGACCCGCTCATTCTGTTGACGACCTCTGGTATATTGTGCGCTCGCCCATCGCAGCCGTGGACGCACATTGTCCCAACCCATCTCAATTTTTCCTCCGGCGCCGCCCGTCAGCGTCACGTCGGAAGCGTGGGACCAGATAGCCATTGAGGGCTCAGGGTTTCCATTGTGGAACGCAATATGAGCCGCATCCATCCTCTCGAGCGTTGCCTGCAGATCGGGATCTTCCGCTCTGACCCCTTGGGCGTATGCACACTCCAATGTCGCGATGCTACCGGCAAGGACTATCCCGACACCGATAAGAAACGAGCCGCCGTTCATGAAGACCTCCAGGAAGGGTACGATCACGAGAGAGCGCTTTGTCGATATACCTGGCAACGTGGGGTGTCCATGGGCCAGATTCCGTGACGCAACGGCACCTTGTTGAGGCGATGCATCGACTTACACGAGTGACGGGACTTATTGTCTGCAATCGGTCGATTCCTGCCATCCAGCGCTTCGCGGGGCGGGCTCCAGACATTCGTCATCCCGGACTTGATCCGGGATCCGTCACAGCGCTGAAGTTATGGACCCCGGATCAGTCCGGGGTGACGATGAAGGAAAGGTCGACTTCCGGTCGCATGCAGGCAATGGCCCCCGCTCCCGGCTATATCTCGATCGTGAACCGGATCTTCGCGGGTTCGACCCCCGCGGCGCGGGCGATCTGTGCCTTGGCCTTGGCGACCAGCTCGTTCAGATTTTCGGCTTCGTCGAAGCCAAGCAGTTCGGAGATTTCGACGCCGAGCGCCTCGGATAGCGCTTCCATCCGGCCGGCCTTGGGGCGCGCCTTGTCGAGTTCCCATGCCGAGATCGACGGTTCGCTGACACCCAGCCGGGCGGCGAGCTGGCCTTGGGTCAATTCGCGGGCGCTACGCAGCCTTTGCAGGCGAACGCCGAAACTCTCGGCCGCCGATGCGGGCAGACCCTCGTGCGCGTGCACGTCCGGCCCCACCACGCTGCGCAGCTGCGCGGCGCTCAGCGTAGCGGGCGAGATCGGCATCTCGAACTGACAGCCCGCAAGGCGGTTGCTGGTCCAGATGACCTTCGTCGCGGTCTTGCCGCTGTGCGGCAGATTGACCTCGATCACCTCGCCGACCTCGAGCGGCGCGCCGCTCTCGACGAGCATCCCGGTCGCGGAGATATTGTGGACCAGCGCCTCGATTTCGGCTCCCGTCGCTTTCGATCCGTGGAGCGGAAGCCGCAATTGCCGGCGCGAGGCGCGGCCCTTGCCGGCCGATCGCGGGTTGTTGTTAAGATATACGGTCATTGGCATGGGGCACCCATCGCGAGGCCCATATTAATATCGCGCTTCGATGGAAGGTTAATGAGGCAGGACGGGCGAAAGCCGCGAGGGCCGCGAGGCCGCAGCAAGCGATCCGCGTAGCGCCCCTCCGCTGTTTCGTTCCGGCACGAGCCCGGGGTCGGCACCCCGGCAATTTACCCTATCGCAATCCCTTTTCCGGCATAATCGCCGCGAGTGGCGAACAGCTGAAGAGTTTGTTGAATGGACGTCCCATCGCGGATGGATACGGGTGACCGGGGCAGTGAAGGCGAGGAGGGCCAACGCGGCTTTTTCGGCCTGATCGGTTCGCGCACGGGAAAGCCGCGCGGCGATGCCGCGGCGAACCTGCCGACGCGCGAGGCGTTGCTCCTCCTCCGCAATTATGAGGAAAGCGGGCAGGGCTGGTTCTGGTCGACCGACGCCAAGGGGCGGCTGACCTATATCACCGATTCGGTAGCGCGGCTGATGGGGCGAACGGGCGGAGGGCTGCTCGGCACCGCCTTCACCGATCTGTTCCTTCCCGTCGACAGTCAGGGCGAACGCCAGCGCACTTTGCCATTCCTGCTGACGCGGCAATCGAAGTTCGACGAATTGCCGCTGCGCAGCGCGTTCGAGGGCGACGATCGCTGGTGGGCCGTTTCGGGGCGCCCGCAGTTCGACGACGCGGGACGGTTCACCGGCTATCGCGGCAGCGGCACCGATATCACGGCGCAGCGCCGCTCGGCGGAGGACGCGTCGAGGCTCGCGCTCTATGACTCGCTCACCGGGCTCGCCAACCGTTTCAACATATCGAAAAAGCTCGACGCCACGCTTGCCGCCTTTTCGCAGCAGCAGCGATCCTGCGCGATCATGCTGCTCGACCTCGATCGCTTCAAGCAGGTCAACGACACGCTCGGCCATCCGGCGGGCGACGCGCTCCTGAAACAGGTCGCCGAACGCCTGCTCAGGATCGTCGGCGATCGCGAAATGGTCAGCCGTCTCGGCGGCGACGAATTCCAGATCATCCTTCCTGACGTCGAGGATCGCGGCAAGCTCGGCGACATCGCGTCCGATATCATCGCCGGCCTGTCGCAGCCCTATTCGGTCGAAGGCAGTCGCTGTATCATCGGGGCGTCGGTCGGGGTCGCGATCGCGCCGTTCGACGGGCTCAGCAGCGACGATCTTGTCCGCAACGCCGATCTTGCGCTCTATGCGGCAAAGGGCAACGGCCGCGGCCGGTTCGCTTTCTATTCGAGCGAGCTGCACCAAGCGGCCGAGGACCGGCGTGCGCTTGAAGAGGATTTGCGCGACGCGCTGACCCGCGGCGAGATCGAGCTTTGTTATCAGCCCGTCGTCAACTCCAGATCGGACATGGTGACCGGGGTGGAGGCGCTGATCCGCTGGACCCACCGCGATCGCGGCGTGATTTCGCCCATCCTGTTCATCCCGATCGCCGAGGAGGCCAATCTGATATGGGAGCTCGGCGAATGGGTGCTCCGCAAGGCCTGCGCGGACGCCGCGCGCTGGCCGGGCGACATGCGCGTCGCGGTAAATGTTTCGCCGGTCCAGTTCGCGAACGAGGACTTGCCGCGGATCGTCGCGCAGGCGCTCGACGCGGCCGGCCTTGCACCCGACCGGCTCGAACTTGAAATCACCGAAAGCGTGTTCCTCGGCGACACCGCCGAAACGAACCGGATGTTCGAGGCGCTGAAGGATCTGGGCGTCCGCCTCGCGCTCGACGATTTCGGTACCGGCTATTCGTCGCTCGGCTATCTGCAATCGGCGCCGTTCGACAAGATCAAGATCGACCAGAGCTTCGTTCGCGATGCGACGATCCCGGGGTCGCGCAACGGTGCGATCATCGCCGCGATCGTCGCGCTTGCCGAAGCGCTCGATATGGAAACGACCGCCGAGGGCATCGAATCGCTCGACCAGCTCGAACTGGTCCGCAAGCTCAACGTCAGCCACGTCCAGGGTTATGTCTACAGCAAGCCCGTGCCGCAGGCCGAACTGCTCGAACATACGGCGGGATCGTGGAGGATCCAGCCCGCCGGCCCCGCGCGCCAGCGCAACGACCGCTATTCGCTGTTCCGCAAGGTCGGCGCGATCCACGGCAATCATCGTTACGCGGTGGTGATCCGCAACCTGTCGACCACCGGCGCCCTGATCGAGGGTATATTGGACGTGCCGGTCGGCACGCGCTTCGTGATTGACTTTGGCGAGGGGCAGCTGGTCACCGCGACCGTCCGCCGCTCGATGCGGCATCAGCAGGGCATCGAATTCGAACAGACGATGGTCAGCGACGGCAATGGCGGGCTGTGCACGCGGAGCCGGGTGTCGCCCTATCTGATCGCGGCGGCGACACAGCAGACGAGCGACCTCGCGCTGCCCGCCTTTACGACGACCAATGACTGGAACGCGGCGTGACGGTGGAACCCGGTCCGCGCTGATCCGTTCGATCTTCGACCGCCAACGGACGGAGACGAGCATGACGGAGACCAAAATCTTCGCGCGGCTGCAAGCCGATCACGACCGGCATCGCGAACTTCTGGAACGGATCGATGCGACGCGCGGCGACGGCGACGAGCGCCGCTATCTGTTCGAGGCGTTCCGCGTCGACGTGACTGCGCACGCCGCGTCGGAGGAAATGTCGCTCTATGCGACGATGCTTGCGAACCCCGATCTGCGCGACGCCGCCCAGCACAGCGTCGCCGAGCACAAGGAGATCGAGGATTATCTGACCGCGCTCTACGAGACGGATTTTTCCTCGACCGGCTGGCTGACGCGCTTTCGCACGATGAAGAAACGCTACCTCCACCACATCGACGAGGAGGAGGAAGAGATGTTCCCGGCGGCCGAAAAGGGCCTGCCGGACGCGAAGAAACGCGAGCTGATCAGGATATTCGAGACGGAAAAGCCGAAAGAAAAGGCAAGGGCGGCCGAGGAGGAACCGTCGAGCGAGGACGCGAGGGCCTGACCGCCCGGCTCGACTTTTGCCGCCCGCGCCGCCATAGGCGCGCGCCATGAGCGACAGATTCACCTTTTCGATCGCCGCGACCGACGGCGCCGCGCGCACGGGCGTGATCGCCATGCAGCGCGGCGAGATCCGGACCCCGGCCTTCATGCCCGTCGGCACCGCGGCGACGGTGAAGGCGATGCGTCCCGCCGACGTGCGCGGGACGGGTGCCGATATTATCCTCGGCAACACCTATCATCTGATGCTGCGTCCGACCGCCGAGCGCATGGCGCGGCTCGGCGGCCTGCACAAGTTCATGGGCTGGGACCGGCCGATCCTGACCGACAGCGGCGGCTATCAGGTGATGAGCCTGTCGGCGCTGACGAAGCAGAGCGAGGAAGGGGTCGCGTTCAAGAGCCACCTCGACGGTTCGCGGCACATGCTGACCCCCGAACGCTCGATGGAGATCCAGCGGCTGCTCGGCAGCGACATCGTGATGGCGTTCGACGAATGCCCGCCGAACGGCGTCGATGCGAAGCGCGCCGAAGCCAGCATGGAGCGCTCGATGCGCTGGGCGACGCGAAGCCGCGCCGGCTTCGACGCGGGCGAGGAGCATGCCGCGCGCTCGGCGCTGTTCGGCATCCAGCAGGGCTCGCTCGACGAGACGCTGCGCGCGCGTTCGGCCGCGGCGCTCACCGACATCGGTTTCGACGGCTATGCGATCGGCGGACTTGCGGTGGGCGAGGGGCAGGAGGCGATGTTCGGCGTGCTCGACTATGCGCCCGCGCAGCTGCCCGCGGACAAGCCGCGCTACCTGATGGGGGTCGGCAAACCCGACGACCTGGTCGGCGCGGTGGCGCGCGGCGTCGACATGTTCGATTGCGTGCTTCCGACGCGCTCGGGGCGCAACGGGCAGGCGTTTACGCGCGACGGACCGGTCAACATCCGCAACGCGAAATTCGCCGAGGACGAGGCGCCGCTCGATCCGGATTGCGGCTGCCCCGTCTGCACGACCTGGTCGCGCGCCTATCTGCACCATCTCGTCCGTTCGGGCGAGATGCTCGGTGCGATGCTGATGACGCAGCATAACCTGCATTTCTATCAGGATCTGATGCAGGGGATGCGCGATGCGATCGGCGCGGGCGTGTTCGCGACATTCCGGCGCGATTTCGACGCGCGTTACCGGCGCTGAAACTCAGTCGAGTTTGCCGAGCAGATCGAGCAGCGACTGCGGAATCGCCTCGTCGACGGTCGATTCATAGGCGCGGCGCAGGGCGCCATTGACGTCCTGTCCCTTGGCGGGAGGTTTTTTATCCGCGTTCTTTCCGGAAGCCTCGCCGCGCGGTGCACCGGTTTTAGACGACATTATCGAAGCATCCGCTGGACATGGGACCTTTTGCTAACCGCGCGTACACCAAAGAGCAATGGCGCGTTTGTTCCTTCGCGATGAAACTATTTTGGCGCTAAATCGTTCCCAAAGGTTGAAATATATCGGATGGTGGCGGGGAAGGTTCGGGCGCTTGTCCCTTTTCCGGACGCGCCCGCCAGATATCGTGCGGCTATCAGGAGATAGAATATGTCATTGGGTCAGTCGGTTGCGCCGCATCTTCCCTATCTGCGGCGTTATGGCCGGTCCATTTCCGGAAGCCAGCAGAGCGGCGACGCGCTGGTCGCGCGGTTGCTCGAGACTCTGGTCGCGAACCCCGGCGCGGTCGACACGGGCGCCGATCTGCGCGTCCAGCTCTACCGGCTGGTGCACGACAATTTCGGGCTGATGGCCGAACAGGCGGCGACGAGCAGCGATGGCGCGCTGACCGATATCGCAATCGCCGATGCGCGGCTGCGCCGCATCCCGTCGCTCGCGCGGCAGGCCCTGCTGCTCACCGCGGTCGAGGGGTTCAGCGCCGAGGACACCGGCCGCATCATCGGTCGCGATGCCGAGGCGGTGCGCGGGCTGATCGCCGACGCGACCGACGAGATCGATCGCCAGACACGCGCGCGCATCCTGATCATCGAGGACGAGCCGATCATCGCGATGGACATCGAAATGATCGTGCGCGAACTCGGGCACGACGTCGTCGGCGTCGCGACGACGCACCGCGAGGCGGTCGACGAGGCGCAGAAGCATCAGCCCGGGCTCGTGCTCGCCGACATCCAGCTCGCCGACAACAGCTCGGGGATCGAGGCGGTGCAGGAAATCCTGACCGAAGTGAAGGTGCCGGTCATCTTCATCACCGCCTTCCCCGAACGGCTGCTCACCGGCGACCGGCCCGAGCCGGCGTTCCTCCTCACCAAGCCCTACCAGCCCGCGACGCTGCGCGCCGCGATCTCGCAGGTGCTGTTCTTCGACGAAAGCACGATCCCGGCCTGAATAAACAGGGACTGTCCCTGTTATCGGTAGGTCGGCGGCCTTGTCATGCGCGGCGGCGCGGGTGATAGGCGGGGCGATGACGATCACTGACGCTTCCCGCCGCCAGTCGGCGCTCGACCGGCTTGTCGCGCACGCGCCGTTCCTTGCGCGGCTGGCGGAGCTCAACCCCGATGATGTGGCGCGTTTCCTCGGCGAGGGCACCGATGCCGCGCTCGCGGGCGTCAGCGCGCCGCCGGCCGGCGACGACATCATGCGCACGCTCCGCCAGTGGCGCGGACGGATGGCGCTGCTGCTCGCGCTCGGCGACCTGTCGGGCGAGCATGATGTGGCGACCACGACGCGGCGGCTGTCGGGGTTCGCCGACCGTGCGTGCGATATTGCGCTCGCCGCGGCCTTTGCGGAGCGCGTGCCCGGCGAGGAGGCGCGCGGGCTTTCGGTGATCGCGCTCGGCAAGCTCGGCAGTCACGAGCTCAACTATTCGTCGGACATCGATCCGATCCTGATCTTCGACCCCGAAACCCTGCCGCGCCGGTCGCGCGACGATCCCGACGAGGCGGCGGTACGGATCGCGCGGCGGATGGTCGAGATATTGTCGGCGCGTACCGCCGACGGCCATGTGCTGCGCGTCGATCTCCGCCTCCGCCCGCACCCCGAGGTGACGCCGATCGTGCTGCCCGAAAGCGCTGCGATCTCCTATTATGAATCCGAGGCGCTGGCGTGGGAGCAGGCGGCGTTCATCCGCAGCCGCGCGTCGGCGGGCGACCGCGCGCTCGGCGAACGCTTCCTGTCGGCGATCCAGCCGTTCATCTGGCGGCGCAGCCTCGATTTCCGGCAACTCAAGGAAATCGGCGCGATGAGCGACCGCATCCGCGACCATTTCGCGCAGGGACAGGCGTTCGGGTCGGGGTTTGATCTGAAGCGCGGGCGCGGCGGCATCCGCGAGATCGAGTTTTTCGCGCAGGTTCACCAGCTCATCTACGGCGGGCGCGACCCGTCGCTGCGCGTGCCCGCAACGGTCGACGCGCTCGCCGCGCTCGCCGCCGCGGGGCGGATCGAACCCGATGTCGCGACACGGCTTTCGGGCCATTATGCGACGCTGCGCCGGATCGAGCATCGCCTGCAGATGATCGAGGACCAGCAGACGCATAGCCTGCCGACGCAGGCGGCCGCGCTCGATTGCGTCGCGCGGCTCGATGGCGAAGCCGACGGTGCGGCGCTGCTGGCGATGCTCAAGCCCGTCGTGACCGAGGTCGGAAGCTGTTACGACCGGCTCGTCGCCGAGCGCGCGGTCGCCTCCGGTCTGCCGCGCGACGAGGGCGCCCTCGCGGGACAGTTGATGGCGGCGGGCTTCGATCCGCCCGACGCGGCGCTGCGCACGATCGCCGAATGGCGCGGCGGCAAGCAGCGCGCGCTGCGCAGTCCGGCGGCGCAGGGGGCGCTCGAAACCGTGCTCCCCGAACTGGTGCGCGCGCTCGGTTCGGCGCCCGATCCCGCCGCGACGCTGCTCCGTTTCGACAAGCTCGTCGGCGGGCTGCCGAGTGCGATCAATTTCTTCCACCTGCTCGCGGCGCAGCCCGAACTCGCGAAGATCGCGACGCGCACGCTGTCGCTCGCGCCGACGCTGGCCGACGCGCTCGGCGCGCGCGTCGAGCTGATCGAGGGGCTGATCGACAAGCGCGCGTTCGAGGCACCCGCCGCCAAGGCCGAACTGCTCGCCGAATGGCGCACGGGGCTCGCGGGGCTCGACTATGAACGGCTGCTCGACCGCGTGCGCGACCGCGTCGGCGAACGCCGCTTTGCCTATGGCGTCCAGCTGATCGCCGGGTCGAACGACCCGCTCACGATCGCGTGCGGATATTCCGAACTTGCCGAAGCCGCGCTGCAACTGCTCGCCGACGCGACGGTCGCGGAGTTCGTGCAGGCGCACGGCCGGATCGCCGACAGCGAGCTCGTCGTGCTCGCGCTCGGGCGGCTCGGAGGGCGCGCGCTGACCCACGCGTCGGACCTCGATCTCATCTATCTTTTCACCGGCGACCACCTCGCCGAATCCGACGGGCCGCGCCCGCTCGGCGCGACGACCTATTACAACCGCCTCGCGCAGAGGGTGACCGCCGCGATGTCGGTGCCGACCGCGGCGGGCAAGCTCTATGACGTCGATACGCGTCTGCGGCCGCAGGGCGCGCAGGGCCCGCTCGTCGTCACCGTCGACAGCTTCGAACGCTATCAGCGCGAGGAAGCGTGGACGTGGGAACATATGGCGCTGCTCCGTGCACGGCCGGTTTACGGATCGGACGTGGCGAGGGCCGAGGTGCAGCGCATCATCGACGAATTGCTCAGGGCCCCGCGCGACCCCGCAAAGCTTGCGATCGACGCCGCCGAAATGCGCGACAAGATCGCGGCACACAAGCCGCCGCAGGGACCACTCGACATCAAGGGCGGGCCGGGCGGGCTCGTCGACCTCGAATTTGCGATGCAGGTGACACAGCTCGCCAGCGGCCAATGCCACGACCCCAATATCTCGGCCGCGCTCGCGTGCATGAAGGCGGCCGGTCTTGTCCCACCCGAGGTGGTGGAGGCGCATGGCCTGCTTGCGCGCATGCTCGTGATGCTACGTCTGACCGCGCCCGAGGGCGAGCCGCCGACCGCCGCGGCGCGCCAGCTGGTCGCCAGCCAGTGCGGCGAGCCGGGCTGGCCGCAACTGCTTGCCGCGCACGACACCGCGCGGCAGGAGATCGCGAACTGGTGGGCGTCGATTCGCCCCGGACAGCAGGAGACAAAGCCGTGACCCTTGCAATCGGAGATGCCGTTCCCGCGGTAAAGCTGCTCGACGCCGACGGCGCGGCGATCGACCTCGCCGCGATGAAGGGCGCGCCGCTGGTCGTCTATTTCTATCCCAAGGCCGACACGCCCGGCTGTACGACCGAGGCGCAGGATTTCACGCGCCTTGCCCCCGAATTCGCGCATCTCAACGCACAGGTGCTCGCGGTGTCGCGCGACGCGCCGGCGAAGCTCTGCAAGTTCCGCGACAAATATGGCCTCACCGTCCGCCTCGCCTCCGACGAGGATGGCGCGGTGTGCGAAGCCTTCGGAACCTGGGTCGAAAAGCAGAATTACGGTCGCACCTATATGGGGATCGAGCGTTCGACCTTCCTGTTCGACCGCGACGGCCAGCTCGCAAAAGAGTGGCGCGAGGTGCGCGTGAAGGGCCATGCCGACGCCGTACTGGAGGCCGCAAGGGCGCTCTGATGCAGTCGCTGGGTGAAGCCGCGCGCGCGGTCCTGCTGACGGCAGATCCGCACGGCAAGCGCCGCGCGGCGCGCGCTCTCGCCCGAGCGTGGCGGCAGGGCCGGCTCGCGCATCGCTGCGATGTGCCGATGCCCGGGCAGCCCGCGTGGCCCGCGCGACCCGAGCTGCTCGCGCCGGCCCAGATGCCGCGCCGTCGCAAGGGCGGTTCGGAGCGGGGCAGGGTCGCGATGCTTCACGCGCTCGCGCATATCGAATTCGTCGCGATCGATCTCGCGGTCGATCTGGTCGGCCGCTTCGGCGGCGAGTTCCCGCGCGGCTTTGTCGACGACTGGATCGGTGTCGCGGCCGACGAGGCGATGCATTTTGCGTTGCTCGACCGGCGGCTTCGCCAGCTCGGGAGCTTTTATGGCGAACTGCCGGCGCACGCCGGGCTGTGGGAGGCGGCGCGGGCGACGAGCGACGATTCGCTGGCGCGGCTCGCGATCGTTCCGATGGTGCTCGAGGCGCGCGGCCTTGACGTCACGCCGTCAACGGCCGAACGCTTCCGGAGCGCCGGTGACGAGGCCTCGGCCAGAATTTTATCGCGTATTTACAATGATGAAATCCGCCATGTGAGCGCGGGCACAGTCTGGTTCCGGCAAAAGTGCGACGAAAGGGGATTCAACGTCGTCGAAACGTGGCAGACCCTCGTAAAATCGCGCTTTCGCGGCTCGCTGAAGCCGCCGTTCAACGACTCGGCGCGCCACGACGCCGGTTTAACGCAAGAATTCTACGCCGTTATTGCTTCATAAGGATTGGGACAGCACACAGGCTTCCGCGGGGGATGAGCAATCATCCAAACCTAAAAAAACCGGCGCCAAGGCCCCGTTTACGGACTTTGGCGACATGGCAGATGCGGGGTCGTTGTTTTGATTAACACTTTTCTGGCGCAGAAGTTGCACCAAGTCGCAATCGTCTGCGCGGCAGCCTGTTTCGGATTGGCCACGCCGGCCGTCCATGCTGCCGAAACCAGCGCCGACGCCGGCATTGTCGTTCCCGACGAACCCGATGACGACAGCTTCACCGCCGGCGTTCCGTCGACCGGCGAAGACAGCGAGGCGCGTGCCATTTTCCAGGCGTGGAAGCGCCTCGACACCGGTCTGACCGCCTCGATCGGCATCGCGGTGCCGTCGCGCCGCCCGATCGACCAGATGTCGCTCTCGTCGTCGTACGGCATGCGCGTCCACCCGGTCACCGGCAAGGTCGCGCGCCACAACGGCATCGACATCCCGGCGCCGCACGGCACCCCGATCTATGCGACCGCCGACGGTATCGTCGGCCGCGCGCAGCGCCTCGGCGGCTACGGCAATTATGTCGAGGTCGAACATGGCAACGCGATCCAGACGCGCTACGGCCACATGTCCTCGTACATCGTGACCCCGGGCCAGTCGGTGAAGAAGGGCCAGGTCCTCGGCTACGTCGGGTCGACCGGCCGTTCGACCGGCAACCACCTCCATTATGAAGTCCGCATCGAAGGCGCGCCGGTCAATCCGATGCCCTTCGTCCGCTCGGACCAGATGGCGATCGCCGCGATCACGGGCAAGAATGTCGCGATGGGCGGTCCCGAATAAGACGAGTTTGAAGGTCGGAGAGGAGGGGCGCCAGGCGGAAGACCGTCGAGGCGCCCTTTTCTTTTGCCCCGCAGGTCCTATCTAGCGATCATGGCCACGCAGCTTTCCGATATCACCCTGTCGCCCGCCGCCGCGGCGCGCGTCCGCTGGATCGCCGACCGCAAGGGTGAGGCCGATGCCGCGCTGCGCCTCGCGGTCGACGGCGGGGGCTGTTCGGGCTTCACCTACCGCTTCGGCCTTGCCGAAAGCATCGACGCCGATGACATCGTCACCGAAACCGACGGGGTGAAACTGGTCGTCGACCCGGTCAGCATCGATCTGGTGCGCGGCTGCATCGTCGATTTCGTCGATTCGCTCGGCGGATCGTCGTTCAGGGTCGAGAATCCCAATGCGGCGTCGGGCTGCGGCTGCGGGTCGAGCTTCTCGATCTGACGCCTTTCGCAGCGGGCTGCTTGCTGCCATAGAAGCGGCCATGAAAATCGCGACCTTCAATATCAACGGGATCAAGGCCCGTCTGCCGCGCCTCGTCGAATGGCTCGAGGAAACGCAGCCCGACGTCGCTTGTCTGCAGGAACTGAAATCGAGCGACGAGACGATGCCGACGAAGGAGATCGAGGCGGCGGGTTACGGCTTCCTCTATCACGGGCAAAAGGGTTTCAACGGCGTCGCGATCCTCGCGAAGGGGACCGAGCCGGTCGAGGTGCAGCGCGGGCTCGCGGGCGAGGCCGAGGACGAACAGTCGCGTTATCTGGAGGCCGATGTCCACGGCGTCCGCGTCGGCTGCATCTACCTTCCCAACGGCAATCCGCAGCCGGGGCCGAAGTTCGATTACAAGCTGCGCTGGATGGCGCGGCTGCGCGAGCGCGCCAAATTCCTTCTCGCCTCCGAAATCCCGACGGTCCTGACCGGCGATTACAACGTCATCCCGCACGACGACGATGTGTGGGATCCGCGCGCGATGTCGACCGACGCGCTGATGCAGCCCGAATCGCGCGATGCGTGGTTCCGCCTGCTCGGCGACGGCTGGACCGACGCGATCCGCAGCCGCCATCCGGCGGGCGGGGTCTGGACCTTCTGGGATTATCAGGCGGGCGGCTGGCAGCGCGATCACGGCTTTCGCATCGACCATCTGCTGCTGAGCCCCGCGCTCGCCGACCGGCTGGTCGACGCCGGCGTCGACAAGGATCATCGCGGCCGCGAAAAGGCGAGCGACCACGCGCCGACCTGGGCGGTGCTGTCCTGAAACGGGGGCTGGGCAAGACGGCGACTTGTGACCGGTTGCGGCCGATAGGGATGTGCACCCCGGCGAAAGCCGGGGCCCAGAATTCCCACGCGAACTTAGCGTG
>JAGHZY010000054.1 GCA_017745175.1 Sphingopyxis sp. | reverse complement strand
AGGCGAACCAGCGCAAAATATGTAGGTGTTGCTTACAAATTTCCTGGGGCGTGACGCCAGCCGGGCGGCACGCTAAGGGACCCTTCGAGAGCAAGGAGAGGTTTGGTGGAAAACGCGCATATCCTGACGTTGTCGTGCGAGGACAGGCCGGGCATCGTTGCCGCCGTCGCCGGCGCGTTGGCGGGCGCGGGCGGCAACATCAACGAAGCGCAGCAGTTCGACGCGCCCCAATCGGGCAAGTTCTTCATGCGCGTCGCTTTCACCATGACGCCCGAAGCGCTCGACGGATTCCGCGAAAAGTTCGCGACCATCTCGGATGGCTACGACATGACGTGGGAGGTGTTCCCCAAGCACCGGCGCCGCAAGGTCGTGCTGATGGTGTCGAAGTTCGATCACTGCCTGATCGACCTGCTGTACCGCAACCGCATCGGCGAGCTCGAGATGGACGTCGTCGCGATCGTTTCCAATCACCCCAAGGAATCGATCAACGCGGCGATGATCGGCGACGACATTCCGTACCATTATTTCCCGATGGAAAAGGGCAAGAAGGCCGAACAGGAAGCCCGCATCAAGCAGGTGGTCAACGACACGGGCGCCGAGCTGGTCGTCCTCGCCCGCTACATGCAGATCCTGTCGGACGATCTGGCCGGTTTCCTGTCGGGGCGCTGCATCAACATCCACCACAGCTTCCTGCCGGGCTTCAAGGGCGCGAAGCCCTATCACCGCGCGCAAGAGCGCGGGGTGAAGCTGATCGGCGCGACCGCGCATTTCGTGACGAGCGATCTCGACGAGGGGCCGATCATCGAACAGGCGGTCGAGCGCGTCGATCACCGCGACAGCGTCGACGAGCTGATCCGGATCGGCCGCGACACCGAGGCGCAGGTGCCTGCGCGCGCGGTGCGCTGGGTCGCCGAACAGCGCGTGCTGATCGACGGACGGAAGACAGTGGTCTTCCGCTAGTGATCGCGGCAAGATAGGTCGCGAATCGCAACCATAATCAGGAGGAGCGGAAACCCATGTACAGTCACAATATGGTCGGCGCGAACGACATCGAGGCGGCGCGAAAATTCTATGATGCGACCTTCGGGGCCATCGGTGGCAAGCCCGCGATCCAGGACGACAAGGGCCGGCTGATCTATATGCACAACGGCGGGCTGTTCCTCGTCGGCGCGCCGATCGACGGCCAGCCCGCGACCGTCGGCAACGGCTGCACGATCGGCTTTGCGATGGAGGGCCCCGAGCAGGCGAAGGCGTGGCACGATGCAGGCGTCGCCAACGGCGGCACTTCGATCGAAGACCCGCCGGGCGTGCGCGAGGGCGGGTTCGGCGCGATGTATCTCGCCTATCTGCGCGATCCGTCGGGCAACAAGCTCTGCGCCCTGCACCGGATGTAAGGATGGCCATGCGCGGCGAAGCGGGGTTGCTGGCGGATCTGGAGGCGCTTGCCATTCCCTTCGCCGCCTTCGAGCACGAAGCGGTGTTCACCGTCGCCGAGAGCGATGCGGTGAACGCCGCGATTCCCGGCGCGCATACGAAGAATCTGTTCCTCAAGGATAATGGCGGCGCCTTCTGGCTCGTCACCGTGCCGTCGGAGGCGCGCGTCGACCTGAAGGCCTTGCCCGCGGCGATCGGCAGCAAGCGCGTGAGCTTCGGCAAGGCCGGGGATATGGAGCGGTTGCTCGGGATTGCGCCGGGCTCGGTGACGCCGCTGGCGGCGATCAACGCGCCGGCCGGGAGCATTACCGTCGTGCTTGACGAGGTCCTCGCCGCGGCGGGCATGGTCAACGTCCATCCGCTGCGCAACACCGCGACGCTCGGGCTGCCCGGGGCAACGATCCTCGGTCTGCTGCGTCATTGGGGGCATCAGCCCCTCGTCGCGCCCATCCCCGTGCAGGAACCCGCATGACCATCGAAACCATCTCTACCACCCGCAGCCACGGCGGCACGCAGGGCGTGTACAAGCATGCGAGCACGACCACCGGCACCGACATGACCTTTGCGGTGTTCGTTCCCGACCATCAGCCGGGGGCGCGGCTGCCGGTGCTCTGGTATCTGTCGGGGCTGACCTGCACCCATGCCAATGTGATGGAGAAGGGCGAATATCGCGCCGCATGCGCCGAGCATGGTGTGATCTTCATCGTACCCGATACAAGCCCGCGAGGCGAGGGCGTCCCCGACGATCCCGATGGGGCTTATGATTTTGGCCTCGGTGCGGGCTTCTATGTCGATGCGACCGAGGAGCCGTGGGCGAAGAACTACCGGATGCGCTCCTACGTCGAGGACGAGTTGCCCTCGCTCGTGCTGCGCAATTTCGCGAGCGCCGATCTGACGCGGCAGGCGATCACCGGTCATTCGATGGGAGGGCACGGCGCGCTGACGATCGGCCTGCGCAATCAGGACCGTTTCCGCTCGGTTTCGGCCTTTTCGCCGATCGTCGCGCCGATGCGATGCTCGTGGGGCGAAAAGGTGCTGGCCGGCTATCTGGGCGACAATCGCGAGGATTGGCAGGCCTATGATGCTTGCGCTTTGCTCGATCAGGGATTGCGTGTGCCCGACCTGCTCGTCGACCAGGGCGAGGCCGACGATTTCCTGGCGGAGCAATTGAAGACCGAATTGCTCGTCGCGGCGTGCGAACGTGCGGGACAGAAAGCCGAAATCCGGATGCAGCCGGGCTATGACCACAGCTATTATTTCATCTCGACCTTTTTGGCCGAGCATGTCGCGTGGCATGCGGAACGGTTGAAGGCGTGATCGCTCCCCTCCCGCTTGCGGGAGGGGAATTACCCGTGATCCGGAATCAGCAGCGTCGACCCCGTCGTCCGCCCCGCCTGCAAGTCAGCATGCGCGCGCGCGGCGTCCTGCAACCCGTAGCGCTGGCCGACAGTGATCTGCACCGCGCCGCTCTCGATCATCTCGAAAACGCGTGCAGCGCCCGCGGCGCGCTCACCGGGGTGGAGATAATAGTCGAACAGCGTTGGGCGGGTGACGAATTGCGACCCATGCTGCGCCAGCACACCGAGGTTGACCCCTGTCACCGGGCCGCCGGCATTGCCATAGCTGACGATCAGCCCGCGCCGTGCGGTGGCCTTCAGCGAGACGTCCCATGTCGTCATGCCGATGCCGTCGAAGGTGACGGGAACGCCCTGACCATCGGTGATTTCGCGGACGTGCGCGGCGACGTCGTCGCTCCTGTACATCAGCACATGGTCGGCGCCGGCTTCACGCGCCGTGTGCGCCTTGGCTTCGGTGCTGACGGTACCGATGACCGTCGCGCCGATCGCCTTCAGCCACTGGACGAGGATCAACCCGACGCCGCCGGCGGCGGCATGGACGAGCACGGGTGATCCCGCCTGAACCTTCGCGCAGCGTTCGACAAGCATTTCGACGGTGCAGGCTTTCAGCAGCGCAGCGGCGGCGGTTTCATCGTCGATATCGGCGGGGAGTTTGAACAGCGAGGCGGCGCCGACGATCCGCGCGCTGGCATAGGCGGTGCGTTCGGGGCCGAAGGTTGCGACACGGTCGCCTGGCTGGAGGCCATGGACGTCGGCGCCGACGGCGATGACTTCGCCGGCGGATTCGACACCGAGCCCACTTGGCAGCGGGACGGGGTAAGTGCCGTCGCGGTGATAGGTGTCGAGATAGTTGAGCCCGACCGCCGTCTGGCGGAGCAGCACCTGGCCGGGGCCGGGTTCGCCGAGCGTCACCTCGCGCCAGTCGATGACCTCGGGTCCGCCCTGGCTTTCGATAAAGGCTTCGATCGCTTGCATGCGCCGCTCTCCTGCTGTCCGGTCCATCTGGTGGGCCGGATAGCGGAGCGCAAGGGTGGTGCGATGAAACACCCTCCCGCAAGGGGGAGGGGGATCAGATCATTTGGGACGGCGCGGGCTGCGCTGGCCGTAGGGCTTGGGCTTGTAGCGGTCGGTGTTGCCGCCCGGACCGCCGGGACCACGCGGGCCGCGGTCGCCGCCGGGGCCAGCGCGCATCGGACCGCGAGGACCACGCGGGCCTGCATCGCGCGGACCCCCGTGGCCGCCTTTATCGCGGCGCGGCGGATAGGTCGGGCCGTCGGGCGCGGGCGTGATCGCGACGCCGCTGTCGTCCTCGCCATCGGCGTTGGCGCTGCGCTGCACCGCTTCCATGAAGCGGTCGGCAATGCCGCGCGGGATATTGAACATCGTTTCCTTCGGCCCGATGCGGATCGCGCCGATCTCGTTCTTGCTCACATGGCCGCGGCGGCACAGCAGGGGCAGTATCCAGCGCGGGTCCGCATTCTGGTGACGGCCGATGTTGAGGCGGAACCAGACGCTGTCCTCGAAGCCTTCGCGGCGGTCGGCGTTGCCGCGTTCGGGCCGTTCGAAGCGTTCGCCGCGCTCTCCACGTTCGGGCCGATCGCGGCCGCGGGGGCCGTTATCGAGCAGATCTTCGGGCGGCGGCATCAGCGCGCGATGCGCCTGAACGAGCGACGCGGCGATATCCTCGGGGGTGCGCTCGGCCATCAGGCGCTGCGCGAGTTCGATATCCTCGGGCTCATGCTCGACCGGCGTCAGCAATTTCTCCATCAGCCGTTCCTGATCGCGCTTGCGCACGTCGGCGGCGGTCGGCGCGTCCATCCATTCGGCGTTGATGCGCGCGCCGCGGAGCATGCCGTCGACGCGGCGGCGGCGCGGATAGGGAACGATGATGACCGCGGTACCCTTTTTGCCCGCGCGGCCCGTGCGGCCCGAACGGTGCTGGAGCGCTTCGGCATCGCGCGGGATTTCGACGTGGATGACGAGGCTGAGCGTCGGAAGGTCGATGCCGCGCGCAGCGACGTCGGTTGCGACACAGACCTTCGCGCGGCGATCGCGGAGCGCCTGCAGCGCGGCGTTGCGCTCGTTCTGGCTATGCTCGCCCGAGAGGGCGACCGCAGCGAACCCGCGCTCGACGAGGCTGGCGTGGAGACGGCGGACATTGTCGCGCGTCGCGCAGAACAGCATCGCGGTTTCGGCGTCGTGGAGGCGGAGCAGGTTGACCACCGCGCCCTCGATGTCGGCGGGGGCGACGGTCACCGCCTGATAGGCGATGTCGCCGTGGCCGCGGTCTTCGCCGACGGTCGAGACGCGCAGCGCGTCCTGCTGGTAACGCTTGGCGAGCTGGACGATCGGCTTCGGGAGCGTCGCCGAGAACAGCAAGGTACGGCGCGTTTCGGGCGTACCGTCGAGGATTTCCTCGAGATCGTCGCGAAAGCCCATGTCGAGCATTTCGTCGGCTTCGTCGAGCACCGCGACACGGAGCGCGGTGAGGTCAAGCGCGCCGCGTTCGAGGTGATCGCGCAGGCGCCCGGGAGTGCCGACGACGATCTGCACGCCCTGACCCAATGCGCGGCGTTCCTTGCTGGCGTCCATGCCGCCGACGCAGGTTGCGATGCGTGCGCCGGCCTTGGCGTAGAGCCAGCCGAGTTCGCGGCTGACCTGCAGCGCGAGTTCGCGCGTCGGCGCGACGATCAGCGCGAGCGGCGAGGTCGCGAAGGGCAGGCGGCCGTCCTCGATCAGCTCGTCGGCCATCGCGAGGCCGAAGGCGACGGTCTTGCCCGAGCCGGTCTGCGCCGAGACGAGCAGGTCGCGGCCCTTGGCTTCGCCTTCGGTGACCTGCGTCTGGACGGGGGTGAGCGCTTCATAGCCGCGCGCGACAAGGGCGTCCGAAAGGACGGGAGAAAGATTTTCGAAAGGCATTTATATCTCAATAATATAGGCGGTCACCGGTGCGGTGACGGGCCGATGGAAAAGGGGCTCAATGGGCTTAAATCACCTGTCCGGCAGCGTGTCCGCTGGCCCAGGCCCATTGAAAATTATAGCCGCCTAACCACCCTGTGACATCTACGGCTTCGCCGACCGCATAGAGGTTCGGGACGGTTTTGGCCATCATTGTTTGCGAGGACAGGTTCGCCGTCGAGATTCCGCCGACGGTGACCTCGGCTTTGGCGAAGCCTTCGGTGCCGTTCGGACGAAAAATCCAGCCCGCGAGCCGCGTCTCTGCATCGGCGAGCTTGCGGTCGGTCTGGGCGCCGAGTTCGCCGGGAAGCGCGAGGCGTTCGGCAAGCGTTTCGGCGAGGCGGTCGGGGAGCAGCGCCCCCAAGGCGGCGCGCAGGGTTGTCCGGGGACGGCTGCGTTTGGCTTCGAGCAGCCAGCCTTGCGGCGCATCGGGCAACAGGTTGATCGTCACGGGTTCGCCGTGGCGCCAATAGCTGCTCACCTGCAGGATCGCCGGACCCGACAGGCCGCGATGGGTGAACAGCGCGGCCTCGCGGAACGCCGCCTTGCCCGCGCGCGCCTCGACCGGCGCTGCGATTCCCGACAGCTCGCGGAACAGCACATCGTCGCCGCCGAGCGTCAGCGGGACAAGCGCGGGGCGCGGTTCGACCACCTTCAATCCGAACTGGCGCGCAAGATCATAGGCAAAGCCGGTCGCGCCCATCTTGGGGATCGACGGGCCGCCGGTCGCGATGACGAGCGCCGGGGCGGTGAAATATTGGTCGCCGAAGCGGACGGTGAACTTGGCGTCGGCGTGCGTGACGTCGTTCACCGGCTGGCCGGTGCGGACCTCGACGCCGGCCTTCGCGGCTTCGTCGAGCAGCATCGCGACGATCGCTTTCGCCGAACCGTCGCAGAAGAGCTGGCCGAGCGTCTTCTCATGCCAGGCGATGCCGTGGCGCTCGACGAGCGCGACGAAGTCGGCGGGAGTGTAGCGCGCGAGCGCCGACTTGGCGAAATGCGGGTTCGCCGAAAGGAAGCGGTCGGGTGCCGTGTTCACATTGGTGAAGTTGCAGCGTCCGCCGCCCGAGATCAGGATCTTCTTTCCCACGGCATCGGCATGGTCGAGCAGCAGCACGCGGCGCCCGCGCGCACCTGCGACCGCGGCGCACATCAGCCCGGCCGCGCCGGCACCCAGCACGATTGCATCAAATTCGGTTGCGGACATGGTGGTTCAGTGCAGCTTTGCGATCGACAGGCCATCGGCCTTGGCGCGGACCTTCACTGACTCTTCGCTGCGCGTCAGCGCCTTGGCGATGGCTTTCAGCGCCATGCCCTTTTTCGCGAGCGTATGCAGCTTGTCGATCTCGGCCGCGGTCCACGGCTGCTTGTGGCGTTCGAACCTGTCTTTCATGCCTGCGTCTCCGGATCGGTTTCGACCGCGAGGATCGCGATCGCGTCCTCGCGGCCCTGATATTCGACGCTTTCGCCGGCCTCGGCGCCCATCATCGCACGCGCGAGCGGGGCGGAAAAGGCGATGTGGCCGCGCGCGGGGTCGGCTTCGTCGCCGCCGACGACGGTGATCGCCTTCTCCGCCCTGTTCAGCAGGCAAGTCACACGGCTGCCGATGCCGACGCTGCCGTCGGCCGTCGGCGCCTGCACTTCCGCGGTTGCCTGACGCGTGTGGAAATAGCGCAGGCGGCGCTGGAGCTTCTTGCGCGCATCCTCGTCGGCTTCGGCGGCGATCGCGGTTTCGAGGCGCACGACCTCCTCGCCAAGCAGGCGGAGCCCGCGCGGCGTGACGAGGTTCGGGCCGACGGGGATCGGCAGTTCGAACTCGGGTTCCTTGTGTTCGTCGTCGCTCTCGCGGCGGAAGGCTACGCTCATCATCTCTTTCCTGATCGGGAGCCGCGCCTGGCGTACGAAGGTGGCGACAAGATGGCGCCGGTGCTGGACAGGTGCAACCCTTGTGTGTTATGCAAACAACACACGAAGGAGATTCTCGATGCGTAACTGGACGATGGCGGTTTTGCCGCTGGCCCTCGCGATGACCGTCACGGCGTGCAGCGCCGAAGTGACGAGCGACGGCAAGGATGGAAAGCGCACGGTGGAAGCGGGCCCGCTGACGACGCAGAGCTATGACGTCAAGGGCTTTACCGGGGTCAAGGTCGCGGGCCCGGACGATGTAACGATCCGTCGCGGCGACGCGTTTGCGATCACCGCAAAGGGGCCGAAGGCGGTGATCGACAAGCTCGAGATCAGGCTTGACGGCGACATGCTGTTGATCGGTCGCAGGAATTCGCGGTTCAGCTTCAGCGACGACGACGACGACGATGTCGAGATCGCGATCACCATGCCCGCGCTTCGTGCGGTCCGGCTGACGGGGTCGGGCGAGATCGATGCTGACAGCGTCGATGGCGACGCGGTCGAGGCGGTTGTCACGGGATCGGGCGACCTCAGGGTCGCGGCGCTCAACGGCAAGAGCGCCAAGCTCACCGTATCGGGATCGGGCGACATCGAGGTCGGCGGCGGCACGATCGGATCGGGCGATTTCGATATCACCGGATCGGGCAACATCGCCGCGGGAGGCCTCGCCGCGACGACGCTCGACGTGTCGGTTACCGGATCGGGCGACGTCGATGCGAAAGCGAGCAGCAGCGCTGATATCGCGATCCTCGGATCGGGTAATGCGACGATCGGGGGCGGCGCCAAATGCACGACGCGCACGATGGGGTCGGGAACCGCGACCTGCAAATGATGCGGCTATGGCGCGGCCCCGCCCGAAAGGCTAGGGCTGCGTCATGACCAGCCTCTCGCGCAACATCCTGTGGGCGACCGCAGTCGCGGCGATCGCCCTGCTTCCCGTCGGCGCGGCCTCGGCGGTCGAGAAGCGCTATGGCCTCACCAGTTTCGAGGCGATCGAGGTGAATGCCGACGTTGTGGTCGAAGTCACGACGCGCGCGCCCGTCGGCGCGGTGGCGAGTGGCCCGCAGGATGCGCTCGACCGGCTGAGCCTCGAAAGCCGCGACGGCAGGCTGGTGATCAGCCAGCGTCAGTTCGCGGGTGACGACAAGCGCGGCAGTTCGCGCGGGCCGGTGATGGTCCGGGTGAACGCCGCCAATCTGAACAGCGCGACGCTTGCCGGTGCGGGGTCGCTGCAGATCGATCAGTTGAAGGGGCAGCGGGCGATGGTCGGCTTGCGCGGGCCAGGCCGGCTGACCGTCGGCCGGATTACGGCCGACCGGCTGCAGGTCGCGATGATCGGCAACGGCACGATGGTGCTCGGCGGCGCTGCCAAGGCTGCGCAGATGACGCTGTCGGGCGCTGGTGCGGTCGAGGCGGGCGCGCTCGCGGTCGACGCGCTGATCAGCGACAGCGAGGGCGCCGGCGATCATATCCTGCGCGCGGTCAAGAGCGCGGCGATCACATCGCGCGGGATCGGCAAGGTGGTCGTGCTCGGGCGGCCGGTCTGCACCGTGCGCAACGTCGGCAGCGGGTCGGTGACCTGTGGGTCGGGGAAATAGGTTCGCGCGGAAGGCGGTTTCGACCGGTTGCGGACATAGCGTTGGGTGATAAGCTTTCGCCATGAACAGTCCACCTCGGGACGCTGATCTAATAATCGACAAGATCGATGCTGGTGAGCTTGCTCCTGGCACCTGGCCGATCGTTCGCGCGTTTCACGAACACATTACCCTCGGACACGCGCTGCAAAGGGAAGCGTTGGAGGCATTCGACCAAAAAGCGGCACCCGCTGTTTCAGCGGCAATTCAGTCGCGGATATGGCAAGAGATAAAGCAACTCGGCCCGTCGAACGACAGTGGATTACGTCTTTCCAACTGCCTCGTGCGCCCGGATGAGCCAATTGACTGGCACTTGGCTGAGTATTTGATCGGGTGGGCAAGACAGCAAGGTTTGTCGGAACAGCAAATCATCGAGGCGTTCGCTGCTGCGAACAATGTCAGCTAACCATCCGAAAACGGACCTCCCCGTCGACCCTCGCCCGGCTCAATGCCCCGCTGCGCCCAGTCCGTCGATCTTCTTCGACTGGCGGACGATCAGCCCCGGGAACCAGCGCGCGAGGCGCGACAGCCTTTTCGCCATCTTGCCGACCGGCGTGTGCACCGCGTCGCCGTGCACCGCGGTCCACGCCGCTTCGGCGACGCGCTCGACGGGGACGATCTCGAACCCGCTGTCGGACAGGCGTGCGCGCGCGGGTTCGTTACTGTCGGCACTGACCTGGTCGAGCAGCGGCGTGTCGATGAAGCCGGGCATCAGCGAGCGGACCCTGATGCCGTGCTTGGCGAATTCGATCTCGAGCGCTTCGGTCAGGCCGCGCACCGCGAACTTGGTCGCCGAATAGACCGCGAGCCCGGCGACGCCGTAGAAGCCCGACGCCGATCCGGTGTTGAGGATCGTCGATCCGGGCGTCGCCCGGAGCAACGGCAGTGCCGCATAGATGCCGTTGACCACGCCGCCGAAATTGATCGCGATCAGCCGGTCGGCCTCCTCGGGCGCCATCTCCATGAACTGGCCGCCCGATCCGATACCGGCATTGTTGAAGAGGACGTCGAGGCGGCCGCCGCCCGCCTTTGAGAACTCGGCAAGCGCGGCCTTCCACTGGTCGCGGTCGCGCACGTCCATCACATGGCGCGACGACGCGCCTTCGGGGAGCAGCGCGGCGGTTTCATCGATCCCGGCGCGGTTGACGTCGGCGATACCGACGAACCAGCCCTGTGCGGCGAAATGGCGCGCGACCGCGCGGCCGATTCCCGATCCGCCCCCGGTGATGAAAATCGCCTTCCGTGCCATCCCGCTCTCCTTACATCGATGTCAATGCGACAAGATGCGAAGTTGACGTGTCCGTCAAGCGGCAATCGCGGCTTGGCAAGATCGGGCGCCGCTCGCTAAGAGGGCCGCGATGACCCGCGGCCTCCGTTTTTTCTTCCTGACGCTGCTGATGTTGTGTGCGGGCCTTTCCGTCCCTGCGCGCGCCGAGGTGGTCGTAAGCTTTTACAGCCATGATTTCGGCGACCGTTTTCCGCACGCCTTCATCGTGATGAAGGGAAAGGTCGACGCGACGGGCGAGGTCATCGACAGCAATTACGGCTTCACCGCGGTGTCGGTCAGCCCCGCGATCCTGCTCGGATCGGTGAAGGGCAAGGTCGAATCTTCCAAGGCCGATTATATCGCCAGTAGCGACCGCCAGTTCGACGTGACGGTCGACGATGCGACCTATGCGCGGGTGCTGGCGAAAGTCGCCGAATGGCGCGACCGCGAGCAGCCGAGTTACAGCCTGGGCAAGCGCAACTGCGTCCATTTCGTGATGGAGCTCGCCGAGGTGGTGGGGCTGAAGGTCAACCGGCAGAGCAAATTGTTCAAGAAGCCGAAGAGTTTCCTGATCGAGGTGAAGGGTCTGAATCCGCAATTGGGATAAGGGGGCAGGGGGATGTTGCAATCGGGGGTGGCGATCATGCTGGCGCTCGCGGCGGCGCAAGGCGATGA
This sequence comes from Sphingopyxis sp., assembly GCA_017745175.1. Taxonomy (GTDB): domain Bacteria; phylum Pseudomonadota; class Alphaproteobacteria; order Sphingomonadales; family Sphingomonadaceae; genus Sphingopyxis. The sequence goes on along the minus strand of JAGHZY010000054.1, from coordinate 11,076 downwards.
CGCAGCAACGGAAACGGGAATGGCGCCGGCGACCAATCCGGGCAGCTGGGTCACGAGCGCCGATTATCCGGCGAGCGCGATGCGCGAAGAGCGCGAAGGGACGACCGGTTTCAGATTGACGATCGGCGCGGACGGTCTGCCCGCTGCGTGCGATATCATCGCGCCGAGCGGCCATGGCGACCTCGATGCGGCGACATGCCAACTGATCATGCAGCGCGCGCGCTTCACGCCGGGGCGCAACGCGCGCGGCGAAGCCGTCGGCGGATCCTATAGCAACCGGATCCGCTGGCAGATCCCCGAAGGCGGCCGCCCCGCCATGAGTGTCGCGGGTTTCGGGCTCGACACGGCGCAGGAGAGCTGGCCGCGCGGCGCGATTCCCGACGATGCCTTTACGCGGATCGATCCGGTTGCCCATTATCCGGCGGCGGCGCTCGCCGCGCGCGAAGAGGGCACCGTCCATATGGAACTGACCGTCGACAGTGCCGGGCAGGTTGCCGGATGCAAGGTCAATGAAAGCAGCCTGTCCGCGGCGCTCGACGCCGCCGCATGCGCCCTGATGCGCAACAAGGGCCAATTCTCGCCGGCGCTCGACAGCGACGGCAAGCCGACCAAGGGCGTTCTGGCCGCCAGCTTCCGCTGGACGCTCCCGGATCAGGCGGGAGGGGAGGGCAACGCGGTTTCGCCGTCGCCCGGCCCGGGCTTTCCGATGGGCGAACCGGGCAGCGCCACGATCACGGTGCTCGTGGGGGCCGACGGCCGCGTCGAGGATTGCCGCTTTTCGGGTACCGGGAAATTCGGCGCGATGCCGAACGGCATGACGCCCTGCGACATGTTCGGCCGTCAGATGCGCTATGCGCCCTTCGTCGATGCAAACGGCAAGCCGGTCGCGAAGCGCGTGATCCTGCGCAGCGGCCTGACGATCGAGGACGCGCCGTCGGCGCCCAAATGAGCGGGCACTCTGGACGCGGCGCCGCTTTCACCCTATGTTCAGGGAACGGGGCGCAATAATCCGGGCTCCGAACGGTAATGAGGGGCGATTCTTGCGGCTGTTGCTGACCCTTTTGGCATTGTTGACCGGCTTGGCGACCGCCGACCGGGCCGTTGCCGCGCCCGCCGTCCCGGCGGCGATGGGGTCGCTGGTCATGCTGGCCGAAACGGCGGGCAAGGCCGAAACCAGCGATACGGAACGTCGCCCGACCACCACGGCGCCGGTCCGGCGCACGTCGAGTGGAAGCGGCAAGCCGCGCAAGGCGGCGCCGCCGCACCTTCCCGGCCTCCTGACCGGCAGCGACCGCGCGCTCGAATAGGGCGAGCCCTTGCCTGCGCCCGTTTTCAGGGCGCCGCCCCTATGGGCCTCTTTGCATGTTCGCGCGACCCGAAGGTCGCCAATTCAATTGATATTCCAAGGAAAAATAGATGTTTTCTGGCCTCGCCAAGAGCCTGTTCGGCTCGTCCAACGACCGTTATGTCGCCTCGATCCGCAAGATCGTCGACAAGATCAATACGTTCGAACCCGCAATGCAGGCGCTCGATGACGCCGGGCTGCGGGCGCAGACGCAGAAGTTCCGCGACCGGCTGGATCTCGGCGAGACGCTCGACGATATCCTGCCCGAGGCCTTTGCGACGGTGCGCGAGGCGGCGGTCCGTACATTAGGCATGCGCCATTTCGACGTGCAGATGATCGGCGGGATCGTGCTCCACCGCGGCGAGATCGCCGAAATGGCGACGGGCGAGGGCAAGACGCTGATGGCGACGCTGCCCTGCTATCTCAACGCGCTCGAGGGCAAGGGCGTGCATGTCGTCACCGTCAACGACTATCTCGCGCGGCGCGACGCCGAATGGATGGGCACGGTGTACGGCTTCCTTGGCCTGACGACCGGGATCATCGTCCCGAACCTCAACGAGATGCAGCGCCGCGAGGCCTATAACGCCGACATCACCTATGCGACGAACAACGAGCTGGGGTTCGATTACCTCCGCGACAATATGAAGTTCGACCGCCAGCAGATGGTCCACCGCACCTTTAACTTCGGCATCGTCGACGAGGTCGATTCGATCCTGATCGACGAGGCGCGGACCCCGCTGATCATCTCGGGCCCGACCGACGACAAATCGGAAATGTATGTCCGCGTCAACGAGGTCGTCCTCAACCTGACCGAGGATGATTATGAGAAGGATGAAAAGTCCAAGTCGATCAACCTGACCGAGGACGGCACCGAGCATGTCGAGCGCCTGCTCGAGGCGGCCGGCCTGCTCCAGGGCAATAATCTTTATGACATCGAGAACACGCAGGTCGTCCATCACGTCAACCAGGCGCTGAAGGCGATCATGATGTTCAAGCTGGACATCGATTATATCGTCAAGGACGGCAAGGTCGTGATCATCGACGAATTCACCGGCCGCATGATGGACGGCCGCCGCTGGTCGGACGGTCTGCACCAGGCGGTCGAGGCGAAGGAGGGCGTGCAGATCGAGCCCGAGAACCAGACGCTCGCGTCGATCACCTTCCAGAATTATTTCCGCATGTACCCGAAGCTCAGCGGCATGACCGGTACCGCGGCGACCGAGGCGGCCGAATTCTTCGACATCTACAAGATGAACTGCGTCACCATCCCGACCAACCGCCCGATCGCGCGGCAGGACGAGGAGGACGAGTTCTACAAGAATATCACCGACAAGTTCGGCGCGATCGCCAGGACGATCCGCGAGGCGAACGAGCGCGGCCAGCCGGTGCTCGTCGGCACCGTGTCGATCGAGAAGTCGGAACTGCTCTCCTCCTACCTCGAACGCGAGGGCGTGCCGCACAGCGTTCTCAACGCGCGCTTCCACGAAAGCGAGGCGCATATCGTCGCGCAGGCGGGGCGCACCGGCGCGGTCACGATCGCGACGAACATGGCGGGGCGCGGTACCGACATCAAGCTTGGCGGCAACGAGGAATTCCGCATCGACGACGAGCTGAAGGATCTGCCCGAAGGCGCCGAGCGCGACGCCGCGATCGAGCGGATCAAGGCCGAAGTCGCTGCCGAGCGCGAGGCGGTGAAGGCCGCGGGCGGGCTGTTCGTGCTCGCGACCGAACGCCACGAAAGCCGCCGCATCGACAACCAGCTGCGCGGCCGTTCGGGACGCCAGGGCGATCCCGGGCTCAGCAAATTCTACCTGTGCCTCGACGATGACCTGCTGCGCATTTTCGGTCCCGACACGCTCTTCTCCAAGATGATGAACAAGAATCTGGAGGATGGCGAGGCGATCGGGTCGAAGTGGCTGTCGAAGGCGATCGAGACCGCGCAGAAGAAGGTCGAGGCGCGCAACTACGACATCCGCAAGCAGGTCGTCGAGTATGACAACGTCATGAACGACCAGCGCAAGGTCATCTACGAACAGCGCGGCGAGATCATCGACAGCGAGACCGTCGACGAGGTGATGGCGGCGATGCGCGCCGAAACGGTCAATTCGATCGTCGCCGACGCGTGCCCCCCGGGCAGCTATCCCGAGCAATGGGACGTCGAGGCGATGAAGGAGCGCACGGCGAACATCCTCGATCTTTCGCCGCCGATCGACGACTGGATGCAGGAAGATGCGGTCGACGCCGAAATGTTCGAGGAGCGCATCCAGCAGGCGGCCGACGCGGTCGCCGCCGAAAAGGCCGGCCTCGTCGATGCCGAGACGTGGAAGGGGATCGAGAAGTCGATCCTGCTCCAGACGCTCGACCATCACTGGAAAGAGCATCTCTCGACGCTCGACGCGCTGCGTCAGGTCGTGTTTCTGCGCGCCTATGCGCAGAAGCAGCCGATCAACGAATACAAGCAGGAAGCCTTTGCGCTGTTCGAGCGCATGCTGCAGAATATCCGCGAGGATGTGACGCGCACCGTCGCGCGCATCGACCTGCGCTTCGAGGAGCCCGAGGCGATGCCGCTCCCCGACCTGCCCGATTTCCTGACGACGCATATCGACCCGTTCACGGGCGAGGACAACAGCGGCGACATCGATGCGGGATCGCTGGGCGTGATCGCAAACACGCTGCCGCCGATGCAGGTGCCGAAACCCGACCTGCCCGAGGGCGAAAATCCCTATGCGGCGCTCGAGATCAGCCGCAACGCGCCGTGTCCCTGCGGTTCGGGCCGCAAGTACAAGCATTGCCACGGGGCGATCTGAGCGGAGCACCGGACATCCGTCCTTCGTCACCCCGGACCTGATCCGGGGTCCATATTCCCGCCGCGGGAATGGATGCCGGATCAAGTCCGGCATGACGAAGGAATGGCATCTGATTCCCTGAAGTTACGGTAACACGCCACTTCACGAGTCCGCTTGCCAAGGTGCTCGGGCGCGATTAGCATCGCCTTCACAAGCTTGGCGGCCGCGTAGCCAGACAAGCAACGCAGCAGGCAGGAACATAGGGGGCCGCGCCCCGCGTGCGGCCCGGTGGTGGCGTGCAGCGTGGAAAGGGCCGGGGCATTTCCTTCTTCGACGAGATGACGGGGCAGGGTGGCGATGTCCGCTCGCCCTATCGCGACTATTCGGACTGGTTCGGCCGCGAGGATGCGGCGCGTATCCAGCGCAAGACGCAGCAGGCCGAGGCCTTTTTCCGCACCACGGGCATCACCTTCAACGTCTATGGCGAGGACGAGGCCGACGAGCGGCTGATCCCCTTCGACGTCGTCCCGCGCATCATCTCGGCGAGCGAATGGCGGCGCCTGTCGCGCGGGATCGAACAGCGCGTGCGTGCGCTCAACGCCTTTCTCCACGACATCTATCACCGGCAGGAGATCTTGCGCGCGGGCCGCGTGCCGGTCGAGCTGATCTCGCGCAACGAGGCCTTCCTGCCTATGATGATGGGCATGGACCCGCCCGGCGGCGTCTATACCCACATCAGCGGCATCGACATCGTGCGCACCGGCGCCGATGAATTCTATGTGCTCGAGGACAATGCGCGGACGCCCTCGGGGGTGTCCTACATGCTCGAGAATCGCGAGACGATGCTCCAGATGTTTCCCGAGCTGTTCGCGAAGATTTCGGTGCGCGAGGTCGGCGACTATCCGCTCAACCTGCTGAAGTCGCTGTCGGCCTGCGCGCCGCCCGCGTGCAACGGCACCCCGACGGTCGCGGTGCTGACGCCGGGCATCCACAACAGCGCCTATTTCGAGCACAGCTTCCTTGCCGACCAGATGGGCGCCGAACTGGTCGAAGGGCATGATTTGCGCGTCGTTGACGGGCGCGTCGCGATGCGCACGACGCAAGGCTATACGCCGATCGACGTCCTCTATCGCCGCGTCGACGACGATTTTCTCGACCCGCTCAATTTCCGCGCCGATTCGATGCTCGGCGTGCCCGGCATCTGGGACGTCTATCGCGCGGGCGGGATCACCATCGCCAATGCGCCAGGGACGGGGATCGCCGACGACAAGGCGCTCTACAGCTATATGCCCGACATCATCGAATTTTACACGGGCGAGAAGGCGCTGCTCCCCAACGTGCCGACGTGGCGCTGCAGCGAACCCGGGCATCTGAAGGAGGTGCTCGACCGGTTGCCCGAACTGGTGGTGAAGGAGGTTCACGGGTCGGGCGGCTATGGCATGCTCGTCGGCCCCGCCGCGAGCAGGAAGGAGATCGCGGCATTCCGCGCGAAGCTCGAGGCGAACCCGCGCAATTATATCGCGCAGCCGACGCTCTCGCTTTCGACCGTGCCGATCTTCACCCGGGCGGGACTGGCGCCGCGCCACGTCGACCTGCGCCCCTTTGTGCTGATGTCGCCGCAGGGGATCCGGATCACCCCGGGCGGGCTGACGCGCGTCGCGATGAGCAAGGGGTCGCTGGTCGTCAACAGCAGTCAGGGCGGCGGCACCAAAGACACCTGGGTATTGGAAGACTGATGCTCGGGAAAACCGCAGGCAGCCTCTACTGGATGGCGCGCTATCTTGAGCGTAGCGAGAATAATGCGCGACTGATCGATGCGGGTTTCCGTATCGCGCTGACGCGTTCGAACACGGCCGCCGCCGAATGGCGCTCGGTGCTCGTCACCGCGGGGCAGGATTATGCCTTCCGGCAGGCGCATCAGGATTATCATTCGCAGCGCGTCGTCGACTTCATGCTGCGCGACCCCGCCAACCCGTCGAGCATCCTGTCGGTGATCAAGCGCGCGCGCGACAATGCGCGGACCGCGCGCACCTATCTGACGCGCGAGGCGTGGGAGGCGGTCAATACGAGCTGGATGACGCTCGGGGCGCTGCTCAGGCGGCAGGTTCGCGAGGATGATCTGCCCGACGTGCTCGCGGCGATCCGCCAGCAGAGCGGCCTCGTGCGCGGCGCCTTCGCGGGCACGATGCTGCGCAACGACGGCTATAATTTCTCGCGTCTCGGCACGTTCCTCGAACGCGCCGACAACACCGCACGCATCCTCGACGTCAAATATTATCTGCTGCTGCCGTCGGTCGCGCATATCGGGACGTCGATCGACAATGTGCAGTGGGAGACGATATTGCGGTCGGTGTCGGCGCACCGCGCCTATCACTGGCTCTACGGGACCGAGATCAGCGCGCTGAAGATCGCCGAATTCCTGATCCTGTACCGGCAGATGCCGCGCAGCCTCGCCTTTTGCTGCGACAAGATGAACGACAATCTCGGCTGGCTCCGGCGCGCCTATGACGAAGAGACCGAGGCGGTCCGCATGGCTGCGTCGATCTGCCGCGACCGGCTGTCGCGCCCGATCGCGTCGATCTTCGACGGCGGGCTGCACGAGTTCATCACCGATTTCCTTCGCGCCAATGCCGCGCTCGCGCAGCAGATCGAGCGCGACTACCGCTTTGTGGAGTGACGATGAGGCTGCGCGTCGAACATATCACCCATTATCAATATGACGGCCCGGTCCGCTATGCGCTCCAGCAACTCAGGCTGACGCCGAAGGAGCGCCCCGGGCAGCAATTGATTCACGGCTGGACGGTCGCGATCGAGGGCGGTTCGCAGCAGCTCCACTATACCGACCATCACGGCAATGGCGTCGATCTGGTATCGGTCGACAGCGGGACGAACGAACTGGTGATTCGTTGCACCGGCGAGGTCGAGCTCATCACATGGGACGGGGTGATCGGGCCGCATCGCGGCGCGATGCCGCTCTGGACCTTCCTGCGCCCGACGCCGCTGGTGCGCGCGGGGCGCGGCGTTCGTTCGCTGGCGGCCGAGCTGGGCCGCGATTTCGCGAGCGATATCGAGCGCGCGCACGCGCTGTCGGCACTGATCCTCGACAGGCTACCCTACCGGATCGGGGTGACCGATGCCGAGACGACCGCCGAGCAGGCGCTCGCGGGCGAGGGTGGCGTGTGTCAGGACCATGCACATATCTTCATCGCCGTGATGCGCCACCTCGGGCACCCGGCGCGCTATGTCTCGGGCTATCTGATGATGAACGACCGGACGCATCAGGATGCAACGCACGGCTGGGCCGAGGCGTATTTCGATCATATCGGCTGGATCGGCTTCGATGTGAGCAACGGCCACTCGCCCGACCAGCGCTATATTCGCGTCGCGACCGGCCTCGATTATCGCGACGCCGCTCCGGTTCGCGGCATGCGCTATGGTGCGGCGCAAGAAAATCTGGTTGTCCAATTGCAGGTCCAGCAATAAGCGGGCCGGGACATTCGGAACCTTCCGGGCGGGGAAAACGGGATAAAATGACCTATTGCGTTGGCATGCGTTTGAACAAGGGGCTGGTGTTCATGTCGGACACCCGCACCAACGCGGGCGTCGACGACATCTCGCAGGTCCGCAAGATGCGGAGCTGGACCGTGCCGGGCGAGCGCGTGATCACGCTGATGTCGGCAGGGAATCTCGCGACGACGCAGGCCGTTGTCAGCCTGCTCGACGAGCGCACCAAGGCGCCCGAAGACCGGCAGCCGTCGATCCTGCAGGCGCCGTCGATGTTCCAGGTCGCGACGATCATCGGCGAGATGCTGCGCAGCATCGTGATGCGCCACAATGACGAGGGGCCCGCCGCCGAATCGCTGTTCCGCGCATCGCTGATCGTCGGCGGGCAGATCAGGGGCGCCGAACCGCGGCTGTTCCTGATCTATCCCGAGGGAAATTTCATCGAGGCGGGCGAGGACAATCCCTTTTTCCAGATCGGCGAGACGAAATACGGCCGGCCGATCATCGTGCGCTCCTACGATCCCGCGATGTCGTTCGAGGACGCGGTGAAGCTGCTCTGCGTCTCGTTCGATTCGACGATCCGCGCGAATGCCGGCGTCGACCTGCCGATCGACCTCAAGGTCCATGAACGCGACGATTTCGTGGGCGTGCGCGAGCGCCGCTTCGAGCGCAACGACCCCTATTTCGAAAGCGTCGCCGATGGCTGGGCCGAGGCGCTGGGGATCGCGCTGGCGGAGCTTCCCGACTTTCATTTCTGATCGCGTTCGGCCACCGTCCCGGGACGACAAAACGGGAGGATCGCCATGTCGCGCCGGATAGCTGCCGCACTTGTTCTGATGGCCAGTCCGGCCGCGGCCGGGGATACAGGTTTCGACAAGGCGCTTGGCGAGTTTCGCGAGTTGCATCGTGCCGAAATGCACCGGGCGAATATCGCGGGGAGCAGCTTCTACGTCGTGCGCGATGGACAGGCTGTCGTCGCCGACCATCTGGGCGAGCAGGATGCCGACGCGCATGTTCCCGTCGATGCGGCGACCATCTATCACTGGGCCTCGATCACCAAGACGATGACGGGGATTGCGATCATGCAGCTCCGTGACCGTGGTCTGCTGTCGCTCGACGACCCGATCGTCAAATATGTGCCCGAACTCGCCGCGGTACATAATCCTCATGGCGACACGGGCGCGATCACGCTGCGCCAGTTGATGAGCCATAGCGCCGGCTTTCGCAGCGGCACCTGGCCGTGGCGCGACCATGACTGGCAGCCGTTCGAACCGGCGGGCTGGTCGCAGCTTGCGGCGATGCTGCCTTATACTGCGGTCGAGTTCAAACCCGGCACGCGCTTCGGTTATTCGAACCCCGGCATCGTCTATCTCGGGCAGGTCATCGAGCGCTTGTCGGGCGAGGATTATGAAGTCTATGTCGACAAGAACATCCTGAAGCCGTTGTCGATGCACGACAGCTATTTCGACCGCACGCCGCCGCACCTGCTGCCGCACCGGTCGCACAGCTACTATATTCGCAATGGCCGGCGCGTCGCGGCGCCGTTTGATGTCGACACCGGGGTGACGGTGTCGAACGGCGGGCTCAACGCACCGATGCCCGACATGGCGAAATATGTCGCCTTCCTGCTCGGCGACCCGGCGCGCCGGTCCGCCCATGATCTGGTGCTGAAACGGTCGTCGCTCGAGGAAATGTGGGTGCCGCAAATCGCGGCGGGTGCGGACTTCACGCAGGGCCGCATGGCGACGACGACGCAGAGCGGCCTGTCCTTCTTCATCGACCGCAGCGGAGGGGTGCGCTTCGTCGGCCACAACGGCGACCAGAACGGGTTTCGCGCTTACCTCAGTCTCTGTCCCGACCAGCGTACCGGGAGCCTGCTCGCATTCAACACCGAAACGCGCGGTGTCCAGAACGCCCCAGCAAACCGCCAAACCGCGGAATCACGCATCGCACTCGCGACCGACCGGTTATGCGAGGCGCTCGCGAAATAGCCGAACTCTTCGTCACCCCGGACTTGATCCGGGATCCATTGCGACGGCGCGCTGCTGGACCCCGGATCAAGTCCGGGGTGACGAGGGCTGTTACCGGTTCTTCCGCCCCTCGATCAGCCCGTCGACAAGGCTCGGGTCGGCGAGCGTCGAGGTATCGCCAAGCGATCCGAAGTCATTCTCGGCAATCTTGCGCAGGATGCGGCGCATGATCTTGCCCGAGCGTGTCTTGGGCAAGCCCGGCGTCAGATGGATATGGTCGGGGGTGGCGATCGGACCGATTTCGGTGCGCACCTGCTGTTTGAGCGCCGCGGCGACTTCTTCGGTCGGCTCGACCCCGGCGTTGAGCGTGACATAGGCGTAAATGCCCTGACCCTTGATGTCGTGCGGGAAACCGACAACCGCGGCCTCGGCGACGAGATCGTGGAGGACGAGCGCGCTTTCGACCTCGGCAGTGCCCATGCGGTGGCCCGAGACGTTGATGACATCGTCGACGCGGCCGGTGATGCGCCAGTAACCGTCGGCATCGCGGCGGCAGCCGTCGCCGGTGAAATATTTGCCCTTGTAGGTCGAGAAATAGGTTTCGGCGAAGCGCTGGTGGTCGCCGTAGATCGTGCGCGCCTGCCCAGGCCAGCTGTGCGTGATGCAGAGATTGCCCTCGGCCGCGCCGCCCGTCTGTTCGTCGACGAGCGTGTTGCCTTCGGCGTCGACAAGCTCGGGACGGACGCCGAAGAAGGGGCGCCCCGCGCTTCCCGGCTGCATCGGATGCGCGCCGGGCAGGGTGGTGATCATGATCCCGCCGGTCTCGGTCTGCCACCAGGTGTCGATCACGGGCACGCGCCCCTTGCCGACGATCTGATGATACCAGCGCCACGCCTCGGGGTTGATCGGCTCGCCGACGCTGCCGAGCAGACGGATCGACGAGAGGTCGTGGCGCGTCACATAATCGTCGCCCTCGCGCATCAGCGCGCGGATCGCAGTGGGGGCGGTGTAGAGGATGTTGACGCCGTGCTTGTCAACGACCTGCCAGAAACGGTCGTGATCGGGATAGTTGGGCACGCCCTCGAACATCAGCGTCGTCGCGCCGTTCTGCAAGGGGCCATAAACGACATAGCTGTGCCCGGTGACCCAGCCGATGTCGGCGCTGCACCAGAAGATTTCGCCCGGGCGATAGTCGAAGCCGTAGAAGAAGGTCGAGGCGGTCCAGACGCTGTAGCCACCGACGGTGTGGAGCACGCCCTTGGGTTTGCCGGTCGAGCCCGAGGTGTAGAGGATGAAGAGCGGGTCCTCGGCATTCATCGGCTCGCACGGGCAGCCGGTGCCGACATCGGCCGACAGTGCGTCGTACCAATGGTCGCGGCCTTCCTGCATCGGCACGTCGCCGCCGGTGGCCTTCACCACGATCACCTTTTCGAGCCCCGGTGCGTGCGCCGACGCCGCATCGACATTGGTC
>JAGHZY010000053.1:10406-23313 GCA_017745175.1 Sphingopyxis sp. | reverse complement strand
GAAGACGTCGCTCGCCTTCACCGCGACCTTATATTCGTGGAAGTCGTGATCCTGCAGCAGCTTGATATGGTCGAGCGCGCTTTCGACGAGCGCCTCGGGGCAGGGCTCGCCATATTTTTCGAGCAGGTCCTTTTCGAGGCTGCCGGCGTTGACCCCGATGCGGATCGCGCAGCCGTTGGCCTTGGCTGCCCGCACGACCTCGCCGACGCGCTCCGACGATCCGATGTTGCCCGGGTTGATGCGCAGGCAGGCGGCGCCGGCGTCGGCGGCTTCGAGCGCACGCTTGTAGTGGAAATGGATGTCGGCGATGATCGGGATGCGCGCCGCGCGGACGATCTTGCCGAGTGCAGCGGTCGAATCGGTGTCGGGGCACGAGACGCGGATCAGGTCGGCGCCGGCTTCCTCGCAGCGGCGGATCTGGTCGATCGTGGCGACGGGGTCGCTGGTCAGCGTGTTGGTCATCGTCTGGACGCTGATCGGCGCGCCGCCGCCGACGGGGACATTGCCGACCATGATCTGGCGGCATTCGCGCCGTGCAATGTCGCGCCAGGGGCGCAGGCCGGGGTTGTGATCGCTCATGGTGCGGGGCTCGACAGAAAGGGATTGTGTGCCGCTCTTTAGCTGGCCGTGGACGGCTTGGCAAAGCCCGGCATATGCGGGGCGGATTGTTGCCGGAAAGACACAGTTTGATACAGATTCGTAACGTTTGAGCAATTTTTGTTTGTGCATCGCAGCAAAATCGGCAATTTCGAATCGTTCGTCGTCACAGACCCGTAAAAGAGGTGTGGACGCGTCCGGCAGGCTGGGACGATCCGTTTTGTCATTAGGGGGATCACCCATGAAGTTTCTTACCAAAGCGTGTTTCGGCATGCTGCTCGCCGCGTCGGCCATGTCGACGCCCGCCTTCGCCCAGGAAGAAGAAGCGGCCAGCGGCCCGTTCACGCTTTCGGGCGGCATCGCGGTCACATCCGACTATCGTTTCCGCGGCATTTCGCTGTCGAACGAAAAGGTAGCGGTCCAGCCGACGCTGACCGTCAGCCATGAAAGCGGCTTCTACGCCGGTGTCTGGGGGTCGTCGCTTCCCGACAGCCCGGCCTATGGCAAGTTCGAGCTCGACGTCTATGGCGGTTTCAACACCGAGATCGCGCCCGGTACGAAGGCCGATATCGGCGTCACCTGGTACACCTATCCGGGCAGCGAGGACGGCGGCGCGCCGACCGACTATTTCGAAGGCATCGGCAAGCTGTCGCACGACATCGGCCCCGTCTCGGTCACCGGCATGGTCGCCTACGCGCCCAAGCAGGATTCGCTCGGCGACGACGACAATATCTACCTGAACCTCGGCGCCGGTTTCGGCATTCCGAACACCCCCGTCACCCTGACCGCGGGCATCGGCTATAACGACGGTTCGCTCGGCCTGGTGTCGCCCGACGGCAAATATGTCGACTGGTCGGTCGGTGCATCCTTTGCGGCCGGCCCGCTGACCTTCACGGCACAATATATCGATACCGACGTCAAGAAGACGGGAGTGAAGGCCGTCGACACGCTTTACGATCCAACCGTGGTCTTTACGCTGGGCGCATCATTCTGATCGCCTGACGGGTCAGCGACCACGCGCGAAGGGGGCGGCTTCGGGGGAGGCCGTCCCCTTTTTCGTGCGCGAAAGGGGGCGGGATACGCTTCGCCGCAACGCGCTTGACCGTATCGGTGAAGCGTGCAATTTCATCGACGAGTTGAAGCAGCGGAGTTTGATCCCCCATGACTCAAGCCTCTCAAAGCGTTTCCGTCCCTCCTGTCCCGCCCGCGCGCAGCGAGCGAAGTCCCGGCGTCAAGCTGGTCATCGCGGTGCTGATCGCGGTGGCGCTGATGGTTCCTCTCCTGATGATCTACGGCCTGCTCTGGGACCGCCAGCAGCAGGCCGAAACCGCGCAGGCCGCGATCGGCCAGGGCTGGGGCGGGCAGCAGACGATCGCCGGGCCCGTGATCGTCATCCCCTATCGCGCGACCGAAACGACGACCGTGCAGGAGAATGGCAAGGATGTGACGCGGACGGTGAACACGATCCGCAACCTCTATCTCTCGCCGCAAACGAACACGGCCGACGTCACGATCAAGCCCGAGAAGCGCAAGAAGGCGATCTACGAGACCGTCGTTTATGAAAGCCAGATCGCCGGGAGCGCCAGGTTCGTGCTGCCCGCCGATATCGCGCGCTACGGCGTGACGCGCGAGGCACTGATGCTCGACCGCGCCGAAGTGCGGTTTGGCATCAGCGACGCGCGCGGGCTGGTCGACGGCAACAGCCTGACCGTCGACGGCACGCCGCTCGCGCTCCAGCCGGGCAAGGGCCTGCTCTCGACCGGCAATTCGGGCACGTTCGCGTTCGTCGACTGGAGCGCCGCGGCGCCGATGAAGGTCGATTACAGGATCGGGGTGCGCGGGCTGGGCGATTTCAAGCTGATCCCGCGCGGGGTGGACACGCGATGGACGGTCAAGTCGAGCTGGCCGAACCCGAGCTTCGGCGGCGATTTCCTGCCCGCGAAGCGCGAGGTGAAGGGCAGCGGTTTCACCGCGACCTATGCGATCCCGAACCTCGCATTGGGACAGGCGCAGGTGCTGACGGGCGATCTGTCGCCGCCGGTCACGACCAGCTACGGCCCGCGCGAAGCCTATATCGAGCCGGCGCCGATCGAGGCAGCGGCCAGCGGTGCGAGCGAAGCCTCCGGCGGCACGGCAAAGGCGGTCGCGATCAGCCTGATCGAACCCGTCGACCTCTACAGCCAGGTCGATCGCAGCATCAAATATGGTTTTCTGTTCATCGGCTTCACCTTCGTCGCCTTCCTGATGTTCGACATCATCGCGGGCGCGCGGGTGGCGCCGGCCGAATATCTGCTGACCGGCATCGCGCTGGTGCTGTTCTTCGTCCTGCTGCTCGCCTTTGCGGAGGTGATCGGGTTCATGCCGGCCTATATGGTCGCGTCGGCGGCGATCATCGGGCTGCTGACCTTTTACAGCGCTGCGGTGCTGGGGAGCTGGAAACGCGCGCGCTTCCTCGCGGCGATGCTGATCGGGCTGTACGCCTTGCTCTATACGCTGCTCAACCTTGAGGCCTATGCACTGCTCATCGGGTCGGTGCTGATGTTCTTCGCCCTCGCCGGGGTGATGTACATGACGCGGGGCATCGACTGGGGCGGGATCGGCAAGAAGGATGAGGTGGCGGCGTAAAGGAACAATCCCTCCCTGTGCCATCGGCGCAGGGAGGATATTCTTACCGCCAGCGCAAATTATGGGGGCCGAGATCCGCGAGGGTCCTGGCCCCCATCAATTTCATGCCGCGCTCCATCTCGGCGCGGAGTTGCGCGATCGCGCGCGCGACGCCGTCTTCGCCCGCCGCGGCGAGCGCGTAAAGATAGAGGCGGCCGCCCGAGCAGGCCTTCGCGCCGACCGACAGGGCCTTCAGCACATGGGTGCCGCGCGTGATGCCGCCGTCGCAAATGACTTCCACCCTGTCGCCGACCGCATCGACAATCCCGGCGAGCGCGTCGAAGGGCGCGATGCTGCCGTCGAGCTGGCGTCCGCCATGGTTGGAGACCATGATCGCGGTCGCGCCGATGTCGACAGCGCGCCTTGCATCCTCGACCGCGACGATGCCCTTGAGGCAGAAGGGGCCGTCCCATTTCTTGCGGATCGCCTCGGCGCGTTTCCAGTCGAGGCTCTGGTCGAGCATCGAGGTGAAATATTCGGCGACCGATCTGGGGACGCTCGATCCTTCGGAGACATGCGTCGCAAGGTTGGGCAGGCTGAATTTCTCGCGGAGCACATAGTTGAGCCCCCAGCCGGGTTTGGCGGCGTAGCTCAGCATGTTGCGCGCCGTGAAGCGCGGCGGCGAGGTGAAACCCGAGCGCAGGCAGCGTTCGCGGTTGCCGCCGACGATCGTGTCCACGGTGAGTGCGACCGCATCGAATTTCGCGTCGCGTGCGGCGTCGAGCATCGCCTGATTGAGTCCCTCGTCGTGGTGGACGTAGAGCTGGAAGAGTTTGGGGCCGGTCGTCAGCGCGCCGGCTTCGGCGAGGCTGATCGTTGCGAGGCTCGATATGCCCGCGACGGTGCCGGCGTTTGCGGCGGCGCGGAGGACGGCGCGCTCGCCCTGCCAGTGGAACAGGCGCTGGAGCGCTGTCGGGGAGAGGAAAAGGGGCATTGCGATCTCGCGTCCGAACAAGGTCGTCCGCATATCCACGCTTTCGACCCCGGCGAGCACGCGCGGGATCAGGTCGCAATCGTCGAAGGCGGTGCGGTTGCGGCGCCGCGTCACCTCGTCGTCGGCGGCGCCGTCGATATAGTCGAACACCGGCCAGGGCAGACGCCGCTTCGCGAGCGCGCGGAAATCGTCGATATTGTGGCAGTCGGTCAGGCGCACGCTCATTCACCCCCAGATCGTCATTCCGGCGAGGGCCGGATTCTCACCCTTTCGTTGTCCCGCAGCGGCGAGATCCCGGCCTCCGCCGGGACCACGAAAGAACAAGGCCGAATTTGTTCATCAAAAGACCGTTCGTGCCGCCACCGTCCCCTTCGTCGCGAAGCTGAAGCGCGGTTCGACCGCGAGGCTCGCGTCGAGAATATGCGCTGCGACGCGTTTGCCGACCGCGGGGCCGTTCTTGAAGCCGTGGCCCGATCCGCCGCCGACGAGCCAGACATGTTGCTGTCCCGGGAAGCGGTCGATCAGATAATCGCCGTTCGAGCTATTCTCATATTGGCAGACGCGTCCGCCGAGCAGCGGCGCGTTGGCGAGGCCCGGGAAACGGCGCTGCAGATAGGCGCGCGCCTCGGCGATGCCTGCGGGCGAGAGCTGGCGCTCCATCGTGTCGGGATCGATCGCGGGGCCATGGGCGTCGATCGCGATCTTGAAACCCGCGCCTTCGAGATCGGGGATGCCGTAGACGATGCGGCCGTTGTTGAAATCGGCCCAGACCGGCAGCTCGGGCGGGGCGAAGCGCGTGTCGCCCTGCGGCGCGCCGAAATGATAGACCTCCTGCCGCGTCGCGACGATCCTGTTCATCAGTTGCTGCGGGAAGAGTTCGGCGATCCACGGGCCCGCAGCATAGACGAGATGGTCGGCGGTGCCGCCATCGGGCAGCGTATGACGCTTCGTCCTTTTCGAGAAGAGCGGCGCGGGCATCACGACGCGTTCGACCTCGATCTGCGCGTCGGCGATCAGTTCCTGCACGCCCCTTGCCGCGATCAGCGCGCCCGCCTCGGTCTCGAGGATTCCGGTCTCGCCCTGATAGAACTGGATCTGGCGATATTTGTCCTGCAGCCAGCGGACGTCGCCATGCTCGTGCCCGACGCGGTTCGCCTGCAGCCACGCGAGCGACTGCGCGGTGTAGCTGTCGCCCTGCGGCGCGAACCACAGCACGCCGGTGTTGTGGAAGATCGGCGCGCTCGCGCTGTCGGACAGATCCTTCCAATATTTGAGCGAGTCGCGCGCCATTTCCGAATAGAGGGTGTCGGCACCGTAGCCCATGCGGATGACACGGCTTTCGCCGCCCGACGAGGCGCGTGCATGGCCCGCGCCAT
This sequence comes from Sphingopyxis sp., assembly GCA_017745175.1. Taxonomy (GTDB): domain Bacteria; phylum Pseudomonadota; class Alphaproteobacteria; order Sphingomonadales; family Sphingomonadaceae; genus Sphingopyxis. The sequence continues at coordinate 17,742 of JAGHZY010000053.1, read as the reverse complement.
AGGCGTCGAAGAGGCGGACCGACTTGCCCGCGCGGAGCAGATGCCATGCGGTCCATGCGCCGAACACCCCCGCCCCGATGATCGCGACATCGACATGCTGAATCCTGGGCTTGGCGGGCTTGCGCTTTTTCGAGCGGCGTTCCTTGCGTTCGGCCGCCGCGACGCTTGCCGCGACGGGAAGCGCGGCAAGGCCGGAGAGCAGCGCGCGCCGCGACGGACTATCGGCCAACGGTCGCGCCTTCCTTCTTCTTGTAATAGCGATAGCCGCCGACCCATGTTTCGAGCGGGGTCATGCGGCGGATCTCGTCGGGGCTCGCGAGCATCGGATCGCTGTCGACGATCAGGAAGTCGGCGCGCATCCCGGGCATCAGCGTACCGATGCGGTCTTCGGCGAAACCGGCGAAGGCCGCGGTGCGCGTGAAGCCGTCGAGCGCGGTTTCGCGGGTGACGATCTCCTCGGGGCGCCAGCCGCCGAAGGGTTCGCCCCTGGCATCGGTGCGCGAGATCGCGGTGGCGATGCCGGGGAAGGGGTTGGCGCTTTCGACCGGCACGTCCGAACCGAAGGCGAGACGCGCGCCCGCTTTCTCGAGGCTGCGCCACGCATAGGCGCCCTTGAGACGGTCGGGGCCGAGCCGCGCTTCGGCCATCACGCGGTCGCTTGTCTGGTGGACGGGCTGCATCGAGGCGATGACCTTGAGCGCCGCGAAACGCGGAATGTCGACGGGGTCGATGATCTGCGCATGCTCGATGCGCCAGCGGCGCTCGCCCGGCAGGTCGGCGGTGAGATCGGTGATCGCATCCAAAGCCTCGGCATTGGCGGCGTCGCCGATCGCGTGGATCGCGACCTGAAACTTGTCCATCGACGCGCGCACCATCTTGTTGCGGAGCTGCGCGGGGGTGAGGAGCGGCAGGCCCTTCTGCCCCGGCGCGTCGCTGTACGGCGTCTTCAGCCATGCGCCGCGCGACCCGAGCGCGCCATCGAGGTAAAGCTTGACCCCGACCATGCGCAGCCGGTCGTCGTAGAGCCACGGCGTCGGTTCGGGCCCGGCGATCAGCGCCATATTGTCGATGTCGCCGCCGTAGGAGAGGATGCGCACGGTGAGCTGTTTCTTGTCGCCGGCGCGGCGGTAGGCCTGCCAGTCGGCGATGCTCGTTCCCATGTCGGCGATCGTCGTGATGCCCTGTTCGAGCAGTTTCTGCTGCGCCAGATACAGCGCGCGGTCGAGATCGCGCGCGAGCGGCTTGGGCTTGGCGTTGTCGACGAGGCTCATCGCCGCGTCGACGAAGACCCCGCTCGGCTTGCCGCCTTCCATTTCGACGCGGCCGCCCTCGGGCGATTTGCTCGCGGCAGTGATCTTCGCGGCGGCCATCGTGGCGCTATTCGCCCAGCCTGCGTGACCATCGACGCGTTTGAGCCAGACGGGGCGGTCCGGGACCGCGGCGTCGAGGTCGGCGGCGGTCGGGAAGCGGCCGAGCCCCCATTTCTCCTGATTCCAGCCCGAGCCGATGATCCACGGCATTTCGGGATTTTCGGCGGCATATTTGCGGATCGCCGCCTGCGCCTCGGCAAGGCTGTTCGTTTCGCTGAGGTCGAGCAGCATGAGCTGGAAGCCGAGCCCCATGACATGACCATGCGCGTCGATCAGCCCGGGGATCAGCGTGCGGCCCTTGCCGTCCTCCCTGAAATCGGGGCGCTCGGGACGCTTGTCCTTGCGGTCGAGCAGCTGCTTGACCTTGCCCTGCGTGTCGATGACGAGCCCGGTGAAGCGGACGAGCTTGCCGTCCTTGTCGAGCGTGATGCCGTTGACATTGTCGACAAGCGTGTCGGCATGCGCGGGGGCGGCGAGGGTAAGCGCCAGCGCGGCAATGGCAAAGCGCTTCATTTGGGCAGCCTCGTTACGAGCGAACTGGTGTCCTTGCGGCCGCCACCGGCCTTTTGCACATCGGCGTAGAATTGGTCGACGATGCTCGCGACGGGTAGTGTTGCGCCGTTGACGCGGGCTTCGTCGAGCGCGAGGCCCAAATCCTTGCGCATCCAGTCGACCGCGAAACCGAAATCGAATTCGTCCTTCGCCATCGTGCCCCAGCGATTGAGCATCTGCCAGCTCGCCGCGGCGCCGCCCGACACCGCCTCGAACACCTTGTCGGTGTCGAGTTTCGACGCCTGCGCGAAACGGAGCGCTTCGGAGAGGCCCTGGACCACCCCGGCGATCGCAATCTGGTTGACCATCTTCGTCGTCTGCCCCGCGCCGGGGCCGCCGATATGCACCATGCGCGCGGCATAGGCGTCCATCACGGGAGCGGCGGCGTCGAAGGCGGCCTTGGTGCCGCCGCACATGATCGAGAGCGTGCCGTTCTGCGCGCCCGCTTCGCCGCCCGAGACGGGGGCGTCGAGGCAGAGCAGGCCGAGCCCTTCGGCTTCGACCGAAAGCTGGCGTGCGATACGCGCCGAAACGGTGGTGTGATCGACGAAGAGCGCGCCCTTCTGCATCGCCCTGAACGCGCCGTCGCGCCCGAGCGTCACCTGCGCGAGATCGTCGTCGTTGCCGACGCAGGTGAGGACGACGTCGGCATCGCACGCGGCTTCGGCCGGGGTCGATGCCGCCGTGCCGCCGTGCTGACGGGCCCAGGCATCGGCCTTGGCGCGCGTCCGGTTGTATACGGTGAGGCTGTGACCTGCCTTGACGAGATGGCCTGCCATCGGTCCGCCCATGACGCCGGTACCGATGAAAGTGATGCGCAATTTTTGTTCGCTCATGCGCGGTCCATAGCATTGTTTGCTTCGCGCGCCAGATGGGCTAGGGCGCCTATCGTTATGACTGATCAACTCACCCTGACGCCCGCCGCCGATCTCCCGGCGATCACATTGGACGATGTGCGCGCGGCGGCGGGGCGAATTAACGGCGCGGTCGTGCGCACGCCGACGCTCCATTCGCAGACGCTGTCCGAGCTGGTCGGCGCCGAAGTGTGGCTGAAGTTCGAGAATCTGCAGTTCACCGCCGCGTACAAGGAGCGCGGCGCATTGAACGCGCTGCTCCTCCTCAGCGACGAAGCGAAGGCGCGCGGTGCGATCGCGGCGTCGGCGGGCAATCATGCGCAGGGCCTCGCCTATCATGGCAAGAGGCTCGGCGTGCCGGTCACGATCGTGATGCCGAGCACGACACCGCAGGTGAAAGTGTCGCAGACCGCCAGCCATGGCGCGACGATCGTGCTGCACGGCGAGACCTTCGACGACGCCTATGCGCATGCCCGCGTGCTCGAAAAGGAACGCGGGTTGACCTTCGTCCATCCCTTCGACCATCCGCATGTCGCGGCGGGGCAGGGGACGGTCGCGCTCGAAATGCTCGAGGATGTGCCCGAACTCGACACGCTGATCGTGCCGATCGGCGGCGGCGGGCTGCTCGCGGGCATGGGCACCGCGGCGCGCGGGATCAAGAACGACATGCGCCTGATCGGCGTGCAGGCCGAGCTGTATCCGTCGATGTACGCCGAGCTGAACGGCGTCGACATGGCGTGCGAGGGCGACACGCTCGCCGAGGGTATCGCGGTGAAGGAGCCGGGAGGCTACACACGCAAGATTGTTGCCGAACTCAACGATGATATCGTGCTCGTCGCCGAGCGGCATCTCGAGCGCGCGGTGAGCCTGCTGCTCCAGATCGAAAAGACGGTGGTCGAAGGCGCCGGTGCCGCAGGGCTCGCGGCGATGCTCGCGCATCCCGAAGAGTTCGCGGGGCGCAAGGTCGGCCTCGTGCTCACCGGCGGCAATATCGACACGCGCCTGCTCGCGAACGTGCTGCTCCGCGACCTCGCGCGCTCGGGGCGCATCGCGCGGCTGCGCATCCGCCTGCAGGACCGGCCGGGCGCGCTGTTCAAGGTGATGAAGCTGTTCGATGAGAAGCAGGTCAACATCATCGAAATCTATCACCAGCGCATCTTCACGACGCTGCCCGCCAAGGGACTGATCACCGACATCGAGTGCGAGGCGCGCGACCGCGAGCATCTCGACAGCCTCGTCGCGGCGCTCCGCGATGCGGGCTATATGGTGACCACCGTCGAGCTCGCATGAGGGAGTTTACGCTCGACCTCGTCGCGACGCCCGAAAGCATCGACGAGCTCGGCCATGTCAACAATGCGGTCTGGGTCCAGTGGATCCAGCAGGTTGCGACCGGCCATTGGGACGCCGCGGCACCGCAGAGCCACAAGGACGCCTATATCTGGGTCGTGGTGCGGCACGAGATCGATTATCTGCGCGCGCTCGGTCCCGGCGAGACGGTGACCGCGCGGACATGGGTGGCCGACAAGCCGAAGGGTGCGAAATTCGACCGTTTCATGGAATTCACCGGTGCCGACGGCAAGGTGCACGTGCAGGCGCGAACGGTTTGGGCCTTGCTCGACAAGGCGAGCGGGCGGCCATTGCGCGTGACCGACGAAATTGTTGTGCCTTTTCTTGCGAGTAACTGACCCGCGGGCTCAATAGACAATCGGCATCTTCGCTTATAATATTCGTAGGGGATATTTGAGGGAGGGCTGGTGATGGCGATCTCTTCATTGCCGCAACTGGACCGCTTTTTCCTGACCGATGCGGGTCTCGAAACCGATATTTTATTCAACAAGGGCATCGACTTGCCCCTGTTTTCGTCGGTGACCTTGTTCACGTCGGATGAAGGCGTCGATGTGCTTGAAGCCTATTACCGCGACTTCCTCGATCTCGCGCGGGCGAAGGGCACCGGCCTGATCCTCGAAAGCGCGACCTGGCGCGCAAGCCCCGACTGGGCCGAGCCGCTCGGCTTTTCGGCGGCCGAACTCGACAGGCTGAACCGCGCGGCGATCGAGCTGCTCCGCGGGCTGCGCGCCGAATATGCCGACGTGCCTGTGGTAATCAGCGGCTGCATCGGCCCGCGCGGCGATGGTTATGATCCGGGCAAGATCATGCGCGCCGACGAGGCGCAGGTCTATCATGCCCATCAGGCGGCGGTGCTGGCGGCGGCGGGGGTCGATATGCTCGCGGCGATCACGATGACCAATGTGCCCGAAGCGGTGGGCGTGACGAATGCGGCGAAGGCTCTCGGGCTGCCGGTTGCGATCAGCTTTACGGTCGAGACTGATGGGAATTTGCCGACGGGGGATGTGCTGGGTGGTGCCGTTGCGGCGGTCGACGCGGCCACCGGCAGCTATCCGGCATATTATATGATCAACTGCGCGCACCCGACGCATTTCGACGGCGCGCTCGAGGACGGCGCGGCGTGGACCGCGCGGATCGGCGGCGTGCGCGCGAATGCGTCGTCCCTCAGCCATGCCGAACTCGACGTCATGACCGAACTCGATATCGGCGACCCCGACGATCTTGCTGCGCGCCATCGCGCGCTGGTCGACCGCTTTCCGCAGATCAAGGTCGTCGGCGGCTGCTGCGGCACCGACCTGCGGCATGTGACGGCAATTGCGGAAGCCTGTATTACGTAGCGTGGTTGCCAGCAGGGGCGGGCGGGCATAAGCATCCGCCATGCTGATCCGTCCCGCCACCCCCGCCACCCCCGCCGATGCCGCCGCGATCTGGGCAATCATCGAACCCGTGATTCGCGCGGGCGAGACGCTGACGCTCGATCGCGACATGGGTGAGGGCGAGGCGCTTGCCTATTGGTTCGGAGCGGACAAGGAGACGTTCGTCGCCGAAGAGGACGGCGTCATCCTCGGCACCTATTATCTGCGCGCGAACCAGACGGGTGGTGGCGCGCATGTCGCCAACGCGGGCTATGTCACCGGCGCAGCCGCGACCGGGCGCGGGGTTGCGCGGGCGATGGGCCTGCACTCGATCGACTATGCGAAAGCGCGCGGTTTTCGTGCAATGCAGTTCAACTTCGTCATCAGCACCAATGTGCGTGCGGCGGGGCTGTGGCAGTCGCTGGGGTTCGAGGTGGTCGGCCGCCTGCCGGGCGCATTCGATCATCCGGTGGAGGGGTTTGTCGATGCCCTGGTGATGTTCCGGACGCTTTGACTATTCCCCGATGCGTTCGGCCAGCGGTTTGTCGGCGAGCGCGTTCAGCGCTTTCCGTATCGCGCCGTGAACATCGCCAACCTCTTCGAAGAGCGTGCGATAGACCTTGGCAATCCGGGCGCCATAGGCATCGAGGCGGCGCAACTGGTCGCGGCCTCTGTCGGTCAGCCGGAAAATCTTGCGCCGCGCGTCGGCGGGGTCGGCGTGCTGCGTGATGACGCCAAGACGAAGCAGCGCGGGGCATTTCTGGACGACCAGCTGATGCGACTGGCCGAGCGCGCGGGCGAGCTCGGCGGCCGTGGCTTCGCCCGCCGCGTCCAGCGCGGTGAGCAGGGAGCAGGAACGCACGGGGATGGTAATGCCGGCCTCGTCGAACAGCGGCCGCGTCTGTTCCTCGATCCGCTGACTCAGCGCTTCGCTGAGGCGGCCGAGGAAGGTGATATCGTCGAGGTCAGTTGAGGCGGGCATAGCTTTGGGTCGTTCCGTCGCGGTCGATGCGTTCGAGCGTGGCGACCTTGCCGCCTTTGCGCACGATACGGAAGCGGAAGTCGTGCACGCCCTCGATCGCGAGCAGATCGCCGGCGAGCGGTTCGAGCGTCAGGCGGAAACGTTCGCGCCAGGTGTAAAGCAATTTGCCGCCGACGAGGTCGATGCGCCGCCCTTCATAGCGGCCGGCGATCGCCTTGAGCGCGGCGGCGGATGGCTGTGGGCGCGCGGAGAGTTCGGGTGCGAGCCAGTCGGCGTCGGCGCGTTTCGCCGGATCGGCCTTTGCGAGATCGGCGAGCGCGAGGCGGTGTGCAAAAGCGAGCGCTTCGCTGGAGGCAACCGGATGGTCGGGCGTGACGCCCTGGCCCTCGAAATCGCCGCGATCGACGGGATCGCGGATCTGGCCGATCGGCACCTGCAGAAAAAAGTCGCGGCCGACGGGCTTGCGATCGACGGGGTGTGCGCCGCCCGCCGTGCGTTCGCCGATCAGCGTCGCGCGGCCCAGCTTCTTCAGCGTATAGGCGAACCATTCGGCCGCCGAAAAGCTGGTCGAGCCGGTGAGGACATAGACGGGTTTCCCGGTCAGGCGTTTCGCGGGCAGCGCGGGGAGCACCCATTGGCCGCGTTCGACGCGGCGGCCGTCGAGATTATAGTCATAATCGAAGAGTTCCTGGTCCCTGTCGCCCGGGAAGAGCTGGCTCGCGAGCAACTGCGCCATCTCCAGATGACCGCCGTTGTTGTAGCGCAGGTCATAGATCACCGCGTCACCATTCTCGATAAAGCGCATCGCGGCGGCGGCGGCGTCGTACCCGAGTTCGGGGTCGGCGAAATGCGTCAGGTCGACATAGGCGATATTGC
>JAGHZY010000053.1:0-10396 GCA_017745175.1 Sphingopyxis sp. | reverse complement strand
GCGGAGGCCCGCAAAGCCGAAATTCTGCCGCGCCTCGTCGCGCCGGTCGTTTTCGCGCAGCGCGGCGGCGCGCGCGGGATCCTGCCGGGCAGCATGGTCGGCGACCCATTCGCGATCGACCCCGACCGCGAAATGCAGGTCGTTGCTCGCGGCGATCAGGTCGTCGGTCAGTTCGCGCGCGAGCGCGCGCCGGTCGGGCGCGGCGTCATAGTCGCCGGCGTCGAGATGGCTGCGGAGCGCCGCGGCGATGGTTTTGGCCTTGTCGGGAAAAACATAGTTTGCCTCGAGCGTGGCCCCGAGCTGTTCGACGACGGCGCGCTTGTCGGCGGCAGTGAGCGGGGCCTCCTGCGCCGCAGCGGCGGTCGTCAGTGCCGCCGTGGTTGTCAGGAATATGATCAAGCACTTGATATTCATCTGGTTTCCTGTCGCCATGCGATTCGTACAATATATTGCGCAATATGTTGTAATTATCGGCCGCGCAAGCCCCGCGATCGAACGATACGGCCGAGCCGGCGGGAACCATCGACTGTGCGGGCGGGTTTTCGGGAGCGGCAGGCCGGCGCGAGAGGAGTATTCCATGGAAACGCAATTGCTGCATCGCGGCCGGCTGATCGACCATATCCAGTTGGTCGTCGCCGACCTCCACGCGAGCCGCACCTTTTACGGTGCGATCCTCGACGTGCTGGGCGTGCCGATCGGCGGCGAGGAAGGCGATTTTTTCTGGGCCGACGAATTGTTCGTCTCATCGAAGGACAGCAAGGCGGCGCTCGGCAAACGCACGGGCCGTCATCATCTGGCGTTTCAGGCAGCCGACCGCGCGATGGTAGACACCTTCCATGCCAAGGGGCTCGCGGCTGGCGGGCGCGATAATGGCCCACCGGGCGAGCGTTCCTATCACCCGGGCTATTATGGTGCCTTCCTGCTCGACCCCGACGGCAACAATGTCGAGGCAGTCTGGCATGGCGAGCATCAGCGGAGCGCGCCGTCGGTGGAGATCCGCTTCTAGCCGCCTTGCGCGGGCATCGTCGCAACGCGTTCCTGTGTTTCGCGGTCGACGAGGCGGCGGAGCGCGCTGAGCAGCGGATGCCGCGCGGTGTGCTTGACGCCATAGCCGAGGTTGAAGCGGTAATCGAAGTCGGGCGCGTTTTTGCCGATCAGGTGCTGGAGCATGGTTTCGAGCTTGTCGAAGCCCTTGGCGAGGATCGCTTCGGGCGATCCCGCGGCGCTATATTCATCCGAGAGCGCGACGATCTCCTCGCCGAGGTCGCGGGGCAGCGGTGCGCAGAGGGTGACAAGGTCGGCCCGCTCCTGCAGTGCGCGGCCGTCGCCCGCGACCTGCTGCGTTGCGGGCACGTCGCCCGAAATCGCTTCGCCCAGATCGTGGACGATGCAAAGCTTGAGCAGTTTGAGCCGGTCGATTTCGCCGAGCTCGCGGTCGAACAGCATCGCCATCAGGCAGAGGCGCCAGCTATGCTCGGCCGTGCTCTCGGCGCGGCCTTGCGCCGTGATGCCGCTGCGCAGCGTATCCTTGAGCTTTTCGGCCGCCTGCAGAAAGGCAATGATGCCCTCAAGCCGCGCGTGGTCGATTGATAGTGGCGGTTCCATCGGATGCTCCCGGCGACGAATATGGCGCGGGCATAGGAAGCCGCGCCGCGTGCCGGAACGCAAAAATTATGCGTGGCCGTCGAGTGTTGTCGTGAGCCTCCCGGTGCGGCCGTCCGAAAGCGGGATCGTCTCCCAGCAGATGCGGCTCGGCGCGACCGGGATTTCGTTGCTGTTGTTGCCGCCCGTATCGAAATGGAGCGCCTGGTAGGGGTGGTCGAACCAGCCGGCATCGCCCAGCCCCTCTTCGGCCGCGATGATTTCGGGGCTCGCGAAGCGCCACAGCGACGTGCCGATATAGGATTGCGCATCGTCCTCCCACAGCGCGGCCCGCGCCTTCGATGCCGCCAATAGTCTGTGGGTGGCATCGCAAATCAGGTGCACGGCCTGTGTCGACGTCTCGACGAGTTTTTTGAGCGCGCGGTCGCTGTCGCCGGCCGTGTGGGCGGCGATGAAGGCGGCGATCCTTTCGCGGTGCAGCGCATCGGGTTCGTGTGTGCCGTTTTCCCATCGCGACACGCTGCCCTGCGAAACCGCGAAAAGTTCGGCGACATGGCCCTGTTTGATGCCGTTCAGGCGTCGAAAGCGGCGCAGTGCCAGACCGATGGGCAGATCGCGGGTCATGGCGCATAGTAGCGCACCGCGGGCGCGGCACAATATCGGCGTCGGTCTGCGGCGGGGATCAGGCGTAGCCCACCCAGCCGCGCCAGGTGAAGGCGGCATAGAATTGCTCGACGCCCGTGAAGCCCGCGGCGCGCAGCACTTCCTCATCGGCTTCGGGGCTGAGCATCGCGACATGCGTAGCGACGGCCTCGCGGCCTTTCGCGACCTGTTCGGGGTCACCGCCCGAGGCGATCGCATAGGCGGCGTAGCGGTCGAGCCAGCGGTCGCGCTCGCCCGTGCCTTGCGGAAAACTGCCGTGCGCGGCGACGAAGGGCGCGCCGGGTTTCAGGCGTTTGCGGATTTCGGCGGCGGTGCGGATGCGTTCGTCGGTATCGAGGAAATGGAGCGTGAGCAGGCAGGTCGCGCCGTCGAACGGGCCTGCCGGAGCGTCGTCGATATAGCCTTCGACGAGATCGGCGCGATGCGCGTTCGCCCCCATGATCTTCGCCGCGAGATCGAGCATCGGTTCCGCGGGATCGACGCCGGTGAAGCGCCAGCCCGGATGTGCCTCGGCCATCGCTTTCATTTCGCTGCCGCCGCCCGCGCCGAGGACGAGGATATGGGCGTCGTCGGGAACGCGCTCGGCGAGCAGAAGCCCGGTCATGCGATGGAGGCCGTCGAGGCCGGGGACGAAACGACGCGGCCCTTCGGTGTAGCGGGCGACCGCTTCGGGGTCCTTGAAGCTGTCGAGGAAATGTTGGGCGCCTTCAGCCATGGATATGCTCCTGTTTGTCGGGGGATGTGGATCGCGCGGCCATCCGCTCGTGGAAATCGGCGGCGAGTGTCGCGAGCGTGACCGCGCCGAAACGGGCGAGCAGCAGCGCCTCGGCGTCACGGAAGCTGCCGTCGAGCGCGGCGTTGACCGCCTGCTCGACGAGGCAGCCGGGCGCCTCGGTGCGGTTGCCCATCGCCATCAGGCCCGGGCGTCCGATCGCGTCATAGACGTCGCGCATCGTGATATCGGCAAGGTCCTTCGCGATCGTCCAGCCGCCGCCATGACCCTTTTCGCTGCGGACGAAGCCCGCGTCGCGGAGGCCGGCGAGAATGCGGCGGATCACGACGGGATGTGTCTGCATCGCCTTCGCAAGCTGCTCCGAGGTCGTCGGTTCGCCGTGCTCGGCCATGTGCAGGAGGACGTGGAGCACGCCCGAGAGTCGGCTGTCGCGTTTCATGTAACTTTAAATAGTACGAGAAATACGACCGTCAAGGCGCGGGATTGACCGCGGGCGGCGGAGCGGTTAGCCACGCCGGCGATGACCAACGACCGATCCACCCGATTCAAGGCGTATTGGCGCTCCTTTACATAGGAGCGGCATGGCATCACCTGTGACCATCGCCGCCGTGTCCGGAAGGCGAATGGTTGTCACTACATCATCAGACCACACCCCCCGGCCGCGGCGCGCGCTTTTTGAAGAAGACGCGACATGACCGATACCTTGCTTGCCCTGTCGACCGACCATTGCCGCATCACGCCGCTTTTCGCCGACGATGCGCGCGCGCTGGCCGCGATCACCGACGAGACGGTGACCTCGCAGGTCCATTTCCTTCCCGCCCCGTTCACCGAAGCCGATGCCCGCGCGCTGATCGCGGGATCGGGCGGCGGCGACGTGTTCCACGCGGTGCGCGATGCAAGCGGCCTCGACCTCAACGGGGTGATCGGGGTGCATCGCCGCACGGGCGACGAATATGAGATCGGTTACTGGTTCGCGGCGCGCGTCCGCGGGAAGGGTCTTGCGACCGAAGCGGTGCGCGCGGTGGTCGGTGCGCTCGCCGCGTCGCGGCCGGGCTTTTCGATCGTCGCCGAATGCCACCCCGACAACGAGCGGTCGCGCGCGCTGCTCCGCCGGACCGGTTTCGTGTCGACCGGGCGCGCGGGCAAGCGGCCGGGGCGGATGCTGATGGCGTGGCGCGCGGCGCCGGCCTATCGCATCGACGTGTGCTGATCGGGATCGGGCGAGGCGACCTCCTCGGTCAATGCCCTGGCGATCGCGGCGACCGAAGTCGGCGCATAGGCGAAGCCCATATGGCCGCAGTCGACCTCGACCTGCCGGTCGCTTTCGTGGGGGAGGCCGCGCGCGCTGCTGACCGCGACGACGCCGTCATGCTTCGACCATAGCGCGAAGGTCGGCATTTCGGGGCGCGGGGCGGGGTGGAAGTCGATCGGCGGATTGTCGACCGGATGGCGCGCGATCAGATGATAGAGCCGCCATGCGCGGTTGGCGCGCCGGCTGCCCGAAAAGGGCGAACCGAGCGTGACGACGCGCGCGACCTTCTCCGGATGATGCTTGGCATATTCGCGGGCGTAGATGCCGCCGAGGCTCCATCCGACGAGCGCGGGGGCATAGCCGGTGCGGTCGATGATCCACTGCACGCGCGTGTCGATGCGCTCGATGATGTCGGCGGTCGCGCCGCGGTTGAAGCCGAGACCCCAGGCATAGCAGCGGAACCCCGCGCGGCGGAGGTCGGCGCGCAGACCCTTCGTCGCCCAGTCGCCCGAGAGGAAGCCTGGCAGCACCATCACCGGCGGATGTTCGCTGTCGGGATTGGGTTCGGGCGGCATCGGGCGGATACGGCCCCCGATCGCACGCGCCAGCGACCCGATCTCGCGCCACAGCAGGGCAAGCGGCGGCAGCGCGTCGGGATCGGGAATACGCGCGGGCCATTCGGCGCGCCGGGTAAGGAAACCGCGGAACATGCGGCGTCCCCTACTTCTTCGGGACGAGCTTCACCAGCTTGCCGTCCTCGCCGTCGGTGAGCAGCCAGACCGAGCCGTCGTCGCGCACCTCGACCTCGCGGATGCGCTCGCGGAAATCCCATCGGTCGGCCTTGTGGAGCCGGTCGCCGTCGATCGCCATGCGCACAAGGCCCGCGCCCGACAGTGCGCCCATCAGCAGACTGTTCTTCCAGCCGGGATACAGGTCGCCGCCATAGAAGGCGAGGCCGCCGGGCGAGACCGACGGATTCCACCACAGCTTCGGCGCCGCGAATTCGGGGCGCGTCGGATGATCGGGAATATCCTTGCCGTCATAATGGTCGCCGTTCGACACGATCGGATAGCCGTAATTGGCCTTCGCCTCGACAAGGTTAACCTCGTCGCCGCCCTTCGGACCCATTTCCTGGTTCCAGAGCTTGCCGGTCGCGTCGAAGGCGAGGCCGAGGATGTTGCGGTGGCCGAGCGACCAGATTTGCGCGGTCACGCCGCCTTCGCTGGCGAAGGGATTGTCGGCGGGGACGCTGCCGTCGGGATGCAGGCGCAGGATCTTTCCGAGATTGGCCTTCATGTCCTGCGCGGGATCGAATTTCTGCCGCTCGCCCGATCCGATGAAGAGATATTTGCCGTCGGGCGAGAAGGCGAGGCGGTGCGAATAATGGCCCTGGCCCACAACCTTGGGGACTTGCGTCCAGATGATCTGCAACCCTTCGAGCCGCGGCGCCGCACCCTGGACGAGCTTCGCCTTGCCGACGACGGCGCCGTAGGTACGGTCGGGACCGGCTTCGGCCCAGCTCAGATAGACGGTGCCGCTGGTCGCGAAGTCGGGCGCGACGATGACGTCGCCGAAGCCGCCCTGGCCGCCATAGGCGACCGTCGGCACGCCCGCGACGTCTTGCGTCGGGCCGTCTTCATGCCAGAGTTTCAGCTTGCCCGATCTTTCGGTGACCAGCGCGGCGCGGGTGCCGGGGACGAAAGTCATCGCCCAGGGTTCGTCGAAGCTCGCGATCTCCTGCACGGTGAAAGGGGCATCGGCGAGCGGTGTCGCGGGCTGCGCGCCCGAGGCATCGAGTCCGGCGGTATCGGCGGGGGCGGCTTCTGTCGTCGCGGGCGCCGAGCAGGCGGCGATGGCAAGCCCGGCGATGAGGGCAAGGGGCGACGGATTTTTCATCGGGGAGGCTCGCTTTGCTGGGGAGTGACGCCATGTTCTGGCCCCGGCGCGTCGCAAAGTCGAGAGGGCTTAGCGGTTCGCCGCCTCGCGCCGCGCGGTGATCGTCTCGACACTGTCCATGATCGCGTCGACCGCCTCGCTCGACGGTGGCGCGTCTGCCCGTTTCTGCGAGAATTGGCCGCCGTTCATGATTTCCTCGAGCGCATGTCGGGCGCGCGACACACGGCTCTTCATCGTGCCGAGCGCGCAGTCGCATATGCTCGCGGCCTCCTCGTACGACATGCCGCCCGCGCCGACGAGGATCAGCGCCTCGCGCTGGTCCTGCGGCAATTCCATCAGGCCGCGCTGGAGGTCGGCCATTTCGCCGCTGTCCTCCTGGCTCGCGGGGGTCGACATGGTGCGCTCGACCGCGGTCTCGTCATATTCGCCGACGAATTTGTTGCGGCGCATCTGCGACAGAAAGGTGTTGCGCAGGATGACGAAGGTCCACGCCTTGATCGACGTCCCGCGCTCGAACCGGTCGCGCGACGCCCAAGCCTTGACCATCGTGTCCTGCGTCAGGTCGTCGGCGAGGTCGGGGTTGCCCGACAGGCTGCGGCCATAGGCGCGCAGGTGCGGGATGACGCCGGCAAGAAGCGTCTTGAACTCGCTGTCTGACAGGGTGTCGGCCTGCGGCTGCGAAGCAGCGGCGGTTGTTCCGGTCATTACTGCTTCGGGCTTTTCTGATCGAGCTGGGTAAGAAGGTCGAGCATGTTGTCGGGCAATTGTTCGGCGACGACATTGCCATAGATCATGCGCAGCTTCGCGCTTACCGGTTCGGGTGCCTGTCGTCCCGTCAGTGTCCGGTGCCACTGGTCACCGCCGGTGCCGGGGAAGCTGCCCGACGTGCGACGCGGCGCTTCGGCGCCCGGAGGCAGACTGCCCTTGCCGTTCATCCCGTTGTTGCCTTGCGTAGCCATGCGGGAGCAACGAGGAAAGGCGCCGCTGGTTCCCGCGCCATTTCTTTTTTGCGACGAATGCGTTGCCAGGAAGCCACACCGCCCGTAATCAGGAGATGTGAGGGGTCACACCATGGCCGATAGCCCGGCCGGCGAACGGGAGTGTGGCCGCCTGCTATCCGTCATCCTCGCCGGCGTGGCGATCCGCGGCGCCGTCCGGCGCCTCGCCGCGCACCGCCCCCGCCGATGGCGAGGCGCCCTTGCAATGATATTTCAGCGCGCTAAGCCAGTAACAAGCCTGTGAAAAACAGATGTCCAGACAAAGGCCTTGGTATCAGTAATGTAACGCCCGAACCGCTCGACGACGCCAGCTTCAAGCGGGAACTGGCGGCGATGCTGCCGCATTTGCGCGCCTTCGGGCGCAGCCTGACCGGCAACGCCGACCTCGCCGACGATCTGGTGCAGGAGACGATGCTGAAGGCGTGGAAGGCGCGTGCGCAATATATCCCGGGTCCGGCGAGCATGAAGAGCTGGGCCTTCGTCATCCTGCGCAACTGTTTCCTGTCGCAGATGCGGCGCAAGAAATTCACCGCCGAATATGACGAGCTGGCGGCCGAGCGGCTGCTCGTCGCGCCCGACGACCAGGACGACAGCCTGCACCTTGCCGACGTGCAGCGTGCGCTGATGCTGCTGCCCGTCGACCAGCGCGAGGCGCTGGTACTGATCGGTGCGGGGCAGCTTTCCTATGAGGAAGGCGCCGCGATCTGCGGCTGCGCGGTCGGTACGATGAAGAGCCGCGTATCGCGCGGCCGCGCGGCGTTGCAGGCGATACTGGACAGCGGCACGATGCCGCGGCGCAGCGCCGACGAAATCCCTTCGAGCGAGGCGTTTCGTGCGATCATGGACAATGTCGATCAACTCACCGGCGGCGGGCCGTCGCCGGACTGAAACATTCCGGAGCTTTCGGATAGACGATCGATTTTGCCGGTCGGCCTGACGGGAGTGGTCTCATGCTTGGTCTCAAACCGATGCATCTTCTTGCCGGGGTGCCGATCGCATTCGTCCTTGCGTTCGCGTCGGGAAGCCCGGCGCGCGCCGGAGAAGGGGCGGCCGGCCCAGCGCAAACCATGGTCGGCAAGGAGCAGATCGTCGTCGAAGGGCGGCGCGAGCAGCGCGAGCGGCGCAGCGGCTGGAAACGCGCCGAGAGCGACCATGTCCTGATGTTCAGCGATGGCGGCGAGGAAGAGCTGAAGCGCGCCGTGACCGACATCGAGCGCCTCCACGGGCTGCTGGTCAGGCTTTACGGGCAGGATGCGCAGGCGGGCGAGACGGCGAAGCTCAGGGTCATACTGGTCGAATCGATGCCCGCCTATCGCGGGATGGCGCTTCGCAACCTGCGGTCGGAAGAGGGGCCCTATGTGCCGCCCTTCGCGCAGCAGCGCTATTATGATCCGCGCGATGACGGCTCCCTGCTCGTCGTCCCGCGCGTCGACCAGGTCATCAGGCTCGATACGGCGAAGGCGCGCAACGCCTTTTGCGACGAAATGGGTCCCGACCTGCTGCTTGCCGAGAAGACCTGTGCCGAGGTGTCAAACCGACCGGAGCCCGTTGCCCGGCCCTGGGAATCGATCCTGTTTTCGGCCTATGCGCAGCATTTCATCCTGAACAATCTCCCCGCGGGATATCCGCGCTGGTATCTGGACGGGATCGGGGCCCTGTTTTCGACCGCGAAGGTGCGGCGCGACGGCTCGCTCGACTATGCGAAAATATCGCTGGTCAACCGGCAGGTCTTCCGATCCTACGGACGCCTCGACGCCGGCGATGTGCTGACCGGCCGCTATCTCGAGACGCCATCGGGAAAAATGGAGTGGACGCCGTTTCACGCGGCGTTGCTCGTCCATTTTTTCGTCTATTCCGATCTGAAACCCGAACGGCAAGCCCAGTTCCGGCGCTATATGACCGCTATCCATGAGGGGACGCCGATCGCCGAGGCGGCGAAGCTGTTCGGCGACATGCGAAAGCTGGAGCGTGAAGTTTCGGCCTATGCCGGACGCGACGGCCTGACCTACGCGCGTGCGCAGCCGCCCGAAGTTCCGGTCGACGATCCGTCGGTCACCCTGCTGTCGCCGGCGAGCGCGGCGATGCTCGGGGCAAGCGTGGAAATGGATTCACGCGTCGCGTCGGGGATTGCCGCCGACGACTGGATCGCCGAAGTTCGCGGCGAAGCCCGAAAATACCCGCAGGATGCCGAGGCGCTGCTGGTGCTGGCCGAGGCCGAATGCCGGAGCGGCCGCTATCGCGAATGTCTCGACGCCGCCGGTCGGGCGCTGGAGCTTTCGCCCGACGATGTCCGGGCACTGAGCTGGAAGGGGCTGGCGCAGGCAGGCGAGGCGGCGGCGAAGGACGGGGCCGCGCGATCCGGCGAACTCAAGGCCGCGCGCGCGTTGATTGCGCAGGCGATCGGCCTCGACGGCGATGCGCTGCTTCCGCGCCTTGCCTATTTCCGGAGCTTTGCGATGGCGGGCGAGCCGGTACCCGACGATGCGATGGCAGGGATGGCGAAAGTCGTCCGGATGGTTCCCGCAGCGCCCGGGCCGCGGCTGTCGCTCGGCGCCGAACTGATCCGGCGCGGCGAGCCCGGTCTGGCGCGAAAGTTGCTCTACCCCGTGCTTTACGGCCCCTATGAAACGCCCGAACGGGCGCGCGCCGAGAGCCTTTTCGCCGGCGATGTCACGCCGCGAGTTGCGGGGTAAAGAGCAGGCTCTGACTGATCGCCGCGCGCACCGTGTTTTCGCGGAACGGTTTCGAGATCAGGAAAATCGGCTCGACGCGGCCGCCGGTAAGCAGCTTTTCGGGAAAGGCGGTGATGAAGATCGCCGGCACCGGTGCAATCGCCAATATATCCTGCACCGCGTCGATCCCCGACGACCCGTCGGCAAGCTGGATATCGGCGAGAATGAGGCCGGCGTCGGTTTCCTCGAAGGCGGCGATCGCGTCCTCGTGCGTCGTGGCGATGCCGGCGACGCGGTGGCCGAGGTCGCGCACGATCTGTTCGAGCTCCATCGCGATCAGCGGTTCATCCTCGATGATCAGGACCGAGGTACGCGATTCGCGGTCGAGTTCGCCGACCGCATCGGCAAGCAGCGTTTCGACGGTGGTCGCGTCGGCGCCCGTGATCAGCCCCGCTTCCTCGACCGAAAAGCCTTCGAGCGCGGTGAGCAGCAGGATCTGCCGGCCGAGCGGGGTGATCCGGGCGAGGCGCCGGTGCGCGGCGCGGACGAGCGGATGCTCGCCTTCGTCCCCGTCCTCGCC
>JAGHZY010000052.1 GCA_017745175.1 Sphingopyxis sp. | reverse complement strand
TTGTCCAATATTCCCCACTGCTGCCTCCCGTAGGAGTCTGGGCCGTGTCTCAGTCCCAGTGTGGCTGATCATCCTCTCAGACCAGCTAAAGATCGTCGCCTTGGTAGGCTTTTACCCCACCAACTAGCTAATCTTACGCGGGCTCATCCTTGGGCGATAAATCTTTGGTCCGAAGACATTATACGGTATTAGCACAAATTTCTCTGAGTTATTCCGTACCCAAGGGCAGATTCCCACGCGTTACGCACCCGTGCGCCACTAAGTCCGAAGACTTCGTTCGACTTGCATGTGTTAGGCATGCCGCCAGCGTTCGTTCTGAGCCAGGATCAAACTCTCAAGTTTGATGTTCGAGAATGCAAAGGTGGAATATCCCTCGCAAACCCGCTCATTTTAAGGAGCCTGGCCTACACAAGAAGCAACCTTTAAAAGGCTGCTTCCACGTTATGGAAACGTGTAAGACATGCAGGTCAGGCTTGGCTTTTTATCCTGAGCACCTTGCACCTTAAAGCTGCAAGACCCAGGGCCGCCGCCCACATGTCCCTTCATCGACAATCACAATTTCAAAGAGCTCACCGACAAGAAACGGCGGACAGTTGTCGTTCCCCGCTATTGCTATCGGGGGACATCTGTCCGTCTATGTTGGCGACCGGCTGGTGTGTGGCGTTTGGCGCCGCGCCCCGTCCGGTGAACAGGCCTCTAGGCCCCTCATCGATTCGCGTCAACAACCTTTTTGCAATTTTGTTTCAAAAGTTGTCGGGCGACCCCGAAAGGGCCCTGACCGGACCAGCAAAATGGGGACGAAACCGCGGATTTCAAGGGCATCACCACGCCCGGGAAAAATGCGGCGGCGGCGATCGGCTGACATGACGGCCGCGAAATCCGGCGATCGAGGCGCCCGATCCGGCTCGCAATCGGGAGGCAGACATGCGATTCCGGCCATGATTCAGCCTGTCGATCCGTTCGCGGAACGAAATCTCATATAAGGGAAGGGCGCGATTTCCCCTGCCCACCATCCGATCTGCCGGATTCGCGTCGGCAGCGGGCCGATTCGACGCCCGCGCGCGCGCCGAACGCATTGCCGGACACATCTGGGTGCGATTCTCTTCGCCGCTCGCGGCGATTCTGCAGGCCTGTTCGGGCGACGATGCGATTCGTAACGCCCGATACCGGCGAAAGCCGGCAGCCCTACGACGCTATATAGTCGCGCATCGCCGCGGCCTCGGCCTCGATACGGTCGATCCGGTATTTGACGAGGTCGCCGATCGATACGAAGCCGACCAGCTTTCCCCCGTCGACGACCGGCAGATGGCGAATGCGCTTTTGCGTCATCTGCGACAGCGCGCCGATCACCGCCATGTTCGAATCGCAGGTCACCGGCGATTTGGTCATCACCTCGTCGAGGCTGCGGTCGAGCGCATCGGGACCATAGGAGGACATGAGGCGGACGATATCGCGTTCGGAAAATATGCCGACCACCGCATCGCGCTCGATGATCGGCACCGCGCCGATCCGATTCTGCGCCAGCAGGTCGACCACCATTCGCACCGTGTCGTCCGGCCGCGCCGAAATCACCGCCCCGGTCCGGTCCCGCAGAATCGCTCCGATCGTCATAGCCGCCGCTCCCATATTCGGTTCTGTTGCGAGGGCGAGCCTATCATGATTCGCGCGGCGAACGAAACGTCCCCACCCGCGACGATGGCGCTTGGCCCCGGCACCCGCTTGGTTCATGGAGTCGCACATGGTCAAACGCTCCCCGCTCGACAACCGCGACACGTCGAACATCGCCTGGACCCGCTATCGCCGGCTGATGAAGGGCATGGCGCTCGTGTCGCTGCTCGCCGTCGTCGGCGCGCTCGGCTGGCTGCGCTTCACGATGGGCGACGCGCTGACGATCCACATGATCATCGCGACCGCCGCCGGCGTCGGCCTGTCGGTCATGCTCGGCGCGGCGCTGATGGGACTCGTCTTCCTGTCGAGCGGCAGCGGCCATGACGAAGCGATCGAAGACCCTTTCGAAAACGACCCGGATATGAATCATGACCGATAACAAGACCGACTGCCCGCGCGACCCGATCCTGCGCGTCGTCCCCCGCCCTGCCGACATCAACGCCAACGGCCATATCTTCGGCGGCTGGGTATTGAGCCAGATGGACATCGCAGGCGGGATCGTCGCCGGGCGCGAAGCGCAGGGCGCGGTCGCAACGGTGGCGATCGAATCGATGGAATTCATCGCGCCGATCCTGCTGCGCGACATCATCTCCATCTATGCGCATATCGAGCGGCGCGGACGGACGTCGATGGGCATCCGGATCGAAGTGATCGCGACGCGCGATGGCGGCCGCACCGAGGAAAAGGTGACCGGCGGCCTCTTCACCTTCGTTGCGCTCGACGAGAATCACCGGCCGCGCGCGCTGCCGCGCGCCTGACGGGGTCAATCGTCCTTCATATTCTGAACGAAGGTACGGACGAGGCGATCGTTCGCGGGCACGCGCACGCGCCAGTACCAGTTGCTGCCGCGCTGCTCCGCCCCCTCGGGTGCGGGATCGAGCGCGAAGGGAACCACCAGTTCGACCTGCGCCCCGGCGAGACGATCATTGGCGATCGTCACCTCCCAGTCGCGGCGCTTGCCGTCGCGATCGGTCGTCCGGACGACGCGATACCGGACCCCGCTGCTGTCGCCGATGCTGAAATCGATTCGCTCGTCGACCGCCTTGTCGGCCGCGTGCGCTTCGCCGACGAGCAGCCGCCGGCCGCCGATCTCCTCGTAAAATGCAATCTCGCCCGCAGGAAGCGCGAGGCCCAGCCCGTCGGCCTTGCGATTCCACATCCGCATCAGAATGGCCGCCGGGCGAAAATCCTCCGGGTCCGGATTGCCGACATAGGCCGAGTAAAGCTGTTCATAGATCACACGGTCCTGCGCGAGCAGCGCCACCTGTTTCTGCTGATTCGCTGCGATGTCAGTCCGAAAGGGCACGCGATATTGCTTGAGGTCGCCAAGATCCTCCTGGCTGGCGAGATAGTTCGAGCTGATGGAGGAGATCGCCACCGGCGCAGCCTGCAATCTTTCCTCGGGCATCCGCGCCATGACGAGAATTTCGTCGCCATCGCCGCGCTGATAGCCATCCTGCGATCCGCGAATCGGGATCACGTCGGGCAGCCCCCACAGCGGGTGGGTGCTCGTGATGTCCATCGGCCAGCATTCGAGACGGAGCGGTCCGGCGTCGGTTGCAGGCGCGCCGGCACCCGCCTGCTTCTCCAGCCGGCCCGCGATGACGTTGAGCTGTGCGCCAGGAAAGCCGGTAATCCCGCCGTTGGCGATGGTGATCCAGCCGGTCATGGCGAGGCTTTTCCCGTCGGCGCGGGGCTCGGCGATATAATTGGCGGCCCAGTCGAAACCTTCGGCCAGATAGAGGAGCTGCACCGTCACCGTGCGCGGCCGGTCGCTGGCCACAAGGACCGACAGCGTCGGTTTCGCCGACAAATCCTTTGGCACACCGCCATAGCTCATCCGTTCGGGCAGCCCCGAACAGCCGAGTGCTTCATACCCCTCGGCAGTCCGCACAAGGACACCGCCATTCGGGCCGGCCTGGATGATCGCATCCTGACGGCGCGGTTTGCCCGTTGCGCGATCGGTGCGTTGCAACGTGACGCGGCGCTTGAGGTATGCGTCGACGAGCCCCGCAGGCGACAGGAGCCGCGCATCGCGATTCTTTTCGACCACCCCGTCGGGCAATCCGCCGATCACGGCGGTTTCGGGAAGCAACCCTTCGGCCACGCCCTCGAATCGCACGACCGACGTCCCCGCCGGCAAGGCGATCGTGCGTGTCTCGGCGATGAAGGCAAAGCCTTCGGGCCAGTCTGGATCGATCCCGCCCGACGACCGGTCGGGCGCGCGATAGACGGTGAGCGCGACATTGTCGGTCGCGACCGACCGGACGACCGGCGGCGAAGCGCTTGCCCGCGCCGGATTCGCGGCGGCGAGCAAGGCCGCCACGCCAAGCGCCCCGGTCGACAACACGCGACTCGCGCCCCGGATCACCCGTTCTTCAGCTTCTGCCGGAAGCTCTGGATCAGGCTGTCGTTCGCGGGCACACGGACGCGCCATACCCAGCTTGATCCGCGCCGTTCCCATCCCTCGGGGGGCGGATCGAGCGCAAAGGGGATCAGCATCTCGACCTCGGCGTCGAAGGGCCGCGCGTTGGTCAGCGTGACCTGCCAAGTCCGGAAGTCCTGCTTCGAATCGTCCTGGACGACCGCGCGATATCGGACAGCCGGGCTCGCGCCGATGTCATAATCGACCCGTTCGTCCTTCGCCCTGTCGCCGATCGCGGCTTCGCCGACGAGGAGCCGCCGGCCACCGATCGACTCGAACACCGTCGCCATACCGGCCGGAAGCGCGAGCCCGAGACCGTCCGATTCGCGATTCTGCACGCGGAGGCGCATCATCAGCGGCGTCGGATCATTGCCGCCGTAATTGCCCGCATAGAGTGTGCCCGCGTAAAGCTGCTCGACCGCGACCTTGTCCTTCGCGAGCAGTGCGACCTGCTTCTGCCCCTTTGCCGACACATCGACGCGAAACGGAATGCGGTAGAATTTGAGGTCGCCGAGATCCTCGGCGGGCGGTGGCGGCGGGGCCGGCGGCGGCGGGGGCGGTGGTGGAGGCAGTGCCATCGCCCTCGCGCGCCGATCGAGACGACTCGCCGTAACGATCACCTCGGCGGCGGCATCTGCGGCATATTCCTGTTCAAATTCGATGATCGGCGGCAGTTCCCACAGCGGGTGCGTGCTCGTAATATCCATCGGCCAGCATTTGAGAGCGAGTGCGCCCGGCGTACTGCGCGGCAGCGGCGGGCTGTACATCTTGTTGAGCCGGCCCGCGATCACGTTGAGCTGCGCGCCCGGAAAACTCGTCACACCGCCGTTCGCGACGGTGATCCACCCCGTAAGGCCCAGCGTCTTTCCGTCGACGCCGCGGTCGGCGACATAATTGGCCGCCCAGTCGAAGCCCTCGGCCAGATAGAGAAGTTGCACCTTCACCGTCCGCGCCGCCCTGCTTTCGACGAGGATCGACAGCGTCGGTTTCGCCGACAGATCTTTCGGCACCCGCGCATAGAGCATACGTTCGGGCAGGCCCGAACAGGCGAGCGCCTCGATCCCCGCCGCGGTCCGGAGAATCACGCCGCCATTGGGGCCCGACTGGATCACGGCTTCCTGTTCGACGACCTTCCCGGTCGCGAGGCTGGTACGCCGGACGGTGACGCTGCGCTTGAGATAGGCGTCGACGAGCCCCGCAGGCGACAGCAGCCGCGCGTCGCGATTCTTTTCGATCACGCCGTCGGGCAGTCCGCTGACCACTGCGGTTTCGGGGAGCAGCCCTTCGGCCACCCCCTCGAATCGCAGCACCGACGTGCCCGCCGGCAGCGTTACGGTGCGCGTCTCGGTGACGAAGGCGAAACCCTGCGGCCAGTCGGGGTCGATCGGTCCGCCGCCGCGCGACGGCGCGCGATAGACGGTGACCGCGGCGTCGTCGATCTTTGCCGACACGACGACCGGCGGCGCCGACTGGGCGAACGCAAGGCCCGGCGCCAGCAGCGCCGCCACCCATGCCAGCAGGGGCCAAGCCCGCATCGCCGGCTTCTCAGTAGCGCGAATCGAATGTGACGGTGACGTCGACCTTGCCATTGGCAGGCACCGGCACCTGCCATTCGACGCGGTCGGCCGAGATCCGCTCGCCCTTCAGGCTTTCGTCGCTGATCCGGACATCGCCATAGAGGCCGTCCTGCGCGAGCTGCACGGTGACCGGCGCCGGCCGCGCGTTGCTGACCGTATATTTCATCTTCGTCACCCAGCGCGAGTCGCCCTTGCGCGTGCGCGACACGACGGTCGGCTGGACCTTGACGTCGAACGCGTCGCCGGTGCGCAGCGACATCGCCGAGCCCATTGGCGTATGGCCGATGCTGTTTTCGCCGATGAACTGCGGATCGCCGCGCGCGTCGCGCATATAGACGCGAATCGTCCCCGCGGGCAGCTGGTCACCGAGCCCGCCCTGCCGCGAGGTCGAGAAACGCAGCACGCTCGCGGTGCTGACCGGATCATTGCTGCTGCCGAGCCAGCGATTGGCATATTCATAGGTCGATTTCGCGGGCGCGCCCTTCACGTCGAGGAAGCTCACCTGTTTCTGCTGTGCATTGGCGATCGTCGTCCGCTGCGCGAGCGGATAGAGATAATAGTCGCCGAGCCGTTCGCGATCGTTCGATTCGGTGCCGGCCGAATCCATCGCACCCGACATCTGGCGGAAACCGCCGCCGCCGCCGGGGTTGCCCGCGACGAGCAGGGTGCGCGCATTGCTGAAGGTCGTGCCCGTGCTGTTGGTCAGCGTCACCCAGCCCTGGATATCCATCGCGCCCTTCGCCGCGTCGAACAGCGCGACATAATCGGCCGTCCAGCCGAGGTTCGGCGTGAGGTACGACAGGCGCGCCGGGACGGTGCCCGCGCTTGCGGCGTCGACCGTCACCGACAGCGTCGGGCGCGCGCGGAGATTCGGCGGCAAGCGGTCGAAGACGGCGCGCACGGGGAGGCCGTCATCGCGCAGCACCTCGATTCGCTCGCCGATCTGGAGCACGATACCGCCGTTCGCGGCGAGCACCTTCGCGCGCTCGGTGCGCTCGGCGCCGGTCGCGGGATTGGTACGGACGAGCGTGATCGACTGACCGACCGCCTTGTCCATCAGCTTGTCGGGGGTGAGCAGGTCGAAATCGAAATTCTGCTCGACGATCCCGATGCCTGGGCCCGACAGCGTCACCGTTTCGGGGCGGATGCGCGCCGAAACGTCGGGAAACTCGATGCGGTTGCGCCCGGCGGCGACGCTCAATTGGCGATCGTCCTGCACGAGCGACTGGCCGTTGTTGTAGATGGTGACCGCGACGTCGCCCTGCGCATTCGCCGGTGCGCCATCCTGCGCGAGGGCCGGAAAAGCGAATCCGCCGACGATCAGCGGCAGACAGGCCAGTGCCAAGACGCGCATAAAAAACCTCCCCGCGAGTTATGTCCCGCGGGGAGGCTATGTCATGCGAATCGGAAAAACCAGTGAGAAATCGCTGGCTTATTCGGCCGCTTCGACCCCGGTATCGCGCGGCGCCAGCGTCTTGCGCGTCCGGCGCGGCTTCGGCGCGGGCGCGGCTTCGGCTTCGGCGCCTTCGTCGCTGCGATCGGTCCGGCCGATCGCCGGCGGCAGCACCGCGGTGTCGATACCCGCGCTGTCATTGTCGGATTCGGCGGCGCGCGTCCGGCGCGGGCCGCGGCGCGGCTTGGGCGCAGGCGCAGCGGCCTCGGCAATTTCGCCTTCCTCGACGTCGGCGGCGTCATTCTTCGCATTGCCCGCGCGATCCTCGTCGCGGTCGCGACGGACGCGGTCACCGCGGTCGTTGCGGTCGCGCGACTGGCGATTGCCGCGACTGTCGTCGTCGTCGCGGCGCTCGCGGCCTTCACGGCCGCCGTTATCGCGCACGCCATTGTCGCGGTCGTCGCCGCGGTCGCTTTCGCCGTCGGCTTCGAAGCCGCTGTCGTCATGGCCGTCGAAATCCTCGACGCCGCGAATCTCGCGGCCGCGATCATGGCTGCGTTCCTGGCCGTTCGCCGCGGCCTTTTCTTCCTGGCGGGTGCGGAAGTCGCTCACGACGCGGAAATAATGGTCGGCGAACTGCAGATAATATTCGGTCTGAACCCGGTCGCCCGCAAGCTGCGCGTCGCGCGCGAGGTTGCGGTATTTTTCGATCATCTGGGCACCGTTACCGCGTGCCCGGCTGTCGATGCGGTTGGCCTGGTCGACGCCACCGCGACCACCCGATTGCGAGCGGTGGTTGTTGTTGTTGCTGTTGTTATTGCGGCCGCGACGGCGACCGCTCTGTCGGTTGTTCATGTTCAACTGAGACATCCTGTCGATAAGCTAATAAGCTACGCCAACCCCTTTTGGCCGATCGCGCCATATGCGCGTCGCGCCCGCGCATCAGCGCGGATCTTGCCCTTTACCGCTTGCGCCGGACCCATGGCCCCGCGCCAGCATCGTAAGTGGGAAGCAGACCAGCCGGACCAATCAAGGTACCCGTGCCGGGTCTGTAAGCCGCCCCTATCGTGCTTTGCGGCGGAAACCAAGCAAATTCTTGCGCGAGTGTCAGGCGCGGGTCAGCAAAAGCGCCCTGTCGCGGCCGCCGAGATCCTGTCTGCAGGCGACCTTGAATCCCGCGGTTTCAGCGAGTTCACGGACCAAGATATGTTGCGTGTGCCCGATTTCAAGGATGGCAAGGCCGCCGGGCGCGAGAAGCCGCGGCAAATCAGGGATGATCCGCCGATAATCGTCGAGCCCGTCGGCACCGGCGAAGAGCGCACCGGTTGGCTCATGGTCGGCGACGTCGGGCATCAGCACCTCGCTGTCGGCAATATAGGGCGGGTTGCAGAGGATGAGGTCGAATTGGCCATCGAGACCGGCCGCCCAATCGCCGACCCGAAAGCGCGCCCGTTCGTCCATGCCAAGATCGTCGGCGTTCAATTCGGCCCGGTCGGCCGCCTTTTCGGATTCGTCGATACCGAGCCCATGTGCTTCCGGCCATTCGGCCAGAGCAGCAAGGAGCAATGTTCCGGGACCGCAACCAAGATCGAGCACCCGTTTCGGTCCGGCATCGCCAAAATAGTCGACCGCCGCCTCGATCAGCGTCTCGCTGTCAGGACGCGGGATCAACATGCCAGGACCGACCATTAGCCGGATCGTCCAGAAATCGCGGTATCCCACGATGTAAGCAACGGGCTCATGCGCCATGCGACGCGCGATCAGCGCATCGAAATCCGCCGGGACATCATAACGCGCCGGGTCGAGCAGCAGCGCCGGCCGCTCGATGCCGAGCGCCTGCGCCATCAGCAGTTCGGCATCGAGCCGCGGCGTATCCGACACGCCTTCGAGCCGCTGCGCCGCTTCGCGCAGCGCGGACGAAACGTCAGTCACCCAGCCCCGCCAGCCGCTGCGCCTGATCTTCGGCGATCAGCGCGTCGATCAGCTCGTCCATCTGCCCCTCGATAATCTCGGGCAGGCGATGGAGCGTCAGGTTGATGCGGTGGTCGGTCACGCGCCCCTGCGGGAAATTATAGGTGCGGATGCGTTCGGAGCGGTCGCCCGACCCGACCATCGACTTGCGCGCCGACGCCTCGGCGCTGTGGATCTTCTCGCGCTCGAGGTCGTAGAGCCGCGCGCGCAGCACCTGCATCGCCTTGGCGCGGTTCTTGTGCTGGCTACGCTGGTCCTGCTGGATCACGACGAGCCCGGTCGGGATATGCGTGATGCGGATCGCCGAATCGGTCGTGTTGACGTGCTGGCCACCCGCCCCCGACGCGCGGTAGATGTCGATCTTGAGGTCGTTGTCGTTGATCGCGACGTCGACCTCTTCGGCCTCGGGCAGCACCGCAACGGTCGCGGCGCTGGTGTGGATGCGTCCCTGGCTTTCGGTCGCGGGGACGCGCTGCACGCGGTGGACCCCGCTTTCGAACTTCAGCTTCGCGAACACGCCCTGCCCCGTGACCGATGCGACGACTTCCTTGTAGCCGCCGACCTCGGCCTCGTTCGCCGAGATGACCTCGACCTTCCAGCCCTGCCCGTCGGCATAGCGGCTGTACATGCGCAGCAGGTCGCCTGCGAAAAGCGCCGCCTCGTCGCCGCCGGTGCCGGCGCGGATTTCGAGCATCGCGGCGCGCTCGTCGGCGACATCCTTGGGAAGCAGCTTGATCGCAAGATCATGTTCGGCGGCAGGCAGCGCCTCTTCGACCGTGGCGATCTCCTCCGCCGCCATCGCCTTCATCTCGGGATCAGCGAGCATTTCGTTCAGCGAGACGAGCTCGCCGCGCAGCCGCACGACCTCGCGCGCCGCTGTCGCGACAGGTTCAAGTTCGGCAAACTCCTTCGACGCCGCAACAAAATCCGCGGGCGCCATATCGCCCGTCGCCATGCGCGCCTGCAGCGCGGCATGGCGTTCGATGATGGCGTCGATCTGTCTTTCGGAAACATTGGCCATCAGAATGCGCGGACGACCGCCTCGGCCTGCTTCGCGCGGTCGCCGTCACCGCGCACATTGATATGAAGCGCGCCGTCGCGCGTGCCGACCGAGATCAGCGCATGCGCGGGAATCTTTGCCGCCTTGTCGAAGCGCTTGCGCGGCGAGCCGCTCGCGACGATTTCGGTCGCAAAGCCGCCGTTGCGCAACGCCGCAAGCGCCTTCATCGCGACCGCGAGCTGGCTGTCGTCCTCGACCGCGATGACCGCATCGATCCGGGTGTCGATGACATCGTCGGCGAGCAGCATCGCCAGCCGCTCGATCCCCGCCGCCCAGCCGACCGCCGCGGTCGGCGGTCCGCCCAGCGCCTCGATCAGCCCGTCATAGCGCCCGCCGCCGAGCACCGTGCCCTGCGCGCCGAGGCGATCGGTGATGAATTCGAACGCGGTGTGGCGATAATAGTCGAGCCCGCGCACGAGGCGCGCATTGCGTTCCCACGCGACGCCCGCAGCATCGAGCCCGGCGGTGACGGCACCGAAAAAGTCCTCCGCTTCGCTGGTCAGAAACGCATCGATATCGGGCGCGCTGTCGGCGACCGGGCGATCCTTGGGATCCTTGCTGTCGAGAATGCGCAGCGGATTCTTGTCGAGCCGCGCGAGGCTGTCTTCGGACAGGTCGCCGCGATGCGCTTCGAAATGTTCGACGAGCGCCGTGCGCCAGCCATCGCGGCTCGCCGAATCGCCGAGCGTGTTGAGCGTCAGGGTCACACCTTCGCTGATACCGAGTTCTTTCAGAAGCTGATCGGCGAAGACGAGCAGTTCGGCATCGGCAAGCGGGCTGTCGCTGCCGAGCACTTCGGCATCGAGCTGGTGGAACTGGCGATAGCGGCCCTTTTGCGGGCGCTCATAACGGAACAGCGGCCCATGCGTCGCAACCTTCAGCGGCGCGAACTGCTGCCAGCCGTTGGTGATGTACGCCCGCGCGATTCCCGCGGTGAATTCGGGGCGCAGCGTGATCGATTCGCCGCCGCGATCCTCGAACGAATACATTTCCTTCGACACGACGTCGGTCGTCTCGCCAAGGCTGCGCGCGAACACCGCGGTCGGCTCGATCACCGGCACCTCGATGCGCCTGAAGCCATAGAGGCGGCGCACGCACTCGAAGGTCTCGACGACATGGCTGAAACGGTCGGCGAAATCGCCGAGCATGTCCTGCGTGCCGCGTACAGCCTGCGGAGTCGCTATTCTGGCCGATTTGTCCTTGCTCATGGCGGCGGCGTCTAATGCTTTTTCGTCGAAACGCAAAGCACGCTTGCAGAGCCATTGCTGGACCTTCGCGGCATTTGGCGGCAGAGGTGCTCCCCATGAAAAAAGCACTGTTCGTCGCAGCGGCGGTCGCCGCCGCACCCGCCCTCTTTTTTCCCGCCATCGCCCAGGACGGCAACAGCCGGCCCCAGCCGGTCGTCCAGCCGCTGACCATCCCGTTGCCCGCCGACAAGGCCTGGCCGGGAACGATGATATTGAAGGTCGATGCGACCGATTTCGCACGCGGCATCTTTCACGTGCGCCAGACGATCCCGGTGGCGAAGGCGGGCAAGCTGACCCTGCTCTATCCCGAATGGCTGCCCGGCAAACATGCGCCGCGCGGCGCGATCGCCGAAATGGCGGGGTTCAGGGCGAACGCGGGCGGCAAACCGCTCGACTGGACGCGCCAGCCGACCGACGTCTACGCATTCGACGTCGAGGTGCCCGCGGGCGTGAAGAGTATCGAGGTAACCTTCGATTTCCTGTCGCCGACGCGGACGAGCGAGGGCCGCGTCGTCGTCACGCCCGCGATAATGAACCTGCAGTGGGAACAGGTCAGCCTTTATCCGGCAGGCTATTTCACCCGGAATATTCCGGTGCAGCTCGACGTGACGCTGCCCGAGGGGTGGACCGGCGCATCGGCGCTCGACGGGCTCAAGGTCTCAGGAAATCGATACAGCTTCGCGCCGACCAGTTACGAGGCGCTCGTCGACAGCCCGATGTTCGCGGGGAAATATTTCCGCAAATGGGACCTCGGCAACAAGGTGACCCTGAACGTCGTCGCCGACGAGGCGAAATATCTCGAGGCGAGCCCCGACCATATCGCGCGCCACGCCGCTTTGGTGTCCGAAGCCGTCGCGCTGTTCGGCGTCCGCCATTTCGACCGTTATGAATTCCTGCTCGCGCTCACCGACGAACTCGGTGGGATCGGGCTCGAACATCATCGCAGCAGCGAGAACAGCCGCAATGTCGACTATTTCACCAGATGGAACGACAATGACAGCGAGCGCGGGCTCCTCCCGCACGAACTCACCCACAGCTGGAACGGCAAATACCGCCGGCCGGACAAGCTTTGGACACCCGACTATCGCACGCCGATGCAGGGCAATCTGCTCTGGGTCTATGAAGGGCAGACGAGCTTCTGGGACCTTGTCCTCGCGGGCCGGTCGGGGATGCAGTCGAAGGACATGATCCTCGCCGAATGGGCGACCAATGCCGCCAATTACAGCGCCCAGCCGGGACGCGAGTGGCGCTCGGTCGAGGACACGACGCTCGACCCGATCATCGCGGCGCGCAAGCCCAAGCCCTTCGCGAGCTGGTCGCGGAGCGAGGATTATTACAATGAGGGATCGTTGATGTGGCTCGAGGCCGACATGCTGATCCGCCAGGCCACGAACAACGGCAAGAGCCTCGACGATTTCGCGCGCGCCTTCTTCGGCGGGCGCGAGGGCGACTGGGGACAGGACACCTATGATTTCGACGATGTCGTCGCGGCGCTCAATGCCGTTCACCCCCATGACTGGGCGAGCTTCCTGCGCGAACGGATGCAGGCGAGCGGACAGCCCGCACCGGTCGGCGGGATCGAACGCGCGGGCTACCGGCTCGTGTGGCGCGACGCGCCGAACGTCTATGACCGCGATCGCATGACGCAGGCGAAAAATGCGGACCTCACCCATTCGCTGGGAATGACGATCGACAAGGACGGGATCGCGACCGGCATCCTGTGGGACGGTCCGGCGTTCAGGGCCGACATCGTCAACGGGACGAAGATCGTCGCGGTCGACGGTCTCAGCTACAGCCGCGAGCGGATCGAGGCGGCGATCCGCGCCGCGACCGACGGCAAGACGCCGGTGCGCCTGCTCGTCGAGCGCGGCGGGCGCTATCGCAATGTCGAGATCGACTATCGCGGTGGACTGCGCTGGCCGCATCTCGAAAAAAGCGGGAGTGGCCCCGACTGGTTCGATCGGCTATTGGCGCCGCGCCGCCAACTGTAAAAGATTCGGCGGAGAACAGAATAAGGACTGAATTCTCCCATGCGCATCGACCTGATTCCCGCCGGCGACAGCCCGCCCGACAGCCTCAACGTCCTGATCGAAGTGCCGATCGGCGGCGAGCCGGTGAAATATGAATTCGACAAGGCCTCGGGCGCGCTGTTCGTCGACCGCTTCCTGCATACCCCGATGCGCTATCCCGCCAATTACGGCTTCGTCCCGCACACGCTGGGCGAGGACGGCGATCCGCTCGACGCGCTCGTCGTCGCGCGTTCGCCGATCGTCGCGGGCGCGGTGGTCAAGTGCCGTCCGATCGGCGTGCTGTTGATGGAAGACGATGCCGGCGGCGACGAAAAGCTGCTGTGCGTGCCGGTCAACAAGACCTTCCCCTATTACGCCGATGTTGCGACCTACACCGACATGCCGCCGATCGTGCTCCAGCAGATCGAGCATTTCTTCACCCACTACAAGGATCTCGAACCCGGTAAATGGGCGAAGCTCAACGGCTGGGGCGACGTCGACGAAGCGAAGCGCATCATCGTCGAGTGTATCGAGCGCGCGAAGAAGGTCGGCTTCTAATTCGCGTCGGCGGGCGCCGGGCCTTCGTCCGGCGCCCCGACGATCCGCACGTCGGTTCGCGGATAGGGGATGCGGACGCCCGCTTCCTTGAAACGATCCCAGATCCCCAGGAACACCTCGCCCTGGATATTGCCGAGCCCCGCCTCGGGATCTGAAATCCAGTAGCGCAGCTCGTGCTCGACCGCGCGCTCACCGAACGCCGTGATCCACACCGCCGGTTCGGGTTCGCTCAGGATGCGGGGATTTTCCTTCGCGGTTTCAGCGATCAACCGCTGCGCGAGGCGCAGATCGCAGTCATATCCGACCGGAATGCGCATCCGTACGCGCACCTCGGGGCTTGCATAGCTCCAGTTCTCGACCGGCTGCGTCATCAGCAGTTCGTTTGGAATCAAATGCTTCTTGCCGTCGCGCGTGATGACGTTGACCGCGCGCACCCCGATCTTCGCGACGCGCCCGACATTGGGCACGCCGCCGGGCAGCGCCGATCCACCCATCGAACTGCCGTCGCCGACGACGATGATGTCGCCCGGCTTGATCGAGCGGTCCATCAGCAGGATGATCCCGGCGATCAGATTGCCGACGGTCTTCTGCAGCCCGAAACCGATCGCGAGGCCTGCGGCACCCGAAAAGACCGCGAGCGCGGTGAGGTCGATGCCGAGCAGGTCGATACCGAACAGCAGCGCAAAAACGAACAGCGCGATCGCGATCAGCTTTTCGGCGAGGAGGCGCTGCGTCGCATCGATCCGCGTGTCGCGGCGGAGCAGCCATTTGACCGAGCGCAGGATGATCCGCACCGCGACGTAGAGCAGAACTGCGACGACGATCGTCGAGAACAAGCTGTAGAGCGACAGCCGGTACGAGCCGACGTCGATGCCGATCGCCTTGAGCGCCGCGATCGTCCGGACGACGCCTTCGGGCAGCCCGTCCATTCCGGTCACCCCGCCATCGCGGCAAAGCCGCGTTCGAGGTCGGCGATCAGGTCGGCGGGGTCCTCGAGCCCGATCGACAGGCGAACGAGCGGGTCCGGATCGTGCCAGCGGGTCGCGGTACGGATGGTCGCCGGATCGGCCGGGACGACGAGGCTTTCATAGCCACCCCAGCTGAAGCCGATGCCGAAATACGCGAGCGAATCGATGAAGCGCGTGCGCGCGGCCTCGTCGACGCCCTTCAGCGTGAAGCCGAACAGCCCGCTGGCGCCCGCGAAATCGCGCGACCAGATCGCATGACCGGGGTCGCCCGGCAGCGCGGGATGGAGCACGCGGCCGACCTCGGCGCACCCGGCGAGCCAGGTCGCGACCGCGAGCCCGTTTTCGCCCTGCCGCTGAATCCGCACGTCGAGCGTCCTCAGCCCGCGCAGCATCAGCGCACAATCGTCGGGCGAAACCGCCTGCCCCAGCTGGTAGGCCGCGCTGCGGAGCTTTGGCCACACCGCGCGCGTCGCGGTGAGCGAGCCCATCATCGCGTCGCTGTGGCCGCCGACATATTTGGTGAGGCTCATCATCGTCACATCGACGCCGTGCGCCAGCGCGGGAAAGAGCAGGGGCGTCGCCCAGGTATTGTCGAGCATCGTCAAGACGCCGCGCGCGCGCGCGGCGGCGATAATCGCGGGAATATCCTGTACCTCGAAAGTCAGGCTGCCTGGCGATTCGAGAAAGATCAGCTTCGTTTCGGGGCGGATCAGGCCGGCAATGTCCGCGCCGACGAGCGGGTCATAATAGGTCGTTTCAACCCCGAGACGCGCGAGCATGCCGTTGCAAAAGGCACGCGTCGGCTCGTACGCGCTGTCGACCATCAGCAGATGATCGCCGGGCGACAGGAGTGCGAGCAGCCCCGCCGAATTGGCCGCCACGCCCGACGGGTAGAGCAAGGTGCCCTCGGCGCCCGGCTCCATCCCCGTCAATGCGTCGGCGAGCGCCCACACCGTCGGGGTCCCGCGCCGACCGTAATACAGCTTGTCGTGCGTCGCGTGGCCCCGCGCCTTCAGGTCGGCGATATTGTCGTAGAGGATCGTCGAGGCGCGCCACACCGGCGGATTGACAACCCCGCCGCCCAGCCGCGGATCGCCCGTCCATTCGGGCCGCCGTCCGCCCTGCACGAGTTTCGTTGCAGGGCGAAGGCTGTCGCTATCCTTGTCGCTCGAACCGGCCACCGCGCGTATCAGGCCGCGCCGGTCGCCTTGGGCGTCGCGGGATCGGCGCCCCATTCGATCCAGCTGCCGTCGTACACCGCAACATCGTCCTTGCCGAGCAGGTGCGCGCCGAATGCGACGACGGTCGCGGTCATGCCGCTGCCGCAGGTCGTGACGAGCGGCTTGTCCAGATCGACCCCTGCGGCATCGAAGGCCGCTTTCAGCTCATCGCCCCGCTTCCAGGTGCCGTCGGCGTTGAACAGCTGGCCGTGCGGCAGGCTGCGCGAATTCGGGATATGACCCGGCGCAAGGCCGGGGCGCGGATCGCGTTCCTCGCCGGTGAAGCGCGCCGCAGGGCGCGCATCGACGACCTGTTCGGCGCCGCTACCCAGGTTCGCGAGCATCTGGTCCTTCGTGCGTACGGCCTTGGCATCGCGCCACACGGTGAAGTGACGGTGGCGGAGCGTCTGCTTGCCCATTTCGAGCGCTCGGCCTTCGGCCTTCCACTTGGCGAGGCCTCCATCGAGCAGCGCGACGTCGTGCGCGCCAAACAGCTTCAGCAGCCACCATGCGCGCGCTGCGCTTTTCAGCGGGCTGTCGTCATAGAGCACGATGCGGCTGCCGTCGCCGAGGCCGAGCGATTGCATGCGGCTCGCGAATTTTTCGGCGGGCGGCGCCATATTTTCGATCGCGCTCGCCGAATCGGTGAGTTCGGCAAGATCCATGAACACCGCGCCGGGGATATGGCCCGCCTCATATTCGGCGCGTGCGTTGCGCCCTTCGTCGGCAAGGAATTTCGTCGCATCGACGACCCGCAGGTCCGATGCCCCCAGTTCGCGTTCCAGCCAGTCGGTTGAGACCAAGGCGTCCATGTCATGCTCCTGTTGCGACCGGGCGGGAACCTTGTTTGCCTGTCCCTCGCCGGCCATCCTGCTGTGGCTTCTCGTCTTTCCGGGGAATAGCCAGCCTATGCCCCCACCTGTGCTTTTTCAAGCGTGGTCAGTCCTGCCCCAGCCGATGCTGCACCGCAACAGAAAAGCAGTGCCATTTTGAGCCGGACTATTGGCTGCGCCTGATCGCGGTCGCGCGCGCGCCGGGCCGGTCGACGGCATGGGAAGCGCGGTCGAGGGGCAGCGGCGCAAGCTTCTCGCTGCCGCTCGCACCCTGCTCGCGCCCGATGACGAAGCTCCCGGCATTCTGGCCGAACGCCTCACCCTCGCCGTCCCAGTGATAGGTGACGTCGAACGCGATGACGGGGACGAGCATCGGCTTGCCGCCGATCATCAGGGGCTCGATCGCGGCGCGCGGCAGCATGACTTCGGTCGACAGTTCCTCGCCCGCGCCCACGGCAAGCGTCATGTCGTCGCGCAGTACGCTGCCCCCCGCGCCGTCGAAGAAGCGGGCGAGCACGGGTTCGGTCATCGCCGAGCCCTGATTGAGCGCGATACGGACCAGCAGTCCGGTCGCGGGGACATTCCCCTGATTGAGCAGGTTGAGCGCAAAGCCGACCGCGACATGATCGGGGGCGAAGCGGATGCTGCGAATGTCGAGCGCCATGGCAACGATGGCACGCTGTTCGGCAGCGGCGCGGGTAACGAGCGGATGCGCGGAAGCGGGTCCGGGCTGCGCCGCCGGTGCCGGTGCCGGTGCCGGTGCGGGCGCCGGACGCGGCGTCGGCGGAGCGGCGGGCTCGGGCGGGACCGCCGCGCGCGTCGCCGGGCGCGCCGCGACCGGACGCGGCGCTTCTTCGATCTCATCGGTCGCCGGACCGGCAAGCGCCGTACGGCGACGCCAATACCATATAGCCGCGCCTGCAGCCGCCAGCACGGCGAGCGCCCACGCCCAGATCGGGGTACCCGACGGTGTATTCGCGGGTGCGGTGGCAACCGGCGCGTCGTCGGTGGCGGTTGCCGGTGCCGCATCGACGGTCGGCGGAAGCGGCGTCGATGCAGCCGGATCGAGCGGCGGCAGCGCCGGATTCTCCGTTGTCGCTGGTGCTGTCACACTGGTCGCGTCCGGCTGAGCCGCACGCGGCGTCACGGTTGCAGGTGAATCGCGGCGGGCTGGCGCCGGAGTCGCAGTCGCCGGCTGCGTCGGGGTCACACGCGGCGGCGCGACGGGCTGCGGCGACGTCGGTGCCGGGGTGGGCGCGGGGGTCGGCTGGCCGCGCCGCTCGCCCGGCGCTACCGGCGGCAAGCCATTGTCCGACGGTCCCTGCACCCCCGGCGTGCGGTTATCGTCGGCAGGCGGCAGGCGGAAATCGATCGGACGGGACGGCGTCGCCGTGTCCTGCGCGACTGCGGGCACACCGGTGATCAGCGCCGTCGTCGCCAGCGCAAATGCCACCGTCTGTTGTCGCCCGAAGTTACGCACCGTCATCTTGTCCGCGATCCCACACTACCCATATGCCGCGCGCGCCGCTGAATTGGCGCTGAACCCGGCCGCCTCCGTCCAACCAGATCGGTGACATCGGCGCCGCTGCGCACTAGAGCCTTTCCATGACCGATTCCAGCCCTACCCCGCTCGCGCCGAAACATCTCGGCCAGTCCAGCGAACTTCCTGCCTCGCCCGAGGCGGCGGTTCTCGACTATGTCCCCAATCCGCGCACCGGCGACCTCTATCTCGTCCGTTTCGCCGCGCCCGAGTTCACCTCGCTCTGCCCGGTGACCGGCCAGCCCGATTTCGCGCATCTCGTCATAGACTATGCGCCCGGCGAAACGATCGTCGAATCGAAGAGCCTCAAGCTTTTCCTCGGCAGTTTCCGCAATCATGCGGGCTTTCACGAGGATTGCACCGTCGGCATCGGCCGCCGGCTGTTCGACGAGATGCAGCCCCGGTGGCTGCGTATCGGCGGCTACTGGTATCCGCGCGGCGGCATTCCGATCGACGTCTTCTGGCAATCGGGCGCGCCGCCCGAGGGGCTCTGGCTCCCCGACCAGGGCGTCGCGCCCTATCGCGGGCGGGGATAGGTCTTTCCGCCCTCAGGCCTCCCGACGCGGGACGAGATCCATCGTCTGGTCGGCCTTCAGCGCATAGCTGTACCAGAACCATTTGTTGTTGGGGTCCTGCGTTTCCTTCCTGAACGCCGCGATCAGCCGCTTGCCGTCGGTCTTGACGTAGATCGCGCCGTCGACGCTGACATTGGGGAGGCCCAGCGTATCGACGTCGGCATTCATCGCCTTGGCGAGCACGTCGCGCGCTTCCTTGCGCCCGGCGTCGGACAAGGGCGCGCCATTTAGATCCTTGTCGGGGCCACCGGCCGCGAGCAGGTCGATATTGCGCTTGAGGCGCCTGACCAGCGCGGCATCCTCGACCTCACGCGTCGAGCGTTGCAACTCGGTCGACAGCAGCACCGGCGCCGCGCCGCGCCCCGCCTTGCCCAGCCGGCCGAGCAGATCGGGCCGGGGGTGGACATAATTGACATCATCGTCACCCGACGAAATGACGAAGGCGGCAGGGTTCACCGCGCTCAGAAACTCGTCGGTGACGTCCGAAGCGCCGTGATGGCACGCCTTCATCACATCCGAGCGGAAACGCGCGCGCGCCGCGGCGACCATCGCGTCGCGCCCCGCGGGGTCGGCGGGCCACGCGCCGAGCCCGGCATAGCGGGTCAACAGGAACTGCTCGGATTCGGTATTGAGGTCGCCGCCGAACAGGATCGAGAATTCGCCGAAACGCAGCCGCAGAATCACCGAATGGCCGTTCTTGGTCTTCGCGGCATCGCCAAAGACCCTGAGCCGCGCCCTGCCCGCGGCGTCGCGCTCGACCCAGGGGCCGAGGACCTCGATCGTATAGCCATCGCGCTCGCCCGGTGCGAAGCCGGGCATCCAGCGCGCCCCTTGCGCGAAACTGCCATGCTCGGTCGACAGCATCGCGAAGCTCCCGACATTGTCCTTTTCGATCGCGGTCGCGATCAGCTTCGCAAAGGCGCGGCCCGACGGGTTCGCCACCGGGTCGTATATCGCGCGCGCCGCGGCGTCGCTTTCGACGATCTGGGCGAGATAGCGAATCCCGTCGGCGTCAGGCGCGGTCACGCCCCCCATTCCGTCGAGTTCATCGCCCGTCGGCAACTCCAGCGCGCCATTATGATAGAGATGCTCGAAGCTGATGTCCTTGGTCGACAGGATGCTGCGAAAACCGCCGTAATGGTCGAGGTCGGCGTGGCTGATCACCGCCGCGTGGAATGCCATGCCGGCGCGATAGGTACCGAAACGCGCGTCGAGGAAATCGCGCATCGCCCGCCCCTTCCCCGCATCGACGATGATCACGCGCTCCTGCTGTCCGGGCGGCAGGGCGGGGTCGGTCGCACGCTCGGGGGTGATCAGGATCGACCCGTCGCCGATCCCGACGTCGAGAAAGATCATCTCAAGCGGACGACGGTCGGCGACCTCGCGTGCGCGAATTTTCAGCAGGCGCCGCTTGGCTTCGTCCTTCCACGCCCAGCGAATCCAGCGCCACTCGCCGGTCTGCGGCATGTCGGGCGCCAGCGTCAGCCAGTCGCCCCAGAGGACCTCGCGGACCTTCTTGCCATCCGCGTCGCGCAGGAATGTCTTTTCATAGGACCCCGCGCCGTCAGCTCCACCCGGCAAGGCGACGAAAACATGCTCCATGACGGCTCTCCCGCATCATTGCCGGGCCGGTCTATCATGGCAGGTGCTACAATCATTGGACGCTTGCGCCGAAAATCGGCCGGCGGCCAGATTCATCTTTCCGTCACAGTTTGTTGACACTAATGTCAACGATATGTCCGACGCAGCCCTGCCCCACGACCATGACATCAGGGTCGGTCCCGACCTGATCGATTTCATGGGCCATGTGAACAATGCCCATTATCTGAGCTGGGTGCAGGAAGCCGTGCTTGCGCACTGGCGCAAGATCGCGCCGCCCGAAGCCGTCGCGGCGCATCTGTGGGTCGCGCTGAAGCACGAGATCACCTATCGCCGCCCCGCCTTTCTCGACGATCAGGTCATCGCGACCGTGATCCTCGAAAAGGTGCAGGGCGCGCGCGCCTTTTACGAAACGGTCATCCGGCGCGGCGAGGAAGTGCTCGCCGAGGTGAAATCGAGCTGGTGCTGCATCGACGCCGAGACGCTGCGGCCCGCGCGCCTCGCAAGCGACGTGATCGCGCGCTTCTTTCCGGGCGAAAAGGCCTGACCCGTCGCGATTACGGGCTTACCGGACTGTCGTCGTCATTGCCGTCGATCACCAGCCAGATGCCGCCGGCGACGATCGCGAGTCCGAGCACGATCGCGATCCAACTCGCGCCTTCGAGTTCGTTCTGGCCATCGGTGACCGAGACCGCGTCGGCAGGGTTCGACGCAGGCGCTGCGGAGGCGGCCACCGGCGCGAGGATCATCGATGTCGCCGCGAACGAGATCGCAGCCTTTTTCCAGGGATTCATCGCAAGCTCCTTTTTTCAGCGATTTCTGAAACGCCGCTGACAGACGATTGTTCCCTCGCATCGCGCCGGGCAGGAGCTAGGCGGCCGCGAAACGGATCGGGAGGCGTTTCAGTCCGCCGACGAACACCGATTCGACGCGCGTCGGTTCGCCCGCGAGTTCGAGGCTTTTGAGCCGCGGCAGCAGCTCTTCCATCAGGATCCGCATTTCCATGCGCGCGAGATGCTGGCCGAGGCAGACATGCGCGCCGAAGCCGAAGGCGATCTGCTGATTCTTCTCGCGATCGGGATCGAAGGCGAAGGGTTCGCCGAACACATCTTCGTCGCGATTGCCCGAGACATAGTTGAGCATCAGCCAGTCGCCTTCGCGAATCGTCTGCCCGCCGATCTCGACATCCTCTTTCGCGCTGCGCATGAAATGCTGGACCGGGGTGGTCCAGCGGATCGCTTCCTCGATCAGCCCCGCCTTGTCGCTCGCCGCATCGCGGAAGCGCTCGAACAGCGCGGGATTTCTGGCCAGTTCCATGACCGCGCCCGCGGTCGAGGCGCTCGTCGTGTCGTGGCCGGCGGTCGCGATGATCATATAATAGCCCGCAAGCTCACGATCGGGGATCTGTTCGCCGCCGACCATCGCGTTGGCGATCACGGTCGCGATATCCTCGCGCGGGTTGGCGCGGCGGTCGGCCGTGAGCGCACCGAAATAATTTTCGAAGTCAGCGATAACATGGTTGAGCATCGCGATCGCCTGTTCGGCCGAGGTGATCGCCTCGCGGCTGCGATTCAGCTCGGGGTCGGTCGGGCCGAAGAGCTGCTGCGTCAGCATCAGCATCCGCGGTTCGTCCCCGGGCGGGACCCCCAATATGTCCATGATGACGCGCAACGGATAATGCGCCGCGACGTCGCGCGCGAAATCGGTCTCGCCGCCCGCTTCCAGCATATGGTCGACCGTCTCGCGCGCCAGCTGGCGGATACGGTCTTCGACGATCTTCAGATTCTTCGGCATGAACCAGCTTTGCGTCAGCAGCCGGTATTTCATGTGATCGGGCGCATCCATCTGCACCAGCGAGCGGATCAGGTGCCCGTCATTGTTCGGCGTCGCCGCGCGGGCGAGCGCCTCGCCGTCGCGGTTGGTCAGCACGGTCGGGCGGATGCCGTTCGCGAAACGCTGCGGGTCGCGGCTGATCGCCATGATGTCGGCGTGCCGCGTCACGAGCCAGAACGGGTCGTGGTCGGCATTTTCCGCGACCGCCAGCGGCGCGTTGGCGCGCGCCCACGCAAGCTGTTCGTGCAGCGAATCCCATTGGCCGTAGGCGACGGGGTCGACGACGGCAGCGGCTACCTCTCCGGGCAATATGGGTTTTGTCATGCAACGAAGCTGCCGCAATTCGGCGCGCGAGTCGAGCTGTCAGAACCGGCAGTTCAGACGGCAGTCGCCGGATCGGGCAGCGCCGTCTGCCATTCGGCGCGGGCACGGCGAATCATGCTCTTCAGCGCCCCGGCCTGCTCGATCCAGGCGCCCGCGCATCCGGTCGACCACGCCGCGCCTGCGGCCTCTCCCAGCGCCTCGACCGTCAAGTCAATGAAGGCGTCATATTCGCCGATCGGCAGCGGACCATAGGCGCGGTGCGTGTGGACGAGTTCGGTGACCAGCGGCCACACCCAGCTTTCGCCCTTCGCGAGCCCCAGCATCATCTGCAGGGTCTCGTCGGTCATCCGCACCGACGAGGCATCGACCACCATGAAGCTCGCGCGGCGGACGGGAAACGCGGCGAAGAAGCGGCCGAACAGCGCATGGCGGATATCGACGCCCGCCTCGGCGACGGCGGCGAGGCTCGCCTCCATCAGCGTCGCATCGGCCAAACTCGCCACCCTCTATAGCCTCATCCCTGCGAGGGGTGTTCGGAGACACGTGACTCCGATCACGATCTCTCCCGTGCATATCAACCGGGCGGCGAGACCCCGGCCTCCGCGGGGCCGACGGAGCAAAGACGGGCAACGCGGCGTCATTTGAACAGGCTGCCCAATATGCCGCGCATCAGCTGGCCGCCGAACTTGCCCGCGACCTGCCGGCCGAGGCTTGTCGCCGCCGAGCGCGCCGCCGACTGGACCATCTTTTCGGCCATCGAGGGTTTCGCCGCCTCGCGCGCCGCCGCCTTTTCGAGCCGGATGCGCTCGCGTTCCTCGTCCGCCTTGCGCTTCGCCTCTTCTTTCGCGGCGATCGCCGCCTGTTTGTCAGCCTCGACCTGCGCCTTCGCCTCGACCGCGGCGGCCTGCGCCTGCTCGGCCTTGGCCGCGAGCAGTTCCTCGGCACTCTCGCGGTTGACCGGCGTGTCATATTTGCCTTCGACGGGCGAAATCGACTGGATGATCGCACGCTCCTTGGCGTCGAGCGGGCCGGCGCGCGAGCAGGGCGGCTTGATCAGCGTGCGCTCGACCGGCGACGGCGCGCCGTCGGCCATCAGCAGCGAAACCAGCGCCTCGCCTACCTTCAGCTCGGTGATCTCGCGCGCGACATCGACCCTGGGGTTGGGGCGGAAGGTTTCGGCGGCGGCCTTCACCGCCTTCTGATCGCGCGGGGTGAAGG
>JAGHZY010000051.1 GCA_017745175.1 Sphingopyxis sp. | reverse complement strand
TCGCGAAGCTGCGCGCCGCGCGCGTGCTGTGGCACCGCGTGATGACCAACCTCGGCGCGAAGGACGAACGCAGCAAGATGCTGCGCACCCACTGCCAGACGTCGGGCGTCTCGCTCACCGAGCAGGATCCGTACAACAATGTCATGCGCACGACGATCGAGGCGATGGCGGCGATGCTCGGCGGGACACAGAGCCTGCACACCAACGCACTCGACGAGGCGATCGCGCTGCCGACCGACTTCTCGGCCCGCATCGCGCGCAACACGCAGATCGTCATCCAGGAAGAGACGGGGATGACCAAGGTCGTCGACCCGCTCGGCGGCTCCTATTATGTCGAGGCGCTGACGCAGGAACTCGTCGACAAGGCG
This sequence comes from Sphingopyxis sp., assembly GCA_017745175.1. Classification (GTDB taxonomy): domain Bacteria; phylum Pseudomonadota; class Alphaproteobacteria; order Sphingomonadales; family Sphingomonadaceae; genus Sphingopyxis. The sequence continues at coordinate 24,129 of JAGHZY010000051.1, read as the reverse complement.
TGGGAGATCATCGAGCGCGTCGAAAAGGAAGGCGGGATGGCGAAGGCCGTCGCCGCCGGCTGGCCGAAGGCGATGATCGAGACCGCCGCGGCAGCACGGCAGGCGCGCGTCGACCGCGGCGACGACGTGATCGTCGGGGTGAACAAATATCGCCTGAAGGACGAGGATCTGCTCGAAACGCTCGAGGTCGATAACACCAAGGTCCGCGAGGCGCAGGTCGCGCGCATCAACAAGACCAAGGCAAACCGCGACGAAGCCGCGTGTCAGGCGGCGCTCAAGGCGCTGCGCGATGCCGCCGCGGGCGAGCAGTCGATCGAGAATAATCTCCTCGCCCATGCAGTCGAGGCGGCGCGCGCCCGCGCGACGCTCGGCGAAATCTCGTCGGCGATGGAAGAGAGTTTCGAGCGCTACGGCACTCAGCCGACTCCGGTGAAGGGCGTCTATGCCGCACCCTATGAAGGCGATGACCGCTGGCAGCAGGTTCTCGACGGCGTGAAGGCGGTCGAGCGCCGCATGGGACGCAAGCCGAAACTGCTCGTCGCCAAGATGGGGCAGGACGGGCACGACCGCGGCGCGAACGTGATCGCTTCGGCGTTCGGTGACATGGGCTTCGACGTCGTATCGGGACCGCTGTTCCAGACGCCCGAGGAGACCGTCGTGCTTGCGCTCGACAGCGGCGTCGACGTCGTCGGCGCATCGAGCCTCGCAGCAGGACACAAGACGCTGATCCCCGAACTGATCGGCAAGCTCAAGGAAGCCGGCCGCGGTGACATCAAGGTGATCGCGGGCGGGGTCATCCCGCCGCAGGACTATCAATATCTGCGCGACGCCGGGGTGCAGGGCATCTATGGCCCCGGCAGCAATGTGGTCGAATGCGCCGCGGACGTGCTGCGCCTGCTCGGCCACAATATGCCGCCGCTGGAGGATGCCGCTTGAACCGTTCGCTTCGCCTGTTGATCGCCGGACTTGGCGCCGTCGCGGCGGTTTCGGCGCACGCCGAGCCCCCGAGCCGTCCGAGCGAGTTTCGCGAGGATGTCGCCGTCGAGTGGATCTACAGGCAACAGATCGACGATGTCTATTTCACCGACTGGTACGGCCGGCTCGAAAAGAGCGACGGGCCGTGGCGCGACATCTATTTCGAGACGAGCGACAAATATGTGAACAAGGGGCTGATCCGCCTCAACTGCAACGATCCCGAAGCCGATATCGACTTCACGCTGTACGGCGTCGGCGAATATGGCGGCGCCGAAACAGGGCGGCAGGTGACGATCAGCTATGGCGACCGGCGGCCGTGGGCCGACGGCAATTATCAGGACATGTTCGGCGAAACGCCAACAATCGAATTTTACGGCGCCGCGCTCGAGCGCTTTTGCGAATAATACAAAGGGTCGATAATCCATGAACCTCTCCCAAACTGCCCCGCAAGACGATCAGGTGCGTACCGACTGGACGCGCGAGGAAATCGCCGAGCTGTTCGATCTGCCGTTCGACGAACTGATGTGGGAGGCGCAGGGCGTCCACCGCCGCCATCACGCGCGCGGCGAAGTGCAGCTTTGTACCCTGCTCAGTATCAAGACCGGCGGTTGCGTCGAGGATTGCGGCTATTGCTCGCAGTCGAAAAGCGCCGACAGCGGACTCAAGGCGACCAAGCTGATGGATGTCCGCGCAGTGCTGCAGGCGGCGGCGCAGGCGAAGGATTCGGGCTCGAAGCGTTTCTGTATGGGTGCCGCTTGGCGGAACCCCAAGGAGCGCGACATGCCCGCGATCGTCGAGATGATCGAAGGCGTGCGCCAGATGGGCATGGAAACCTGCATGACCTTGGGCATGCTGACGAAGGAACAGGCGCAGACGCTCGCGGTCGCGGGGCTCGATTATTATAATCACAATATCGACACGAGCCCCGAGAATTACGGCAATATCATCTCGACGCGGACGTTTCAGGACCGGCTCGACACGCTCGAGGAAGTGCGCAATGCGGGCATAAACGTCTGCTCGGGCGGAATCGTCGGGCTGGGCGAGAACCGGCAGGACCGGGTTGGCTTCATCCACGCGCTCGCGACGCTCGAACGCCATCCCGAAAGCGTGCCGGTCAACGCGCTGGTGCCGGTGAAGGGCACCGTGCTTGGCGACATGCTCGCCGACACCCCGCTCGCCAAGATCGACGATATCGAGTTCGTCCGCACGATCGCGGTCGCGCGCATCACGATGCCGAAATCGATGGTCCGGCTGTCGGCAGGACGCGAGAGCATGTCGGAGGCGACGCAGGCGTTATGCTTCATGGCGGGCGCGAACAGCATATTCACCGGCGACAAGCTGCTCACTACCGGCAACCGCGGCGACAATGCCGACGCGGCGCTGTTCACGAAACTGGGGCTGAAGCCGATGGAGAGCAAGGAGCCGATGCGTCGGGGGATGCTGACGGAGGCCGCGGAGTGAAACCGTTGAACGTCCGAAAGGTGGCGATCGGCTTTGCGCTGATCTCGACCATCTACTGGATGACCGTTCAGGCAATGTGGACGTTCCTTATCGATCCACAGGTGCCGGTTTCGGTATGGTTCAGGTGGCTGGGCGGCTCGCTTCCGCCGATGCTTTACGCTCTTTTTTGCCTCTTCTTTTGTCATCGGCTCGCGCGGTCGATGGGGCTCGCCGCGCGGCAGGAGACGTTTCGATGATCATGACAATGACGTTCGCGCTGGCCGCCGCCGCGCAGGACCCCGAGATCGATTGCGACAATGCGATGGCGCAGATCGAACTCAACGCCTGCGCCTGGAAGGAGTTCGAGCGCGCCGACGCCGCGATGAACGCGCAGTGGAAACTGACCGCGGCACGGATGAAGGAAATCGACGCCGGGTTCGACCGCTCGCACGACAACCGCCCCGGCTATTTCGACACGCTCCTCGCCGCGCAGCGCGCATGGCTGACGTACCGCGACAAGCAATGCGCCAGCGAGGGCTATACGATGCGCGGCGGCTCGGCCGAACCGATGGTGATCAGCGGATGCCAGACGCAACTGACCGAGGCGCGCACCAAGCAACTCAAAGATTTGATCGAGGAATATTGAGGGCCATGTTCAAGAAAATCCTGATCGCCAACCGCGGTGAAATCGCCTGCCGCGTCATCAAGACCGCGCGGCGCATGGGCATCGCGACCGTAGCCGTCTATTCGGACGCCGACGCGCGCGCGCCTTTCGTGCAGATGGCGGACGAGGCGGTGCATATCGGTACCTCGCCCGCATCCGAATCCTATCTGATCGCCGACAAGATCATCGCCGCGTGCAAGGCGACGGGCGCCGAGGCGGTGCATCCGGGCTATGGCTTTCTGTCGGAGCGCACCAGCTTCGCCGAGGCGCTGGCCAAGGAAAATATCGCCTTCATCGGCCCGCCGGTCGGTGCGATCGCCGCGATGGGCGACAAGATCGAGTCGAAGAAACTCGCGAAGGAAGCGGGCGTCAACGTCGTCCCCGGCTTCGTCGGCGAGATCCGCGATACCGAGCATGCTGTCGAGATCTCGAACGAGATCGGCTATCCGGTGATGATGAAGGCGTCGGCGGGCGGCGGTGGCAAGGGCATGCGCCTTGCCTATGATGAAAAGGACGTCCGCGAGGGCTTCGAGGCGACCAAGCGCGAGGGGCTCAACAGCTTCGGCGACGACCGCGTCTTCATCGAGAAATTCATCCTGAACCCGCGCCACATCGAGATCCAGATTCTCGGCGACCAGCACGGCAATGTGCTCTACCTCAACGAACGCGAGTGCAGCATCCAGCGCCGCCATCAGAAGGTCGTCGAGGAAGCGCCATCGCCCTTCGTCACCGAAAAGATGCGCAAGGCGATGGGCGAGCAGTGCGTCGCGTTGTCGAAGGCGGTCGGCTATTACAGCGCGGGTACGGTCGAACTGATCGTGTCGGGCGCCGACCCGACGGGCGAGAGCTTCTATTTCCTCGAAATGAACACGCGTCTGCAGGTCGAGCATCCGGTGACCGAAGCAATCACCGGTATCGACCTCGTCGAGCAGATGATCCGCGTCGCCGCAGGCGAGAAGCTCGAGATGACGCAGGACGACATCAGGATCGACGGCTGGGCGATCGAGAACCGCGTCTATGCCGAGGATCCGTATCGCGGCTTCCTGCCCTCGACCGGACGTCTCGTGCGCTACCGCACCCCCGTTCCGGCGTGGGAAGGCGACGAGCGCGGTGTCGACGGTGTGCGCGTCGACGCGGGCGTCGAGGAGGGCGGCGAGGTGTCGATCTTCTACGACCCGATGATCGCCAAGCTGGTGACGTGGGGCGAAACGCGCGACGAAGCCGCCGATTTGCAGATCGCGGCGCTCGACCGTTTCGAACTCGAAGGGCTCGGCCACAATATCGATTTCGTGTCGGCGATCATGCAGCACCCGCGCTTCCGCTCGGGCGAGCTGACAACGGGCTTCATCGCCGAGGAATATCCCGAAGGATTCCACGGTGCGCCGACCGATGGCGACGTGACGCGCGCGCTCGCGGCGATCGCGGGCTTCATGGCGAGCGCCGAGGCCGACCGTGCCCGCCGCACCGACGGCCAGCTCGGCGACCGGCTTGAACCGCCCTCCAAATGGCAGGTTTCGATCGACGGTGTGCCGCACAAGGTCAAGATCGGCGAGAAACATATCAAGGTCGAGGGCGACCGTATCGACATCGCGCTCGAATATACGCCGGGTGACCGGCTCGTCGTCGCCGAGATCGACGGCAGCGAACTCGCGGTGAAGGTCGCGAAGACGCGCACCGGCTGGAAGATGACGACGCGCGGACACATCCACGACGTCCGCGTGCTGCCTTGGCATATCGCGCCGCTCGCGAGCCATATGATCGAGAAAATCCCGCCGGACCTGTCGAAATTCCTTATCTGCCCGATGCCCGGCCTGCTCGTCGCGCTCCATGTTGGCGAAGGCGACAAGGTCGAGGCGGGCCAGCCGCTCGCGACGGTCGAGGCGATGAAGATGGAGAATATCCTGCGTGCCGAAAAATCGGGGACAGTGAAGACCGTCAACGCCGCGCAGGGCGAGAGCCTCGCGGTCGACGCGGTGATCCTCGAGATGGAATGACGCGATGCACGTCAATCACGATCAGGACGCGCCCGCAGCGGAGGCGATCGGCTTCGACGATTTCCTCCGCGTCGACATCCGCATCGGCACGATCGTCGCGGCCGAGCCCTTTCCCGAGGCGCGCAAGCCGGCGTTCAAGCTGAAGATCGACTTCGGTCCTGCGATCGGGGTGAAGAAGAGCAGCGCGCAGATCGTCGAGCACTATGCGCTCGAAGAGCTGGCGGGGCGACAGGTCGCTGCGGTCGTCAACTTCCCGCCGCGCCAGATCGGTAAATTCATGTCCGAGGTGCTGACATTGGGTTTTGCCGACGAGGAGGGTGCAGTGATCCTTTTTGCCCCCGATCGCCGGGTTCCCGACGGCTCGCGCCTCTTCTGACCTTCCCTGCGCCCCGTATCACGGCTAATCTGGCGGCGGGAAACAGGGAGAGGGCTCATGACTTTACCGGTAACCGCGTTCGTCGCCGCCATTTGCGCCTTGCTGCTGCTTGTCACTGCGATCGATACTGTACGTCAGCGGCTGCGGGTAAAGGCGGCCTTCGGCGACCATGGCGATGCGAAACTGATCAGCGCCAGCCGCGCGCACGGCAATCTCGCCGAATATGCGCCGATCACAATCATCCTGCTCGGGCTGCTCGAAACCGCGCGCGCCAATCATACGGGGCTGATGATCCTCGGCGCGACATTTCTGATCGGCCGCGTCGCGCATGTGATCGGGCTTTACACGCCATCCGAACCGGGCAAGGCACCGCTCGGGCGACAGGTCGGCGTTCTTGCGACCTTTGGCGCGTTGCTGGTGCTGGGCGGTTGGACGCTCTGGATGCTTGCGACAGTCAATCTTTAGGAACCGGAAATCTAGCTCTTCAGGGCGGATACCCACGCTCTCATGACGTCCTGCTCCGTACAGCGGAGCCGCTCGTTCACCGTTCGAAAGCCGTTCAGCAGCGAAAATACCCGCTGTTCCATTCGATAGGCATCATCGCCAGTTGACCAATTCTGAACCAGCGTCAGCGACCATTGCTCGCGGATATGTTCATATGGAACATGGCGGTTGATTTCATCGCATCGAGCTTTGGCATTTTTTGCCCAACCGATCTTCCAGATGTTGGAGCGGCCGAAGCGAAGGACGTAGGTCTGGGAGTCACCCGAAACGTCGCGCGAAACTACCCCAGTCCAACTGGTCGCCTCGGGCCCGGTAGTCGGACGATTGAGCCTGAGAGCTTGACTGAGGCGGCTCATTTCCGCGACCGCTGAGACCTGTCGCACGGGGATTTCGGCACGTGACAATGCCAGAACGGCTGCCCTGTCGATTTCGTCGAGTTCGACGGCCCCGACAGTCGCATACATCGGAAGCTGCCGTTGTAGCACGTCGACCAATAACGGTCGCGGATCGCTGAAACGCCATGCTCGTAGCATTGCGAGTGCCTTCGGCCATTTATACTGTCCATTGTTGAAAGCATGGTCCGGCAGAACGGTGCGGTCCAGGATTTCCAGAGCCTCTACCGGTATTCTGGAAAATTGAGCAAGGCCGAGGAGGCGACTACGTTCGTCGGGAAGAGTTGGTTCGTTCATTGTTCCAACGAAGAGAACCAGGTCATCCGGACCAGACATGGACAAAAGGCGATCGCGATTGCCGTCCAAACCAAAGGTGACGGCGGGATGCGTGTCCGGATTAAACCCCCAGAAGCGGCTCGCGAATATTTTGGCGGAGGCGCTGACCATCTATTCGACCAGCGCCACCGCCCTGATCCATCCCGCGCTGGCGCGCTCGATCTTCACGGGGAAGCAGCTGAAGGTGAAACCCGTCGCGGGGATCGCGGCGAGGTTGGTCAGCTTTTCGATCTGGTAATAGGGTCGGATACGTCCCGCCTTGTGACCTTCCCAGATGATCGACGGGTCGCGCGTCTCGGCCCAGCGCTTGGCGGTATGGCTGAACGGCGCGTCCCAGCTCCACGCGTCGGTGCCGACGACCTGCACGCCGCGTTCCGTCAGGTACAGCGTCGCCTCGGCCCCCATACCGCAGCCCTGATCGGTGAAATTGTCGGTACCATAGACCGCGCCCGACTGGACGAGCACGATGTCGAGCGGCTGGAGCTCGTGCCCGATGCGCGCCAGTTCGGCCTCGACCTCGGCGCCGCTCACGACATGCCCGTGCGGGCGGTCCGAAAAGTCGAGCTTCACCGCCGGGCGAAAGAAAAGGTCGAGCGGCGCCTCGTCGATCGACGGGGCAGGGGTCGCACCACCGTCGGTCGTCGAATGATAATGCCAGGGCGCGTCCATATGCGTGCCGTTATGCGTGCTGAGCGACAGCATCTCGACCGCCCAGCCTTCACCATCGGGCAGGTCCGCGCGCGTCAGCCCCGGAAAGAACATCGCGATCTGCTCCCATGTATTTTCATGGGTCATATAGGTGATGTTCGGGCGCATCACCGGCGGGTCCGACACGACGTTGTTGGTGATCGGGATCGAAAGGTCGATGAACTGCATGGCCGCAGTCTGCCACCGGATTGACGCTACGCCAAGAAGGCTTGCGCGGCGGCGCTTGCCCGGTAGAGAGAGGCGAAAGCCCCATGCAATCCGGGGCAGGGGAGAGTGTATGAGCGAGAGCGCCGCCGCCGGAAACGGGGCCGTTTACGAACCGACTGCGAAAGACATCCGCATGGTCATCGCCGCCTCGTCGGCGGGCACGGTGTTCGAATGGTATGACTTCTTCATCTACGGCACGCTCGCGGCGATCATCGGCAAGGCCTTCTTCCCCAGCGACAATGCGACGCTCGAAATCCTGCTCGTCTGGGCGGGCTTTGCGGTGGGCTTCGGTTTCCGCCCCTTGGGTGCGGTGCTGTTCGGTTTTCTCGGCGACCGGCTCGGGCGCAAATATACGTTCCTCGTCACCGTCACGCTGATGGGCATCGCCACCGCCGGCGTCGGCATGATCCCGTCGGCTGCGATGATCGGCATCGCCGCGCCGATCATCGTCATCCTGCTGCGCGTTTTGCAGGGTCTGGCGCTCGGCGGCGAATATGGCGGCGCGGCGGTGTATGTCGCCGAGCATTCCCCGCCCGGAAAGCGCGGTTTCTACACCAGCTTCATCCAGGCGAGCGTCGTCGGCGGCTTTGTGCTCAGCCTGATCGTCGTGCTCGGCTGCAAGGTTCTCATGTCCGACGCGATCTGGGAAAGCTGGGGCTGGCGCGTGCCCTTCCTCCTCTCGCTGATCCTGCTCGCCATCTCGCTGTGGATGCGCCTCAAACTCTCCGAAAGCCCCGTCTTCCAGGCAATGAAGGCCGAGGGCGAGATTGTGAAGAATCCGGTGAAGGAGAGCTTCACCTATCCGGGCAACCCGAAGCGCATCTTCATCGCGCTGTTCGGCATCGCCGCGGGGCTGACGGTGATCTGGTATACGGCCATGTTCTCGGGCCTCGCCTTCCTCAAGGGTCCGATGAAGGTCGAGGACACGGCCGCCGAAATCATCGTCGGCGTCGCGGCTGCACTCGGCATGGGCTTCTTCATCTGGGCCGGGCGCCTGTCCGATCGGGTCGGCCGCAAGAAGCCGATCGTCTGGGGTTATGCCGCGACACTCGTGCTTCTCTTCCCGCTCTTCTGGCTGATGGGCAGCGTCGGCAACCCCGCGCTGACCGCCGCCGCCGAAAAGGCGCCGGTCGTTGTCACCGGGTCGCAGTGCAGCTTCGATCCGTTCGCGCAGAAGCAGGAAACCGCCTGCGGAAAGACGCTTGGCGAACTCACCAAACTGGGCGTCCCGTACAGGGTCGTCGACAGCGGCAGCCGCTTCGACAGCGCCCGCGTCACGATCGGCGGCCGCGCGGTTGCAAGCGAGGATCCGGCTGTGCTGAAGCCCGCGCTTGAGGCGATGGGATATGATTTCGAAAAGCAGATCCCGGACGCGTTCGATATCGTGGTGATCCTCGCCGCGCTGCTCGGTCTCAGCGCGCTGTCGGGCTTCACCTACGGCCCGGTCGCGGCGCTCCTGTCCGAAATGTTCCCGCCGCATGTCCGCTATTCGTCGCTGTCGATTCCCTATCATATCGGCACGGGATATTTCGGTGGCTTCCTGCCGCTGATCGCGAGTTTCATCATCGCCAAGACAGGGAATGCCTATGCAGGCCTGTGGTACACATGGGTCGTCGTGCTCGTCGCCTTTCTCGTGACCGCCTTCATGCTCAGGGATCCGGTCGAAGGGCAATGGGACAAGCCGGCGCAAGCCGCGCCCGCCTCCTGATCACCCCATTGGCGCGGCTGGCGAACCCGTATAGGGGCGAGGCATGATCCTTGTCCCGCCGCCACTTCGCCTCCGTCTCGACCGCGACGCGCTTGTCGCCAACTGGCGCTGGCTGGCCGCACAGAGCGCGCCCGCCGTGTGCGGCGCGGCGATCAAGGCCGATGGCTATGGCGTCGGCGCGCGCGCGGTCATGCACCATCTTGCCGCCGCGGGATGCCGCGACTTTTTCGTCGCAACCTGGGGAGAGGCGGCAGCGCTGATGCCGCTCCCTGCCGGCGTGTCGCTGTCGGTGCTGCACGGCGTTGCCGCGAGCGATATGGTCGCCGCGCGCACGCTTCCGGTGCGCCCCGTGCTCGGCAGCCTCGCGCAGGTCGCTCGCTGGCGCGAGGCGGGCGAGGGGCGGCCGTGCGACGTGATGGTCGATACGGGCATGAACCGGCTCGGGTTGCGCGTCGAGGAAGCGACCGGCGGCGCGCTCGATGACCTCAGGGTCGAAACGCTGATGAGCCATCTCGCCTCGGCCGATGAGGACGGCGACCAGAATGCGGTGCAACTCGCGACTTTCCGGGCTGTTCGCGAAGCGGTTCCCGCCCGGCGCTACAGCTTGGCAAACAGCGCCGGGATTTGCCTGGGCCGCGATTTCGCCTTTGATCTGACGCGTCCGGGCCTTGCGCTCTATGGCGGCACGCCGCGCGGTGAGGCGCAGGGACATATCCGGCAGGTCGTATTTCCGGAGACGCGTGTCATCCAGACCCGCACGGTGCGGAGCGGCGAAACGGTCGGCTATGGGGCAACGTGGACCGCGCTACGCGACAGCCGGATCGCGATCGCCAACCTGGGTTATGCCGATGGCTATCTACGTTGCCATGCGGGTTCCGGGGGTGCGGCGACGTGGCAGGGACGCGCCCTGCCGCTGATCGGCCGCGTGTCGATGGACCTTGTCGCTTTCGATGCGAGCGACGCCGGAACTGTCGGCGAGAGCGACTGGCTTTGTCTCGATTATGACCTGCCCGCCACTGCGGCGCGCAGCGGCTTGTCGCAATATGAGCTGCTCACGGGGCTCGGAAGCCGGTTCGAGCGGATGTGGGCCTAGCGTAGCGAGGGCGTCCGCAGACCCCAGGGATCAAAATTTCTCATCCTGATCCAGCGCGTGCATATCCATTTGCTGCCATACTGTACCGGTTGGCCTGCATGGCGGCTCCGTTCGTCTATGCGCCCGTCGGGGAATGTGTTGGCAAAGGATATCGCATCGCCGACGCTACCCCTGATCGCAAGACCGGCAGCGGCAAAGGTCGTTTCGCCGCCGCCATAACCGTCATTCAGATAGGCGATCATCGTGCGGTGTCGCTGATTTTGCTCGCCAGGAAGTCCATCGTGATGTTCGCGATACTGCTGGCCCGGCCGATAGCGCAAGACGACAAGCGGTTCGCCGTGGTCAATATTGGTACGCGTCGCTGCGGCGATTCTGAGGTTCAGCGCGTGGACGACAAGGTCCTGCTGGATCGGCCCGAGCACGGCGCCAAAAGACGTGCGGACGGGATTGGGGCTCTGCCGCCCCGTCCGTGAATCGATGACGATAGAAGGAATGAGCAGGGGCTCGGCCAGCGCCATCACATGTGCGCATTCGTCGGACGAGAGGAGCGCCCTGAACTGTTGTACATCGGGCGACATCGCCCGTTGCGTGATCGCAGGAAGAGAAAGCGGCCGACCGTTTTCATCGATATCCATCCCGTCGATAATCGCAAGCTGCCGCGCGGCCAGCGGGTCGCGGTCCGCGGCGGCGCGAAGCAAACCGAGCGCAGCGCGCCAGTCAGGCTCGGCTCCCGCGCCCAGCGCGACAAAGACGGCATGGGTAATCGCCGCGGCCTTATGGCCAGCCTCGCCCGCCCGTCCGAAGAACAGGCGCGCGAGGCCGAAATCGCGGCGTAGCGGACTGCCATAGACGTGCCAGAGCGCAAGTTCATTGAGTGCATGTGGATCGCCGCGCCTCGCGGCATCGGAAACGAGCCGGACCGCGGCTTCGACGGCGCCGGCATCGAGCAGGTGCGCGGCTTGATTTGCAACAGTTTCGGCCCCGGTCATGCCCCCTATTATCGGGGTAACGGCATAAAAAAAAGGGGTCGGACTTTCGCCCGACCCCAGCTTCTTGCCGATCTTTCGATCAGAACTTGGCAACAACGCCGACATATCCGTAACGTCCGCGGACGTCGTAGATACCCGAGCCCGCGCCGACGCCGGTCAGGCCGAACGGCGGCTGACGGTCGAACAGATTGTCGACACCGACATAGACGTTGAGCTTGTCGTTCACGTCCGCGTCGAGACGGATGTTGTGATACCAGACAGCCGGATACTTCTTGACCTGGGCATAATCCGGATTTTCCGGCGGACGGCCCTGCAGCGAGTTGAAGTCCTCATAGGTGTTCAGGTACATGCCGCCGAGGTAACGCAGCTCATAGGTAAAGCCGACGTTGCCGACATCGACCTTGGTACGCAGGTTGAACGCGTCCTTCGGGTCGCCGAGTTCTTCGAGGATACGGTTCTCGAAGTCCGGGTTCGTCGGGCTGACGAAGTTGCTGCGTTCCAGAACGTGCGTCCAGACACCATTGACCGACAGGCTGCCCCAATCGAACGACTTGCGATAGTTCAGATTGAAGTCGAGACCGCGTGCAGTCAGGCTTGCGAAGTTCAGCGTCGACTGAAGGAGCGAGCCTTCGACGATGCGGAAATTCTCTTCGCCATTGCCCGTTTCGCCGTCCACGCCGACGCGCCGGAATGCACCGCAGAAGGCGTTATTCAGCGTCGGGAGGTCGTAGCACTGGTTGACGATCGTCTGCGCCGCGACGGAGGTGATCACGTTGTCGATCTTGATGTCGTAATAGTCGACCGACAGCGAGAAACCAGGCAGGAAGCGCGGTTCGAGAACACCACCGACGGTGAAGCTCTTCGACGTTTCTTCCTTCAGGTTCGGGTTGCCGCCGCTGACGATTTCGAGCGACTGAACATAGACGAAGTCATAGTTCGCGGGACGTCCCTGCGCCGTACAATTGGCCGAACGGAACTGCGAACCGGCGCCGATGTTACGTGCCGAGCACGGATCGGTGAAGGCCGGCGCGAAGTTCTGGCTCTGCTCCGAGAACAGTTCCGAAAGGTTCGGTGCGCGAACCGACTTCGCATAGCTGGCACGGAAGCGGATGTCTTCGATCGGCGCATAGTCGACGCCCGTCGAGTAGGTGTAAACCGTACCCGTCGCGCCCTTGTAGTCGGCGATACGGCCCGAGCCGGTAACCGTCAGCGCATGCGCGAATGGCATGTCCTTGAGCAGCGGAATCGAGACTTCGCCGAAGACTTCCTTCACCGAGAAGCTCGATTTCGGGAACTCGGGGATCGCGTTGTAGAAGGCATAACCGAACTGCGTGTCATCATCGAGATCGTAATAGTTGGTCTCACGACGATACTCGGCACCGAGCGAGAAGGCGACCGGACCGCCCGGCAGTTCGAACAGCTGGCTGAGGTCGCCCGCGACGAAGCCCGAGGCCACGAACTGGGTGATCTTGCCTTGTGCCTGCGTGTTCTGCAGGACGTACTTACGCGCGTCGGCCGACGACGCACCGTCGCCGAACGGGTTGATCGGAACGCACGATGCAATATCGGCACGCAGACGATCGCGGATGTAGATGTCTTCGGCCGACGGATTGGTGAGCGCGTTGAGCTGGCCGAGCGTCCGGCCGTCGAGGCTCATGTAGCCGGCAGTGTTGTTCGGATCGGTCGTTGCCCGGCAAACGATATTGCCGCTACCGTTGCGAACCGTGTCGAGGCCCAGCAGGTAGCGCTGGACATTGACGTTGCCCTTGATCTCGTTGCTTTCCTTGAACTCGCCGTAGTTGCCCGAGATTTCGTAGGTCCAGTCGTCGTTGAAGTCGCCCTTCAGGCCGCCGACCACGCGCCAGGTTTCACGCTCGAGCCGCTCGTCGCGGATACCGAACTCGGTCCAGTTCTTGCGCAGCGAAAAGCGCGTCGCGCCCGTCGGGGTCGCACCGCCTGCAATGAGCTGCTGCTCGATGATCGCGCGCGCCTGCGGGTTCAGATAAGGGTTGTCGAGACGCGGACGCTCGCGCGGATCGAGCTGGCCCAGCGTGGTGCCCTGCGAGAAGAAGGGACCGCTCTGCGAGCCGACGGCGGTCGTCTTGACATATTTGGCTTCGATGAACGGCACGAACGCTTCGGAGACGTCGAAGTGCGCGAGCAGGTTCGCCGAAATACGCTCGAGCGTCGGGGTCAGCGTGACCAGTTTGCCTTCGCGACCCGAATAGCCGTTACCGCCAACATAGTTGCCGTTCGGGCCAAGGCCGATGCGGGTGCCGGTCTGCGGGGTCAGCGTACCGTCAGGACGGAACAGGAAGTTACAGGCATAGGCCGTACCCAGCGGGTCGCGACCGCAAGCTGCGGTCGGGCTGGTGAAGCCGAGCTGGCCGCCAGTCGAGATCGTCGCCGAACGGATGTCTTCGTAGAAGATGCGGTCGAACACATCGTCGCGGTTCGGCGTCGGGCCGGTCGCGGAGTCGGTATCGACAACGACGAAGTTATTATTCTGGCGGATGTTCCGGCCACGGCCCGAAGCCGCATATTGCGACTGGTAGGCGTATTCCACGTTCAATGCGACGTTACCGCGACCATCGGCGAAATTCTTGCCGACCAGCGCAGAGACATACTGGTTGCCCGCGTCCCCGTAGTCGAGGTTGAGACCCGCCTGGCCCCGCAGCTGGATACCGTCGTAATTGTCCTTCAGAATGAAGTTGACCACGCCGGCGACCGCGTCCGAACCATAGATCGACGATGCGCCGCCGGTCAGGACGTCGACGCGTTCGATCAGGTCGGTCGGGATGGTATTGATGTCGGTCGACACGCCGTTCGAGAGGATGTCGCCGGCGACGTGGCGGCGGCCGTTCACGAGAACAAGCGTACGCTGGGTGCCAAGACCGCGAAGGTCAAGCAGGTTAAGGCCGCGGGTGCCGAGGAAGCGCGTGCCGTTAGACTGGCTGAGCGTGCTGCGGAGCTGCGGCAGGTCGTTGAGGACGTCACCAATCGAAACCTGACCGGTTTCGAAGAATTCCTCACCCGACACTGTCGTGATCGGAACGGTCGATTCGAGATTCGGCTGGCGAATGCGCGAGCCGGTGACGATGATAGTCGTACCGCCTTCTTCCGCGACTTCATCGGCGGGCGCGGTGCCCTGTGCCATCGCAGGCATTGCGCTGAATAAAGCAAGAGTCAGGGCAGAGCCCTGAACTAGCAGGCTAGTCTTCTTCATGATGTAATTCCCCGGTTGCCCGTTCAGAAAACTGGAGTTGAACGGATTGCCCACTAGGAAGACCGAAACCTTCGGCGACACAAGCCTTTGGTGTAAATTTTCTGACAGTTGGAGGACTCCGGTGCGACGCTGTTGCATTTTCGCAACAGGGCAAAAAACCGGGCATGGTCGTTCGATGGAATCAAAGTGCTGGATGGCGACACGAACGACCATTCTCCGACTGGTGAGTGGCGAAAAATGGCAGTTGATTGATTTCTTTTGTAACTATGTTGCTTTACCGCCTTCCCGTCCCGAAGAGGCCTTGCGACGGGATCGGCCGCGGCGCCTTGCCCGAACCAAATCTCCCCGACTGCCGCGATTCGGTTTTCGAACCGGAGAGAAGCGAATCCCCGCATGTTGCGATGCATCATATTTTGGTGCTAATGCGAACATGTTGGATTGCCTCGCGGCAGTCGGTGCCCGGAATGCTGAGGAGCGCAGGTAAAGATGGCGAAGTCCAAGGGAACGGGCGACGACAATGTCGTCACGATCAAGAAATATGCCAACCGGCGGCTCTATGACACCGAACGCAGCTGCTACATCACGCTCGACGATCTCGGCGCGATGGTCCGCGACGGGCGCGACTTCCGCGTCGTCGATGCCAAAAGCGGCGAGGACATCACGCACAATGTCCTGACCCAGATCATCATGGACACCGAAACCAAGGGCGAAACGCTGTTGCCGGTCAATTTCCTGCGTCAGCTGATCGGCATGTACGGCGACAAGATGCAGTCGATGGTGCCGCAATATCTCGAGGCGTCGATGGCGAGCTTCCGCAAGAACCAGCAGGACGTCCGCGCCGCCTTCGAGGGCGCGCTCGGATCGAATCCGCTTGCCGAGCTGACGCGGCGCAACCTCGAAATGTTCCAGCAGGCCGCGGGCGCTTTCATGCCAAGCGTCGCAGGGAACAAGTCGAAGGACGCCGAGATCGCGGCGCTCAAGGCCGAAATCGCCGAGCTCAGGGCCGAGCTCGCCAGGAAATAATCCGGGGCCACTCTCCCGCCCCCAGCACAGAAACAGGACAGATGATCAAGCATGCGCTCAGCGTAACCCGTCAGGCCGACTTCGCGGCCTGGTATCAGGACGTCATTGCCGAAGCCGACCTTGCCGAGGAATCGGGGGTACGCGGCTGCATGGTGATCAAGCCGTGGGGCTATGGCATCTGGGAGCGCATCCAGAAGGTCATGGATGCCGCGATCAAGGATGCCGGCGTCCAGAACGCCTATTTCCCGCTCTTCATTCCCCTGAGCTTCTTCGAGAAGGAAGCCGACCATGTCGACGGTTTCGCGAAGGAAATGGCGGTCGTCACCCACCACCGCCTGATCGCCGACGGCAAGGGGAAGCTCGTCCCCGATCCCGAAGCCAAGCTCGAGGAGCCGCTGATCGTCCGCCCGACCTCGGAAACCGTCATCGGCTCGGCCATGAACCGCTGGGTGCAGAGCTGGCGCGACCTGCCGCTGAAGGTCAACCAGTGGGCCAATGTCGTGCGCTGGGAAATGCGCACGCGCATGTTCCTGCGCACCAGCGAGTTCCTCTGGCAGGAAGGCCATACCGCACATGCCGACCGCGACGACGCGATGGCCGAGACGCTGCGCGCGCTCGAAATGTATCGCGCCTTCGCCGAGGATGTCCTCGCGATGCCGGTGATCGCAGGCGAGAAGCCTGAGCATGAGCGCTTTCCGGGTGCGGTCGCGACCTACTCGATCGAGGCGATGATGCAGGACGGCAAGGCGCTGCAGGCCGGCACGTCGCATTATCTCGGCACGGGCTTCGCCGAGGCGGCGAATATCCGCTACCAGGACAAGGACGGTGGGCACAGCCTGTGCCACACGACGAGCTGGGGCACATCGACGCGGATGATCGGCGGCGTCATCATGACGCACGGTGACGACGACGGCCTGCGCTGCCCCCCGCGCATCGCGCCACACCAGATCGTGATCGTGCCGATGCTGCGCGACAATGAGGAAGACGCCGCGATCCTCGATTATTGCCGCGACCTCGAACACCAGCTGAAGGCGCTCGATGCCTTCCGCGAGCCCGTGCGTGTGCTGCTCGATACCGGTGCCAACAAGGCGCAGACCAAGCGCTGGAGCTGGGTCAAGAAGGGCGCGCCCGTCATCGTCGAGGTCGGCCCGCGCGATGTCGCGGGCGGCAATGTCGCGGTGATCCGCCGCGACCGGCTCTACAAGGATGATGGCAAGCTCAACTCGGCCTTTATCGCGAAGGGCGATTTCGTCGCGCAGGCGGTTGCGACGCTCGAGGACATCCAGTCGAGCCTCCATGCCGAAGCGAAGGAACGGCTCCATGCCAATATCCGCCGCGACGTGACCGACCTGAAGGCGCATTTCGCCGGCGACGACAAGTTTGTCGGCTGGGTCGAGGTACAATGGTCGCGCCCGACCGGCGCCGC
The DNA here is from genome assembly GCA_017745175.1 of Sphingopyxis sp. Classification (GTDB taxonomy): domain Bacteria; phylum Pseudomonadota; class Alphaproteobacteria; order Sphingomonadales; family Sphingomonadaceae; genus Sphingopyxis. The sequence goes on along the minus strand of JAGHZY010000051.1, from coordinate 7,068 downwards.
GCTGGACGAGATCGTCGAGCGGCTGAAGGCGCTCAAGCTGACGATGCGCAACACGCCGCTCGACGCGGAGCCCGCCGACGGCACCTGTTTCTTCACCGGCGAACCGGCGGTCGAGCGCGTGCTGATCGGGCGGACATACTGACAAATCGAGGCAGGACCGGCAGTGAAACCGGTTCGGCCCCTGTCACAAATCCGGTAGGACGCCGCTGCAAGGTCCGGGGCGATGTACCCGGCCTGCTGCGGGGCGGTGATCGACATTTCGCCCTACCGACGCGCGCATTGGGGGTGACGGGCCGCCCGCCACCCCCTATCTGCGGACGATGGCCCGCAAGACACACATCGGACTGCCGACGCCCGAGCAGATCCTTCGCTTCATCGAAGAGAGCAAGGACGCGGTCGGCAAGCGCGAGATCGCGAAGCATTTCGCGCTCCACGGCAATGACAAGATCGCGCTGAAGGCGCTGCTCAAGGACATGACCGACGAGGGGCTCGTCGACATGGCGCCGGGCCGCGCCTTCCACAAACATGGCGGTTTGCCGCGTGTCGCCGTGCTGCGCGTCGCAGCGATCGAGGGCAGTAATGCCTGGGCGGTGCCCGAACGCTGGGAGGGTTCCGGTCCCGCGCCGCGCATCCGCGTGATCGAGCAGGGACGCAAAGGCGCGCTCGGCGTCGGCGACCGTATCCTCGCCCGCACCGAGGAGCGCGGCAGCGGCCATGTCGCGCATCCGATGAAGCGCCTGCAGGCGAGCGCCGAGATGGTGATCGGGGTGCTCGTCGAGGAGAAATCGCCGGGCGGCAAGCCGATGATCTGGCTGCGCCCCGCCGACAAGCGAGCGCGCTTCGACTTCGCCGTCTCCGACAAGGGCGATGCCGATATCGGCGATCTCGTCCGCGCCGAACTCACCGGACGCGGCGCGGCGATCAAGGCGAAGGTCGTCGATCGCATCGGCGATCCCTTCGCGCCCCGGTCGCTCAGCATGATCGCGATCGCACGGCATGAAATTCCGCATGTCTTCGATGGCGAAACGATCGCCGAGGCCGGGCGCGCGGCGAAGCTGCCGCTCACCCCCGACGGACGCGAGGATCTGCGCGAGCTGCCGATCGTCGCGATCGACCCGATCGACGCGCGCGACCATGACGATGCCGTCTGGGCGATCCCCGACGACGATCCGGGCAACAAGGGCGGGTTCCGTGCGATCGTCGCGATCGCCGACGTCAGCTTTTACGTTCGCCCGGATGGCGCGCTCGACCGCGAGGCGCGGCGGCGCGGCAACAGCGTCTATTTCCCCGACCGCGTCGTCCCGATGCTGCCCGAGACGCTGTCGGCGGGCGTCTGTTCGCTGAAAGCGGGCGAAGATCGCGCCGCAATGGCGTGCCATCTCGTGATCGACCGGCACGGCAAGGTGAGCGCGTGGCGCTTCACGCGCGCGCTCGTCCGACTGCGCGCGAACATCGCCTATGAACATGCGCAGGCCGCCCATGATGCGAACGAGGCACGCGATGACTGGGATGCCGACGTCCTTCCGGCGCTGAAGAATCTCTGGGCGAGCTGGGCGCTGCTCGCAAGGGCGCGCGCCGCGCGCGACCCGCTCGATCTCGAACTTCCCGAGCGGCAGGTGATCCTCGACGAAAAGGGCGGCATCGCCGAAATCCGTGTTCGCGACCGGCTCGACGCGCACCGGCTGATCGAGGATTATATGATCGCGGCGAACGTCGCCGCGGCGAAGGCACTCGAGGCGAAAAAATCGCCGGTCATGTACCGCATCCACGAACCGCCGAGCCGCGAAAAGCTTGTCAGCCTGAAAGACTATCTCGAAACCTTCGAGCGGAGTTTCGCGCTCGGACAGGTGATCACGCCCGCGGTGTTCAACCGCCTGATCGACGGCTTTTCCGAAGACGACCGGCTGCCCGAGATCATGCAGGCGATCCTGCGCAGCCAGACGCAGGCCTATTATGGTCCCGCCAACGCGGGTCATTTCGGCCTCGCGCTGGGCAGCTACGCGCATTTCACCTCGCCGATCCGCCGCTACGCCGACCTGATCGTCCACCGCGCGCTCGTCGACAGTTATCGCCTCGAAGTGCCGGGCAAACCGAAGGACCTGCCCGCGCGGACGGGCCTGGGCGAGGCCGACGCCAAGGGATTGTCGCGCATCGGCGAGGCGATCAGCGCGCTCGAACGCCGCGCGATGGAAGCCGAGCGCGAGACCGTCGACCGCTATGTCGCCGCCTATCTCGCGACGAAGACCGGCGAGATCGTCGTTGCCCGGATCACGGGCGTGCAGCCCTTCGGCTTCTTCGCGACCGTCGACGGGCTCGGCGGCGACGGGCTGGTGCCGGTCTCGACGCTGGGGAGCGAACGCTTCTTCTATGACGAGGCGGCGCGCACGCTCGACAGCGAACATGGCCGCGTCAGCTACACGGTCGGGCAGCGGATCGAACTCCGCCTGACGGATGCGAACCCGATCAGCGGCGCGCTCCGCTTCGAGCTGCCCGACGCCCCCGAAGGCGGGTTCCGCAACCGCCCGCCGCGGCGCGACGGACTGAAGACGCCGGCCAAGGACAAGGCGGGCAAGCATATGATCGGCAAGCGCGGGCGGCCCGCCAACATCCGGCACAAGGGCAAGAGGCGCTAGCCCACCCTCGCGTTTGATTATCGCCCCGCCAGCGCCTGCAGCAGCGCCGCGCTTTCGGCATCGGCAGGGAAGAAGGCTTCGATCGCCAGTTCCGACAGCGTGATATCGACCGGCGTGCCGAAGATCGTCACCGTCGACACGAAGCGGATCGGCCCCATCGGCGTGTCGAGAATCAACGGCACCGCGATACCGTTTGTCGCGCCCCCGCGGTCGTCTCCGGCATCGGCGCCATAGCCCGCGAGTTCGTCGCGCAGCGCAACGAGTCCCGTGTCGGCGCTTGCGTCGATCTGGTGATCGAGCCGTTCGAGCAGGTGCGCGCGCCACTCGCCGCGGTTCACGATATGCGGCGCGAGGCCCTTCGGGTGCATCGCGACGCGGAGCACATTGACCGGCGGCTCAAGCAATTCGGGCGCCGCGAGCCGCGTCAGCAGCGCCACCGCGGCATTGGCCGCGACCATGTCCCAGTGGCGATCGACGGCGAGCGCCGGGTAGGGCTCATGCCCCTTCAGCACATGTTCGACGATCGCCTTCATTCCCGCCATTTCGGAACTGTCGAGCGGGCGTTCCTGATAGTCGGGTGCATAGCCGCCCGCGAGCAGCAGCGCGTTGCGCGCGCGGTGCGGCACCTCGAGGCAGTCGGCGATCCGCTGCAGCATTTGCGCGCTCGGCTTCGACCGGCCCGTCTCGATGAAGCTCAGATGGCGAGTCGAAATCTCGCTGTCGAGCGCGAGGTCCATCTGGCTCATCCGGCGACGTGTGCGCCATTCGCGCAATTGTTCGCCGAGCGGTGCGACTTGCATGATCGTCTCCTTTGTCCGGATAGCTATACCCCGGCCTTCCTGTTTTCCATTACCTCCGGCGTAATCGACGTCATTCAGTTTCGAGCCCAATCGGAGGGGGTCGAAAGGAGAATCACCATGTCCATCCTCAATCTGAAGAATATCCTCGTCGCCGACGCCGTCACCTGCACGGGCGTTTTCGCGATCGGCCTGCTCGCCGCCGCGCCGGTCGGCGCATTGCTCGGTTTGCCCGCCAATGTCGTCGTCATCGGCGGCTGGATATGCCTTGCCGCCGCGTTGCTGATGGTTGTTGCCGCGCGGCAAAAAACGGCGAACCCCGCACTGGTCAAGCTGGTCGCGCTCGGCAATCTCGGCTGGGTGGCGGCAAGCTTCGCCGTCGTCGCGACATTCGCGGGCCAGATGACCAGTCCCGGCATCGTCGTCGTCGTCGGGCAAGCCTTCGCCGTGCTCGGCTTCGCGATCCTCGAATGGAAGGCCGTGGCGCTGCCGCGTGTCGCGGCGGCCTAGCTCAGCGCGTCAAGCCGCGCGACATCGATCCCGCCGGGCACCAGCATCACCGGGCAGGGGAGCGTTCCCGCATCCTGTCCGGTGAAATGCGCGACCAGCGGCCCCGGTGCACCCGAAGCCGCCGTCGCGAGAACGAGCGCTGCGATCTCGTCGCTCGCGCCGATCACCTCGCGCACCACTTCGGCGGGCTTGCCCGACTTGATCATATTCTGCGGCGTCACGCCTTCCTGCATGACCGCCTCGGCCGCAGTCGCCACCAGTTCCTCCGCATGTTCGCGTGCTTCGGCCTCGATGGTCGCCTGGACGCCACCGAAGGCAACGAAATCCTGCGGCGGGATGATCGCGAGAATGATGACGCCGCCGCCGGTCCGCGCCGCACGCCGCGCGGCAAAGCGCAGCGCCAGCGACGCCTCCGGGCTGTCGTCGATCACCACCAGATATGTCCGCATCGCCCCGACCCCTCGTGATTTTGCTTGGGGCGAAGAGTGCGTCACATTCGTATGAAACGCAAGCTGGCCCGCTGGACCTTGATCGACGCAAGGCTTATGGCGAAGAAGAATCCGTAGCGGCAGGCCCCGCCTGCAAGACTGACAGGGACAAGCCCAGATATGCCAATCGAACTCAAAATGCCTGCTCTCTCGCCGACGATGGAGGAGGGCACCCTTGCCAAATGGCTGGTGAAGGAAGGCGATACGGTCAAGTCGGGCGATCTGCTCGCCGAGATCGAAACCGACAAGGCGACGATGGAGTTCGAAGCGGTCGACGAGGGCGTGGTGAGCCAGATCCTCGTCGCCGAAGGCACCGACAATGTGAAGGTCGGCACGGTGATCGCGACGATCGCGGGCGAGGGTGAGGATGCGTCGAGCGCCAAGGCTGCCCCCGCTCCGGCGCCCGCCGCCGAACCGAAGGCCGCACCCGCTCCGGCGCCTGCCGTCGCTCCGACTCCTGTACCCGCGCCGGCTGCGGTTCCCGCCGCTTCGGGCGACCGCATCAAGGCCAGCCCGCTCGCCAAGCGTCTCGCCGCCGAACAAGGCATCGATCTCAAGACGCTGACCGGCACCGGACCGGGCGGGCGGATCGTCAAGGCCGACCTTGCCGGCGCCCCGGCGGGCTCCGCGGCACCTGCTGCCGCGGCTCCGGCTGCAGCAGCGGCCGCACCGGCAGCCGCTCCGGCACCCGCGGCCGCCGGCCATAGCGAAATCCCCGATTTCGGCATCCCGCACGAGGACGAAAAGCTCAGCGGAATGCGCAAGACGATCGCGCGCCGCCTCAGCCAGTCGATGCAGGAATCGCCGCACATCTACCTCACCGTCGACATCCGCCTCGACGCGCTGCTCAGGCTGCGCGGCGAGCTCAACGCCAGCCTCGAAAGCCGCGGCGTCAAGCTCAGCGTCAACGACATGCTGATCAAGGCGCTCGCGGTCGCGCTCGAACGCGTGCCGGCGTGCAACGTGAGCTTCGGCGGTGACGTGATGCGCAAATACAGCCGCGCCGACATCTCGGTCGCGGTCAGTATCCCCGGCGGCCTGATCACCCCGATCATCGTCGACGCGGGCGGCAAGTCGATGTCGAAAATCTCGACCGAAATGTCCGAGCTCGCGGCAAAGGCGAAGGAAGGCAAGCTCCAGCCCAGCGAATATCAGGGCGGCACCGCCTCGATCTCGAACATGGGCATGATGGGGATCAAGCAGTTCACCGCGGTGATCAACCCGCCGCAGGCGATGATCATGGCGATCGGGGCGGGCGAGAAGCGGCCCTATGTGGTCGACGACGCGCTCGCGATCGCGACCGTCATGTCGGCGACCGGCAGCTTCGACCACCGCGCGATCGACGGGGCCGACGGCGCGCTCTTGATGAAGACCTTCAAGGAACTGGTGGAGAACCCGCTGGGGCTGGTGGCTTGACGAACCCCTCTCCCTTCAAGGGAGAGGGAGGGACCCGCGCGCGTAAGCGCGTGGGAGGGTGAGGGTGTGACGGCGGGCTACTCCCAACAGACGTTGGAGCGCGCCAAGGCGCTGCGCAGCACGCTCACCGGACAAGAGAAGAAATTATGGGGAGCCTTGCGTGATCGTCGACTGGGCGGTTTCAAATTTCGCAAGCAGCAGCCGATCGGCCCTTTCATTGTCGATTTCGTCTGTCAGGAACGGCGCTTGATCGTTGAGGTGGATGGATCGCAGCATGCTGAATCGCAAACCGATGCGAGCCGGGACGCCTTCCTGAATGACAAGGGTTATCGGGTACTCCGCATCTGGAACAATGAAGTGACTGGAAATCTGTCCGGTGTGTTGACGGCGATCCTTGCCGCTCTCTCGGACCCTCACCCTCCCATTGCTACGCAATGGGCCCCTCCCTCTCCCTAAATGGGAGAGGGGATTGATAATGGAGCGAATCTTGGCTGACACCAATTACGACCTCATCGTCCTCGGCTCGGGCCCCGGCGGCTATGTCGCGGCGATCCGCGCCGCGCAGCTTGGGCTCAAGACTGCGATCGTCGAGCGCGAGAATCTCGGCGGCATCTGCCTCAACTGGGGCTGCATCCCGACCAAGGCGCTGCTGCGCTCAGCCGAAATCTATCATTATATGCAGCATGCCGGCGACTACGGCCTGATCGCGCAGCAGATCAGCGCCGACATCGACGCAGTCGTGAAGCGCAGCCGCGGTGTCGCCAAGCAGCTGAGCCAGGGCGTCGCCTTCCTGATGAAGAAGCACAAGATCACCGTCCATATGGGCGAGGGCAAGCTGACCGCGCCGGGCAAGCTGGAAGTGAAGGGCGAGAAGGGGACCGAAACCCTTTCCGCGAAGAATATCATCATCGCGACCGGCGCGCGTGCGCGCGACCTGCCGTTCGCGCCCGCCGACGGCAAGCGCATCTGGACCTATCGCCACGCGCTCGTCCCGCCCGAAATGCCGAAGAAATTGCTCGTCATCGGATCGGGCGCGATCGGCATCGAGTTCGCGAGCTTCTACAGCGACATGGGCGTCGACGTGACCGTCGTCGAAATGCTCGACCGCCTCGTGCCGGTCGAGGATGCCGATGTGTCGGCCTTCCTCGAAAAGGCGCTCAAGAAGCAAGGCATGACCATCCTGACCGGCGCCAAGATCGAGAAGATCGCCGCGACCGACAAGGC
>JAGHZY010000050.1 GCA_017745175.1 Sphingopyxis sp. | reverse complement strand
CCTCGCGGTTGTTCGAGTGCATCAGCAGCATGCGGCCGATCTTCTCGCGCTTGTCCTTGACCGAGTTCAGGTACGAACCCTTCGAGAGCTTGCCCGAGTAGATGCGGGTGAAGGTCAGCGAGCCGACGAACGGGTCGTTCATGATCTTGAACGCCAGCGAGGCGAACGGCGCGTCGTCGCTCGACGGACGGCTGTCTTCCTCGTCGCTGTCGGGCTTGACGCCCTTGATCGCCGGCACGTCGACCGGGCTCGGCATGTAGTCGACGACAGCGTCGAGCAGCGCCTGCACGCCCTTGTTCTTGAACGCGGAGCCGCACAGCACCGGCACGAACGCCTGCTCGAGCGTGCCCTTGCGGATCAGCGCCTTGAGCTGGGCGACGTCGGGCAGGTTGCCCTCGAGGTAGGCTTCCATCGCCTCGTCGTCCTGTTCGACGGCGAGTTCGATGAGCTTCTCGCGGTACTCCGCGGCCTTGTCAGCGAGATCGGCGGGGATCTCCTCGTAGAAGAATTCGGCGCCGAGCGACTCATCCTTCCAGATGATCGCGCGCTGCTCGACGAGGTCGACCAGGCCCTTGAAGTCGGACTCCGTGCCGATCGGCAGGTACAGCACCGCCGGAACCGCGCCGAGGCGATCGATGATCGTCTGCACGCAGTAGTAGAAATCGGCGCCGGTGCGGTCGAGCTTGTTGATGAAGCACATGCGCGGCACGCCGTACTTGTCGGCCTGGCGCCACACGGTCTCCGACTGCGGCTCGACGCCGGCAACGCCGTCGAACGCCGCCACGGCACCGTCGAGCACGCGCAACGAGCGCTCGACCTCGATGGTGAAGTCGACGTGGCCCGGGGTGTCGATGATGTTCAGGCGGTAGTCGCCCCAGAAGCAGGTCGTCGCCGCCGAGGTGATGGTGATGCCGCGCTCCTGCTCCTGCTCCATCCAGTCCATCGTCGCGGCGCCGTCGTGGACTTCGCCGATCTTGTAGGACTTGCCGGTGTAGTAGAGGATGCGCTCGGTCGTCGTGGTCTTGCCGGCGTCGATGTGCGCCATGATACCGAAATTGCGATAGCGTTCGAGCGGATGGCTGCGTGCCATGATCTTTTCCTTGGGTTTTGGGGGAGGCCTTTGGAGCCGCCCCCGATATAGGAAGTTTTGTTGCGATTGCGAGACGCCGGGGCGCCCTGCAAATTACCAGCGGTAGTGGCTGAAGGCGCGGTTCGCTTCCGCCATGCGGTGCGTGTCTTCGCGCTTCTTGACCGCGTTGCCACGGTTGTTCGACGCGTCGAGCAGCTCGCCCGACAGACGCGCGGCCATCGTGGTTTCGCTGCGGTTGCGCGCGGCCGTGATCAGCCAGCGGATCGCAAGCGCCTGCGCGCGGTCCGGACGGACTTCGACCGGAACCTGATAGGTCGCACCGCCGACGCGGCGGCTGCGGACTTCGATGTTCGGGCGGATGTTCGCGAGCGCTTCGTGGAACACGCCGAGCGGTTCCTTCTTGGCGCGGGCTTCGACCGATTCGAGCGCACCGTAAACGATGCTTTCGGCGACGGACTTCTTCCCGTCCAGCATGACGCTGTTCATGAACTTCGACAGCACCGTATCACCGAAACGGGGATCGGGCAGGATTTCGCGGCGTTCAGGACGACGACGACGAGCCATAGGTAATTCCTTTTACAACAGCATCCCGGCGCATGCGCAGCGGGATGATCAAATAGCCGAAAAAGCGGTCCTTACTTCGGACGCTTCGCGCCGTACTTCGAACGGCTCTGCTTGCGGTCCTTCACACCCTGCGTATCGAGCACGCCGCGCAGGACGTGGTAACGCACACCGGGAAGATCGCGGACACGGCCGCCGCGGATCAGCACGACGCTGTGTTCCTGGAGGTTGTGGCCTTCGCCGGGGATGTAGGTGATGACTTCGCGGCTGTTGGTCAGGCGGACCTTCGCAACCTTGCGGAGCGCCGAGTTCGGCTTTTTCGGGGTCGTCGTGTAGACACGGGTGCAAACGCCGCGCTTCTGCGGGTTTGCGTCCATCGCCGGGACCTTGGACTTCACCTTCTGGGGAGTCCGGCCCTTGCGGACCAGCTGGTTGATCGTGGGCATGAATGCTTCACCTTTAAATGTCCGCCCATCAAAGCGAACGGTTACTGTACCGCGGTGGATGAAGCTCCGGCCGCTGACCCGCCCGAAAGGGCGAGAAACGGCCGACCTGATAACAGCAAAAGACCCCGGCGGATCATATGATCTTCCGGAGGCTCCATCCGCGCCAGCAATGTTCAAGCGCTGTTGCAACTGAAAGAGGCGGCAAACCGCCCTTTTCGGTCGAGCGCGCCCCTAGACCCGATTCCCTTCCGGGTCAAGGGGCAGACAATATTGTTGCGCTGGCCCGCGCGGGCTATCGGTCGGCGATGCCCGCCGTCCGCCACGCCAGCTTTACGCCTCACGTCGCACCCGACACGCGGTTGCTCATTCTCGGCAGCTTGCCCGGCGTCCGTTCGCTCGCCGAACGGCAATATTATGCGCATCCGACGAACCAGTTCTGGCGCCTGCTCGGTGCTGTGATCAACCGGCCGCTCACGGATATGACCTATGACGAGCGGCTTGGGGCGTTGCGCGAAGCAAAGGTCGGGCTGTGGGACGTGATCCGCAGCGCCGAAAGGCGGTCGAGCAGCGACAGCGAGATTCGCGAGGTCGAGGCGCATGACCTGGCGGCGCTCGTGGGAACACTGCCCGATTTGCGGATGATCGCGTTCAACGGCGGCAAGGCCGCGGCGATCGGGCGGCGGCAATTGCCGGGGGTCGAGGGGGTCGAGGTTGTTGATCTGCCGTCGAGCAGTGCGGCGAATACCGGGGGCTATGCGGGAAAGCTGGAGCGGTGGCTGAGGTTGCGCGCGGTGTTGGCAGACTGGACGATCCTCCCATTTGCGGAGCCATGGGGCGGTGGCAGCGCGAAGCGCTGACGGAGGGGTAATAACGCCAACGTTGAAACCCCTCCACTACCGCCTGCGGCGGTGGTCCCCCTCCCCAATGCTTCGCAATGGGGAGGATCTTGAGCGGTCAGTCGACAACCGCACCCCGCGCCATCACGAAATCGACCTTCCTGAGCACACGCACATCGGCGACCGGATCGCTCGCGACCGCGATGATGTCGGCGCTCTTGCCCGGCGCGATCGTACCGATCTCGCTCGACAGGCCGAGCAGGTCCGCGGCGTTGACTGTCGCGGCCGTCAGCGCCTCGACGGGCGTCATCCCGTTCTGGACCATCAGTTCGAATTCGTCACCGTTACGGCCGTGCTTCGAGACGCCGGCGTCGGTACCGAAGGCAATGCGCACGCCGCGCGGGACAAGCTGTTGCAGGCTCTTTCCGGTGATCGAGATGCGCCACTGAATCTTCGCCAACACGTCGGGTTCATAGGCGCCCGGATTGGCCGCGAGGCGTTCCTTGTAGCCATTCACGGTCGAGAGCGTGGGGACATAATAGGCCTTCGATTTCGCCCACGCCGCGATCGTCGCCTCGTCGAGAATCGTGCCATGCTCGATCGAGTCCGCGCCCGCCGCCAGCGCGAGGCGGATGCCGTCGGCACCGTGCGCGTGCACCGCGACCTTCTTGCCGAACATATGCGCTGTATCGACGATCGCCTGCGCCTCGTCGTCGAACATCTGCTTGCCGAGCCCCGCGCCGATACGGCTGTTGACGCCGCCGGTCGAAGCGAATTTGATCACGTCGGCGCCGCGTCCGATCTGCAGCCGCACCGCACGGCGGCAATCGTCGGCGCCGTTGCACGTGTTGCCCGCGCCCGCAAAGAAGGGGCGGAGTTCGTCGCGATAGCCGAGCGAGCCGTCCATATGCCCTGCGCTGCCCGAAATGCTGTTGCCCGCATCGACGATGCGCGGCCCCTGTACCTTGCCCGCGAGGATTGCGTCCCTAAGCGCGAGCGTCGCGCCGTCGCCGTCGCCGAGGTTGCGCACGGTCGTGAAACCCGCGCGCAGCGTCTTCATCCCGTTCGCCTCGGCGTTGAAGGCCTGCGCCGCGGGACTGAGCGTGACTTCCTCGAGCTGGCCGGCAATACCGCCGGCATCGCTCGTCAGATGGACATGGCTGTCGATCAGGCCGGGCAGGACATATTTGCCCCTGAGGTCGATCAGCGTCGCGCCGGGTTCGGCGGGCTGGAAACCGTCGGCGACCGAAAGAATCTTGCCATTCTCGACGATGATCGTCGACGCGCCGCGCACAGGCTTGCCGGGCTCGGCGAGCAATTGGCCCGCATGGATGACGGTGCGTGCGGGCGCCTGTGCGGCGAGCGGCATGGCGAGCATCGCGCCCGCGAGCGCAAGCGGAAGAACATGAATCGGCTTCATTTCTGCATCCCCTGTATTTTGTGTCGGGGCAGGTTAAAGCCGATCAGAAGCCCAGCGTAAAGCGGAGCACCGCACCCTTGTCGTCGGGCATCGCGGCGATGTGGCCGGGATCGCGGCGCCACCATGTGTTCGCGACAAGATCGCCGCCAAAGAGCGACAGCGCATAACTCGCCTCGACGACAAGCTCGCGGCCCGTCGGCGCGAGACTATAGGTGCGACGCCCGACCCCCGCGACACCCGTCGCATAATCGTAGGTGACGGGGAGATCGAGATCGATACCGCCGCGGGCCACGCGCAGCGGCTGTGCCAAACGGAGCGCAGCATGGTCGCCGGGCTGAAAGAGGTTCGCCCTGGCAAGGTCGAGGGAGAAGGCGCTCGATCGGAGCGCGCCGCCCGCAACGAGGCCCGCACGGTCGGGCCGCGTCCACATCTGGCGCCACGCGGCAGCAACTTGCCAACCGCCCTGCATATCGAGAAGGAGGCTCGCATCGCCGACGAGGCTGGTCGCGCCGCCGGCACCGAAGACGGGGCCGAGGCGCGCGCCGAGAAGGCTGTCCGATTCGCGCAGCCAGCTCGCGCCGAACGCGGTACGTACGGGGCCGAAGCGGCCGTCCCACGCGGCGCCGATGCGCTGGTAGCGGCTGTCGCGGTACGGGCGGTAACGGAGGAGCGGATCGTCCTGCCAACGCGAGCCCGAGACCCGGCCATCCTCCAACATCATATTAATATATTGATTATCAATGATATTATGGCGTATGATCGTGCCAATGCCGGGGCTGACTGCAAAGCCGACGCCCTCGTGCGCCGCGTCGCCGATCAGCATCGCATGGCCGCTTTCGCCGCGCTCGCCGGCGAGCAACCCGCCGGTACCGCGCCCCGCGGCAAAGCCGAGGCGCGTCCTTGCGTCGAGGCGCGTCATCACCGAGGCGGCGAGGGTACGCGCGCGCTGCGCGTCGTGGAAGGAGAGGCCCGCGAGCGCGTCGGACCCGTCCCTGCCCGGGGCAGTAACGAGCGAGAGCGCGAGCGACTGGTTTGCCGCACTTTGCTGGCGGACGAGCCCGCCGATCGCACCCGACAGCCTGAAGTCGGGGCGACGCGGGCCGAGCGAGCCGCCGAAATCGACGTTGAAGGCGCGGCCGAAGCCGTCGGTGACGAGGCCCGTCGTGCCGGCGCTCCCGGCATCGCCCATCGGGCCGCCGAGGATTCCGAGCGGCGCGCCGAGCGCGACCGCGGTCGAGGTGCCGGCGAGCGTCGTCGCGCCCATCGGCTGGAAGGCGCGTGCGATGTCAAGGATACCCTGACCATAGACGGCATCGTCGCCCGCCGCGCCCGCGTCGCGCGCCGACTGATAGAGAAGCGAGACGATCTGCTGGCTCGAGAGGTTCGGGAAGGCCTGCGCGATCAGTGCGACCGCGCCGGCGACCTGCGGCGCGGCGAAGCTGGTGCCGTTCAGCACGAAGACGAAATTGCCCTCGGTCTTCAGCGCACCATTTTCATAGGCACAGCACACCCCCTCGCCGAGCGCGCCCAGATAGGAACCGGCATAGGTGCCCGCGCGGTTGCTGAAACCCGAAATCGCACCGCTGTCGTTCACCGATCCGGCGATGACGACGAGCCCGCCGCCGGCGTCGCGGAGCCCCTGCGCGAAAGGATCGGGGTTGTTCGGGTCGTTGCCGTTAGCGGTCGTGTCGCCCTCGTTCCCCGCCGAAACGACGACGACGATCCCCGCCGCGGTCGCGCGCGACACTGCGGCGCGCAAGGTCGCGCCCGGCGGATCCTCACCGCCGAGCGAGATATTGACGACGCGCGCGCCGGCGCTCACCGCGCGGTCGAGCCCGGCGGCGATCGCGGTTTCGGGGAAGCGGCAGCCGCTTTCGTCGTTCGACGGGTCCTCGGTCGCGCAGCTCCCCGGCGCGTCAGCGCGCAGCACGAGCAGATTTGCGTTGAAGGCAATGCCCACCGTGCCGGCGTCATTCTTTCCGCCGAGCAGCAGCTGCGCCACATTGGTGCCGTGCGTCCCCTCGCTGTCGATGCCGCGCGATCCCGCCAGATCGGCCGATTGCGGCGAGATGCGTCCCGCAAATTCGGGGCTGTCCCGGTCGATGCCGTCGTCGATGACGCCGGCGAGAATATTCTGCCCCGTCGCGCCGGCCTGCCAAGCCGTGATCGCGCCATGGAAATTGACGCCGTCCGACCGGCGCACCTCGGCAGTGTTGAAATTGCCCGTCGGAGGAGGGGTGGGGGTGGGCGTCGGGGTTGGAGTCGGAGTCGGCGCGGGCGGCGGCGCCGGAGTCGGCGACGGACGGGCACCGCCACCACCGCCGCACGCCGCGAGCGAAAGCGCGACGGCGCCAAGCAGCAGGGGCAAGGGCCGCCCGGCCATCCGGTGGATGCGGCTGCGTCGGTTCGCGTCGGCCATCGCCGTTCCCCTTTGCCCTGATAGCCGCCTTTTAGCGCGGCGGAGGGCGTGGCAATAGCATCTTGCGGTTAATTGCGGGTTTCGCGCGGTCCGGCCTCAAACCGTCACTTCCGCAAAGGCGGGGGCCGTTGTCGGCTTGTCACAACGACGAAGAGTGGCACCTGCAGCGACCGCAGAGGCACGGGCTCTGAAACGCCGTTCGTGAAGGCAACGATCGGGGCGATATCGCTCCCCGCGCCTTGCCCCCGTGCACCCCAGCCTTTATGCGCCGCTCCATGCCCGCCCCGCTCGACCATATCGACAGCTGGATCTTCGATCTCGACAACACGCTTTACGCACCGTCGGCGAAGCTGTTCGACCTGATCGACGAACGCATGGGCGCCTTCATCATGCGCCTGCTCGACGTCGATGCGGTCGAGGCACGGCGGGTGCAGAAGCAATATTTCCACGATCACGGGACAACGATGGCGGGGCTGATGCGCGACCATGATGTCGATCCCGAGGATTTTCTGGCCGACGTCCATGATATTGCGCTCGACCGGCTGAGCGCCGATCCGCGGCTGCGCGCCGGGCTCGAGCGGCTACCGGGGCGCAAGCTGGTTTTCACCAACGCCGACGCCGATTATGCGGCACGCGTGCTCGAGGCGCGCGGGATCGCCGACCTGTTCGACAGCATCTGCGACATTCGCGTGACGCACTACACGCCCAAACCCGACGCCGCAGCCTATGACATGATGGTCGCGCACCTCGGTATCGATCCGGCGAAAAGCCTGTTCGTCGAGGACATGGCGCGCAATCTGACGCCTGCAAAAGCGCTGGGGATGACGACCGTCTGGCTGGACAATGGCAGCGAAAGCGGCCATCGCGACCACCTGCCGGAGCATGTCGACTTTCACGCCAGCGACATCGCCGACTGGCTTGACTCTTTGCCTTTGCCCTGGGGAATTTCATGACCGACCTGCAAGCCACGATCGAAGCCGCGTGGGATGCGCGCGACACGCTCGGCCTGACGACGACGGGCGCGGTACGCGACGCCGTCGAAACCGCAATCGCCGGACTCGACGACGGCAGCTATCGCGTGGCGGAGCGCGATGCGGGCGGCACCTGGCAGGTCAACCAGTGGCTGAAGAAGGCGGTGCTGCTGTCGTTCCGCCTCAACGACATGGAACTGATCGAAGGCGGCCCCGGCGGCGCGCGCTGGTGGGACAAGGTGCCCTCGAAATTCGCCGGATGGGGCGAGAACCGTTTCCGCGACGCGGGTTTCCGCGCCGTTCCCGGATCGATCGTCCGCCGCGGCGCCTATATCAGCAAGGGCGCGGTGCTGATGCCGAGCTTCATCAATATCGGCGCCTGGGTCGGCGAGGGATCGATGGTCGACGCGTGGGCGACGGTCGGCAGCTGCGCGCAGATCGGCGCGAACGTCCACCTGTCGGGCGGCGCGGGGATCGGCGGCGTGCTCGAACCGCTGCAGGCGGGTCCGGTCGTGATCGAGGACGGCGCCTTCATCGGCGCGCGCGCCGAGGTGGCCGAGGGCGTGATCGTGCGCGAGGGCGCGGTGCTGTCGATGGGTGTCTATCTGGGCGCATCGACCAAGATCGTCGACCGCGCGACCGGCGAGGTTTTCATCGGCGAAGTGCCGGCTTATTCGGTCGTCGTACCCGGCGCGATGCCGGGCAAGCCGCTGCCCGATGGAACACCCGGGCCGTCGCTGTACTGCGCGGTGATCGTCAAGCGCGTCGATGCGAAGACGCGCGCGAAGACCGGGATCAACGAGCTGCTGCGCGACTGATCGCCGCCCCGCCGTGATCAGCGCGTCGTGGCGGGCGACAGGCAGGGAACGGTGTCGGCGGTCCAGTCGATTTCATAGGTGGCGGGCACGACCTTGCCGGCGGGGGCCAGCGGCCTTGTGGCATCGGGTTTGTAAAAGACCCACGCCATGCTGTTATCGAAACCGGCGATCCGGCCATTGTCGCGCCGCGCGCTGATCGCGTCGATTTCGGGCTGTTCGACGCGCAGGCCGCGAATCATGCGGATCGAACCGTCGCGAACGTCGAACGCGCGATAATAATTCTTGCCGAAGATGTGCGTGTCATATCCCGATTTGAACGACCAGCTGGCGACATTGGTCGTCGCCGGCAAGCGCAGCGTCGTTACGTTGCAGTCGAATTCGGGCGCGTTGTACCAGGGCAGGTCCTGATCCTGCCCGGCCGCGCGTGCGCGCCGTTCGGGCGGGCTAAACCCGCCGCCGGGCAGCGCATAGGACTTGTCGCCATCGCCGTCATCGTCCCAGTCGACCGTCCACGTGCCGCTGATCGTCAGGATACTCGCCTCAGCCTTTCGGTCGTAGCGCCAATTGACGTCCTCGACCGTTTCCCACGTTCCGCCTACCAGCTGCTGACGCAGGCCGTTGAGCAGCTGGTCGGGGGTCAGCCCCGACAGTTCGGCCTGTTGCTGCAGCCCCGCGACGCCGCGGACAATCCGGGTATTCGTCACGCGGGCCGGCTTGTCGAACCCCGCCCGCGCATCGATCTCGAAGAGCGTGATATCGTTCGGCCTGCTTGCCATCCGCCATTCCTGCTTCTGGAGCGTGCTGCCCGTCCTGGTCACGGGCAAGACCCACCTGTAGGGCATCGTCGGCGTCGCGGCCGGCGGCACGACCGGCGGAAGCGTACCGTCGAGCCAGTAGGTTGCGCCGTCGATTCGGGCGCGGACAAGAACATGGTCGAACATGCCGGGATTGGGCAAACGCTCGTCGAGCCCGTCGTCGCTCCCGCTATTGTTGGCAAGCACCGGTTCGGCTTCGATTCCGAGTTTCGCGAGCAGCGCCAGAAGCAGCGCGGTCTTGCCCTTGCAATCGCCATAACGCCGCTGCCATGTCTCTTCGGCCGTGGCGGGCGTCAGATTTCCGGCGCCGAGACCGACATAGATATAACGCACGTCTTTCTGAACGAGCTCAAGCGCGGCCGCCGCGCGGTCGAGCGGCAGTGAATGCGCCGCGGCGATGCGGGCGGCCTCGGCGGCGATCGGCGAACCGTCGGCGATCACCGAAGCCTTGGCGAACAAGGGTGCGAAATGGCGCGATATCGCGTTCCAGTCGGCGAAATCCGTATATTCGACGACGCGTTGCCATTGATAGCGCGCCGGCGCGTCCTTCGGCGGCGCCAGCATCGGGGGATTGTCAAATGCGAAGTCGATGCGGTTTTCTCCCGGACGGGCGATCGGCACGAGATCGGGAGTCATCCTTACGTGGGGCTTCAGGCCGCTGTCCCAGCTCAGGCCCAGGCGGTAGCGGCCGGGAGCAGGGCTGGGGCCGAGGAAGAGGAGCCCCGAATCATTCTTGCCCAAAGTCGGGTCGCTCGCCCGGGTCGTCAGGCCGACCTCAAGCTCGTCGCCGACGCGCAGGTCGGGAACGCGAAGTACCGCAGTCAATATGCCATCAAGCTTTGCGGCCTCGAGCTGATCCTCGCGGCGCAGGACTTCAAAGGATGTCTTTGCGAGGACGTCGATCGTCTCGTCGCCGCGATGCACCCGGACAAAATGCACCACAGGAGGACCCGATGCGGGGTTCCACGCGGTCGAGATGTTGCCGACCTGCAGCGCGTTCGGATGGAGAAGACGCATGCGATATCCGAGATATTGCGCCTGCCCCTGTTCGTCGAGATGGACGAGAACGTCCTGACGCCGGACAAATACAAGCCCGCCGGCATCGTCCGGAACGGGCATCAGTTCGGACGGAACGACCCAATCCGGCACCGGGCCGCGCTGGATCTTGCTGTCCTGTGCTGCGGCCGGCGCGTGCGCAAGCACGGCCGCCACCAATATCGAAACCGGAATCCGCACCCCATAACCCCTTGCAGCCCCGTTATATAATGTCGCGAAATCGTGGCGATGCAAGAAGAGAGCGGTGAGCGCCAAAGGCAGAGGCAAGGCGTCATTGCCATACGCTCGTCGAATGGCGCCGTGCGTTGGTAGACAATATGGATCATTGCAATACTTGCGAATTATTCGCGATTGGGGAGGCCTTCTGTTTCGATAGCGGCCGCGAGGGGGAAATATGCCGGCCGTTTTTCAGGGGTCATCGCTCGTCCTGTTGGCTTTGCTGTCGGTGGCGCCCGCCGCCGCGCAGGAGGTGACGGGCGACGCGCCGCCTGCCGTCCCGACGCCGACCAACGGCGCCGAACGCTATACGCCCGCCGACTTCACCCGCTTCGCGCCGCGCACCGCGCTCGACATGGTCGAGAAGGTGCCCGGATTCCTGATCGTCACCGGGACCAACGGCGGCGAGCGCGGGCTGGGCGCCGCGACCGAGAATGTGCTGATCGATGGCGAGCGCATCGCGAACAAGTCGACCGACGCGCGCACCGCGCTGGCACGGATCGCCGCCGCCGAAGTCGCCTATATCGACATCGTCGACGGCGCCGGGCTGAATGTTCCGGGCCTGACGGGGCAGGTCGCGAATGTTGTGCTCGTCGCGGGTGCGGGCAGCGACGGGTTCCGGACCACCATCCGCTGGCAACCCGAATGGCGCCCGCGGCTCGACAAGAACTGGCTGAACGGCGAGATTTCGACGACGGGCAAGCTCGGCGGCACCAATCTGACGCTGAGCCTCAAGAATGAGGCGAGCCGGCAGGGCCACTGGGGGCCCGAACGCGTTCTTGACGGCAATGGCGTGCTGCTGTTCACGCGCGACGAATTCGGCGCCTACAATGGCGACCGGCCGCGGCTGGCGCTGGCGCTGGCGCGCACGACGACGAATGGCAACAAATGGAACTTCAACCTCGGCGGCCAGTTGCAGCGTATCGACGAACGCGTCGACGGCGTATCGGCGCAGCCGGCGAACGGCACCGTGCGCGAGGCCTTCAAATTCACCGAGGACGAGCATAATTTCGACATCGGTGGCGACTACGAGCTGGGGCTGGGCAAGGGGCGGCTGAAGCTGATCACCCTGTATCGCTTCGAACACAGCCCCTTCGTCGACAGCTTCATCGTCGACCGCGAGATCGGCGGTCGTACCGGCGAGCGCTTCAAACAGACCGCGGACGAGGGCGAATCAATCCTGCGCGGCGAGTATAGCTGGCGCACCAGCGGCGGCACCGACTGGCAGGTCGCGCTCGAAGGCGCGTACAACACGCTCGACGTCGATGCCGAATTTGCGGTGCTGCAGGCGGACGGCAGCTTCCGGCCCGTCGTCTTCGGCGGAGAGCGGACCAAGGTCGAGGAAAAGCGCGCCGAGGCATCGCTGACGTGGGGGCGCTCGCTCGCACCCAACCTGACCGCGCAAGTCAACCTCGGCGCCGAATATAGCGAGCTGACATCTTCGGGGCCAGGCGGCCTGACGCGCCGTTTCGTCCGGCCGAAGGGCAAGGTCGCGCTGGCGTGGAAGGTTTCGCCAGGGACGACGGTCAACTGGTTCCTCCAGCGCCGCGTCGACCAGCTCGACTTTTTCGATTTCGCGAGCTCGGTCGACGTCGCGAACGGGCAGGGCAATGGCGGCAACGGGCTGCTTGTGCCGCCGGTCGTCAACCGCAGCGAACTCGAATTCGTGCAGGACATGGGGGCGTGGGGCAATGCCTCGGTCGCCTTCGCCTATGCCTATGCGCAGGATCTGGTCGATCAGGTGCCGCTGTCGCCGACGACCGAGGGGCGCGGCAATCTGCCGCCCGCGCATCTCTATCGCATCAGTTCGAAGGCGACCCTGCTGCTCGACCGGCTGGGATGGAAGGGCGCGCGGATCAACAGCGATGTCACGTGGCGCCGCAACCGCGTGCGCGATCCGCTGACCGACGCATGGCGCGACCAGAGCGAGGGGCAGAAATATCTCGTCGACCTGAGTCTGCGCCATGACGTGCCGGGGACGAACCTCGCGTGGGGAGCGGGCTATTTCGACGAACGCAACAGCCCCAATCTGCGGCTCGGCGCGATCGAGAGGGAATATACCGACGGGCCGTTCGTCACCGCCTTCGTCGAGCACAAGGATGTCGCGGGCTTCACGGTAAAGCTGTCGTACCGCAACCTCGCGGGTCAGCGCGACGCCTTCGACCGCACGGTGTTCGTCGACCGCCGCGACGGGCCGGTTGCGTTCAGCGAGCGCCGGCTGCGCAAATATGGGCAGTTTTTCCAGCTGACGGTGACAGGGACACTCTAGGCCATCGCATCACCATATTCGTCATCCCGGCCTTCGCCGGGATGACGATAAACAGGATGGTGCGGCGGGCCTTACCGCTCGCTGAGGTAGTAACGCTCGCGGGCGGTCAGATCGTCGTTGAGTTCGTATACGATCGGCTGGCCGGTCGGGATTTCGAGGCCGGTGATGTCGGCGTCCGAAATGCCCGAGAGATGCTTGACCAGCGCGCGCAGGCTGTTGCCGTGTGCCGAGATCAGCACCGTCTTGCCTGCGGCGAGTTCGGGAACGATCGCGGCTTCATAATAGGGGAGAACGCGCTCGATCGTGTCCTTGAGGCTTTCGGCCGACGGGATGGCGATGCCGGCGTAGCGCGGGTCGGTCGACAGGTCCCACAGCGAGCCCGCCTCGAGCGGCGGCGGCGGAATGTCGAAGCTGCGGCGCCAGATCTTCACCTGTTCGTCGCCATGCTTCGCCGCGGTCTCGGCCTTGTCGAGCCCGGTCAGCCCGCCATAGTGGCGTTCGTTGAGACGCCAGTCCTTGGTGACGGGAAGCCAGAGGCGGCCCATCGCTTCGAGCGCGAGATTCAGCGTCTTGATCGCGCGCGACTGGACCGAGGTGAAGCAGGTGTCGGGCGCGATGCCCTTTGCTTTCATCAGCTCGCCCGCGGCGACCGCTTCGGCGACGCCCTTTTCGGTGACATCGACATCCCACCAGCCGGTGAAGCGGTTTTCGAGATTCCACTGCGACTGGCCGTGACGGATGAGGATGAGCTGGGGCATTTCGGATCCTTGCGCTGGAGGAGAGTTGCCGCCCTTTAGCGCGGCTTTTCGCCGAACGCCAACCGCCCTCTTGAAATGGTTTCGAGGGCTACCAGATTGTCCTCATCCGGCCGCCGACACGGGGCCGGGTGGCGATCGCGGCGGCCGCCGCGGTCCCTGACTTCGCTTTGTAAAAGGAAGAAAGATCCATGCGTAACAGTTTCGACTGGACCCCCTATCGCCGTTCGACCGTCGGTTTCGACCGCCTGTTCGATTTCCTCGAAACCGGCGGTTCGGGCGCCGAAAATTATCCGCCCTTCGACATCGAAAAGGTCGCCGACGACCATTTCCGCATCACCGTCGCGGTCGCCGGCTTCAAGTCGGACGAGATCGATATCACCGCGCAGCAGAACATGCTGACCGTCAGCGGCCGCAAGGCGCCAGTCGCCGAAGGCGAGGCGCGCCAGCTCCTCTACAGCGGCATCGCGACGCGCGCGTTCGAGCGCCGCTTCCAGCTCGCCGATTTCGTTCGGGTGAGCGAAGCCGACCTCGCCGACGGGCTGCTGACCATCGACCTGGTGCGCGAAGTGCCCGAGGCGATGAAGCCGCACAAGATTGCGATCGGCGGCAGCACGCCGGTGATCGAGGACAGGAAGGCCGCGTAAGGCGCGGACTTGTCCGGGGGCCTGCGGGGCCTGTGAGCGGGGTCCGGAGTCCCTTCCGGACCCCGTTTTCGTTTTCAGAGCGCGCGCGTCATGAAGCGGCTGAACGGGTCAGGCGTGTAATCGGCGAAGGGCCCGCACTCGCTGAAACCATAGCGCCGGTAGAGCGCAAGCGCGGGTTCGAAGGCTCCGCTCGATCCGGTTTCGAGGCTGAGACGTCCGAGACCGCGTTCGCGCGCCGTGTCGACGATATGATCGAGCATGCGCGCGGCAACGCCCTGCCGCAAAAAGGGTTCGGCGGTGCGCATCGACTTGATCTCGCCATGCGTGCTGTCGAGCATCCTGAGCGCCCCGCAGCCGGCAAGCGCGACGCCGCAGTGGATCGACCAGAAGGTCACGTCGCCCGCGCGCAGCCCGTCGAAATCGAGAAAGTGACAGCTTTCGGCCGGCGAGTTCGCGAGCATCCCCGCGAAATGCACCTCGAGCAGCGCACGGATGGCGGCGCCCGACAGATCATCCTCGACGATCCGCCAAGCATCCGCCTTTCGCATCAGAGCAGCTGATCCAGCGTCGCGAGGCAGGCGTGCGCGAGCAGCTTCGAGCGTTCGGGCGACCAGCCCGCGACGGGGTCGGGCAGGTCGCGATTGTCCTTGAACGGCATTTCGAGCGTCATCGTGACGGCGCCGAACCGTTCGGCGAGCTGCGTCGTCGACATCGAGAGGTTCGCCTGCCCCGGTGCCGACTGCTCGTAGCCGAGATCGACCTGGAAATCGGGGGTGTTCGCGGCGAGCGCCTGCTCAAAAGCCCTATATTTTTCGGTCTGCCCGGCCTTGAGCGACGGAATGCCCTCGAAGCCCGCGAGGAAGACCGCGGGGATCGCCTCGTCGCCATGGACGTCCATCGCCCAGTCGACGCCGGTCGCGTCCATCGCATTGCGGACCGCGAGGACTTCGGGGCTGCGCTCCGCCGTCGGATTATCCCATTCGCGGTTGAGATTCACGCCCGCGAAATTGGTGCGCAGATGCCCGCGGCGCGACCCGTCGGGATTCATGTTGGGGACGATATGGAAGCGGCATTTCTGGCGCAGCGAGCGCGCGTGCGGATCGGCAGGATCGGTGAGCTTTTCAAGCGCGCCTTCGATCCACCATTCGGCCATGCTTTCACCCGGATGCTGGCGTGCGTAGAGCCAGACCTGCGTGTCGCCGCTGCCCATTTCGAGGCAGTCGATCGGCTGGCCCTCGAGGCTGCTGCCGAGGCAGCGATAGGTGACGCCCTCGCATTCGGCGACCGAGGCGACGAGGTCGTGATGGCGTTCCATCGAGTAAGGCGCGAAATAGGCGATCCAGAGGATCGGGCTTTCGGCATTATGACGGATCGTCAGCGTGCCGGCGTCGTAGCCGGTATCGAGGCGGAACCAGCTTTCGCGGTCATAGCTCGCGCAGGCAGCATAGCCCGGCCAGCCGTCGGGATAGGCCGAATCGGCAAGGCCCGCGATCGCGAGTTCGAGCGCATCGCCGACCGCGCACGACACGCGGAAGTGGAACCACTGGAAAAAGTCCGATTCGCGATCCTTGCGGATCGACAGGCGGGCGGACGTGCCGTCGATGGCGTCCACGACGATATTGCCGCTGTCGAAAGCGGCGTTGATGGTGATGCTCATTTTACGCTGATAGTGCGTCCCGATTCCCCGGGGAAGTCCTTGAATAGCGCGTCGGCCAATTTCGCCGCCGCGAGGCTGGGCTGGCTGGCGGGCGCCTTCACCGGAACCGCAGTCACTGCGCGACCTTCCCACAAGGCCTGCCCGCTCGCGGCATCGTCGATGCGTACCGCGAGCTGGAGATCGGCCATCCGCTTCGGACCGCCGCCGAGGTTGAGGCCGATTCCGAGTCCGACGCCCGAACCATAGCTGCCCGTCGAACCGCCGACACCGACCGAAACCGGCGAGCGCCTGCCGGCGCCTTCGCGGTTCATGCGTTCGAAACCGATCCGCACTTTCAGCGGTGCGCGCGCGCCGTCGGGCGCCGCGACGAGCCCCTGCCGCTGCAATTGCTGTTCGACCGCGGTGCGGTAGCTGTTCCATTCAAGCGAGGGCGCGTCGATCATCGCCCCGGCGTTGCCGAGCGGCGCGGTGTCGATGGTATAGCGCGTACCCGATGCCCAGCCGGCGGGCCCGCCGGCGTGGAAGCGCGTGACTTCGACCGGAGGAACCGCGGTGGCACAGCCACCAAGGGCGAGCGCCGCTGCGCAAAGCAGGGCGGCAGAAACGGGACGCGTCATCCCGCCATCATGCGCCAGCATTTATGGCTTGGCAATGAACGGGATGCGCATCACTTCGTCACGCCGGGCTTGACCCGGCATTCATCGACGGTGACGCAGCCGGCCCCCGGATCGGGTCGAACGGGCCACGTGTCTCGTTCGAGGGTGACGAAGGGGAGGGAGCAGCCCGTTGCCGCACCCGTCCGCTCAACGATAGAAGATATGGTTGTCGATCTGCGCGATCCGCGTCTTGCGCCAGCCCGGCGAGACGTAGCGGGCGTGGAAGAAGAGCGCGCCGGGGGCGTGGTTCTTCCACGTGCCGTCGCGCGCGATCTGCGCGATCGCGACGGCGTTGTTCCATTGGCCGGCGTTGCGGATCGCCGGCATCCTGCCGCCGCGCACGAAGCTGAACTGGCTCTTCTGATGGACGACGCCGCAGAGGCTCTTGGGGAAGCGACCCGATTTGGCGCGATTGATCACGACATGCGCGACCGCGAGCTGGCCGGGAAGCGATTCACCGCGCGATTCGAAATAGACCGCGCCGGCGAGGCAGCGCAGTTCGGGATCGATTCCGGCGGGCTTCGGCGTCGCGGCGACGAGTTCGGCAAGCGAATCGGCGGTCACCGGCGCCGGCTTCGGCTCGGGAACGGATTCGTCGGGGGTTTTGGTGCTGTCCTCGACCGGCGTTTCGGTTTTGGCCGGAAGATCCGCCTTGTCCTCGACCGCCGGCGCGTCGACGCCCGGGAGGATGATGGCGGGGATATTGGCGTCGGCCGCAAGATCGCTTGCAAAGCCCGGTTCCGCCAGAAGCAGCATGGAGGCGGCAGTCATGCCGACGGCAGCCATACCGGCTACGTTCAGGATACGACTCATATTGTCCGTCAAAAGTGCGGCCGATGAACCGAACCTCTCGAAACAGGCGGGGGACTATGGTCCAGTATCGCCGCCTGCGGTCATCGTCCGACTGCGTGTCCAAACCGTTTTCCGGGTGCTTTGCCAAGGCAGTGCAACCCGCGGATCGACCTACGCGTTATCGAATGGGCGCCAGTTATTGTGCGCCGCAACAGAGTCAAGTTAACGCAGCCCACTCCGCGACGAGTTGTGGCGCATCTGCGATATCCAGTTCAATCAGCCATAGATCGGGATCGGCCTTTCGCCGCTGTTCCAGATAGTTTGCGCGCGAGTCATCATCCTTTGGACCGGCCGCGTCCCAGACATAATGGCCGTCGGCGCCGAACCGGCGCTCGAGGAGCGGCCCCGCCTCGCCGCGATCGCTGCACTGGACAAGGATGATTCCCGAGGTTTCGTCGCCCTTCGCGAGCACGGCCGCAAAACCGCCGGCCGCTTCGGTCCGGCGCAGCAGCAGGTCGACGAGGAAACGGCTTTTGAGCCGCGTCACGGGATGAATCGCGCGGCGTCAGGCCGCGTCACGCGTTTCGGTGTCAGCGAGCATCGCATAAAGCGCCTCGTCGCTCTTCGCGCCGCGCAGCCGTTCGGCGATTGCGTCGTTGCGGAGCATCCGCGACACGCCCGCAAGCGCCTTCAGATGATCGGCGCCCGCGTCGAGCGGCGACAGCAGGATGAAGAGCAGGTCGACCGGCAACCCGTCGACGGCGTTGAAATCGATCGGCCGTGCGAGCTGCAGGAACAGGCCGCGCACACCGCCGAGATCGGCCATCTTCGCATGCGGCAGCGCGATCCCGCGGCCGAACCCGGTCGAGCCGAGACGTTCGCGTTCGAGCAACGCCTCGCTGACCTCCCCCGCATCGAGGCCGAGCGAACGGCTGGCAAGGTCACCGACGAAGGGGAAAAGCGCCTTTTTCGAATCGAGCTGAACATGCGCGCGCACGGTCGCCGGATAGAGAAGAGAAGAAAGATTCATCGTCTGGCCAAATCTTGTTAAACGTCGGCGGCCGCCAGGAACCATGCTGGCAAGCGGTCGCGGATCTGTCGTGGCAGGCCCCCCGCCATCCCGGCTTCGGGCATCGTTGGGCGCGGCCCTTAAGCCGGATGGCGGAGAAAATCCAGCCCTATCGTGGTTCGACCCAGCCGATCGTCCCGTCGTCGCGGCGATAGACCATGTTATGCGCGCCGGTCTTGCTGTTGACGAAGAGCAGCGCGTTGGTGTTGCGGAGGTCGAGCATCATCACCGCGTCGGACACGCTGCTGCTCGGGATGTCGACGCGCGTTTCGGCGATGATCGCAGGCGCATCGCCCGCATCCTCTTCGTCGACGCCGGCATCGAAAACGGTGTAGCTCGCATTATTCTCGATCTCGTCGACCGTGGGCGACGGCTCGGCGGGGCCGTTGTTGCGGTCCTTCAATCGTCGCATGTAGCGCCTGAGCTGCTTTTCGATGCGTTCGGCGGCGCCCTCGAACGCGACATGCGCGTCCTGTGCCTGGCCGTGCCCCTTCAGCACCAGCCCCTGCATCACATGCGCGACGATGTCACACTGGAAACTGTCATGCGGACCTTTCCCGAAGATCGCGTGCGCCCCGATCGCGCGCGAGAAATATTTGTCGGCAATCGCGTTCATCCGGTCCGACACATGCGCCTGCAGCGCTTCGCCGGTTTCGATCTGGTGGCCAGAGACGCGGATTTCCATTTTTCTTCTCCTTCTTGGCCGGAGCGATGACCTAAGGGAGGGCCATCACACCGTATCGAGCCACAGCGGCTGGTTCAGCCCTGCGACAAATTCGGCGTGGCGCGCGAGTTCGGCGGCCGACGCCACATGGGGACGGGGTTCGCGAAAGGGACAACCGGAATCGCGTGGTACGGCGGGCGTCGATATCGCCACCGTTGCCGATACCGTGGCCGCCGACGATGCGAGGCCGAGGCCGATCTGCCGGCCGCCGGTCATCTCGATGTAGAGATGCGCGAGCAGTTCGGCGTCGAGCAGTGCGCCATGCTTGACGCGGTGGCTGCGGTCGATGCCGTAGCGCGTGCAGAGCGCATCGAGGCTGTGCTTCGCGCCGGGGTGAAGCTTGCGCGCCATCTGTACGGTGCAGCACATACGCGCCATGTCGAGCGCGCCGCGCCCGGCGCGGGCCAGCTCGGCATTGACGAAACCGAAGTCGAAAGCGGCATTGTGTGCGATCAGCGGCGCATCGCCGAGAAATTCGAGCAGTTCGTCGACGCGCGACGCGAACAGCGGCTTGTCCGACAGGAACTGGATCGACAGCCCGTGCACCGCCTCGGCGGCGGCGGGCATGTCGCGCTCGGGGTTGAAATAGGCATGGAAGGTGACACCCGTCTCACGGCGGTCGATCAGCTCGACACACCCGATTTCGACCAGCCTGTCCCCGCTTCTGGGATCGAAACCCGTGGTTTCGGTATCGAAAATAATCTCGCGCATCGAAGCCATAATCTGGACCCTATCGGGCGCGGAAACAAGAGGCGATGAATCTTATCTGGCGGTGCGTCGCGCTTTTGGGGCGGCCCGTTTCGATGATGAAATCGGCGCGCGCGCGCTTGACGCGGTCGGGAACCTGCAGGCGGCGAATCGCCTTGAGCTTTGCCGCGGTCATACCGGGGCGGCGCATCACGCGCTTGCGCTGCATCCACACGGGGGCGGAAACGACGGCGATCGCGCCGACCTTGCGCCAGCCGCCCTTTTCGAAGAGCAGCGGGATGTCGAGCACCACGACGTCGCGCGCCCTGTTTTCGGCAAGGAAACGCCTTTGCGCGCTGGCGACTGCGGGATGGACGATCGCCTCGAGCGCCGCGAGTTCGTGGCCGTTACCAAGCACGCGCGCGCCAAGTTTCTGGCGATCGACGCCGCCCGGTCCGGTGGTACCGGGAAAGCGCGCCTCGATAGCCGCGACCAGCGAACCACCGGGGCCCTGCAGCCGGTGCACCTCGGCATCGGCGTCGAATACGGGGACGCCCTCGCGTTCGAACATCGCCGCGGCGGTCGATTTTCCCATGCCGATCGAGCCGGTGAGGCCGAGGATGAAGGGGCGGCGGAGCCGCGAGCCGGGGCGTTTCCGGCCGCTCATGCCATCAGCAGCGCGCGCAGTTCCTCGTCGCGCCCCTCGGGCGGGGCGCTGCCGAAGAAAAGTTCGAAAGCGAGCGCCGCCTGCCCGATC
This sequence comes from Sphingopyxis sp., assembly GCA_017745175.1. Classification (GTDB taxonomy): domain Bacteria; phylum Pseudomonadota; class Alphaproteobacteria; order Sphingomonadales; family Sphingomonadaceae; genus Sphingopyxis. The sequence continues at coordinate 5,047 of JAGHZY010000050.1, read as the reverse complement.
AGCATGTCGAGCCCGTCGACCGTATCGAGCCCGCGTGCCTCGGCCGCCTTGAGGAGTCCGGTCTGCAGCGGCGAATAGACGAGGTCGTAAACAATCGCATCGTCGGGTAGCGGCGACAGGTCGAGGTCGAGCGGCGGCTGCCCCTTCATGCCGAGGCTGCTCGAATTGACGAGCAGCGCCGCCGGCGGGAGCGGCGCGTCGAGCGCCACAACCTCACCCTTGAGGCCGAAGGTCGCGAGCAGGCCCATCGCCTTCAGCGGCGAACGGTTGAGAATCGTCACATGGCCGGCACCGGCGCGCGCGAGCGCAAAGAGCACGGCGCGCGCTGCACCGCCCGCGCCGACGACCGCGACGGGTGCGCCTTCGAGATCGAGTTCGGCGAGCGGCGAATAGAAGCCCGCAGCATCGGTGTTGGTGCCGATCAGCGCGCCGTCCTCTCGCCGGACGACCGTGTTCATCGCACCGATCGTGCCGCGGATGTCGCCCGGATCGTCGACGAGATCCATCACCGCCGCCTTGTGCGGCATGGTGACGTTGCAGCCGCGCCAGTCGGGATCGGTGCGGCGTTCCCCGATATAGGCGGCGAGGTCTTCGGGCTTTACATGTGCACGGCGGTAATCGCCGATCATCCCGAGCGCTTCGAGCCAGAAGCCGTGGATCAGCGGCGATTTCGACTGCGCGATCGGGTCGCCGATCACTTCTGCATAGGGCGTACTCATTGCGGTGCCAGCCCCGTCGCGCGCAGCCATGCGAGCAGGGGAAGCATCGGCATGCCGATGATGGTCCATGGGTCGCCTTCGACCCGGTCGAACAATTGCACGCCCGCCCCCTCGATTTCGTAACAGCCGACGGTCCAGCGGATGCTGTCCCATTCGCGCGCGACATAGTCGGCGATGAAGGCGTCCGACAAGGGGCGCATCCAGAGCTTTGCCTCGCCGATCGCGCGCCACACCGGCGCCCCGTCGCGCGCGGCGACCGCGGCGCTGAACAGCCGGTGACGCGTGCCCGCCATGCGGCGGAGATGATCCGCAGCCTCCTCCGGGCTTTCGGGTTTCGACAGCATCGACCCGTCGTCGAGTGCGAGTGTCGAATCGGCGCCGAGCACGGTGACGCCGGGCAGGCGCGACGAGATCTTGATCGCTTTGGCCTCGGCAAGCGCATCGGCGATATTGCGCGGGGTCTGTCCCGCGGCGAGTAGCGAAGCGGTGAGCGCTTCCTCGTCGACATGCGCCGCGCTCGTTTCGAAGGCGAGCCCGGCGGCCCGGAGCATCGCGGCACGGCCGCTGCTTTGCGAGGCAAGAAGGAGCGTCATGCGGCGCTACGATCTTCGACGAGCTTGATCACCGCGGCGGCGGTTTCCTCGATCGAGCGGCGCGTCACGTCGATCACCGGCCAGCCATTGTCGGCGAACATCCGCCGCGCAAAGGCGAGTTCGGCCTTGACGCGCTCGTCGTCGACATAGGCGGTTTCAGGGGCCTGGTTCAATGAGAGCAGGCGATTGCGACGGACCTGGACAAGACGGTCAAGCCCGGTGGTGAGGCCGACGACCATCGGACGCTTCAGATTGAAGAGCGCATCGGGCGGCGGCGATTCGGGGACGATCGGGATATTCGCCGTCTTGAAACCGCGGTTGGCGAGATAGATGCTCGTCGGGGTTTTCGACGTGCGCGACACGCCGGCGAGGACGATGTCGGCCTGTTCCCAATTTTCCCAGCCGATGCCGTCGTCGTGCGCGACAGTGAACTGGATCGCCTCGACACGCGCGAAATAGGCGGCGTCGAGCTGATGCTGGCGGCCGGGGCGCGCCTTGGCTTCCTGCCCGAGCATCCGCGACAGCGCGTCGGTGACCGCGTCGAGCGCCGCAACCGTCGGCAGACCCTGCGCGCTCGCGCGGCGTTCGAGGCTGACGCGCAGTTCGCCGTTGACGAGGGTGAAGAGGATCATCCCGGGGCTCGCCTGCACCTCGGCCATGATGCGGTCGAGATGCGATTCCGATCGCACCATCGGCCAGAAATGGCGCACGACCTCGACATCGTCGAACTGCGCGATCGCCGCCTTGGCGATATTTTCGAGTGTCTCGCCCGTGGAGTCGGATATGAGATGCAGGTGGAGCCGGCCCATCGCGGCACCATGGCGGGAAAGCGCCGAAAAAGGCAAGCCGCGAAGCGTTTCGACCACCTGTGGACAAGTTTCTGCATAAGCGCAGGGACGATTTCGGGATCGGGGATTCATCCCCCGACGTGTCGATTCCGCTCTGCGGCTTATCCACAAGGGATGAATCTTGTCCACAGGCTGTGGATTGCGGGAATGGCGGTTCGCGACTCCGCCGCTTCATCCGCGGGGCGCCGAGTCAAGCTGTTGGCAAAAGGGGCGCCCGGGCCTAAAGCCGCGCTTGTCCGCCAACCTACAAACCACCACAAATATCTTTAAATATATATTGAAGAGAGAAAGAGGGGCCGCGTGAAGGCGTCACCGAAGAAGCTGCTGGCTACGTTGCGCGGGGTGCGTCAGGAGCATCCCGCACTCTGGCTGATGCGCCAGGCCGGACGCTATCTGCCCGAATATCGCGCCCTTCGCGAAACCAAGGGCGGCTTTCTCGAGCTCTGCTACGATCCCGAAGCCGCAGCCGAAGTGACGCTCCAGCCGATCCGGCGCTTCGGCTTCGACGGGTCGATCCTCTTTTCGGACATTCTCGTTATTCCGCACGCGCTCGGCCAGCATCTGTGGTTCGAGGCAGGCGAGGGGCCGCGGCTCGCGCCGCCGCTCGTCGACAGCGCGCTGGCGTCGCTCGAGGCGGCCCCGCAGCGGCTCGACCCCGTCTATGAAACCGTCACGCGCGTCGCGGCAGCGCTACCGCCCGAGACGACCTTTTTGGGCTTCGCAGGAAGCCCGTGGACGGTCGCGACCTATATGGTGGCGGGGCAGGGGTCGAAGGATCAGGCGGCTGCGCGGCGGCTCGCTTTCGGCGACCCGCAGGCGTTCGGCGCGATCATCGACGCGATTGTCGATCTGACCGTGACCTATCTGTCGGGCCAGATCGAAAACGGCGTCGATGCCGTGCAATTGTTCGACAGCTGGGCAGGAAGCCTGAGTCCAGCGCAATATGAGCAATGGGTGATCGCGCCCAATGCCGAAATCGTCCGCCGCCTGAAGGCGCTGCATCCCGATACGCCGGTGATCGGTTTTCCGAAGGGCGCGGGCGGCAAACTGCGCGCCTATGCCAACGAGACCGGGGTCGATGCGATCGGGCTCGACGAGACGGTCGATCCCGCATGGGCCGACGCCGCTCTGCCGCCGCATCTGCCGGTGCAGGGCAATCTTGACCCGCTCGCGCTCGTCGCGGGCGGCGATGCGCTCGATGCGGCGATCGACCGCATCCTTGCAGCCTTCCCGTCGCGTCCCCATATCTTCAATCTCGGCCATGGGATCGTGCCCGACACGCCGATCGCCCATGTCGAGCATCTGATCAGACGCGTTCGCGGCGGGTAATCTATGGAACTGGCTGGTTTTCTGGGGGCGACGATGCTTTGGGTCAAAGCCGCGCATATCATTTTCGTGATCTTCCTGATGGCCGGCCTGTTCATGATGCCGCGCTTTTTCGTCTATCATCATCAGGCGCCCGTCGGCTCCGACGAAGATAAAAAGTGGATCGAGCGCGAGGACCGGTTGCGGCGGATCATCCTGAACCCGTCGCTGATCATCGTCTGGATCTTCGGGCTGATGCTCGCCTTCAACGGCGACTATTGGCGCGAAGGCTGGTTCATCGCCAAATTTCTGCTCGTGATCGCGCTGTCGGGCTATCACGGCTGGATGATCGGCTATTTCAAAAAGCTGAAGAAAGGCGAGCGCCCGCTCACCGAAAAACAGCTTCGTCTGCTGAACGAGGTTCCCGGCATCGCGGCGGCGATCATCGTGATCCTCGTGGTCGTGCGACCATAATTCTCATCGTCGTGCCCGACACGGTCGGGGTGACGAAAGAAGCACAAACCGGCGAATCCATCCGATTGGCGCTGCCCGATTGACTTGAACCCGGCCCGGTTATAGGGGCGATTCAACCCCGTTCCACACGGGCGGCGCGTCCCCCGTGCCGAAGCTATCAAACGGTCGTCCCACGGCCGGATAGGCACCCCGGCGGTGCAACGCGATTACGTCCTGTTTTCTCCCGAACACCTATCTGGAATCCATCCAATGCATCTTAAAGAACTCAAAACCAAAGCGCCCGCCCAGCTCGTCGAAATGGCGGAAGAACTGGGCGTCGAGAGCGCATCGACGCTGCGCAAGCAGGATCTGATGTTCTCGATCCTGAAAGAACTCGCCGAAGAGGGCGAGGAGATCATCGGGTCGGGCACGATCGAGGTTCTCCCGGACTCGTTCGGTTTCCTGCGCTCGTCGGACGCCAACTATCTCGCCGGTCCCGACGATATCTATGTTTCGCCGAACCAGGTCCGCAAATATGGCCTGCGCACCGGCGACACCGTCGAGGGCGAGATCCGCGCCCCGCGCGACGGCGAACGCTATTTTGCGCTGACCAAGCTGATCAAGGTCAATTTCGACGATCCCGAAGCGGTGCGCCACCGCGTCAATTTCGACAATCTCACGCCGCTTTATCCGAACCAGAAGCTGTCGCTCGACACCGTCGACCCGACGGTCAAGGACAAGTCGGCGCGCGTGATCGACCTCGTCAGCCCGCAGGGCAAGGGTCAGCGCGCGCTGATCGTCGCGCCGCCGCGCACCGGTAAGACCGTGCTGCTGCAGAATATCGCCAAGGCGATCACCGACAACCATCCCGAGGTCTATCTCATCGTCCTCCTCGTCGATGAACGCCCCGAGGAAGTCACCGACATGCAGCGCAGCGTGAACGGCGAGGTCGTGTCCTCGACCTTCGACGAACCCGCGACACGCCACGTCCAGGTCGCCGAAATGGTGATAGAAAAGGCAAAGCGCCTCGTCGAACACAAGAAGGATGTCGTCATCCTGCTCGACTCGATCACGCGCCTGGGTCGCGCTTACAACACCGTCGTTCCCTCGTCGGGCAAGGTGCTGACCC
>JAGHZY010000004.1 GCA_017745175.1 Sphingopyxis sp. | reverse complement strand
AGGGCTATACCGACGCGCTCAAGACGCCGGACAATACGGTGGTCTTCGTCACCGACACCGACAAGGGTATGATCCGCAAGGACCAGGCCGACTGCATGGGCTGCCTGTCGCACTGCGGCTTTTCGGCGTGGAAGGACCATGACGATTATTCGACCGGCTACCTTGCCGATCCGCGCAGCTTCTGCATCCAGAAAACCCTGCAGGACATCGCGCATGGCGGCGACGTCGAGCAGAATCTGATGTTCGCGGGGCACGCCGCGTTCAACTTCAAGACCGATCCTTTCTATTCGAACAACTTCACTCCGACGGTGAAGCAACTCGTCGACCGGATTCTGACGGGGGATTAAAAGCGTCGCCCCCGCGAAGGCGGGGGTGACAGGCTGATTATACCCATCCCTCCAGCACCTGATCGGGCGGGCGGTGGCCGTCGCACCAGGCGCGGATGTTGGCGATGACCTTTTCGCCCGAGGCCTCGCGGCCCTCGATCGTTGCCGAACCGAGGTGCGGGAGCAGCACGACATTGTCGAGCGCGAGCAATGCCGGATCGACCGCGGGCTCGTGCGTGTAGACGTCGAGCCCCGCGCCCGCGATGCGGCCGGTCTGGAGCGCCGCGATCAGCGCCTTTTCGTCCACGATTTCGCCGCGCGCGGTGTTGATGAGATAGGCGGTCGGCTTCATCGATCCGATGCGCGTGGCGCTCACCATTTCGTGCGTCTCGGCGGTGTGCGGGCAATGGATCGTGACGACGTCGCTGATGCGGAGCAGCGTGTCGACACTGGCGTGATAGCTTGCGCCCAATTCCTCCTCGATCGCTTCGGGCAAGCGGCGGCGGTTGTGATAGTGGATCGACAGGCCGAAGGCGCGCGCGCGGCGCGCGACCGCGAGCCCGATGCGCCCCATGCCGATGATGCCGAGCAGTTTGCCGCCGACGCGGTGCCCGAGCATCGCGCTCGGCGCCCAGCCGGCCCACTGGCCCGAGCGCATCAGCTTCTCGCCCTCGGCAAGGCGGCGGGGGACGCTGAGGATCAGCGCCATCGTCATGTCGGCGGTATCCTCGGTGAAGACGCCGGGGGTGTTCGACACCATGATGCCCTTCGCACGCGCCGCGGCAAGGTCGATATGGTCGACCCCGGCGCCGAAATTGGCGATCAGCTTCAGCCGGTCGCCTGCCGCGCCGATGATGTCGGCGTCGATCTCGTCGGTCACCGTGGGTACAAGGACGTCGCAGTCGGCAACGGCGGCCTTCAGTTCATCGCGGGTGAAGGCGTGATCGTGCGCCGACAGCGCAACGTCGAACAATTCGGCCATGCGGCCCTCGACATGCGGCATCAGCTGGCGGGTGACGATGACGCGCGGGCGTTTCGGGCGGGATGAATCGGGCATGGCGCCGATAGAGCGCGCCCGCGCACGCCGGTCAAGAGCCGCGGCGGCGAAAAAGGCCGGGGACGAACGCAGCCTTTTGCGCGGTGAATGGTTGAAATGCGGATGTGAGTTTGACAAGGCAAAGCGATGACCAGCCGCCATATTCTGATCGCCGCCGTGCTGATGGCCACCGTGGGACCGGCCGCCGCCCAATCCGATGTCGAACTGCCCTATTGGGCGTCGATCAACGTTGACGAGGCGCGGATGCGCAAGGGACCATCGCCCGACGTTCCGGTGATCTGGGAATATCGGCGCAAGGATCTGCCCGTGAAGGTCGTCGCGCGCTTTGAAACCTGGCGCAAGATCGAGGATCCCGACGGGACGCAGGGCTGGATGGCCGCCCGGCTGCTGAGCCGGACGCGCACCGCGATCGTCACCGGCGAAATCCGCGCGATGCGCGAGGACGCCAGCCTGTCGGCGGCGGTCGCCTATCGCGCCGAACCGGGGGTTGTCGGCCGGATCACCGACTGCAAGAACGGCTGGTGCCTGTTCGACGTGAAGGGGCGCAAGGGCTGGATCCAGACCGACCATATCTGGGGCGATTGAGGGCGCTAACGACCGGTTGCGGCCTGGTCTTTCATCGTCATCCCGGACTCGATCCGGGATCCATAACCGCACCATCGTCGTGGATCCCGGATCAAGCCGGGATGACGAAGTGGGTGGGAAACGACCGCTCTCTACCGTTAAACGGCCTGTAAAAAGGGGCCGGACGATTGCTCGTCGGCCCCTTTCCGGCGTTAGCGGTCAGCGCCGCCAGTTAAAGTGGTTGCGATAGACCTTGACCACCCGGCCGTTGCGCTCGTTGACGAGCAGCAGGTCGTTATAGTGGCGGACATAGGTCAGGTTGCGACCGGCGCGCGGCACGCCCCAGCGGCTGTCCCAGCTCGGGCGATAGGCCGGAGCATAATAGTTGGGGCGCAGCGTCGCGCCGATGCCGAACTGCTGATAGCGGAACGGGGCGCGATAGTTCTGGTAGCGGGTGTCGCGGCGCCAGTCGCGCTGGCTGTCGCGCAGGTCCTTGCGGGCGTCGCGCACGTCGCGGCGGGCATCGCGAACATCGTCGCGGTCACCGTAGCGCTGAGCATGGCGCAAGTCGCGCTGATCTTCGCGCAATTCCTTGCGGTCGTTGCGGATCTCGCGGGTCTGCGCCTGCGCGACAGCGGGAACCATCATCGCGGCGATCAGGCCGGCGGTGAGAAATTTCATCTTCTTCATTGTGCCATTCCTTTGCATCGTCAGGGGGGAGGGGGATTCGCCCGATGACAGGAACGGTTTAGGCGGGCCGGTTTGAACCGGACCGGAATGCCGCGTTTATTTTCAGGTCATTAGTGTCGCAATTTGTCGCGGCCATAACGACGAAAGGGCGCCGTCTTGCGACGACGCCCCGGAACTTTCGCCGATTATGACCTAGACCAATTCGACCGCGACCGCCGTCGCTTCGCCGCCACCGATGCAAAGGCTGGCGATGCCGCGCGTCTTGCCGTGGCGCTGGAGCGCGGCGATCAGCGTGGTGATGATGCGCGTTCCGCTGGCGCCGATCGGGTGCCCGAGCGCGGTCGCGCCGCCGTGGACGTTGATCTTTTCGTGCGGGATGCCGAGGTCGTGCATCGCGAACATGGCGACACAGGCAAAGGCTTCGTTGACCTCGAACAGGTCGACGTCGCCGATCGACCAGCCGGCCTTTGCCAGCACCTTGTTGATCGCGCCGACAGGGGCGACCGTGAAATCCTTGGGTTCCTGCGCGTGCGCGGCGTGCGCGACGAGCTTCGCGACGGGCTTGGCGCCCTTGGCATCGGCGACCGACTGGCGCGTCAGCACGACCGCGGCGGCGCCGTCCGAAATCGACGAGCTCGTCGCTGCGGTGATCGTGCCGTCCTTGGCGAAGGCGGGCTTCAGCGTCGGGATCTTGTCGGGATTGCCCTTGCCGGGCTGTTCGTCGGTATCGACGACGACCTCGCCCTTGCGCGTGGTGAGCGTGACGGGGGTGATCTCGCCCACGAAGGCGCCGTCGGCGATCGCGGCCTGCGCGCGCTTAAGCGATTCGATCGAATAATCGTCCTGCGACTGGCGCGAGAGTTGATAGGCGTCGGCGGTATCCTGCGCAAAGGTGCCCATCGCGCGGCCGGCCTCATAGGCGTCCTCGAGTCCGTCGAGGAACATATGGTCGTATGCGGCGTCGTGGCCGATGCGCGCGCCCGAACGGTGCTTCTTGAGGAGGTAGGGCGCGTTGGTCATCGATTCCATGCCGCCCGCGACGACAAGGTCGATGCTACCCGCGGCGAGCGCTTCGGCGCCCATGATCACCGTCTGCATGCCCGAACCGCAAACCTTGTTCACGGTCGTCGCCTGCACCGACTTGGGCAGGCCCGCCTTGATCGCGGCCTGCCGTGCCGGCGCCTGACCGAGGCCAGCGGGGAGCACGCAGCCCATATAGATGCGCTCGATATCGTCGCCCTTGACGCCCGCGCGCTCGACCGCCGCCTTCACCGCGGTCGCGCCGAGATCGGTCGCGCTCGCGTCCGACAATACGCCCTGCATGCCGCCCATCGGGGTGCGGGCATAGGAGAGGAAGACGACGGGATCGGTGGCGGTCATGGCGAAAGACTCCGTAGGGGAAAGATACGTCGGCGGGTCGCTTAGCGCCTTTGCTGCAGTTGCGAAAGAGGCAGGGACAAGATGGGTGGCCCGTTTCATCTTGCAACCCGCTGCGCGGCATGATCAAACGGCTCCCGACGGATTACAGGGGAGACGGGTCATGGCCACCGCAATCAAGCAGGATATCGCAGGCGAAACGGCGCGCATGCACGCGGTGCTCGCGGCGCAGAAGGCGAGCTTCACCGTCGCGATGCCCGAGAGCCTTGCAGTGCGCGCCGATCGCATCGACCGCGCGATCGCGCTGCTCGTCGACAATGCCGAGGAATTTGCGAAGGCGGTGAGCGAGGATTTCGGCCACCGCAGCCGCGAACAGACGCTGATGACCGACATCATGCCCTCGGTCAGCGCGCTCAGGCATGCGAAGAAGCATATGGCGGCGTGGTCGAAGGGCGATAAGCGCAAGCCGACCTTTCCGCTCGGCCTGCTCGGCGCAAAGGCCGAGGTCGTCTATCAGCCGAAGGGCGTCGTCGGCGTCGTGAGCCCGTGGAACTTCCCTGTCGGCATGGTCTTCGTACCGATGGCGGGTATCCTTGCCGCGGGCAACCGTGCGATGATCAAGCCCTCGGAGTTTACCGAGAATGTCTCGGCGCTGATGGCGCGGCTTGTTCCCGACTATTTCGATGCGACCGAGATGGCCGTCTTCACCGGTGATTCCGAGGTCGGCGTCGCCTTCTCGAAGCTTGCCTTCGATCATATGATCTTCACCGGCGCGACGAGTGTCGGCCGTCACATCATGCGCGCCGCCGCCGACAATCTGGTACCCGTGACGCTCGAACTCGGCGGCAAGTCGCCGACCTTCATCGGGCGCAGCGCAAACAAGGAGCTTGTCGGCCAGCGCGTTGCGCTCGGCAAGATGATGAACGCGGGGCAGATCTGCCTTGCGCCCGATTATCTGCTCGTCGCCGAGGATCAGGAAGGCGCAGTGATCGACAGCGTCACCAAGGGCGCGGCGGCGCTTTATCCGACCTTGCTCGCCAACGACGATTATACGTCGGTGGTGAACACGCGCAACTACGACCGGCTGCAATCCTATCTCGCCGATGCGCGCGAGAAGGGCGCCGAGGTGATCGAGGTCAATCCGGGGAATGAGGACTTTGCGAGCGCGAACGGGCACAAGATGCCGCTGCATATCGTGCGCAACCCGACCGACGACATGAAGGTGATGCAGGAAGAGATTTTCGGCCCGATCCTGCCGGTCAAGACCTACAAGACCATCGACGACGCGATCGACTATGTGAACGCCAACGACCGCCCGCTGGGTCTCTATTATTTCGGGCAGGACAAGAGCGAGGAGGACCGCGTGCTGACGCGGACGATCTCGGGCGGCGTGACGGTCAACGACGTGCTCTTCCACAATGCGATGGAGGATCTGCCCTTCGGCGGCGTCGGGCCGTCGGGAATGGGCAATTATCACGGCGTCGACGGGTTCCGGACCTTCAGCCATGCGCGCGCGGTCTATCGTCAGCCAAAGCTCGACGTCGCGGGGCTTGCGGGGTTCAAGCCGCCTTATGGCAAGGCGACCGCCAAGACGCTCGCGAAAGAGCTCAGGAAATAGGCACCGGCGGACAGGATGCGATCGCCTGGGCCGGAAGTCTCGCGGTCGACGATTTCGTCGCGTGCTGGACGGGGTCGGTAGGCGATTCGGTCCAGCACCGGCATTTTGCCGCGCAGGCGGTGTTCGCGCCGGCTCCCGCCGCGATCCGCTATGCCGACGGACGGGTCGCCGAAGGATGCTGCCTGCTCGTCGAGCCGAATGTCGCGCACCGGCTGGAAGCGCGCGGACCGGCGGAGATATATTTCGTCGAACCGACCGGAAGGGCGGCACCATCGCCGTCGTTGCGCGAACGCATATGCGCCATATTGCCGCCGGACGAGATCGGGCAAGGCTTCTGGCGCGACTGGATCGACCGGCCAGGTTCGCGGCCGATCGACCCGCGGATCGCGCTGGCTGCTGCTGCGCTCGATGCGCGCCTTGCCGACGGCGCCGTCCGGCTGGCGGATATCGCCGGGCGCTCCGGCCTGTCCGAAGGGCGGCTGCGGCATCTTTTTGCCGCCGAGATCGGGACGCCTTTCCGGCGCTATGTACTCTGGCGGCGGCTGCGTGCGGCGATCATGGCGCTGCGCGCGGGGGAGGGGCTGACCGGCGCGGCGCACGACGCGGGCTTTGCCGATGCCGCGCATCTGGCGCGGACGATCAGGCAGATGTTCGGCATCCGGGCGGGCGACGCCTTCCGGCGATATCCGTAGCCGCTTCGTTCAATCGCGGGGCGCCTTTTGCCACTAGGGCAAGCGTATGACGACGACATCGAAGGATTTCGTGCCCGCGCTTGGCAGGGTTGGCAATATCGATCGCTACGACCGGGTTGTCGCGCTGATGACGCGCGAAAAACGGTGGCGCAGCGCGCTGATCCGGTTGATCGATCCACAGCCTGGCGAGCGGATCGTCGATATTGGCTGCGGAACGGGGACGCTGGCGATCGCACTCCGGCACAAAGTATCGGACGCGATGGTGATCGGCGTCGACCCCGACCCCGAGGCGCTGGCGATCGCCCGCGCCAAGTCCGCGGCAGCCGTGCCGGTCGACTGGGTCAATGCGATGGGCGATGCGCTCGACGATATTCCGCATCTCGCCGATTGCGACCGCATCACATCCAGTCTTGTGCTCCATCAATGCCCGCTCGCGGTGAAGTCTTCCATCCTTCGCCAGAAATGGCGGCTGCTCCGGCCCGGTGGGCAAATGTTCATCGCCGATTATGGCGAGCAGCGTTCCTTCCTGATGCGCCTGCTTTTCCGTCAGGTGCAGATCGTCGACGGCTTTGAGCTGACCGAACCCAATGCGAGAGGTTGTTTGCCGGCCCTGATCGAAGCCGCAGGTTTCGAGGCGGTCATCGAGCAGTCGGTGATCGCGACACCGACCGGCTCGATCTCGCTCTATAGCGCAGTAAAGCCCGGCTGATGAAGAAATAGCTTGGCAAAATGCGGCGCTTCGCCCTAGGGGAGGCGCCGCGCTTTCGACGCCCCGTGACTTATGGGCCCCTGTGGTGAAATTGGTAGACGCGCTCGACTCAAAATCGAGTTCCGCAAGGAGTGCTGGTTCGAGTCCGGCCAGGGGCACCAATAGCTTCGCTTCGACATAATGCGGCTGCCGTCGCCGGATCAGCTCGTCGGTGCCAGTGTCCCGAGCCACGCGACGAGCGCGAGGATGGCCGTTCCGGCGGCCGCTTCCAGGACGAGACTCCGGCGCATCGCGCGAATGGCGGCGCGGGCGTCGCCATCCACGGGCGAGGCGCCAAGCGCGGGAACCAGCCGCCAGCGGTTTGCAGCCGCAAGAGCCAGCATGGATGCGAAGAGGATGAACTTGGCGACGAGGAGCTGGCCGTAGGGCGCGGCCAGCGACGCGCCGGCGTTCCGGATGCCGACGATCAGTTCGGCATTGACCAGACCGGTTGCCGTGATGACGAGCACGCATATCGTCCCGGTCGCGGCAAAGGAGTCGAGGCTGCGCGCGATCCGGGCGACCTGTTCGGCACCGCGCAGCGACCGCAAGAGCAGCAGGAAGGCAAGGATTGCGCCGAGCCAGACCGCGGCGGCGATCATGTGCAGCGCGTCGCTGGCGCGATGGAGCGTTCCGGGCAGGCCTTCGGTCGCGCCGGCATGGCCCGTCCATGCCAGCGATGCGAGCGCTACAGCGCCCGCGATCGCCATGATCGCGGCGACAGGCGAGGACCACCGGCGGGCCTGCCAGGCGGCCCCCGCCGCGATGAGCAGGGCGATCATCCGGACGGTCCATGCGGTTCCGACGTCGGTTTCGCCGATCATCGTAAGGAGCATGGGCAGGTCGACCGCGAGCATATCGACGCCCTGCATGTTCGCGGTCAGGACGAGCATCCCCAGCGCGGAGACGATCAGCCCTATGGCGCAGAGCCAGCGCTGCGGACGCGCGAGTAGCGCGGCGATTTCGGGATCGCGCCGTTCGCCGGCCGCGAGGGCATGGAAGGAAAAAGCCGCGAGCCCCGTGATCAGCATGAGGTCGGCGTAGAGCGCGAACCGGATGCCGATCACGGGGAGGTCGGTCATCGTCTTACTTCACGGTGAAGCTGAATTCGCTGCCCATGCGGTGCGTGTCGGTACCCGCGGCCGACCATTTGACCCTGTAGGTGCCGGGGACGAGCGCGCGCTTGAGCTGCAGCGTCATCGACTTGCCGTCCTTCCCCATCGCCGACGTGAAGGGGATTTTCATCGGCGGATGGTCCTTCATGCCGGGCATGCCCGTCATCACCAGTTCGGCCTTGACGGTCGAGGTGATCAGCTTTTCGCTGAACTTCAGGACGACCGAAGTCACCTTCGATGCCGTCGCATTCGCCGCGGGCGTCGATCCGACCAGCTTGGCATGTGCGAGCGCTGTGGCCGGCATCGTGGTCAGTGCAAACGCGGCGATCAGGGGGAGGGGAAGCCACTTTTTCATAAAAAACTCCAATCGGATGTCCGTTCGGGCTATTACGCACGACAACGGGGGTTCCCCTCGGAAAAAACAATGGCTTCGAAAACGCGCGGCGTTGAGGGGTAACCGGGCGGCGTGCGTATAGTGGCTGGAAGGAATGGCGAAAGCCGATGGACGACGAACTTCGAATCCTGAATGCGACCAACCTGCCCGAGGCATTGGATTCGCTCGACGACCGCGTGCTGCACGCACTCGCCACGCGGCAGCGCGATGCGGCTGCGATGCGGCGGACGATCGCGCTTGCCGCGTTCATTTCGCTGGGTGGCGGCGTGATCGCCGGCAGCGCCTTCGCGCCGTCGGCCGTTGCGGCCAGCCCGCTGACGCCGCTCGTTCCCGCAAGCCCGCTGGATCCGCGTTGATGACGCCGTCGCGCCGCTTGCTCATTATCGGTCTGATCGCCTTTCTGGCTGCGCTGGCGGGCGTGTTCGTCGGCCGTGCGCTCGTCGATGCGCCGCGTGCGAACGAGACCGAGCTCCATGCCATGCTGCACCGCGAACTGAAACTGACGTCCGGTCAGCAGCAGAAGCTTGGTCCGATCGAGGCGCAGTTCAAGGCGCGGCGCGAGGCGCTGGAGCTTGAGATGCGCGCCGCCAATATCCGCCTCGCGCAGGCGATCGCGGCCGAGCATGGCTATGGCCCGCAGGTCACGAGGGCGATCGACGAGACGCACGAGGTGATGGGCGAGCTGCAGAAGGAAACGCTCAAGCATCTGTTCGCGATGCGCGGCGTGCTTGATCGCGATCAGGCGGCAATGTTCGACAAGGTCGTGGTCGAAGCGCTGACCGCCGATGCACGGTGAGCCTCGACCTTTCGCGATGTAGCGACGGCGAACTCGCCGCGCTGGCCCGGACCGGGCGACAGGATGTCTATCGCGAATTTCTGGCACGCTACAAGGCGCCGGTCTTTCGCCTGATCCGGGGGCATGTCGGCGACGCCGACGAAGCGATGGACCTGACGCAGGAGACCTTCGTCGCCGGCTTCGCCGCGCTCGCGCGCTACGACGGCGAGCGGCCGTTCCGTACCTGGATTTCGCGCATCGCGATCAACAAATGCCGCGACTGGGCGCGGCGACGCGCGGTGCGCTCCTTCTTCGCGCGCGCGCTGCCGCTCGAAAGCGCGCACGAAGTCGCGAGCGAAGGGCCCGCGCCCGATATCGAGGCCGGGGATCGCGCCGAACTTGCCCGCGTCCGCAAGGCGATGGCGGCGCTTCCGCACAATCTGCGCGAAGTGCTGGTGCTGCGGGGGCTCGAGGATCTCAGCCAGTCCGAGGCGGCCGAACTGCTGAAGGTCAGTGAGAAGACGGTCGAGACGCGGCTTTACCGCGCCCGCGCCAAGCTGCGCGCGCTGCTCGGCGGTGGCGAATAGAGCCCCTGGCTATCCAAAAATCTCCGGATACGGCAAGGGACATTGTGCCCGCCTGCGTAGGGATTTGCAGACAGGCTTATGACAATCAGGAAGATCATGCAGATAGACAGGCGTCGTTTCGTGAGCGGAGCATTGGGCGGCGGCGCGGCGGCCGCGCTTGCGCCGTGGTTTCCGGCCTGGGCGCAGTCGGTGTCGCCCGGCATCGCCTCGACGCTCCCCACCGTATCGGGGAACGACATCACGCTGCGTATTGCGCGCCAGACGATGCGGATCGATGGCAAGGTCAGCCGTGCGATCGGGATCAACGGCACCGTGCCCGCGCCGCTCGTCCGCCTGAAAGAAGGGCAGACCGCGCGCCTCACCGTCGTCAACGAGCTCGACGAGGACAGCTCGATCCACTGGCACGGGCTGATCCTGCCCTTCCATATGGATGGCGTGCCGGGGGTCAGCTTCCCGGGCATCGGGCCGAAGTCGACCTTTGTCTACGAGTTCCCCGTCGTCCAGTCGGGGACCTACTGGTATCACAGCCATTCGGGCTTGCAGGAACAGCTTGGCCACTACGGGCCGATCGTCATCGATCCCGCGGGCGCCGACCCGATCGGATACGATCGCGAACATGTGATCGTGCTCTCGGACCACAGCCGGCTTTCACCCGAAGAAATCTTCCGCAAACTCAAGGTCAATCCGGGTCATTTCAACATGCAGCGCCAGACGCTGTCGGGGCTGCTGGCGGGCAAGGACCAGCCGCTCAAGGACCGCATCGAATGGGGCAAGATGCGGATGGACCCCGCCGATATCGCCGACGTCAACGGTTCGACCTACAGCTTCCTTGTCAACGGCCATGGTCCGCGTGACAACTGGACCGGGCTGTTCAGGCCGGGCGAGCGGGTGCGGCTGCGCATCATCAACGCCTCGGCGATGTCGATCTTCAACGTGCGTATCCCGGGGCTCCGCATGACGGTCGTGCAGGCCGACGGGCTCAACGTTGTGCCGACCGAAATCGACGAATTCCAGATCGCGGTTGCCGAAACCTATGACGTTATCGTCACCCCGGCCGAGGACCGCGCCTATACGCTGGTCGCCGAGGCGAACGACCGCTCGGGCATGGGACGCGCGACGCTCGCGCCGCGCGCCGGCATGGTCGCCGAGGTGCCGCCACTCCGCGAACGCCCGCTCGCGACGATGAAGGATATGGGGATGGGCGCGATGGCGAGCGGTGATGCGTCGTGCACGCCCGAACATGCGGCCATGGGCCATTGCACGCCGCCGCCTGTCGACGGTGCGGCTGTCGATCATGCCGCGATGGGGCATGGTTCGGGAGGGATGGATCACAGCATGCGCGATTTCAGCGTCGCGCCGCAGGTCAGGCGCGACCCGAGCGTCCAGTCGATCTCGCCGATGCCCGTCGACCGTATGGGCGAGCCGGGGCAGGGTCTCGAGGATGTCGGGCACAGGGTCCTGACCTATCACGATCTCGTCGCGCTCGAACGCAACCCCGACGTACGCGCCGCGTCGCGCTCGCTCGACATTCACCTCACCGGCAACATGGAACGCTTCATGTGGTCGTTCGACGGGGTGAAGATGTCCGACCATCACGAACCGATCCCCTTCACCCAGGGCGAGCGCGTGCGGATCAACCTCATCAACGATTCGATGATGAGCCATCCGATCCACCTGCACGGCCATTTCTTCGAGCTGGTGACGGGCAAGGGCGACCGTTCGCCGCGCAAGCATACGGTGCTCGTCCAGCCAGGCGGGACCGCGAGTTTCGATTTCACGGCCGACGCGCTCGGCGACTGGGCGTTTCACTGCCACCTGCTCTATCACATGCACGCCGGAATGATGCGCGTCGTCAGCGTCCGTCCGAAGGGAGACGGCGAATGACCCGGGTCGCGCTCCTCCTCGCCGGTATCGCGCCGTTCGCCTTCGCCGCTCCGGCCGCCGCGCAGTCGATGGATCATTCGATGCACGGTTCGAAGCCTGCGCCGGAGCCGGCACCCGAAGCGCCGGCCTGCACGCCCGAGCACGCCGCGATGGGCCATTGCACGCTCGACAGCGCGCCGCCGGAGCGCGATGCGAACGCAGACGCCGGGATGAAGGCGATGGATCATGGCGCACCGGCGTCCGATCCTGACTGTCCGCCCGAACATGCGAGCATGGGGCATTGCACGCCGAAGCAGGCCCCTGCGCATGATATGGCGGCGATGCCCGAAACCGCGGGGGGCAGCGGCACCGACCTGCCGCCGGGCGATGCGCCCGCGCCGCCGCCGCCCGATGACTGGTACGCCGACCGCATTTTCCCGAAGGACGCGATGGAGCATTCGCGCCATGCGATGATGGTGGAAAATGGCGCGCAGCAGGTCGGTTTCGTCAGCCTGAACCTAGCCGAATATCAGGCGCGCAAGGGCCGCGACGGTTTCCGCTGGGAAGGCGAGGCGTGGTACGGCGGCGATATCAACCGGCTGACGCTGAAAAGCGAAGGCGAGACGGCGTTCGGCGAAGGCATCGAAAGCGGCGAGGTGCAGGCGCTCTACAGCCGCGCGATCGGACCCTATTTCAACGCGCAGGCGGGCGTCCGGCAGGATTTCGGCCACGGACCTGACCGCACCTATGCGGTGGTCGGCTTTGAGGGACTCGCGCCCTACTGGTTCGAGGTCGAAGGCGCGCTTTTCCTGTCGAACAAGGGCGATCTGCTCGCCCGGCTCGAAGGGAGCTACGACCAGCGCATCACGCAGAAGCTGATCCTGCAGCCGATGGCCGAGGTCAATTTTGCGCTGCAGGACGTGCCTGAAAGCGGCATCGGGTCGGGCCTGTCCGACGTCGAGCTCGGGCTTCGGCTCCGTTACGAGATCGTCCGCGAATTCGCGCCCTATGTCGGCGTTGAATGGGCGCGCAAGGTCGGCGACACCGCGCGCTTCGCCCGCGCGGGCGGCGAGGATGTCGACGGTGTCAGTCTGGTCGCCGGCCTAAAGCTCTGGTTCTGACGCCGGCGGCGGCGGGCTGCGGTCCGGCGCGAGCTGGCGGCTGTAGAGCCAGCCGATCCCGATCAGGCTGAAGCCGAGCGCGACGAACGAGCCGATCCGCGCAAGGCCCTCGAGCCCCGATGCGTCGAAGAGGAAGACCTTGCCCGCAGCGCCGATCATCAGCACAAGCGAGGCG
This sequence comes from Sphingopyxis sp., assembly GCA_017745175.1. GTDB lineage: Bacteria > Pseudomonadota > Alphaproteobacteria > Sphingomonadales > Sphingomonadaceae > Sphingopyxis. The sequence goes on along the minus strand of JAGHZY010000004.1, from coordinate 114,997 downwards.
ATGCGCCAGTCGTGCCGCTTCATCCGGATACCCCAGAGCAGGAAGCCGAGCGCCAGCGCGAGGAGCAGGATCGAGCGCAGGATATTTTCCGCATCGGTGACCCCCGGCGCGGTGAGCAATGTGCCGTGGAAAAGCTGGCGGAGCGTCGCCCAGGCGAACCCCGCGACGAGCAGCATCGCGGCGATCTGGATTGCGCGGCCGAGCCATGCCGGCGCCGTCGCGAAAAGCGAGGGAAGCCGCGACAGCCCGATCCACGGCAGCAGGAAAAGCGGGATCAGCAGGTTGACGACGGGCCAGCCGCCGACCGCCTGCACCGCCCACAGCGGATTGTGGAGCAGCAGGCCGTAGAAGAGCGCGTGCGCCGTACCCGCGACGAGCAGCGCGCGGGCGAGGGTCGCCAGCCCGCGTGTCAGGACAAGCCATCCTGCGCCGATCAGGAGCGCTTCCCAGATCAGCCGCTGGACGATGCCCGTGGCGACGAAGTCCGTTCCCGCCGCCGCAGCGAAGGCGAGGCGGAAGAGCGAGTGGATCGCGATGACCGCGACCACGCCGGCGAGGCTGGACGCGGCGATCGTCAGCCGGCGGGGGAGGATATCGCGCACCATCCAGACCGATCCTGCGAACAGAAGTGCGGGCAGGAGCAGGCGGAGCAGCAGCAGCTGGACGGAGAGCAGGGCGGAATCGAGCTGCATCGGGACCGCGGCGAACGACAGCAGGGCCTTGCTCGCCCAGATGAAGGCGGGGAGCGCGGCCCATGCGAGCCCGAGTGCGGCGAAGCTGGCGGCGGCGGCGTCGACGCGCGCGAGGCCGGTGCGCCGGATCGCGAGGAGCGCGGCTGCGCCAGCCACCGCGGGGACGATCGTCAGGACGGGCGCGGGCAGGAATTGGGCAGAGGCACCATAGACGAGCAGTGCCGCCATGACCTGACCCAGCCGGCGTATGATCGCGCCATCGCCACGGATCGCGAACAGGGCTGCGACGGCGGCGAGGCCCGCCCAGCGGATGAGCGCGATGCCGTCGGCACCGCTTGCGCCCTCGGCCAGCCGGGGCAGTTCGTCGAAGACGCGCGGCGTTGCGACGAGCGCGACGAGCGCGGCGGCGAGGAAGGCGGCGGCGACGCGCTCGATGCGCGGATCGACGGCTGCCTTGCCGAAGAAAAACAGCGCGGCGGCAACGGCAGCGATCGCGAGCGGCGCCGGCCATGCGGGCAGCAGGAGGAGCAAGGCGAGCGCGATCAGCACGCCGGCGGTCGCCGCGAGCGAGGCGAGGCGTTTGTCGGTGGTGCGTCCCTCGACGTTCCAGCCGCGGAGGATCGCGATTGCGGGGAGCAGGGCGCCGGCCAGCGCGACCAGCGCGAGCTGGGTGTCGGCGACGCTCCGGAAATGCCACTTCGTCAATGGCGCCGAGGCCAGCGCGATGACGCAAAGTTCGATTGTGGGCCGCAGCCTTGCCGGCGCTGTCCACAATCGCGCGAGGAGCGGCGCGGCATGGATCGTCGCCAGCGACAGGCCGATCAGCGCGAACCAGAATGCCGTCGGCGCGGGCCAGACCGCGAGCAGCGCAAGACTAAGCAGCAGGCTGATCGTCGGCACGATCGCAAAATCCCGCTCTCGCCAAGTGAGCCATTGTCCCGCGGCGGCGATCAGCACGAACAGGCCCCAATGGAGGGGCGCAAAGCCGCCATAGCCGACGAGGAGCGCGAGCTGGAGTGCGCCGACGGCCGCCGACGCGGTCCGCAAACCGGTCGCACGCGGGCCCTCGAACGCCGCCATGGGCAGCGCGATCGCGAGGAGCAGCACGAAGCCGCCAACCGAGAGCGACGCGAGAAGGTCGAGCGCGCTGCTCGCGAGTATCATCCAGACGCCCCAGCCAATGCCGCCTGCCAGCGCTGAAAGCGCGAGCCACGGCCAGCGCCGCGCGCGGGCGACCCCGGCGAGTCCGGCGATCGTCAGTCCCAGATAGACCGCGAGCAGCGGGACATTGGGTTCGACCGCGCCGACCATTGCGGGGGCCGCGAGCCCGCCGGCAAGCCCGAGGAGGGCGCTGGGCGGGCCGAAACGGAGCGACAGGCCGAGCGCCGCGGCAGTAATCAGCGCGAGCGCGAGGAAAGCGAGTAACGGCCCGATCAGCTGGTAGGCGTTCGCCGCAACCATGATCGCGGCATAGAGCGTCGCGATGCCCGCACCCGAGAGGGCCTGCGGCACGCGAACGTCGCGCAGCCTTTCCTCGTTGCGCCACGCATATTCGGCGCCGCCGATCAGCCCGAGTCCGAACAGGAGGCCGGTGACGATCTGCACGCCGGGGGTGAAAATGCGCGCGAAGAAGCCGGCGTCGATCGCATAGCGGACGATCAGCACCCCTGCGATCGCGAGCGTCAGTCCGCCGGCCCAGATCGGCAGCGTCTTGCCGAACAGATTTTCGAAGCGCGAGGCGAGGCTGGCGGGCGGCTCGGCCGGAGCCGCCCGCCTTGCAGGTTCGGGCGTGCGCGGTGCGGGCGTTGGCGGCGGCGGTTCGGGACGTGTCGTCTCGCGGATTTCGAGTGGGGGCGATGATATGGCGGGGGCGGGCGGTGCGCTTGCTTCCGCGAACCGTGCAACGCTGCGGGGTTCGGCGTCGGCTGCCGGCGCGACCTCGCGGTCCTCGCCGCGCGGTGGACCGGCTTGCCGCTGGAGCACCCCGATCCGCTTCGCAGCCTCGGCCAGCGTCGTCTCGGCGCGATTCAGGCGCCCGCGCGTGTCCAGTAGCAGGATGAACAGGGTGATGATGGCCAGAAATGCGAACAAGTCGAACATGTTGGTCCCTTCAGCCTGCCTTCCTAGCAGGCAAAGCGTGCAAGATCGATGCCCGGTTGTGACCGTTCACCTCCGCTTTTTGTGCCGCCCAACGGGTCGTCCTGTATCCGGCACGTACTCGCGCTGCCCGCTTGTATTCGGAGGGCATCGGGACATGTTGCATTGCAACAAGATAAAGATCGCGTGAACCCCAGGGAGTCTCCCATCCCATGACCAAGATCGATCTGGCGCTTCATGGCGCGCCCGTCCGGACGCCGCTGGCGAAAGCGGCGCGGCGCAATGCCAAGATATGGCTCTGCCTGTCGCTGATCGCGCTCGATGCCGTCGCGCTGGCGTTCGGCTTTGCGGTGATATTGATCGTCGAAGCGCCGCGGCACATCTCGGACGGCCTGCTGACCGCGATGGCCGGCGCGCTGCTCGTCCATGCCGCGATCGCCTTCCAGAATCAGGCCTATAATCCCCGGTGCCTGACCAAACCGGTCAAAAGCTGCCGCCAGACGCTGATTTCCTTTGCGACGACGCTGCTCGTCTTCCTGCTCGTCGCTTTCTCGCTTCGCGTCACGGGCAAGGTGCCGCGCTTCGCGCTCGGCATGGGCATGGTGACCGCGGTGATGCTGCTCGTCGCGCAGCGGCTGCTGGTCTGCTACCTCGTCCGCAGGGCTTTCGGCCAGTTGTCGGCCGAACTTGTGATCGTCGACGGCGCGAACTTGCCCGCCGCCTATCTTGGCCGCGACATCGTTGATGCGCGCGCGTCGGGGCTCCGCACAAACCTCGACGATCCGTACATGCTCGACCGCCTCGGCACGGTGCTGCAGGATTATGACCGGGTGACGATCGTCTGCGCCCCTGCGCACAAGGCCGAATGGGCGCGCGCGCTGAAGGGCGTGAACATCCTTGGCGAAATCGTGATGCCCGAAATCGCCGAATTGGGCCCGCTCACCACGCGTCAGTGGGGCGGGGTGACGACGCTGGTCGTGTCGTGGGGACCGCTCAACCGCGCGAACCGCGTGAAGAAGCGCGCGCTCGACCTTGCCGTGACGATCCCGGCGCTGTTCGTGCTGGCGCCGCTCATGCTGCTCGTTGCCGTCGCGATCAAGCTCGACACGCCGGGGCCGGTCTTTTTCCGCCAGGAGCGCATGGGGCGCGGCAACCGCATCTTCCGGATCCTGAAATTCCGCAGCATGCGCGTCGAGGCGACCGATGCGAATGGGGCACGTTCGGCGAGCCGCGACGACGACCGGATCACACGTGTCGGCCGGATCATCCGGGCGACGAGCATCGACGAGCTGCCGCAGCTGATCAACGTCTTCTCGGGCGAGATGAGCCTCGTGGGACCGCGTCCGCATGCGCTCGGTTCGACCGCGGGGAACGAGTTGTTCTGGCGCGTCGACCGGCAATATTGGCACCGCCATGCGCTCAAGCCGGGGATCACCGGGCTCGCGCAGATCCGCGGCTTTCGCGGCGCGACCAACACCCGGCGCGACATTCTCGACCGGCTCGGGGCCGACCTCGAATATCAGCAGGGCTGGTCGCTGCTGCGCGACGTTTCGATCCTCGTCCGCACCGCGCAGGTGCTGGTGCACCGCAACGCCTATTGAGGGCACGGCGGGCGTCGGTCGCTCAGCCGTCGACGATCTGCGGCGCGCGGCAGGCGAGCGCGGTGGCAAAGGCCTCGGCGCGGCTCGTTGCGCGCATCAGTCCCGAATAATCGCCCGTCCACTGATCGGCGAAGCCTGCGACCTTGCCATAGCTGTTGTCGAGCAGCACGTGCGGGATGTCGAGCAGCAGCGAGAGGATATGTGCGTGGAGCCGGTCGGTGACGACCAGTTCGCCCGCCGAAAGCATCGCGAGCCCGCGCTGGAACCGCCACTCGGCGAGGCGCTGCTGCCGCGCGGCGCGCTGTGCCATCGGATCGCGGGTAAAGAGGCGGCCGAGTCCCAGCGACACGCGCAGGCGCCGCTTTTGTGCTGCATCCTCCTCGAGCCAGTCATCGGCGACCACGCCTGCGGGGAGTGCCGTATCGCCCGCCGCGCGTTCGTGATCGGTGCGCAGCAGCGCGAAGACCGGGACGGTCGCGGCGCGGCGCTGCCGGCGGCCGAGCATCAGCGCGGCGTCGGGGCAGAGCCGGATCGGGCAGTCGAAATTCTGTTCGGCAAAGGCGAGCGAGCGCGCGTCGCGGACGAGCAGCGTGAACTGCCCGTGCGCGCGGATCGCCTCGGCCATCTCGGCTGCGGCGGCGGGGTCCGCATAATGGATCGACTGCGGCATCTGGACGATCGGGCGGCCGCGGTGCGTGCGCAGGAGGTGGAGGCGGAAGGCTTCGTGCTTCGGCCACAGCGTCCCCATATTGCCGCCGCCATGGATCAGGATCGCCCCGCCGCCGATCGCCGCGCGGCAGGCGTCGTCGTCGAAATCGGCGATCGCGGAATAATAGGCCGGCAGGCGTCCGCTCTTGCGCAGATAGGCCATTTCGCCGAGCCAGATCGCGGAATCGCCGACATTCGAGTGATCGGGGAAGTCGACGAGCGCCAGCTTGCCGGTCGGCAGCACCGCATCGAGCACCCGGGCAAAATGCCGGGCGAGTTCGCCGACGAGCTGATTGGCGCTTTTCTTTGTCATGTCGGGCTCTTTCTGAGGGTTCTGGAGAGGGAGAGGAAGCGGCCGCGCCACGATCCCGAGATGGCGATCAGCGCGATTCCGTAAAAGAGCGCGCCGATCGCGGTGAGCAACAGCAGCGATTGCCAGCCCGCGAGATGGCCTTCGAGGAGCCGCATCGCGATCGCGAGGGCGACGCCCATCAGCGACGAGGCAACGAGCGGCGCGCCGACCGCACGCAAACTGTCGATCGGGCGGATGCCCGAGGCGCGGCGGAGCAGCCAGATCTGCATCGGCAGGGTGAGATAGGCGCGCCCGACATAGGAGACGGCGACGGCGAAGAGGCCGAAGGGGAGCGCCGCGAGCGTCAGGATCACGCCGAGCACGAGCTGGGTCGTCGAAAGCGAGATCAGGCTGCGCGACGCGCCGAGTACGCTGAGCGAGGGCGAGGCGAAGAAGTTGAGCGTGAAGGGCACCGCCATGAAGGCGAAAATCTGGGCGAGCTGCCCCGCTTCGGCCCATTTGGCGCCGAACACGGTCGGAATGGCGATCGGCGCGAGCGCGCCGAAGCCGACCAGCGCCGGAAAGGAGAGCGCCGCGGCGCGCGAGATCATCCAGCGATAGGCATGGCGCAGTTCGGCGGGATCGTCCTTGACGCGCGCGAGGGTCTGCACCGCGACCTGCGTGAACGGCTGGATCGTGCCGCGGCCGATCAGTTCGACGGTGCGCCACGCGGTGCGATAGACGCCGACGGCGGCGAGCCCGATGCCCGCGCCGATCGCCATTTCCTGTACCCGCACCGTCGCGAGGAAGGCGAGCTGGACATAGATGAGGCTGGCATTGAGCATCAGATTGCCGCGCAGGATGACCCAGTCGAACTGCCAGCCGGGTTTCCAGTCGTAGGACGCGCGCGACAGGATGACGCCGACGATTTCGGTGACGAGGCGCTGGATGACGAGGCTCCAGAGGCCGAGCCCGGAAAAAGCCGCGACCACGGCGGCGGTCCCGCCGATCAGCCCGCCGACCACCGAGCGGAGCGCGGTGGTGCGATGCCCGAATTCGCGCAGGCGCAGCGCCATATGGGTCGCGCCGAAGGAGGAGATCGGCAGCGTCAAGCTCATCACCGCCAGCGGCAGCGCGATGTCGGGCGCCCCCATCCAGCCCGCGATCGGCTGCGCGAGAGCCATGATCAGGAAGGCCGAGAGGAAGGAAAAAGCCTGCTGCGAGCGATAGATGGTGTCGACGAAGGCGGGGGTGATTTCGCTCTTGCGGGCGATCGTCTGCACGAGCCCCGCGGTCGCGATGATGCGGAAGGCTTCGGCAGTCACCGCCATCACGGCAAAGGCGCCGATATCCGCGCGCGAAAGCAGGCGCGCGAGGATCACGAAGACGATGAAGGAGAATATCTGGTCCGACAGGAAACGCGTGACCGTCCAGCCGATCGAGCTGCGGCTGCGTGCACGTAAGCCCTCGTCGAAGCGGGCGGGAAGTTCAGCGCTCAAGCAGGCGTCTCGCTTTCAGCATGCGCATGCGTGCCCGCTCGATCTGGCGCCACGCCCTTTGCCGGACCGAATGATAGAGCGGGTCCTGCTTGGGCCCGAAGCGCGAACTGCCGATGTCCGAAACGATCGCCGCCTCGAGGATCGGCGCGGGATAAAGCGCGAGATTGGGCAGGCCATGCGCCCATGACCGATCCATCTCGTCGTCGATCGGGCGGCGGACGGTGCGGCAATGGTCGGCGAGCCGGCGCGCGCCCGCGAGCGTGATCGCATAGCCCTGCGTGCCATAGGCGAGGCCGACCAGCTCGACGATCGCGCGCGAATGCTGGAGGAAGTCACGCCGCACCACCCGCTGCCACGTCGGCCGCTTGGCATAGAGTCGGAGGTAGTCGATACCCTCGGCGTGAAGATCGGTACGCGCGAGCGGCTCAAGATAGGCCCAGTCGACGACCGTATCATCCTCGAGGACGATCGCCTGGCGTACCCCGCGCGCGACCATATCCTGCCAGATCGAGAAATGGCTGGCGTAGCAGCCGATCTCGCCCCTGCTCATCGCCCGGCCCTTGTTGCGGCGGATCGCGGGCTCGTCGATCGTCATTCCCGGCGCAGGGCCGGTACAGGCATCGAAGAAACGCCAGCCAAGCGACGTTCCCGCGGCGCGCGCGGCGAAGGCGCGGCGGCGGGCCTCGGCGGATTCGAGCGACACCACCAATATTTCGGCGGCTTCGCCCGATTCGGGCAGGGATTCACCCACGGATATGCGTCTCCTATTCACCGCCGGGGCGGGCCTGCGCGGTGTCAAACACGCGAACGGCCCGGTACGATCCTTGGTAGCGGGCAATTATTCGGGAGCGAAGGCACGCGCGCTCCGGTCGTCCGGTCAACGGGGCGGCTCGTCTTCGCAGGTGCAGCATTCGGTTGACCGGGGCGGGGCGGGCGGTGGATTGGACCGGTGCGGGGGCACTGAACAGGCGTATCCATGTTTGAAGTCGCAGTCGTCATACCCGTCTGGAACGGCGAAGCCGTGCTCGCCCGCTGTCTCGACGCGCTCGAGCGGCAAACGCTGCCGCGCTCGGCCTATCAGGTCATCGTCGTCGACAATGGGTCGAGCGACGCGACGCGCGAGCTTGCGCGGAGCTATACGGGCGTCGAACTCCTCGAAGAGCCGCTCCCCGGCTCCTATGTCGCGCGGAATCTTGGCATCGGGCGCGTCCGGGCGCCGATCACGGCCTTTACCGACGCCGATTGCGAACCGGCGCCCGACTGGCTCGAGCAGATTTTGCGCGCGGCGGCCGCGCATCCGGGATTCGGCGTGCTTGCCGGCAAGATCGAACTGTTCGACGAGATCGCGCAGGAGCGCGAGGTGTTCGGCGATTATGAGCGGTTGTTCAGCTTTCCGCAGGCGCATGCGGGGCGCGGCAATTGCGCGACCGCCAACTGGGCAAGCGAGACCGCGGTGCTGAAGGCGCTCGGCGGGTTCGACGCGGCGCTGAAGTCGGGCGGCGACCGGCAGATGGCGTTGCGCATCCGCGATGCGGGCTATCCGCTCGTCTATGTCGCCGCGATGGTCGTGCGCCATCCCGTGCGCGCAAGTCGCGCGGAGCTGGTGCGCAAGCGTCAGCGGCTCAGCGGCGGGCGCTGGGACCGCACGACGCGCCGTCCGCGGCTCCTCCATGTCCTCGGCATCACCGCGGTCGATACGGTCCGGCGGCTGCGCCGCGCCGCGATCACGCGCGAACTGTCCTTGCGCCGGCGGCTCGCGGTGATGTGGCTGACGCTGGAGCTCGCCGGGGTGGCGGTAGGCGAATATTTCAACCTCGCGGGGGGAAGAAAGGCAGCACGCGACTGATGACTTCCCTCCATTCCTCTCCGCGCTTTTCCGTCGTCATGCCGCTCTACAACAAGGCGGCGCACGTCCGCGCGGCGATCGAAAGCGCGCTCGCGCAGACGAAACCGGCGCACGAGATATTGGTGATCGACAATGGTTCGACCGACGGCGGTCGCGAACTGGTCGCCGCGATGGAAGACGCACGAATCAGGCTGCTCGATCTCTCGACGCCCGGGCCCGGCGGTTATGCGGGGCGCAACATCGGTATTCGCGCCGCGCGTGGCGACTGGATCGCCTTTCTCGACGCCGACGATCTGTGGCAGCCCGATCATCTCGCGGTGCTGGCCGAGGGCATAGGCGCCGATCGGGACGCGCGCGCGGTCGCCACACGCTTCGAGCACAGGTTCGATGACCGGACGCAGCTTCAGCGGATCGCCCCGCAACTCGATCAGGCCCGAAGCCTCGATCTCGCCGATTTCCTCGCCGCCTGGCTGGCGGTGCGCGAATGCCCGATGTGGACGGGCGCGATTGCGATCCGGAACGACACGCTGTTCGAGGCCGGCCTGTTTCCCGAGGGGCGTGCGGTACGCGGCGGCGACAAGGATCTGTGGCTTCGCGTGCTTGCGAAAGGGCGGCTGCGCTACGATCCGCGCATCACCGCGATCTTTCATCGCGACAGCGACAACAAGGTCAGCAAGTCGACGACCACGCTCGACCTGCCCTGTCTGGTCGGGACCGCGCGCGCGTTGATGGCCGACGCAACTGCCGGCGAAGCCGCGCTGCTGCGACGCCTCGTGAATCAGGAGATAGCGCATTATGCGCGCTATGCGATGAAATATCCGGGACGGACGGCCATCGGGCTCGGCGACCTCTACCTGCCCGAGGGGGCCGGAACGGCGGCGCTGTTGCTCGCGGCAAAGCTGATTCCCGCATCGCTCCGCCAGTCGGGCCACGCGCTGCGCAACCGGTTGCGCGCGCGCGCGTGAAACCGCTCCGCACCTTCGGCACCCTGCTGACCGGCGGAGCGTGCCTCGCCGCATGGCTGTCGCTTGCGGGCGGCTTCGTGCCCGCGCTCGACGTGCTGGCGTCGTTCCTGCCGCTGTTCGGCCTGGCGACGCTGCTCGGGCTGCTGCTGGCATGGCGGTGGTCGCGCCGGACGATCATAGTGGCGTTTCTTGGCCTTTTGCCGGTCGCGATCGGCGTTGCGCCCGAAGCGACGCGTGAGATTCCCGCCGCGCCGGCAGGCGCGGCGGAGGTCCGTCTGCTCATCCACAATGTATGGCGGGGCAATCGCGACCCTGCCGACACCGCGCAGGCGATCATCGATACGAAGCCCGACGTCGTGATGCTGCAGGAAGTGGATGGCAGCTTCGTGCCGATGCTCGCGGGGCTGGGCCAGCATTTTCCCTATGCCACGCAATGTCCGCAGGGATGCGATCTCGCGATCTTCTCGCGCTGGCCGATCGGCGACAGTGGCTATTTCCTGAAGGACGCGAAGGGGCGCAAATTTGGCCCTCCGATGCTCTGGGCGCGGATCGCCGGGCCCGACGGGCGCGCCTTTACCGTCGCGACGCTTCACTATCCCAGACCGACGTCGCGCGATCAGGCGGTGCGCAGGCGCGACGTGGCGCAGGCACTGGCACGGATCGAACGCGACCCCCTGATCGTTGCAGGCGACATGAACCTGACCCCCTGGGCCGCGGCGATGCGCGAGCAGGACCGCGCCTTTGCACCACTCATCCGCATGACGCGCGCGCTGCCGAGCTGGCCGCGTGCCGTTCCCGTGCTGCCGATCGACCAGCTTTACGCGGGCCCTGACTGGGGGCTCGTATCGGCACGGCAGCTTCCCGCAACCGGATCGGACCATCGCCCGCTGCTCGTCACGCTGGCACGCCGATGAAGCGCGCGATCCTCCTTTCGCTGCTCGGTGGCTGCAGTGCTGCCGCGCCCGCGCTCGCGCAGCAATCGGATGCGACCGACGGGCTCGGGTCGGTGTCGAGCGAAAACAGCTTCGGGCGCGACCGCAATATCGGCGTGCTCGAACGGCGGCGCCCCGATTATACGCCCGAGCCGATCCATGTCGGCACGCTCGAGCTGTTGCCGCGTATGGCGATCGGTGTCGGCTATGACGACAATCTCTATGCGCAGCCTGACGATGAGATCGGCGACGCCTATGTGCGCATCCGCCCGCGTCTCTCGCTGGTGCGACCGTCTCCCGACCTCAGGCTGTCGCTCGACGGCGAGCTCGACCTGTTGCGCTACGCCGACCGGTCGAGCGAGAATGCCACGCAATATTCGGTGAACGCGGGGGCGCTCTATACGATCAGCAAGTCGGACACGCTCAATCTGACGCTGCGCCACGGCCGTTACAGTCAGGAACGCGTTTCGCCAGACAGCCCGACGCAGGCGTCGCGGCCGGTTCGCTTCGACCTGAGTGGCGGCACGGCGACCTATACCCATGTCTTCAACCGGCTGCGAGTCCGCGGCGTGGTCGATATCGAAAACCGTAACTACGGCGACAGCGTCACCCCCGGCGGCGAGGAGATCGATCAGGATTTCCGCGACCACACTGTCTATACCGGGACCGCGATCGGCGAATATGCGTTGAGCCCGAGCCTCGCGCTGTTCGTCGCCGGCTCGGTCAACAAACGCGACTATCGCGAGCGGATCGGTCCGGTCGCGGCGCGCGATTCCAGGGGGTTCGACCTCGCCGCCGGCGCGAGTTTCGAGCTCGGCCGCAAGGCGCGCGGGTCGCTGCGGCTCGGTTATCTCCACCAGGATTATCGTCCGGCCGAATTCGAGGATGTCTCGGGCTTTCTCGTGCGCGGCGAGCTTGCCTATTTCCTGACGCCGCTGGTGACGATCACCGGCACGGTCGACCGCGGGATCCGCGAGACGGGCGTCAATGGCGCGACCGGCTTTCTCGCGACGAACATGACGCTTCGCGCCGATTACGAGCTGCTGCGCAACCTGATCATCAGCGCCGGCGGCGAGCTCGAAAAGCGCGATTTCAACAATATCGACCGGCAGGACGACCGCTGGACGTGGCGGGGGAGCGCATCGTACCTCGTGAGCAAACGGATGGCGCTGCGGCTCGATCTGCAGCGGCGTACGCAGTCGAGCCGGGGCCTCACGGCGGGCAGGGAGTTCGCCGACAATCGCGTGTCGGTGGGGTTCACCTTCTCGGGCTTGTGACCGGTCCGGTCAGGCAGCGCGTTCGCCCCGCTGTCCGTAGAGCGCACCCTCGCACGCCGCGAGCAGTGCGGGCGGTGCGAGACGGTTGATATAACCGTCCGAGCCCTGGTCGGAAAGCAGCTTCGCGGGAATGCCGCCGACCACGCCGCGTTCGGGCACGTCCTTCGTGACCACCGCGTTCGCACCGATCGCGGCTTCCGCACCGACCCGAATCCCGCCGATCACCTTGGCGCCCGATCCGAGGAAGGTGCGGTCACCGATCACCGGCGCTCCGCGGCGGCCACCGCGGTTCATATAGCCGAGCACGACGCCGTGCGTGATGTTGACGTTGCTGCCCAGCACCGTGTCGCCGTGAAAATAGAAACCGCCAAAGCGGTTCAGGAAGAGGCCGGGGCCGATCTCCATATATTCGGGAATCGCGAAGCCATATTTGTAGCGCGCGCGGAGCAGCAGCCACTTGGCGAGAATGTAGAAGCCGAAACCCCTGGCGGGCTTCAACTTGAGCCAGCCGGTAGTGCGCATCAGCACCGTATATTTATAGCCCGGCGTGAAGGCATAATGTTTCGCGAATGCACCGAGGCTGACGCGTCCGGCGTAGCGGTAGAGATCGGCGGCGAGCAGCGCCTTCAGCTTGGCGAAGCTCACCGGGCAGCCGCGCAGGTGCGGCTTGCCGCTTTCGTCGAATACGGGCTCCTCGAGCGCCGGTACAGGTGCGAGCGATGCGGTGGCCATGTTCATCAGAAATAGCGCTCGCCGAAGCGGATCGTGTCGCCGGGGAGCACTGCGAAATCGGCGGTCATCGGATATTCCTGCTCGCCGGCCTCGCCCGCGCGTTTCAGGAACACGCGCTTCTCGTTGGCGCGGTACGTGAAACCGTCGGCCTTGGCGACGGCGCCGCGAATGGTGAGTCCCTGCGTATAGGGATATTCGCCGGGCTTGTTCACTTCGCCGAGAACATAGACGGGGCGGAAGCTCGCGACCTGCACGGAGACTTTCGGTTCGAGCAGATAGCCGTCGCCGAGGCGGGTCTCGAGCGCTTTCGAGAGCTCTTCGGTCTGCAGTCCAGCGGCCTTGATCTTGCCGATCAGCGGGAAGGCGATCGTGCCGGCGGGCGACACCTCGAAATCACCGGTCAGCGTTTCCTCGCCATAGGTCGCAACCTTGATCTTGTCGCCCGGCGACAGGACGAACGCGGCGGCGGGCGGCGGTGCATCGCCGCTGCCGGCGAGCGGCGTCTGCCCGGCGCACCCGCCGAGTATCGCAAGCGCCCCCGCCAACGCGATATGTCTGTAGAATCTCATGAACTTGCTCCCGGCTGGAATGTGGTGCGATTGACGGTTTCGGGCTCGGCGAGCGCCGCCTCGATCCTTGCCCAGTAACCGGCCGCCGCCTGTTCGACGCCATAGGCGAGCGACCGTTTGCGCGCGCCCGCGCCGCAAAGGCTGCGGCGCGGCTCGGCGAGCACGCGGCCGAGCGCGGCGGCAAAGGCTTGCACATCGTCGGTCGGGACCAGCGCGCCCGCATCGACATCGATCGCTCCGGCGACGGCGTGACGCGATTGGCCGGCGAGAATTTCGGACGGACCCGATGCGCAGTTTGTCGCGACCACGGGCACGCCGCACGCCATCGCCTCGACCAGTCCGTTCGGAAAACCCTCGGCATTTGAGGGCATCGCATAGGTCTGCGCGCGCGCCACGATGGCAAAGGGGTTCGCCACAAAACCCGGCATATCGACGCGGTCGGCGATGCCGAGCGATGCGGCGAGCGCCCGAAGCGCGCCACGATCGGGCCCTTCGCCCAGAATGACGAGGCGCTCGGGCGGACCCGCCCATGCATAGGCGCGGAGCAGAAGCGGAAAATTCTTGTTCGCGGTCAGTCGTCCCGCCGCGACGATATAGGGACCGGCGGGCACAAAGGCGGGCGGTTCGGCGGCAAGCGCAGCGATACGGTGGTGGTCGACAGGGTTGGCGATCGCCGACATGCGGTCGCGCGCGACACCGAAATTGGCGGCGAGATCGTCGACCACGCCGTCCGACACGGCGATCACATGCGCCGCGCGCGGATAGACCATGCGCACCATCGCCCTGGCGGCGCGCGCATTGCCCAGATGCGCGCTGGTGTTGACCCGTTCGCTGATCAGCCAGGGGCGGTTGCGGCCCGCCATCGCCCATGCATTGGCGATATTGGCACGGGTCAGGAAGCTCAGTGTCGTGTGGGGCGCGAGCCGCCCCGCGAGCGCGCGGAGTTGGGTGAGGCTCGGCAGCAATTTATACCTTGCGTCGAGCTGGTGGACCGTAACCCAATCGGGCGCGTCATAGGCGCGCGGCTCGTCGTCGAGCAGCGCGAGGTGGATTTCATGGCGATCGCGCCACGGTCCGGACGCGCCGAGCAGGGTGACGAGCACGCGCTCGGCGCCGCCGCCCGCAAGCGAGTTGATCGCGAACAATATCCGCTTTCGGTGCAGCATGTTTCCTCGCTGGAATGGGATGCGGAATTCGCTTCGGAGGAACGCTTACCACGGCAATTTGTTGCAGCGCACACAGCGTCGCCCGCTTCATCGTCCCGGCGGGGCATCTGGCCGATTTCAGGGGGTTTTGCGCCCCGATGCGTCTATCAGGGCAAACATCGAGGAACATCTTGCGGAGGTAATTATGGACATTCGGCGAGTCGAGTGTCTGGACGGCCTGCGCGGCGTCGCGGCGCTCTGGGTGCTCATCGGGCACATGATGATCCTCACGGGTTTCCGCTTGCCGCTGGTGAGCAAGCCCGACCTCGGCGTCGACCTGTTCATCCTGCTCTCGGGCTTTCTGATGATGTTCCAGTACCGGCTGCGTTCGGGCCGTGAGGACTGGAATGCGCCAGGTACCTGGGCTGCTTTCTGGACGCGTCGTTTCTTCCGGCTGGCGCCGCTTTTCTATGTGACGCTGGCGGCGGCGCTGATCGCGGGGCCGGCGATTCATGCCGACCGCGTCGCGATCGACAGCTTCCTCGGTCAGGGGTTGCAGCCCGCCGAACGCTATACCGACGCGAGCCTCACCAATATCGCCTTGCATCTGAGCTTCCTGTTCGGCTTGCTGCCCGATTATGCCTTCCGCACGCCGCTGCCCGACTGGAGCCTCGGGCTCGAGATGCAATTCTATCTCGTCTTTCCCTTCCTCATCCTGCTCGGGCGGCGGATCGGCCGGGTCCGGTCGGCGTTTCTTGCGGCCGGGGCAGGCGTTGCCATCGCCCTCGTCGCGGGGGCGGCGGGGCTCGATTATCCGATGCCGTCCTTCCTGCCGCTGAAGCTCCAGCTTTTCCTCGCCGGTATGCTGATCGCGGCCGATCCCGGTGAAGGCCGCATCCATCTGTGGACCCGTCTCGGCGCAGCGATGATGCTTGCCGCGATCCCGATCGGCGGCGAACAGGATCTGCTCCATTTCGCGGTGCGCGAGCTGCTCGTCTTTGGTTTCTTCGCGCTGGTCCATCTGCGCGCAGTCGCGCCGATCGGCTGGATTTCACGCCTGTTCGGCAGCCGGCCCTTCTATTGGCTGGGCGAGCTTTCCTATGGCACCTATCTTATTCACCTGCTGATCCTGCAGCCCGTCGCGGCGGCAGTGATCGGCCAATTCGGGCTCGGGCTCGGCGCGGTCGGGCGTTTCGCGATGACCGGGGTGATCGTCGTGCCGGTAACTTACGCGCTTGCCTTTGTGACCTACAGGCTGGTCGAGTTGCCGGGCCAGCGACTGGGCAAGGCGGTGATCAAGCGCGCGACCGGCCGCGATATGGTGCGCGCGCAGCAGACCATTCCCGAAAAACTCGCCGCGCCGTGACACGCGGGCCGCTTTGCGGTCAGCCCGAAATGGAGGTTATTCCATGGATCGCCGGACACTTCTGACTTCAATCGCCGGCGCCGCAACCGTCGGCGCGTGCACGGCGAAAGAAGACGGCGCCGAGCGATCAGGACGGCCGACGCTGACGATCGATTCCGAGGGACCGGGGCGCTGGCGCATCCGCAGCTGGCGGTGGCAGCGCGGTGCGTGGCGGCCGCAGATCGTCCGCGCCAGGCGGACGGGCGCGGGTATCGCATGGAGCGGGCCGATCGACGCGGCGGACCGGGCGGAGGTTCTGGCCCGACTGTCAGGCTAGGGCCTGACCCTAGGCTTCGACGACGCCGGGACTGGTCGGAGAGCGGCGCGCGGCCGCCGGGCGTTCGGCGAGCGCGGCGCGATAGACGCCGAGCGTGTCTTCCGCCGCCTTGTCCCAGCTGAAGCGCGCGCGAACGCTGTCATGATCGATCCCGAATTCGGCGCAATCGACGCCCAGCCGCTGCGTCAGCGCTTCGACATCGCCGACGGGGAAATAATTCGCGGCCTCGAGCCCGATGTCGAGGTTGGCGGGGATGTCGCTCAGCAACATGCGCGCGCCGCAGCTCGCCGCCTCGAGCGCCGCGATCGGCAGCCCTTCATGATAGGACGGCATCACGAACAGCGCACAACGCTCGTAGAGGCATTTCAGCGTCGCGCGCGACTGGACGCCGGCGAAGATCACGCGGTCGCTGGTGCGCGCGAGCAGTTCGCGGGCATAATCGCTTTCATGATCGGCCGAGCCCGCGATCACGAGCTTCGCTTTGCAGTTCGACCGTTTATGGGCATCGATCAGGTCATGCAGCCCCTTTTCGGGGACGAGCCGCGCGACCGCGAGAAGGAAATTGCCGTCCTCCAGCCCCAGCCGTTCGAGGATCAGCGCGGGATCGGCATCGCCCGGCAGGTCGGACGTGCCGTTGGGAATATAGGAAATCGTCTCCGCGCGTTTCGGGAAACTCTGTCGTAGCTGCGCGGCGAGCGAAGGCGAGACCGCTATGACCCGGTTGGCGAAGTTGAGCGCCAGCCACTCGCCCGCGCGCAACGCGCTCCGCGCGAACAGGCCCCATTTGGCACGATGATAGTCGGTGCCGTGGTGCGTCACGACGACCTTCAGGCCGAGCAACCGCGCGACCGGCGCGAGCAGGCCGGGGCCGATCGCGTGGATGTGGATCAGCCCGGCACCGCGCTTGCGGGCGGACAGGACCGAGAGGAAGGTCGAGACGACCGCCTCGAAATGCTGCGAGCGCGGGCAGGGGATGCCGATAATCTCGACCCCGCGATGCTCGCCCTCGCGTTCGGGCAGATAGGGCGCCCGGCCGAGCACCACCGACCGGTGATCGGGCCAAAGCGTCTTGATCCGCGGCAGCAGTTCCTCGCAATGGCTTTCGATCCCGCCCATCACATGCGGGAAACCGCGGAGGCCGGTCACACAGATGACGGGCGGTCCCGCGGGATCGCCGGAAGGCACACTCGTCCGTTGCAGCATCATAAACTCCAGATCGCGCCCGGCCAGATTGTCCGGCTCAGGCCACCGCTGCCATCGGCCCTCTTCCACCATTTTCTATTTCGCTGAGATACCAGTCGACGAACCGCTCGATGCCGCGCGCCAGCGGCACCTTGGGGCTGTATCCGGTGAGCGTGTTGATCGCCGAAATGTCGGCATAGGTCGCGGTCACGTCGCCCGGCTGCATCGGCCGCATCAGCTTGACCGCCGGCCGGCCGAGCGCGCGTTCGAGCAGCGAGATCATATCCATCAATCCTACGGGATTGCAGTCGCCGATGTTGAGCAGCCGGTTCTCGCCGCCCGCCGCGGGCCGGTCGAGCACGCCGACCACGCCGTCGACGATATCGTCGATATAGGTGAAGTCGCGCGCCATCCGGCCCTCGCCGAACACCTCGATCGGCTGGCCGAGCAGGATTTTCTGCGCGAAACCGTAATAGGCCATGTCGGGCCGGCCCCACGGGCCATAAACGGTGAAGAAACGCAGCCCGCTGAGCGGCAGGCGATAGAGCTTGGCATAGCTCTCGCTCATCAGTTCGCAGCTGCGCTTGGTCGCCGCGTAGAGCGACACCGGCGCGGTGCACGGCTCGTCCTCGCGGAAGCCGGTGCCGCCGAGCGGGCGCTCGCCATAGACCGAACTCGACGAGGCATAGACGAGATGCTCGATGTCGCCGGCGTGCCGCGCGGCCTCGAGCACCGCGAGATGCCCCTTGAGGTTGCTATGCTCATAGGCGAACGGATTTTCGAGGCTGTAGCGCACCCCGGCCTGCGCGGCGAGGTGGACGATCCGGCGGATACCATTCGCTTTGACCAGCTCGCTGACCAGCCCGGGGCTCGCGATATCGCCGTCGATCAGCCGGAAGTTGAAATTGTCGACCAGCCGTGCGGTACGCGCCTTTTTGAGCGCGACGTCGTAATAGTCGGTGAAATTGTCGAGCCCGAGCACGCGTTCGCCGCGCGCGAGGAGCCGTTCGGACACGGCGTGGCCGATAAAGCCCGCCGCGCCCGTCACCAATATGGGGCCAGGCTTGGTCACGCTGCCTGCCTTTCGCTGGAGATTTCCGGCTGGTCGGGCCGGCCGATGCCGATGTAGGTGAAGCCGGCTTCCTCGATCCGCGCAGGCGGGTAGATGTTGCGAAGGTCGACGAGCACCGGTTCGGCCATCGCCGCCTTGAGGCGTGCAAGGTCGAGCGCGCGGAAGGCGTCCCACTCGGTCACGATTACCGTCACCGCGGCGCCCTCGGCCGCGGCGTAGGGCGAGGCGGCATATTCGACATCCTTGAGCACCAGATCTGCGGCGGCCATCCCCTCGGGATCGAAGGCGCGGATCCGGGCGCCGGCATCCTGTAGCGCCTGGATGATCGCAATCGACGGCGCGTCGCGCATATCGTCGGTATTCGGCTTGAAGGTCAGGCCGAGCACCGCGACGGTGCGGCCGCGCACCTGTCCGTTCATCGCGGCGATCACCTTGCGGCCCATCGCGCGCTTGCGCTGTTCGTTCACCGCGACGGTCGCCTCGATGAGGCGCAGCGGCGCGTCGTGATCCTGCGCCGTCTTCATCAGCGCGAGCGTGTCCTTCGGGAAGCAGGAGCCGCCATAGCCCGGCCCGGCATTCAGGAACTTGGCGCCGATCCGGTTGTCGAGCCCGATGCCGCGTGCGACCTCCTGGACGTCGGCGCCGACGCGTTCGCACAGGTCCGCCATCTCGTTGATGTAGGTGATCTTCATCGCGAGGAAGGCGTTGGCCGCATATTTGATCAGTTCGCTGGTGCGCCGCCGGGTGAAGACGATCGGCGCCTTGTTCAGCGAGAGCGGGCGATAGACCTCTTCCAGCGGTGCGCGGGCGCGGGCATCCTCGATGCCGATCACCACCCGGTCAGGGCGTTTGAAATCCTCGATCGCCGCGCCCTCGCGCAGGAATTCGGGGTTGGAGGCGACCGCGAACTCGGCGGCCGGATTGCTTTCGCGGATGATCCGCTCGACCTCGTCGCCGGTGCCCACGGGCACGGTCGATTTGGTGACGACGACGGTAAAGCCATCGAGCGCCGCGGCGATCTCCCGCGCCGCGCCATGAACGTAGGACAGGTCGGCGTGACCGTCGCCGCGGCGGCTGGGGGTGCCGACCGCGATGAACACGACGTCGGCGGCGCCGACGGCGTCCGAAAGATCGGTCGTGAAGGTCAGGTTGCCCGCCGCGACGTTGCGCGCGACCAGATCGTCGAGACCGGGCTCATAGATGGGGATGCCCCCGGCGCGCAGCCGGGCGATCTTGTTCGCATCCTTGTCGACGCAGGTCACATGATGGCCGAAATCGGCAAAACACGCGCCCGAAACGAGCCCGACATAGCCGGACCCGATCATTACGATACGCATTACGCGTTGCTCCCTTTTGTATGAAGGCGATTTTTGCTGCGCCTGCGAACAATCGCGTTCCGGTGGTCGAGGGTCAACTTGCCAGCTTTGAGAAGAGGCAATTGGAAGGCGAAACGAATATCGTCCCGATTGCGATTCAAAACGGGACAGTTCGAAAAAATGCAATCGTTTATAGGGGGATAGCTCGAGACTTCGCTCAAACGATCGACGGGCCAATTCGCTCCCTTGCGACGAAACGTTTCGACTTGAACTTGCCACGCGTCATCGGCGGATTAGAAGCCGAACAGGACAAGCTGTGGGATGGGAAGGATGCTGGAGGCGCAACGCGCGGCATTTTTCGCCGACCTGCCGGTGTCGCTGGCCATTCGCCGCGACCGGCTGGGGCGAGCGGTGCTGATGATCGAGGAAAATGCCGCTGCGCTGTGTGATGCGCTCGCGGCCGACCAGCCGAATCAGGATTCGGAATCGGCACGACTCACCGAGGTGTTGCCGGCACTGGCAGCGCTGCGCGCCGCGTCGGACGGGGTGAGCAGCTGGATGCGCCCCGAGCGCGGGCAGAGCCTGCTCGCGCGGCTCGGACGGAGCGGGAACTATACCGAATATCTGCCGATCGGCGTGGTCGGCATCTCGGCACCCGCGTCGATGCCGTTGCTCCGGACGACGAATATCCTCGCGAGCGCGCTTGCTGCCGGCAATCGGGTCATACTCAAGCTGGACGCTGCATCGCCCGCACTGACCCGCCTCCTCGGCGAACTGGCCGAGCGCTATTTCGATCCCCTCGAGCTCGCGATCACGGCCGAGGGCGTTTTGCCCGGCGCCGGTTGCGATCTGACGGTGACGAGCGATCCGCAGGAGGATGGCGACCTGACGATGGCACGCTCGGGCAAATCGCCGGTGATCCTCGGGCGCTCGGCCGATTTTGCAAAGGCGGCAGACAATATCGTCGCGCGCAAGCGGCTCAAGGGTGGCCGGGCCCCGCTCGCGCCCGACTATCTTCTCGTTCCCGAGGAGCAGGAGGAAGCCGTCGCTTCCTGGCTGTGGCGCGCGGCGATGCGGCCGGGAGCGACCGGAACGCCGCTGACCGACGCCGAGCGCGAGCGGATGGCGCACCTGCTCGATGACGCGCGCGCGCGGGGCGGCGAAGTGATGGAGGCCGCGCCCCGCGGCGTGGGCGCACCGCTTTATATCATCCGCCATGCCAGCGACGACATGCTGGTGATGCAGGAAGAAATAGGCGGATCGATCCTGCCGCTGCGCAATTATGCGCGGGTCGACGATGCCATCGCGGTGATCCATCGCCGGCCGCCTCCCATCGCCATCTATTATTTCGGCCGGGAGGCCGCCGAACGCCGGCGCGTGCTCGATCATACGCTGTCTTCGGCTATCGCGATCGATGGTCGAGCCCTGTCCATGGCGAAAATCGACCGCGACCTGACGCTGAATGTCGGGGACGGCGAGGCCGGATTCCGCCGTTTCAGCCGCGTCCGGCACGTCTGTCGGCCGGCGCTGTCCCGCTTCCGTCGCCCGGCTGCGAGCGAAGGCGGCGACGACCTGGGGGACGCGGCGCCCGCGATGCGCTGACCCCGGGCGCGCCACGCTGCGCCGCAGCATGCTGGTACCGGCGGCGGGCGGCCGGTTATCGGTGCCGCATGGCCGACATTTCCTCCCGTTCCGCAGTGAAACCTGTCCGGATCGCCGCTGGGGGCGAACCGGTCTATGTCGTCCGGTCGGGCGCCGCCTATCGCGGTGTGCACGCGCGCGATGTCGGCAACGGGCTGTTCCTGATCCGCGAACCGGTCCGCGATCTGCAAATCGCCGACATCCGGGTGACGGGCGGCTATCGGGTCATCGAGAACAGCGCGGCAGCGGGGCTGGCGGAGGCGAGTTGCGTCGGGCTGCGCGTGCGCGGCGCGATGGCCACCGGCCTCGAGCGCAGCTTTGCCCGTATCCGCTATGACAGCCATGACGGGGTGATCGAGGATGTCAGCGCGAGCGGCATATTGACCACCGGCGCGACCGATTTGCCGGTCGGCATCGCCTTTGCCGGTACCGCGCACGACTTCCGGATCGAGCGCTGCGTCATGCGCGGGTTCCGGTGGCGGCGCAAGGCAAGGCAATATTGGAACGGCGACGGTTTCTCGACCGAACGCGGCAACGCACGCTTCCTGTTCCGCCAATGCGCTGCATGGGACAACAGCGACGGCGGGTTCGACCTGAAATCGACCGGGACGCTGCTCGACGATTGCATCAGCGGTCGCAACGCGCGCAATTTCCGCCTCTGGTCGAGCATCCGCGCGACCCGCATCACCAGCGTCGATCCCGTGCGGATCGGCGGCATCGGCGATACCAATCATTTTTCGATCATGGGCGGGGGGGGCGCAGGCGAGCCGCCGGTCATCCATATCGAGCATCTGGTGGTGAAGAGCGATCGTGGCTGGCCGATCTTCGACGTTCACGACGGGGCAGCGAAAATCATCATCGGCTCGCACGATATCCGGGTGCCGCCAGGCACGCCGCTGGTGCGATCGCGGGGCGGGGGATCGGTCCCGGGCGGAGTGTCCTTTGCCGGGACACCTCCAACGCTCTGAATGGACTGACGCAGTTTGCACACGCTTCGACGCCGGGCTCTTGCTGCAATGCAGCGAAAAGGCGCACGTCGTTCCTGTCAGCACGTGGCGATCGTGTCTGCAAATCCGAATGCTGGTTAATTGGGGGGGAACCCAGCGACCAGAAAAGGGTGAAAAGATGCGAAAGATACGCAAGGCCGTGTTCCCCATCGGCGGCCTTGGAACCCGGTTCCTTCCGGCGACCAAGTCGATGCCGAAGGAGATGCTGCCCGTCGTCGACCGGCCGCTGATCCAATATGCCGTTGACGAGGCGCGCGAGGCGGGAATCGAGCAGTTCATCTTTGTGACCAGTCGCGGCAAGAGCCTGATCGAGGATCATTTCGATCATGCCTTCGAGCTCGAGGAGGCGATGGCGCGGCGCGGCAAGTCGCTCGCGGCGCTCGACGGCACGCGGCCGTCGCCCGGCGATATCACCATCGTGCGCCAGCAGGAGCCGCTCGGGCTCGGGCACGCCGTGTGGTGCGCGCGCCGCCTTGTCGGCGACGAACCCTTTGCGGTGCTGCTGCCCGACGATCTGATGGTCGGCGCGCCGGGCTGTCTCAAACAGATGGTCGATGCCCATGAGGAACTCGGCGGCAACCTGATCTGCACCGAGGAAGTCGCGGCGGGCGACACGCAAAAATATGGCATCGTCACCCCGGGCGCCCAATTCGGTGCGATCACCGAGGTGAAGGGGTTGGTCGAGAAGCCCGCGCCGGAGGTCGCGCCCTCGCGGCTTGCCATCATCGGCCGCTATATCCTCCAGCCCGAGGTGATGCACGTGCTCGGCAGTCAGGAAGAGGGCGCCGGTGGCGAGATCCAGCTGACCGACGCGCTGGCGCGGATGATCGGCCAGCAGCCCTTCCACGGCGTCACCTTTGCGGGAAAGCGCTATGATTGCGGCGACAAGAGCGGTTTCGTGACCGCAACGCTGGCACTGGCGCTCGAACGGCCGGATATCGCGCCGGCGGTACGCGCCTTCCTGGCTGCGGCGTGATATGGACGCCGTCACACGGCACGTACCGCTCCGCCGCGAAGCGGACCCGCAGGTCGATCGCGGTGCGCTGATCGACCTGCGCCAGATCGGCGCGGTGTTGCGCAGGCGATGGATGGTGCTGTCAGCGGCGATGCTCGCGGCGATCGTGATCGCCGCGGCCGCTTGGCTCGTCGCCGAACCGCGTTATCTTGCCACCGCGCAGGTCGCGCTCGAGCGGACGGCCGAGCGCGTGATCAACGTCGATTCGGTCGTCCCGACGACCGATCCCGATTCGGCGGCGGTCGACACCGAGGTGCAGGCCTTGCGTTCGCCCGAACTGGTCGGACGAGTCGTCGACCGGCTGCGGCTCGCCGCCGATCCGGCGTTCAACGAGGCGGCGGGGCAACCCGCGGCGCAGCCCGACCTGATCGGGCGCCAGCGCGCGATTGGCACGCTGCTGGGCGGACTGACGGTGAAGCGCGACGGCCTCTCCTATGCGATCAGCGTCTCGTATGAGGGCGGCACGCCGGTACAGGCGGCGCAGATCGCCAATGCGCTGGTTGACGATTATATTTCGGGTCAGGCGGGGGCGAAGGCCTATGCGACGCAGCGTGCGCGCGGCTTTCTCGAGCAGCGTCTGCAGGAATTGCGTGCGCAGGTACTTGGCGCCGAGCGTGAGGTTGCGGCCTATCGCGCGGCGCATAATCTGTTCGCGGTCTCGGAGGCCAGCACGGTGACGCAGCAGGAATTGTCGGGGCTGACGACCCAGCTCGCCCAGGCCAAGGCGGAAAATGCCGCGGCGCAGGCACGGCTTTCGGCCGCGCGCGCGCAGCTTGGCGGCGGGCGCAACGGTGAGGAGCTGGGCGACTCGCTCGATTCGCCGGTGGTCAGCCAGCTCCGCGCCCAGCGCGCCGAGGCGGCGCGCGAGGTCGCGGCGCTCGAAAAGCGCTACGGCCCGCGTCATCCCGCGCTGTTGCAGGCGCAGAACCAGCTCCGCACGGCCGACGAGGCGATTGCCGCCGAGGTGCAGCGCATCGTCGCCAATGTCTCGATCCAGGCGAGCATCGCCAGCCAGCGCGCGGGTTCGCTCGCGGGGTCGGTCGCGCAGTCGCAGGGCAAGCTCGCAAGCGACAATAATGCGTCGGTGCGGCTCGGCGAACTCGAGCGCAACGCTGAATCCGCGCGGACGCTCTATCAGGCCTTTCTCGACCGCTATCGCCAGACGGTGGCGCAGTCGGGGCTGGAACGCAGCGACGCCTATATCGTCAGCCGTGCACGCGTTCCGGGCGCGCCGAGTTCGCCCAACATGCTGATCTATGCCGCGATGGCCGTGGTCGGCGGGCTGGGCATCGGGGTGCTGCTCGTCGTGCTGCTGCAACTGCTCGAACGCGGACTCGAGACGAGCGATGCGATCGAGGAAACGCTCGGGCTTTCGACGCTCGCCGCGATCCCCGACGCCCATACGCTGCCGGGATATCGCAAGGCGGGCCTGCCGGCGCCGCCGGCGGAGCTGCTGCTCAAGCGGCCGCAGTCGACCTATGCCGAGGCGTTCCGGACATTGCGGACCTCGATCCAGTTCGCCGAGGCGGCGCGACCGATCCGCGTCGTTGCGATCACCTCCGCCGTGCCCGGCGAGGGCAAGACCACCACCGCGATGGGACTGGCGCGCGCGATGGCGGCCGCCGGAAGCAAGGTGCTGCTGATCGACGCCGACGCGCGGCGGCGGGCGTCGAGCAGGCAATTTGCAGACGGCGTGCGTATCGGGCTCGACGAGGTGCTGGCGGGCGAGGCAACGCTCGAGCAGGCGATCGTCAAGGACAGCGTATCGGACGCCTGCCTGCTGCCGCAGCGGCTCGATTCAAAGGGGATCGGTCTCACCGAAAGCCCGCGGCTGGCCGAGCTGATCGAACAGGTGCGCGAGCGCTATGACTTCGTGATCCTCGATACGCCGCCGGTGCTGCCGGTCGACGAGGCGCGCGTGATCGCCAGCATGGCGGACGGTGTCGTGTTCCTCGTGCGCTGGCGCAAGACGCCGTCGAAGGCCGCTTCGGTCGCGCTGCGACGGCTCTACGACGTCCATGCCGAGATGCTGGGCGCGGTGCTGACGCTGGTCGATGTGCGCGAGCAGGAGCGTGCGGGCTATGAGGGCGGCGGCACCTTCCTGCGGGCCTATCGCCCCTATTATGCGGACTGACCGGGCAGCGCGATGACAGCGCAGGCGCTGCCCTATGGCCCGGCGTTCGGGCCCGGCCTGCTGCTGCCGGTGACGCTGCTCCTGCTCGTCCCGCTCGTCGTTGCTGCGCGGCGGGCGGGCAGTATGGCAGGGGCGTTCGTCGTGGTGGCGCTGTGGCTGCGCTACACGGCGGGCGCCTATCACCTCTACATGTTCCAGCCGGTCGCGGGCGGCCTGTCGGGCAACGCATTGCTCTCGATCGCGGTCACCGGGTTCGGGCTGCTCTTCGTGGTGCGGCCCGCGAACCTCGCGCTCAAATGGCTGCTGCCCGTCTATGCGCTCGTCGTGCTCGCGCTGTTCAGCGCGAGCCTCAACGGCGATGTCGCCGGGGGCATCAATGTCGCGGTAAAATATGCCTATATGGTGGTGATCGTCATCGCCGTCTTCCAGGCGCTGCGCCGCGATCCCGACGCAGGCTTCCTGAGCTGGGCGATGGTCTCGTTCCTGCCCTTGCTCGTCTTTCAGATACTGTCGCTGGTGCTGAACCTGCCGAAAGGGGCAGAGGACGGCGACGGGCTGGTCTGGATTGGCGGCTATAACCATGAAGCCGCCTTTTCGGTCGCGCTGCTGACCGGATTTCTGGTCGGCGGCTTCGCGCGTTCGGCGCCGCGCGCGGTGCGAGTCGCGTTTCTGACCGCGATCCTCATCGGCATCCTGCTGGCTGGCTATCGCACGACGATCCTCGCGCTGACGCCGCTTGCTCTGGCGGTTTTCCTGAGCAGCCTGACGATGAGCGTGCGGCACGACCAGCGCGGGCCGATGGCGGCGACGGCGGCGGTGGCGGGGATGCTGCTTATCGCGATCGCGGCGCTGTTCTACAGCGAGAAGTTCGCCGATCTCGCGGCCTTTCTCTCCGATCCCGCCGGGCTGATCAAGCCGCCGCGCGATTTTGACCTGCTCGAGCGGCAGGTGATGTCGGGCCGGCCGCTGATCTGGAGCAGCTATATCTATGCGTGGGCCGAGGGCACGCCGCTCCAGCATCTCTTCGGGCTGGGGCCGGAGAGCTGGGAGGGAGTGTTCAAGGTCTATCCGCACAACACGCTGGTGGCGACGCTTTACGAGCTCGGCTGGTTCGGCGTGGCGGCGATGATCCTGCTCTGGACGGCGATGGCGTCCGCCGCGGCGTCGGCGCGCACCGGGCGCTTCACGCTGCTCGCGGCGCATTTTTCTTTCTTCCTGCTCAATATGGCGACGATGCCGTTCTGGCAGGTCGAGGGGCTCGCCCTGTACGGGCTGCTTTGCGGCTGTTCCATCTTCGCCGCGCGCGCGACCGCAGCGGTGCCGCGTCCGCCGCCATATTCCCTCCGACAGGCGTAGTCCGGATCGCCCCCGGGCGCCGGTCAGGCGGGCTCAGTCTCCGGCGTCGGCCAGATTCTTCAGGTAAATGCCATAGTCGTTCCTGGCGAAGTGCCCGGCGCGCATCGACAGCTTCTCGCGGTCGATCCAGCCCATGTTGAAGGCGACCTCGTCGGGCGATCCGACCTGCAGACCTTGCCGTTCGGTCAGGGTACGCACGAAGTTGCCGGCATCGAGCAACGACGCATGGGTTCCGGTATCGAGCCAGGCATAGCCGCGCCCCATTTTCCTGACCGACAATATCCCGTCGCCAAGATAGCTTTCGAGCAGGGTCGTTATCTCCAGCTCGCCCCGGGCGGAGGGCCTGACCTGCCGCGCGCGGTCGGGCGCGGTTCCGTCGACGAAATAGAGGCCGGCAACGGCATAGTTGGAGGGCGGCGCGGCCGGTTTTTCGATGATTGCCCGAACGGTGCCGTCGGCGTCGAAATCCACCACGCCATAACGCTCGGGATCGGCGACATGATATCCGAAGATGGTTGCGCCGGTCGTGGCGGCGTTCGCGTCCTGCAAAAGATCGGGCAGGCCGTGACCGAAAAAGATGTTGTCGCCGAGCACCATGGCCGATGACGCGCCGTCGAGAAACTCCTCGGCGAGGATGAACGCCTGCGCCAGCCCGTCGGGGCTGGGCTGCACCGTGTAGTCGAGATTGATGCCCCACTGGCTCCCGTCGCCCAGCGTCTGTTGGAACTGCGCCTGATCCTGCGGGGTCGTTATGACGAGAATATCGCGGATTCCGGCCAGCATGAGGCCGGTGAGCGGATAATAGATCATCGGCTTGTCATAGACCGGTAACAGCTGTTTCGAGACGCTGATCGTGACGGGATAGAGCCGCGTGCCCGAACCGCCGGCGAGGATGATGCCCTTGCGCGCCTTCATCCGACCCGCTCCAGTTCGTCCACCACGCCGTCCAGCGCGGATCGCCAGTCGGGACGTGCGAGACCGAAGACGGCCTCGGTTCCGGTGCAGTCGAGGCGCGAATTTTGGGGGCGTGTTGCGGCGGTCGGCCGGGCGTGCGTCGGTATCGGTCGCAGCACCGCCGCACCGGCGGTCCGCGAAAGGATTTCCGAGGCAAATTCATACCAGCTCACATCCGGCGCGCCGCTGAAGTGATAGGTGCCGGACATCGCGCTGTCGGCCGCCAGCCGCTCCGCGATGGCAAGGCAGGCTTCGGCGATGGCGGAGGCCGGCGTCGGTCCGCCGATCTGGTCGTCGACGACCTGGAGGACGTCGCGCGCCTGCGACAGGCGCAGGATCGTTTTGACGAAGTTCGAGCCATGTACCGAGAACACCCACGAGGTCCGCAGGACGGCGTGGCGCCCGCCCGCAGCGCGTACGGCATTTTCGCCGAGAAGCTTCGTCCGGCCATAGGCGTTCCGGGGCGCCGCGACGTCGTCGGGCGCCGATGCCTTCATGCCGGTTCCGGCAAAGACATAGTCGGTCGAAATATGGACGAAGGGGATGTCGAGGTCGGCGCATGCGCGCGCCATGGCCGCAGGCGCTTCCGCGTTGACGCGATGAGCGATGTCTTCCTCGTCCTCCGCCCGGTCGACGGCGGTATAGGCCGCGGCATTGATCACTGCGCGGGGCGTCAGGGCACGAATGGCTGCCGCGCAGGCATCGGGCGCGCCAAGGTCGGCGTCGCTTCTCGCCAGCGCGACGACGTCGCGGTGCTTTTGCAGTTCGGCCGCGACCTGGCCGGTCTTTCCGAAAACAAGGATGGTCATGCCGCCGCTCTGCCGATGCCGAGGCGTTGCCCAACCTCGCGGCGCTGCAGCATCGGGCGCCACCAGCTTTCGTTCGCGAGATACCAGCGGACGGTCGTTTCGAGCCCTTCTTCCACCGTCACTGACGGACGCCAGCCCAGCTCGCGTCCGGCGCGCGAGGCATCGATGGCATATCGCGCGTCATGGCCAGGGCGGTCGGTGACATAAGTGATGCGTTCGGCATGCGGCCGACCGTCCGTCCGCGGACGCACATCGTCGAGGATCGCGCAAATCGCCCTGACGATCTCCAGATTAGTGCGCTCGCTGTCGCCGCCGATATTGTAGCTGCGGCCGATCTTGCCCCTTTCGACCGCGAGGAGCAGCGCTTCGGCATGATCCTCGACGAAAAGCCAGTCGCGGATGTTCGAGCCGTCGCCGTAAACGGGTATCGGATTGCCCGAGATCGCGTTGAGGATCACGACGGGGATCAGTTTTTCGGGAAACTGACAGGGGCCGTAATTGTTCGAGCAGTTGGTGAGTATGGCGGGCAAGCCGTAGGTTTCGTGCCACGCCCGCACAAGATGATCGGAACTCGCCTTTGACGCCGAATAGGGGCTTCGCGGATCATAGGGCGTTTCCTCGCAGAAGCGCGCGGCGGGGTCGGCGGGCAGCGAGCCGAATACCTCGTCGGTGCTGATATGATGGAAGCGGAAGGTTTTTGGCCTGCCGGCCTCGATCCAGTATTTCCGGCTCGCCTCGAGCATGTTGAACGTGCCGACGATATTCGTCTGGACGAAATCGTCGGGCCCGTCGATCGAACGGTCGACATGCGATTCCGCCGCCAGATGCATGACCGCGTCGGGGCGATGCCTTGCGAACAGGCGGCCGATCGCGGCGCGATCGCGGATATCGGCATGTTCGAACGCGTAAGCGGGGCTGCCGGCGACCGCCGCCAGATTGTCGAGGCAGGCCGCATAGGTCAGCGCGTCGAGGTTCACCACCTCATGGCCGCGCAATATCGCCAGCCGGACGACGGCCGAACCGATGAATCCCGCTCCCCCCGTGACGAGTATCTTCATCGCCCGGTGTCCCACACAAATGGACTGTCGAGCTCGGACAGCGAAAGGGCATCGGCATCCTTGAAGCTGAGAACCGGCTCGCCATCGAGCGGCCAGGTGATTCCGATATCGGGATCGTCCCAGCGCACCGTTCCCTCGGCGGCCGGCGCATAATAGTCCGAGCATTTATAGGCTATTTCGGTGTCGGGCTCGCGCGTGACGAAACCATGGAGGAAACCCGCAGGAATCAGAAGCTGCCGGCCGTTTTCAAAGCTGAGCTCGATGCCGAACCATCTGCCATAGGTCGGTGACCCGGCGCGGATATCGACGGCAACGTCGAACAGCCGCCCGCGGCCGCAGCGGATCAGTTTTGCCTGCGCGTGCGGCGGGGACTGGTAGTGCAGGCCGCGAACGGTTCCGGTGTGTGTCGAACAGGACATATTGTCCTGGACAAAATCGATATCGATACCGAGTTCCGAATAATCCCTGCGGTTCCATGTCTCGGCAAAAAAACCGCGATGATCGCCCCGGCGATCGGGTGTGATCACTTTCAATCCTGACATTGGTTCGTGGACTTGCATTGACTATCCGTTTGGCGGGAATTTCGGGACGGGATGGTTTCAGAACGAATTGGTGTGCACGATCACCTTGAACGTCTGGAACACGATCCTGACGTCGTTCCAGAAGGACCAGGACTGCAGATATTGCAGGTCCGCCTCGACGCGATCGACGAGATCCTTCACGCAGGCGGTGGCGCCGCGCAGGCCCTGAATCTGGGCGAGGCCGGTCAGGCCGGGGCGGCAGGCGTGCCGGTGCCAGTACCGGTTGTCGATATCCCAGAACAGACGGTCTTCGGCCGTCGAGCTGACCGCATGAGGGCGCGGGCCGACGACGCTCATGTCGCCTTTCAGGATGTTGATGAACTGGGGCAGTTCGTCGATGCTGGTCCGACGGATGAAATTGCCGATCCGCGTCACCCGCTGATCGTGCCGGCTGGTCGACAGGGTGCCGGCCCTGTCACAGCAATCCTGCCGCATGCTGCGGAACTTGATGAGACGGAAGAGCTGGTTCTGCCGGCCGATCCGGGGCTGGATGAAAAAGACCGGTCCGGGGCTGTCGAGCCTGATGGCGATCGCGGCCGCGACCATCACCGGGGCAAGCAAAATGAGCGCCGCCGCCGAAAAGGCGATGTCGAAGCTGCGCTTGATGATACGGTCGTGCAGGTTGAGCGGCCCCCGCGCTACGACGACCGTCCGGCTGCCATTATGCTCGCCGATGCCGAGGGGACGGATATCGGTCCACTCTCTCGCCATGAATTCGGCGTGGACGTTCATCCCCTGCAGAACGTCGGCCCATGCCGCGCGGCGCTGGTTCGAGCAATGCACGATCACGCGGTCCACACGGCCGATGACGTGCGACAGCCGGTCAAAGCTGGTCGGCGAAGGATTGACGGGATCGAAGAAGAAATTGGCGTCGACCTCCGGATCGCGTTCGGTCCGCGGAAGCGGCCCATCGAAGAGTTCGATGATCGAATAGAGCGAGCCGTCGAGGACCCTGTTCGCATATCTGGCGTGGAAATAGTGGACGAGCGCCATCATCACGGCCGAAAGCGCGAAGGTCAGCGCGACGCCCGGGCGGGATACATGGGGGCTGGCGCCCAGCGAGAAGATCATCAGCCCGAGAACCGTCGCGCTGATCATCAAAGCCAGCAGGACGCCGCCGACGGAGGCGCTCGGCCGGAGGATTCCGGGCCCCGAATAGACGCGCACCATGAAGGCGCATATCAGGAAGATCGGGATGACCGAACCCACCGCGAAGCCGAGCCCATGCAGCATGGTCGACCCGACGAACATCTGGTTCACGGCGACAAAGACAAGCTGGATGGACAGGATGTCGAGCAGCACCAGGAGGACGACCAGACGGAGGCGCACCACCTCCTTGGAGGGTCTGCTCCGGAAATGGACGACAACCGAATTGCGAAAATCGTGCGCGAAGCTGTTCATGGCATCAGCCCCCGCGCCGGAGGCATTGGGCGCGGTCGCCGCGCGGGAATTCCGCGCAGTTCCAGCGCGCCTTGCCGGGGTCGCCCGGGCCTTGCCTGACAAAGCTGAACGACATGGTGTCGATCGCCCGGCCCGAAACGGGGAACTGGTTCGCCTTCTGGGCAGGATTGGTCCAGCCGAGGAACCGGCAGGTCGCCTTTCCGGCGCACGCCTGCTCGGCTTGGCGGGCAAAGCCGTCCGGACCCGATTTGTCGAGTGCGACGAGAAAGACGTCGGCATCGGGCGCGCGTGCCCGATCGGGCAATATCTCCCGATTGGCCGCGAGGGCACTTTCGGGTCGCAGCGCGGGGGAGAAGGCCGGCGGCGCGAAAGGCGTGGCTGACGGCAGGGCATCCTGCGGCAGGCCGTCCCTGCGATGGGCGATCGACAGGCCGGCCATCCTCGCGATCAGCGGCTCCGAGCCCGAATAACGCGTGGTGAATGCCTGCGGATCTCCGATATTGCCGCGCCAGCGGAAGAACAGGTGCGTATCGATCGCGGCGATCTTGTTCATCTGCCCGCTCCACGCGGGGTGAACCCAATCGGTGTGGTAATGGGTGGCCTGACCCACGGCGGGTTCGGTCTGTCCGGTGAGCATCTCCGCCGCGATCATGCGCGCCTGCCGCCATACGGCCGGAGAGGGCTGGCGGCGCGTCATCGAGCCGTCGCATGTAAAGGTGAACTGGCAGCCGGTCGCGCGCTCCGACCCCTGAAAGACGACGCCGCAAATCGAGTGCGGAAAGGCGCGGTGACGGACCCGGTTGAGTACAACCTGCATTACCGCGCGTTGGTCCGCGGCTCGCGTGCCCGCTTCATAATAGCCCGTCGCGGCAAGGCAATCGGTCGCCCGCTCCCGGTCCATCAGGCTTCCGGCCCAGAGGAAGGGCGTGGCCGCGACGCGCCCGGCTGCCACAATGGCGATGCCGGAATTGATGCTCCGGGCAGTGTCGGCCGCCGGTCCGGTTGCCGCGGCCGCCTCTGCCCCCGGCGGAAGTGGCGGTATCGCCGGTGCGGGCGCCGATTGGCCCGGAGATCGAGGTTCGGAAATGGCGGCGATATCCCGTTCGCCCCGGTCGGCGAATACAAGAACGAGGCCCAGACACACGAGCAGGACGACGACCGTCGTCCGGACGGTCAACAACCCGGACAGCAGCCGCGAAAACGCGTCGACGGCGCCGAACGAGCCGCCAGCCGATTGATCGCGAGGCGCAAGGCTTGCCATGATGCGCGCTCAGTCCGGCTGGTCACGCTTGGCCGGCACCGGCCGAAGGCGAGGAAAACAGGTCATTGAAGGCTCCGATGTGCCCGAAGCCTGCGCCAGACGCGGCGTCATTCCTATCGTCAAAAACTAGGCTGGGATTTGCGTCATGAGTTTCCGGTGAGGAATATTCATAAGGGGAAAGCGGAGCACGAAACTGGTTCGATATAGTGGGAATGCCGCCGACATGTCCCTTGCTCCATAACGGTGGCGGGCATGGCGGGGACAAGATGCTGACGGGATTTCAGGCGACAGCGCAGACAGCGGCGGACCTTGCCGATGGTCGCGGCCTCGTCGCGCCCGGCTTGCAGCGTGAAGACGACGTGACCGTTCCGGCATCGGACAGGGTCGCCTATCTGGTGAACGTCTATCCGAAGGTCAGCCACAGCTTCATTCGTACGGAAATTGCGGCGCTGGAGCGGCTGGGGCTCGATGTTTCCCGCTTTACCATTCGCCGCACGGCCGAAGACTTCAGCGATACCGAAGACCGGGCCGAGGCAGCGCGGACAACGCCGCTGCTCGACGGAAACCGGCGGGCGCTCGCGGGCGCGGTTTTTCGCAATTTTCTGAGGCGCCCCGGCAAGACATGCGCCGTGTTGGGCCGGTCGCTGCGGCAGACGGAAAGCTTTGTACGCGCGGTCGCCTATTTTGCCGAGGCGGCGGCGCTGGCCGAGCAGATGGAGTGTCGGGGCATCCGCCATGTCCATGTTCATTTCGGCACCAATCCGGTCGCCGTGGCCCGGCTGGCCGCGCGGCTGTCGTCGATCAGCTACAGCTTTACGGCGCACGGACCCGATGAATTCGATGCGCCGCTCGCGCTCGATCTGCCGGGCAAGATTGCGGATGCCGCCTTCGCGGCTGGCGTATCGAGCTTTGGCAGGAGCCAGCTCATGCGCTGGTCCGACCCCGTGCACTGGGATCGGATCGAGGTCGTGCGCTGTGCCGTGGCGCCGCATTTCCTTGGCGAGGATGTTGCGGACCCCGCCGGCCTCGAAAGCCGGACCCTGACGTGCGTCGCGAGATTGAGCGCGCAGAAGGGGTTGCCGCTTCTGGTCGCCGCGGCCGCGCGCATTGCCGGATCGCATGATTTCGTGATCGATGTGATCGGCGACGGTGATGGGCGGACGGTGCTGGAGGAACAGATCGACCGCCTGAACCTGAACGGCAGGATCCGCCTGCTAGGATGGCGCTCTTCGGAGGATGTGCGCGCGCGGCTCGCGGCCTCGCGCGCGATGGTCCTGCCGAGCTTCGCCGAAGGTCTGCCGGTCGTGCTGATGGAGGCGCTTGCGCTCGGCAGGCCCGTGGTCTCGACCGCCGTCGCGGGCATCCCCGAACTGCTCGACGCCGATACAGGCTGGCTGGTGCCCTCGGGATCGGTCGACGCGCTGGCCGGGGCGATGGCTGCGGTTCTCGATGCGCCGCGCGGCCAGCTCGAGGCTATGGGCCGGACAGGCCGGCGGCGCGTGCTCGCCGCGCATCATCCCGATGTCAATGCGCGGCACCTCGCCGCGCTGCTCGGTCCGTGGCTCTAGTCCGCCGTACGGGGAGCCGCGAACCGCGCGTTCAGAGCGAGGCGGGCGGAATGATCCGCAGCGCTATAGAAAGATATTGTCGCCACAAGGCCGCGCGCCGCTGTCGCTGCGGCAGCGGCTCGGCCAACCGGGATATGTCGCTGCGCTGCATCCCCGTCCTCTCGCACAGGAACGGATGGCGCGGGTTGTGCGCGAAATAGCTGTAGAAGAGGGCCATCCGGTCGCGTCCTGTGGCGGGCTTGCCGCGGTGGAAGAAACGCGCCGTGTCGGTGAAAATCACCGTTCCGGCGGGGCCGCAACAGCTGACGATATCGTCGGTGTATGACACGCCGAGTCTTGCCGTCAGCGCGGCGTCGTCCGCCAGTTCATAGTTGAATCCGGCTTCGTCGTTCTGCAGCGTGTCGTGCCGTCGTATCATCTGGAACGGGCCGCTGTCCTCGTCGACGTCCCGCAAATATATCGCGATCTTCAGCATCCGGCGGTCTTCCCAGTCGCGGTGCCATTTGCGGGTGGAAATTTCGCGGCCGTCGGCAACGGTGTAATTGATCGTCACGCCATCATAGGCCGGCGGCAGGCCGATATAGGCTTCGGTGATATCCAGCAACCTGTCCTGCAGGCCGAACAGATAGATCGACGGACGGCCAATGATCCGGTCGGGCGGCACGATCACAAAAACCTCGCCGTTCGCGACCCGCTCCCGCGCCTCCTGCGCGAACGCTTCGCCCAGAGTCCGGGCCTCGTCGACGACGACGCCGGCGTCGGTCAATCCGAGGGCTTCGATCGTGGTGACATAAATGCCGTCCTTTTCCAGGCCGGCGACGATTTTTGCGTCGATCCCCGAAAGGTCGGGCATCTTCGGCTGATGGATGCGCAGCGCATCGCTGTATTTGCGGCCCAGCAGGATGCGCACGCGCGGCCGGTTGAAGAGTTTCAGCGCCATCCGGGCCGGGAGGTCCCTGAGCCAGCGTCGTCGCCGTTCGATCATCTGAGCGAGCATCGCGGGATCTCCTCACAAATCGACGGGAGGGGACGGAGCCGACCCGACAGGAGGCCGGTCGGGATGCATCGAAAGGAGCGACGCGGCCGGAGCAACCGGAGATGCCCGGCTAGGTCGAGTTGGGTTCCGCCATCGACATATGATAATATTCATATTCGGACGTCTGGAGCGGGCTCGAAATCGATCGATTCAGCACCGCGCCGATCACCGGCGTCGGGCTCAACGATCTGATCGTGCTGACGAGCGCGCGCTTGGACGTGCGCGCTTCCTCGACCACCATGATGACCCCGTCGACCGCCGGAGCGATCAGCATGATGTCGTCGTGGATCACGGCCGGCGGGGTGTCGATGATGCAGATCGGCCGATCAGCGGCATTCCGGATGGCGTCAGTCAGCTCGGCCAGCGCGCCCGAGGAGAGCAGCGTTTCCGGATTGATCTTGGGCGTGCGCACCCGGTGGACCGTCAATTGCGTCCCTTCGATCCGCATCCCGGATTCCTGCAGGGTCGCCGACCCCCCGAGGCAATCGTCGATGCCGGGACGAATGGGCGACAGACCGAGCGACTGGCCGATCGAAGGGCGGCGCAGGTCGAGCTCGACGAGTATGGTCGGGTGGATGCGGCCGAGCGCCGCCGCCAGATTGACGGCGACGTGTGTCTTGCCGTTGCCCGGCTGGACCGACATGACCGCAAAAACGCGCGAACCGGTGGTACGGACGTGCTTCAACAATTGTGAACGCAGGACGGAGAAAGGATGGACATCCTCGCTATCGGCGGACGCGAAGCCGACGACGAGATTGCGTCGCAGCAGCTCGGGATCCAGCATGTGATCGGCGGCTGTCGCGTCGCCGCCGGCAGGCGGAGCGATCGATATGATTTTGCCGGTTTCAGCTTCTGAGCGCATGGCTTCCTCGCTTCTGAATATATGGTCAGTTGGCCCGCATGGCACGCGACCTGAGCTGGCCAAATCCGGCGGTCAGGCGCGCAAAGGGCTGCGGACGGTTTGCTTCCGGGATGATCGTCAGCGGGGGCGCATTGAGCAGGCGAGTCAGCGTCTCGGCGCCGTGTATCTTGCCCGCGACGAGCTCGTACCCCAGGATCGCGCCGATGCCGACGGCCAGTCCGGCGATCAGCCCGGCGATCAGGATGGCGACGGGGTGCGCGCCGAGCGCGTGGTGGGGCATGCTCGATTCGTCGACGATGGAGAAGCGCTCGCCCTTGTCTTCGGACTGGAGTGTCACCGACACCTGCGCGTCCAGCTGTTTTTCGCGCAAGGCTTCATACTGCCGGCGGATATTTTCATATTCGCGCTCGATCATGTTCAGCTCATAGGCCGCCTGTGGCGCCTGCGCCGAGCGACGTTCCATCTCTGCGATCGATTGCACCAGCTCGGCACGGCGCGCGGCAAGCATCCGTGTCCGCGCATGGCTCGAAGCGATTTCGCGCTGAATGATGCTGCCGCCCTGCGTCGCCTGGGTATCGCGCAGCGCGGCGCGCTGCTGCCGCACCGCTGCGCGGGCGGCGACCACTTCGGGATAATTGTCGGCATAGACCGCGGTGAGCTGGGCCAGCCGTTCCTCCGCCCGGCGCAGCGCATCGACGCCCGGCGGGGTCCGCGTGTCTTCGTCCGCCCGTGCGGCGAGCAAGCTCGCCTGCTGCGAAAGGCCCTGCGATTCCGCATCGATACGCGATACTTCGGCGCGCAGGGCCGCATTCGACTGCGCGCTCATCGCGACATGGTCGGGCAGGGCGCCCGCGTAGCGCGCTTCGACCTCGCGCCGCTTTTCCTCGAGGCTCCCGAGCTGGCGGCGCAGTTCGTCGGCGCGCCGTCCCAGAAAGGAGGCGGTGCCGGTGGCTTGCTCGGTGCGAAAGCGCTTGTCCTCGACGAGGAAGGTATCGGTCAGCTGACGCGTTACCGCCTGCGCCTTCACCGGATCGGAATAGGTGAAGGACAGGGTGAAGGCGATGGTCGACCCGCCGCCGCCGGGCTGCCCCTCGTTGGCGCCCACCAGATCGACGGCGATCGCCTTGCGGACGATTTCGAGCAGGTCGTCGATCGGCATATTCTTGCGTTCGTCGGGAAACAGGTTGTTTTCCTGCACGAGCAGCGAGAGTCGCTCGCGGCTCAATATCTGCTGGCGGATCTTGGCGATCCGTTCGTTCGCGACGTGCGCAAGCGGCGCCGCGACGACGGTTGTCGGGATTTGCTGCGAATCGATAAGAAGCGTCGCCGTCGAGCGATATTGCGGCTTCTGGAGCAGGATCGCGGTCGTCGCGACCAGCAGGCCCAGCAGGACCGGCAGGATGATCCATTTGCGCTTGCGATAGAGCGCAGCCACGATCTCGCGCGGGTAAATGCCCAGACCTTCCCTGTCCTGGTCCGTGCTCATGCGCCTGCTCCTCGTAATGATAGGCCGATCGAAAAGATGAAGGCGTCCGCCTTCTCTCCTGCGCGCCGGTTGCGCTGCAGATAGGCCACGTCCGGGGTGAGATAGAGATTGCGCCCGATGCGGTGCTCATAGCCGACCGAGCCCCGGAAAACCTGCGCCGTCGTATCAAATCCGGGAAGGCGGGCGCGACGATAGTCGATTTCCGAGCGGATCGTACCCATCTCGGAAATCCGGTGCCGGATCGTCGTCCCGACCGAGAATTCGCGCTGGAGACCGCCAAGACCGCTGACTTCGCTCTGAAGCGCACTGCGGAGGCACACCGACGTGCCGTCGGGCGCGTAGCAAAGATTGGCGCTGCCGTTGAACCGGGCCCGGCTCTCGCGTTGCAGCGTGGCGGGGTCGCGCAGCTTCGTCCATTCGACCCCGACCTGGGCGCCGCCGTACCAGAAGGTCGCGAAGCGGCGGGTCGCGGTTATGTTCAGCGCGTTGACCGACGTGTCCTCGCGACCGGCCATGCGGCTCGATGTATGGCGGCCCTGGACGCCGACGGTCAATTTCTCGCTGAGGCGTTTGTTGATGCCGACGCCGAAGTCATAGGCCCGGGTGGTCTCGAGCAGATCCGAGTCCGGGTATCGCAGCCGTTGCCAGCCGCCGTCGCCGGTGATGGTCGTGGTCGCATCGGGGCTCCATGCCACCGAGCCTCGCGCGTCGACGCTCTCGCGTATGCTGCGGGGGTCGACTGCGAAATCAATGCTGTCGGTCAGCGAGTCAGACACGAGATCGCGCCGGTAGGACGCCTGGGCGCCGATCGTCAGATATTCGTTGCGGCGGTGGCGGACCTGCAGGTCGGAACGTCCGGTGACGAAATTGCCATAGCGCCGCGAATATTGGCGAACGCCGACCTCGCCCCTGAAGTCGACATCGGTCCGCGGGTCGATCTGCCATTCGACACGCGGGCGCGCGACCAGTTCGACGGCGCCGGTCGCCTTCTTTTTTTCTGTCGTCAGGAAGGGATTGTCCGACAGCAGCACCGACGTATCAACCTCCAGCGTTACCGTGGGTTTCGCTTCGCTCCTGGCCGCAAGGACAAATGCTGCCGCAAGAGCAATTAGTCCGATCGCAAACAGGCGCAGGCTTCCGGAAACACGGTCAGGGGATAACAAGAACATCGCCGCTCAGAAGCACAGGTAGCGGGCTGCTCAGGACGCCGGCGTTCATCGCGCGGCCGCCCTTGAGAATGGTGGAGAGCTGGACCGGTTCGACGACCTGGCCGTTCGGCGTCTGACGCAGGATCACGGCATTCTTGATATCGGCGAACTCGGCCGTGCCACCGGCGACGCTCAGCGCCTGAAGGATGTTGACGGGATTGCCGCTCGTGTAGCTTCCCGGCGTCCGGACCTTTCCGACGACGTAGAAACGCATCCCGGTCGCCTCGCGGACCGATACCGTCACATCGGGAACGGACGAGCGATAGTTGACCGAAATGCGTTCGCGAATTTCCGCGGCGATGTCGGAGACGTTGCGGCCGGTGGCCTGTACGGTGCCGGCGAGCGGAAAGGAGAAGGTGCCGTCGGGCTGCACGCGTACGGCGCGCTGCATCCGTTCCTCGCCCCACACGAAGACGTCGAGCTCGTCGCCCGCGTTGACCTTGTACTGGCTGTGGCCCGAAGCCTCGGCGGCGATGGTCGCCGCGGGCTCCGGCTGGGCAGCGACCGGGGTCTGGAAAACCAGCCCGGCGCAGGCGATGGCGCCGAAACCCGTTCGCACAAGGGCGTTGTGATGGCTTCCTGATGTTTCGCGGCGTGTTGGCAACACGATTTCGACTCCCCGAACGACTG
Source organism: Sphingopyxis sp. (assembly GCA_017745175.1). GTDB lineage: Bacteria > Pseudomonadota > Alphaproteobacteria > Sphingomonadales > Sphingomonadaceae > Sphingopyxis. The sequence goes on along the minus strand of JAGHZY010000004.1, from coordinate 75,383 downwards.
AGTGAAGCCCATCCTAGTTCTCCGGGCGGCCGGCCGAAATTCGCTGATTGCGGTCCTTCCTATGGGGGTGGGATATTTCAGATGCTCTTTTACGCTGGCGAGCGTCTCTCCGGCGCGGGTCTCATTGGGCATAATCGGAAGGGATTTCGCCTAGCAGAATTGAACGATCATATCTGCATAATGCAGCGGGGCGCGCAGGCATCCGGTCGGCGTGCCGGATTCCGTACCGCAAGAAGGTTCGCCGCTTTGGCAACGTTGCCCGCCTCGCCATCCTCGTCCGAGCCCATGGACCTCGACGCAGGTGTCTTCATGGACCTCGCCTTTACGCGCGGGACGATGCCGTCGGTGCTGCAGATGGTGAGCGAGCGGACGAGGGACGCACCCTTCGCCTATGTGGTCACCCCCAATGTCGATCATGTGGTGCGACTCCAGCGTATCCGATCGGACCTTTGGCCGGTGTACCGGTCGGCGTGGGCGACATTGTGCGACAGCAGGATCCTCGCGATACTCGCCCGGGGAGCGGGCGTCACCTTGCCCGTGATTCCGGGCAGCGATCTGACCCGGCAGATCTTCGAGCAGGCGATCGAACCGGGGGACAAGGTCGCGATCGTCGGCGGCAATGCCGAACTGATCGCCCGGCTCGGCGACCGATACGGGCTGCAGAACATCCATCATTATGATCCCCCGATGGGGTTCATCCGGGATCCCGCCGAAGTGGTCCGGGCCGTCCGCTTCATCGTCGATACGCGTGCCCGCTATTGCTTTCTCGCTGTCGGATCGCCGCAGCAGGAAATACTGGCCTATCGCGTGAAACAGGCGGGCAACGCGCGGGGTATCGGCTTTTGCGTCGGCGCTAGCCTCGATTTTCTTACCGGCGTCCAGAAACGTGCACCGCTGTTCATGCGCATGATGGCGATGGAGTGGCTTCACCGGCTGGCATCCGACCCGGCGCGTATGTGGCGCCGATATCTGTATGACGGTCCCGGCATCTTCCAGATCGCCCGCGACTGGAAACGCGGTGCGCGGCCGTGAGACGGGATGGCGTGCGAAACGGGGTTGCGATCAGCGTGCTCGTGGCGTTGTCGCTCGTCGGCCTGGCAGGATGCATGACCGAAAATGGCTCCCCTTCCACGACCGCCATATTCTCTGCGGCCTATGGCTCGACGTCGGATGCGCCGCGGCGGCTGTTCATCTCGGGCCACAGCCTGACCGACAGGCCGCTTCCGGACTATGTGGCGGCAATCGCCGGCGGCGCCGGCCACGCGCTCGACTGGAACATGCAGCACCTCGAGGGATCGTCGCTGCGGGCAAGGACGCAGGGCGATGGTTCGCCGCCATGGAACGGTTACGGCGCCGGGACCGATCGCGATCGCCGACCGATCAATGTGCTGGAGGAACTGGCGCCCGGGCCGGACGGGGTTGTCTATGACACGCTCGTACTCAACGAGGTGCACACGCTTCTGGAAAGCCTGATCTGGAATGACACGATCGGCCACGCGGTCGATTATGAGGAACGCTTTTTCGCGTCCAACCCCGACGGCCAGACCTATCTCTATGCGGCGTGGCTCAACGTCGACGACCTCGACGATCCGGCGCGATGGGTCGCCTATGAGAAAGCGGCGACGCGGGCCTGGCAGTGCACCGCCACGATGATCAATGGCCGGCTCGCCGAAAAGGGCCGGAAACGGCCGGTCCGGCTTATTCCGGCTGCGCAGGCGCTTGCCGCGCTGGTCGAACAGGCGGCTTCGGAAGCAGGGGTCGGGGGCCTCAGCGCCGGGACGTCGCGTGCAACGATGGAACGGCTGTTCGCCGACGATGTGCATCTGACCGATACGGGCAATTATTACATCGCGCTGATCAGCCATATCGCGCTTTACGGCAACCTGCCGGCCGATCCGTGGGTGGCCGCTGGTCTCGACCCGGAACAGGCCGGCGCGCTCCAGCGCTTCGCGCGCGATTTCATGGCGCAGTGGCGGCGCCAGCAGGCGGAGGTCCGGATCGATTGTCCGCGATATCTCGCCGACGAGTTTGCGGGGACCTATCTCGCCTATGTTCGCGACACGAAGTGGCGCGCGGACGATGGGCGATTGCGAGCCTGGTACAAATGGGCGCGCTTTTCGCGGGCGTGGCCAAAGCTCCTGCGCGGCGGCGGCCCGGCCAGTCCCTTTCGACGGGCTGATCCGGCATGATCCGCAGATATCGTCCCTTGACGGCATCGACCGCAGGACGAGCCGCCGCGGGGCCTGCCGCGAGCACGATCATTGCCGGAGGCCGGAACATGCCGCATCCTGACGCAGGATTTCGTCCATTATCGAACGGACGGTTGCTCAAACTGGGCCTTTTCGTTTTCGCCATTGCCCTTGCTGCCGTTGCCTTCCTTGTGACGAACGGCCGGGCCGGCTCGGCCGACCGGGCGGAGGCGCTCGTGCCGCCACCCCCGGACGCGCGAACGGAACTCGGCATCAACCTGTTCGGACTGGCCAATTTTAACCGCCACCAGGTCTATCTGAATCTGATCACCCAGAGCGAATGGTTCTCGTCGCAGGGGCAAGGCTGGAAGCTGATGCCGGCATCGCAGCTCGATCAGAACGGCTGGGTGCGCAATCTCGGGCCGGGGCAGACGGCGCCGCGCCCGCTGATCCTTCCGCCCGCCCCGTTCCGCAGCGTCGAAATACGCTGCGAATACAAGGGGCAGGGGGAAATCAGCTCGGGCGGCGTGGCGCGCGTCAAGGCGCAGGGCGAGGGCTGGCTGACGCTGGATCTGTCGCCGACCGGAGCAGCGGACGAGGGGGCGTGGATCGAACTGATCCGCACCGATCCCGCAGACCCCGTGCGCGACATCGACTGCCGCGATCGCGCCTTTCCGCGCGAAGCGCGTTTTCACCCCGATTTTCTGAAGTTCGTGAAGGGTTTCGGGGTGGTCCGCTTCCTCGACTGGCAGCGGACCAACGACAACGCCGAAGTGCGTTGGGAAACCCGCGCCCGGCAATCAAACTCGAGTCAGGTGACGGCCGCGGGCGCTTCGATCGAGGACATGATCGCGGTCGCCAACGAAACCGGAAGCGATCCCTGGTTCCTGATGCCGTACAAGGCCGACGAACATTATATTCGCGAATTTGCCCGGCTGGTTCATGAAAAGCTGAACCCCGACCGGACCGTCTATGTCGAGCTGGGCAACGAGGTGTGGAACGACATGTTCGATGCCGCGCAGCAGGCGCAGCGCGAAGGCCTGATGATGAAGCTGGGCGATGGTGACGGAAAGCGCGCGCAGATGATCCGCTATGCGCAGAAGGTGCGGGCGGCGATGAAGATCTGGACCGAGGTCTATGCCGACAGGCCCGACCGTCTTGTCCGGGTCGCGGCCAGCCAGCACGCTTGGCCTGATCTGGCCAAAATCATCCTCGAGGATGCCGACACGGTGCGCTGGGTCGATGCTCTCGCGACCGCGCCTTATATCTGGTTCGATCTGAACGGCTTCGACAGCGGCGATCTCGACCGGATATTTGCCGGGATGCCGGACGCGATCGAGCATACGATGAAATTCGCCGAGGAAAACCGCGCGATCGCCGCGAGGCATGGCAAGCGGTTCATTGCTTATGAAGGGGGGCAGCATCTCGTGACTTCCGATCTTGCGCTGGCTCGGACCGTGCAGCGCGATCCGCGCATGGCCGACGTATACCGCCGTTACCTCGCCGAATGGGACAAGCGTATCCGCAGTACGCTGACGCTCTACGCGTCGACCGCTCCGATCGCCGACTATGGCTCGTGGGGGCTGATGGAATATGCGGGACAACCGCTCGACCAGACTCCGAAGCTGCGTGCGGTGCGGCAGTTCCAGGCGGGAGCGCGCTGATGCCCGCCATTCTCATCCTCGCCGCAGGTCTTGCGCTCACGTTTCGTCTTGCGACGGGCGACTATCTGATCGTGAAGCCGAGCTTTTTCGTCGGAACGGTCAGTGCCGCCGCGATCGTCCTGTTTCTTTTCTGCCTGAAGAGCGACGTCCGGAAGCCGGTAGGGGCCCGGATGCTGGCGATTGCGGTGACCATGCCGGTGCTGGCATGGTCGGTTCCCAGCCTCGGCCTCCTGCTCGTTATCATGTGCTTGTGGGTGCCGGTTGCGGCGTGGCGCTTTAACCTGATCGTGCCCGTATATCTGTTCAGCCTGCTGCTGCTGCCGGGACTCGACCATACGCTGGTGCTCGGCTCGCTCAAGCTGGTCGAATTCGGCGTCCACGACGCGCTGGCGCTCGGTGCGGCGGTGGCCATCTTCGTCAACCCGGCGAAGGCGCGATGCCGTATCGAGTGGGATTTCGTTGTCCTGCTGGTCGTCTTCACGATCGCGATGGCGGTTGCGCGCGAAACCACCTTCTCGCACCATCTGCGCGCGCTGACCGAGGTTTCGCTCGAGCTCGCATTGCCCTATTACATTGTCAGCCGGGGGCTGCGCACCGGCGACGAGTTGAAATCGGCGATGCTCTGGCTGGGCGCAGGCGGGGTCGTCATCGCCGCGCTCCTGATCTTCGAGGTCTGGAAGGCTTGGCCGGTATATCATGAACTCTACCGGCTCTTCGAACTGCCGACGTTGATGCTGGTCAAGGTTCGGGCGGGACTGATTCGTGCCGGCGGACCCTTTACCGAACCGACGTCGGTGGCGATGGTGTTGGCCATCTGCGTGATGGCACTCCATCTGTCGCGGGATTTCATGCGCGGCCGCCGTTATTATCTGCTGCTGATGGCGGTAGCAGTGATCGGGCTGATCGCACCGCAATCACGTGGTGCCTGGGTGGGCGTGCTGATCGCAATCGCCGCGGCAGACGCGCTCCGCGGCCGCCATGTCCGGCTGGGACAGAAGCTGTTCGTCGCCGTGGGGGCAATCTCCTTCCTGTTTCTTGTTGCACAATTTTATCCCTATCTGTCCGAGACGCTCGGGCTTTCCGGCGGGTCGAGCGCATCATCGGACTATCGGCGCCTGCTGTTGAGCCGGGGGCTGGAGCTGTTCGCCGAGCGTCCCTTCATGGGCTATTCCATGCGGGAACTGCATCGATTGCTGCCCGATCTGGTGCAGGGCGAAGGCATCATCGATTTCGTCAATACCTATATCTGGATCATGCTGATCGCCGGCCTGTCCGGCTTGACGGTTTTTGTTGCGCCATTCGGTGTCTTCCTGACGGCCATCGTCCGCAGAGGGCGGTTCCGGGGCGTATCGCAGCACGATGTGGAGGCGGGCGCCTTTATCTTCGGCAGTCTTCTGATGATGATGGAGATGCTGTTCTTCACCTCCTTCGGAACCCGGCCGTCCTTCTACCTGTTCGCCCTGTTCGGCTTCGCCACGGCGTTCCTTCGTCTTCAGCGGAGTGTCAGGGCCGGAACGAACCTGGCCGATGCCGACAAAAGACCGGAACTCCTCCTTTTCCACAGGGCATGAAGAGGCTTCGGTTGAACGGCGTTATGGGCGCGCATCATCAGCCGGGCCACGACCCCGATCCGAAGGACGGTCAGAGCAGGCGCTCGATCAGATTGTCGCCGATTGCGCCGGCGATGATCCCGCCGCCGCCGGCCGCGAGGAACAATAGCTCCTGGCGGAGATCGAGAAATTGCAGGCGGTGCATCCTGATCCATTTGAGGATGACGGCAGGAATTTCCATGAGTCCGACCGCGACGACGAGCCCGAGGACGCCGCCGAGCGCATAGCCGGCGGGTCCGGCGATGCAGAACCATAACAGCTTTGCGACGCTGGCCTGAAAGGTCACCTTGATGTGTCCGGTCGCGGTCAAAGTCTCGTTGCCGCTGTTGGATGCGAGCGCGAACAGCGGTGTAATCGCCAGTATCTGGAGATAGATCGCGGAGGTCGCGTAGCGGGGGTCATACAGGAGCTCGATCACGAGCGGGGCGGAGCCGATCAGCCCGCCCGCGGCGAAACTGTAGATCAGCGACGGGAGGCGCCGCTTCGCATAAAAAAGCGCGCGAAGATTTTTTTCTCCGTCGCGCCAGGCTTGCGAATAGGCCGGGAAAAGGACGCGGCTTGCATAGGCCGTCGTGAAGGCGAGCGGGGCGGTCGCGAGATTGCCCGCGAGAATATAGAAACCGAAATCGTCGAGCGACATCAGCCGCCCGAGCGCGAACTTGTCGCCTTGCAGGAGAAGCAGGGTGATGATGCTCGATCCCGTAACGAAGCGCGCGAAGTTCCAGAGTTCGCGGATATATTGCCGGTCGAAGGCCGGCTTGCGCAGCGAGTCGGGGAATAGCAGATAGCTGAGCAGCGATTTGAACGCGCTGCCGGCAAGCATGCTCGCCAATATCGCCCAATAGTTTCGCCAGAGATAGGCGAGAAGGAAGGAGAGCGATATCTGGAGAATGAGAACACTCAGTTCGACCAGCGAAAGCCGAAGCACCATGCGGTGTCGCAGCGCGGTGAGGAGCGTCAGCGAAGCGACGCCATCGATTACGAAGGTGAGCGACGCCACGGCGATCAGCGGCGTCAGTTCGGGCTTGCCGAACAGTCCGGCGATTGCGGGGGACAGCGCGAACATCGCGCAGGTCAGGACGATCGACCTGAGGACGGCCATGGTCCAGATCGTATCGAGAAAGTGCGGTTTTTCGCCGTCCGGGTGCCGCACGACGAAGGCCTGGAAGCCAAGGTCGGAGACCATTCCGAAGGCGAAGACGATCGACGCGATGACGCCCGAAATGCCGAACACTTCGGGCACCAGCAGGCGCGTCAGGACGACACTGCTGAACGCGCGCAACAGATTGGCAAGAACCACCGAGATGACGACGACATTGGTGTCGCGCAGCGCGATGTCCCGAAACCTGCGGACGCGCGAGGATAGGCTGCCCTGCGCAGCATCAGCCAGCGCGGACGCGGGTGCGGGGGTCACTCCGCCCCGTTCCGCACCGTGGCCTCATAGCATTCGATCAGCCGGGCGCCGACGGTTTCGACCGAAAAATTTCTGGCGCAATGGCGCTGCCCCTTTTCGCCTGCCCGGGCGGCCGCCTCCGGATGATCGAACATCCAGACGAGCCGCTCCGCCAGCGCTTCGGGATCGCCGACCGGGGTGAGGAAGCCGGTTTCGCCGTGCCGGATGATTTCATCGCTTCCGGGCCAGTCGGTCGAGACCATCGGGCTGCCTGACGCCAGCCCCTCGAGCAGGGCGTAGGGGAAGTTTTCGACCCGCGAAGCGAGCACGGTAACGAAAGCTTGCCGGCGCAGCATGGCGATTTCGGGCGGCGCCAGCGTGCCGGTGAGTTCGACCCGCCCGGCGGTTTCGGGTGACAGGTTCGCGCGTGCATATGCTTGGAAGTCGGCGAGCTGTCCGGGGCCCGTCTCGATACCGATCAGCGGACCGACGAGCGTCAACCGGGCATCAGGATAATGGCGCAGCACCTGTTCGAAGGCGAGGAGCATTGTGTCGGCCCCTTTCCAATAGTCGAAACGGCCGATCATCAGGATGCGGCTGCGGTCGCAGGTCGCGAGGTTCCAGCGTTCGCTTTCGGGGGGCAGACGGATGGGGTTGGGGATGACCGCGTCGCGCTCGTGGGCCGGGCGCCGGTAATTTTCGCACGTGACCTTCATCATCGCCCGGGTCGGCGCAGTCAGCGTATGCGACGAACGCACCGCGCGTCCCTCGGTGCGGCAACGTTGCAGATCGCTGAGCCTGTCCCTGGCTGTTCGCGGTTTGGGCGGCTTCAGGAAATGGGGACCGTGGAGGCGTGTCACGACGGGGATACCGGTGAGACGCTGTACCGTGTGCGCCCAGCCGAAGCTCTCTTCCATTTCGAGGATATCGATCGGGTCGGCGCGATGGGCCGCGCTGACCTGCGCCGCGAGCTGCTGGCCGAGGCCCGGCAAGCCGCCATGATAGGTATCGATCCGGCGCGAAATGCGGCGCTGCAACCGGTCGAATCCGCCGAGCGCCTCGATCGGCGCCAGCAACGGCGTATCGGCGCCATCGCTGGGATAGCGCCGTCCTTCGGACAATATCGTGACCCTGTGCCCCTTGGCGATAAGATGTTCCCTCACCGCGGAGACATAGCTGACGATTCCGTTCGCTGCCCCCGCAGGTGGCCAATTGGGAGAGTAGAGTGCCACGTGCACTGGTGTTTTCTCCGGGAGTTTCAGTCCGCTGTTTTAGTCCCGGCATTATTTTCTGTCGATTATGAGAACTCCCAAGGTGATTTCCCCGGCTTGTTCCGGGATCGCCCGGCGTGTTTGATACGGGCCAGAAGACCGGCCCCTTCGTCCCGGGGTCCTGCCGGCGCTCGGACGAGATAGGAATGCATGTACTCGGTTTGACAGATCTGGGGGGATACTGGTGCTTCGATGTCGAGCAGTGTGGCGCTGCCGGCGCTCTGCGGGCGGAGGAATATCAGGCGAATCAGCCGTTCCCGCACATCGTTCTCGACGATTTTCTCGATCCAGATTTCCTGCGCGGCGTTGCGGGCGAGTTCCCGGACAGCGGGGATCGGGAATGCTTCATGCGTGAACAGGAGCGGCTGAAGTTCCAGTTTCGCCCTGACCAATGCGACGGGCCGCTGACGCGCATGTTGTTCGCCGAGCTGAACTCGCGGGCGTTTCTGTCCTTCCTTTCGGGGCTGACCGGCATCGAGGGATTGATCCCCGACCCCTATCATGCAGGCGCGGGGCTCCACGAAACCAGACAGGGAGGTCATCTCGGCATCCACGCCGATTTTCCCCGTCACATGGAAATGGGCGTGATCCGTCGGCTCAATCTGCTGATCTATCTCAACGAGGACTGGCACGACGAATATGGCGGCGCGCTGGAACTGTGGGACAGGGGGATGCGCGCGGCGGTCCGGCGGATCATGCCGCAGTTTGGCCGGGCGGTGATCTTTTCGACCGATCGCGACACCTTTCACGGCCATCCCGATCCGCTTTCGTGCCCGGAAAATCGATCGCGCCGTTCGATCGCCACCTATTATTACACCGCCGGTGCGGAGCAGGATCAGGACCTGATCGAGCGAACTACCGACTTCCGCCGACGGCCGGGCAGCGCCGACAAGCGTGACTGGCGCGTCTTGTTCCACCATCTCAAGGCCGACTGGATGCCCCCCGCGCTGCAACGGCGAAGGAACGGATAACGCCGTGTCGGAGGAGGGACGTTTCGGAGGGGCAGGGCAATGATTGTCGCTGCACTGTGTGCCGGCGCTGCAGCGCTGGTAGCCTTTCTGGCGTTCCAGTGCCTGCTCGGCGCGAAGGCGCAGGGATCGCGACCCGCGCCCGAACGGCGCGAGGGCCCCGATTTCATCGTGCTGATGCCCGCGCATGACGAGGCGCGGGGAATCGCGGCCGCAGTCGCGTCGGTGATGACGCAGCTGCGGGACTCCGACAGGCTGTTGGTGGTCGCGGACAATTGCAACGACGATACGGCGCATATCGCTCTGGCTTCGGGAGCCGATGTCGTCGAGCGCTGCGATCCGTCGCGGAGAGGCAAGGGGCATGCGCTCGAGTTCGGCCGCACCTTTCTTCGGGGAAAGCCGGGTGACGTCGTGATCATCGTCGATGCGGACTGCGAGGCGGAACCGGGGGCGCTCGCCCGGCTCGCAGCAACGGCCGCGCGGCGCGATGCCGTGGTGCAGGGCGCCTATCTTCTGGCGCCGCCCGGCGAGGCATCCGCCAGGGTCCGCATTTCCTGTTTCGCCTTCATGATCAAGAATCGGGTTCGTCAGCGCGCGCTGCAAAGGCTGACGGGCTCGGCACTGTTGCAGGGATCGGGCATGGCCTTCCCGCGCCGGATTTTCGACAGGGTCGAATGGCGGGCTGCCTCGCTCGTCGAGGACCTCGACATGGGGCTGGATCTGCTCCTGTCCGGCGAGCGCGTCATTTTCGAGGACGATGCGCTGTTCGTCAGCGCCGCGAGTTCCGACAAGGGCATGGCCGGCCAGCGCCGGCGGTGGGAACATGGGATGCTGAATTCGATGGGACGCTACGTCCCCGCCTTGCTGAGCCGTGCGCTACGCGGGCGCTGGCGGCTCGCCGTGGTCGCGCTCGACCTGATGATTCCGCCGACCGTCCTGCTGCTCGCCAGCGCGTTGCTGTTGCTTGCGGCGGGCGCCCGGATGTCCGGCGCAAACATCCCGGTGCTGTTTCTGACGCTGGCACTGGCCCTGCTCGGTGTCGGCCTGGCCCGTGCGTGGCGTGCGGAGGGTCGCGACATCCTGCCCTTGCGCAGCGTGGCGCGAATTCCGGCTTACATGCTTTGGAAGCTGCGGATCGCCGCGCAATTCCTTACCCGCCGCGAAAGACACTGGATCCGTACGGAGCGCGAGCCGTGAGCGGCAGTGCCGGGTCCCCCGCCAGACCGGGCGCGGTCGGCTTTGTCATCATCGGCCGCAACGAAGGCGACCGGCTTGCGACCTGCATCGACAGCGTGCTGAAGGAGACGACGCTCGCCGTCTACGTCGATTCCGGTTCGCGCGACCGAAGCTGCGACCTTGCCCGCGGGCGCGGCCTGCCGGTCGTCGACCTCGACCCGGCCTTGCCCTTCACGGCCGCGCGGGCGCGCAACGCCGGGGCTGCGTGGCTCATCGAACACTATCCCGATCTGCAATATCTTCATTTCATCGACGGCGATTGCGAACTGGTCCCGGGCTGGCTCGGCAAGGCGCTCGAGGCGATGCGGGCCGAACCCGACCTCGCGTCGGTATGCGGCCGCCGGCGTGAACGCACGCCGGAGGCCAGCCCCTATAACCGGCTGTGCGACCAGGAATGGAACACGCCCGTCGGCATCGCTGAAACCTGTGGCGGCGATGCGCTGTTCCGCGTCGAGCCTTTCGTCGAGGTCGACGGCTTTTCGGAGGAACTGATCGCCGGGGAGGAGCCCGACCTCTGTCACCGGATCCGGCTGAACCAATGGCGGATCCGGCGTATCGGCCATGACATGACCATCCACGACGCCGCGATGACCGAGTTTCGGCAGTGGTGGCAACGCAGCCGGCGAAGCGGTTATGCGACCGCGGAGGCCTATAGCCTTCGGGGCGATCATAATCCGCGGCTGCGCCATCAGGTCGCGAGCAACCTGTTGTGGGCGCTTCCTGTTTTCTGGCCGCTGTGGCCGCTGTTGTGGCTGCGGGTCTATCTCGGCGGCGGGGCGTTGCAGGCGAGCTTCATCACGCTGGGCAAGCTGCCGCATCTGCAGGGGCAAATCGACTACTGGCGGCGTCGGCGGCGTCTGATCGAGTATAAATGACGGGGAATGCGATTTCCCCATTCCCCATTTTTACCACATGATTTGCCTACGGAGTTGTTGAAGTAGTTGCGTGCCCGCTTCCGCCTTACGATGCGCCCAAAGGAGAACATCATGGCGGGACCGGCGCCGTCCATCGAACCCAGCCTGCACCAACGCAAGCCGCGCACTATCCTCATCGGCCGCGAAACCCTGTTGGGGGAATGCGGCCGGTTGTTGCAGGAACGGCAGCACGAGATCGTCGCCGTGGTTGCACCCGAAGGGCCGGCCGCAGCATGGGCGCGCCGCGCCGGTATTCCGCTCTTCGCGCGCTCACAGGAACTGGTCGAGGCCGGTCCCGGGGCGGTCGACTATCTGTTCAGCATCACCAATCTGGCCATTTTGCCGCCGGACGTTCTGGCGCTGGCCTCGCGCGCCGCGATCAATTTTCACGACGGTCCGCTGCCCGCCTACGCCGGGCTCAACACGCCGAGCTGGGCTCTGCTGGAGGGCGAAGCCGGGCATGGCGTGACGTGGCATCTGATGACCGACGCCGTCGATTGCGGCGACATTCTGGCGACCGAGACGATTGCGATCGAGGATGGCGAAACCTCGTTGTCGCTCAACACGAAATGCTTCGAGGCGGGATTGCGGAGCTTCGCGGTGCTGGCCGCGGATATCGAGGCGGCGGTGCAGCGCCGTCGGCCGATGCCGGCTCCGCCCGCACGCTTCTTCGGCAAGGACACGAGGCCCGCTGCCGCCGCGACGATCGACTGGGGCGCCCCGGCGGATGAAATCGCCCGCCGCATTTCCGCGCTCGATTTCGGGAGCTATCGTAACCCGCTCGGCATAACGAAGACATTGCTCGGCGACCGGCTCGTCCTCGTGCATGGCGCGACGGTGCTGGACCGGTGCAGCGATGCAGCGCCCGGCACGATTGTCGAAAGCGAGGCCGCCGCGGTCGTGGCGACCGGGGGCGCCGATCTCCGGCTGGACCGGCTGACCGATGGCGATGGCGAGCCGCTGGCATCCTCGCATCTGCGGGTCGGCGACCGTTTCGTATCGCCGAACGGCGAACAGCGGGAGACGCTCGGCACGCTGGACGGTGCGGCCGCCGGCTACGAAGGCTGGTGGCATCGCCGTCTCGCGGGATGCGACGCGCTTCTGCTTCCGCAATTCGAGGCGAGGGGCGACGAACGGTGCGAACAGCTTGCTGTTTCGGACCGCGTGGTTTCCGCAGGCCGGACTGCATCCGACCTGCTCGCGGCTTGGGTCGCTTATCTCGGCCGTGTTGCCGACCGCGATACGGTCGATATCGGCTATGCCGATCAGGTCTATCTGTCGCGGCTCGAGGACGTTGCGCCGTGGTTTGCGGACCAGATGCCGCTGTGCGTTGCGATCGACCGCGAGCAGCCGCTGGGCGTCTTTGCCGACCGGCTGGCGAACGAGATCGGCGCGATGCACAGGCGGATCGCGATCGCGCGCGACCTGATCGCCCGTATGCCCGATCTGCGCGGCTCGGGCGGCTTTGGTTTTCCCGCCGCCGTCCAGCTTGTCGACCGGCTGGATCAGGCGGCCGCGACAAGGGGCGCGGTACTCCACCTTGCTATCGCGAGCGACGGCAGCGGCTGCCGCCTGACCCACGATCGGTCGCGGATCGACGAGGCCGCGGTCGCCGATCTGTGGGCCGGGTTCGAAACGATGCTGGCGGCCGCCGATGCGGCTCCCGGAACGCCGGTCGGCCGGCTTTCGCTCCTCGACGAGGCCGAATATTGCCGGGTGATCCGGACGTGGAACGCCGAAACGGGCGAAACCGCCGGTGTGTCGGGTGTCCATCACATGATCGCCGACCAGGCCCGGCGCACGCCCGACAAGGCGGCGGTCACCGCGCGTGGCCGCAGCCTGAGCTATGCCGAACTCGACGCACAGGCGAACCGGCTGGCACGTCATCTGCACGCGCTGGGCGTCGGTCCCGACGTCATGGTCGGCCTCAACGTCGAACGATCGGTCGAGTTGGCGGTATGCGTGCTGGCGATCCACAAGGCGGGCGGGGCCTATGTGCCGCTCGATCCCGCTTATCCGCGCGACCGGCTTGCGCATATGATCACGGACTCGGGCATGCCGGTGATCGTCACCCGGTCGGCGCTCGTCGATGACCTGCCGGCAACGGCGGCGCATCTTGTGTGCATCGACCGGCTCGACGGCGAACTTTCGGTGCTGTCCGACGCGCCTTTCGACGGCGGCGCGACCGGCGAAAATCTTGTCTATGTGATCTATACCTCGGGGTCGACCGGTCTGCCGAAGGGCGTGATGATCGAGCATCGGAACCTGGTCAATTTCTTCGCCGGCATGGATCGGCAGCTCGAGCCCGACGGCGTCTGGCTCGCCGTGACCAGCCTCAGCTTCGACATTTCGGTGCTCGAAATCTGCTGGCCGCTCACGCGCGGCTATCATGTCGTGATCGCGACCGAGCGCGAAGTGCGCGGCGACATCGTCTCGCGCGACGGCGGAAAGGCGCCGGGCTTCAGTCTTTTCTATTTCGCGAGCGCGGATGGCGCGAGCGCGGCCGACCACTACCGGTTGCTGATGGAGGGCGCGCGCTTTGCCGACGCCAATGGCTTCGAGGCGGTGTGGACGCCCGAGCGGCATTTCCATGCATTCGGCGGCCCCTATCCCAATCCTGCTGTCATTTCCGCTGCGCTGGCGGCCTCGACCTCGCGGCTCCAGATTCGCGCGGGGAGCGTCGTAGCGACATTGCACCATCCGGCACGGATCGCCGAGGAATGGGCCCTCGTCGATAATCTGTCGGGTGGCCGCGTCGGCATCGCCTTTGCCTCGGGCTGGCAGCCGAACGACTTCGTCTTCAATCCCGCCAATTTCGCCCACCGCAACGGCGCGCTGAAGCGCGCCATGGACGATGTCCGCGCGCTGTGGCGCGGCGAGGCGCGCAGCTTTCCGGGGCCGCTCGGCGATGTCGAACTCAAGACCTATCCGCGCCCGGTGCAGCCCGAACTGCCGGTCTGGATCACCTCGGCGGGCAATGTGCAGACGTTCGAGGAAGCGGGGCGGTCGGGCGCCAATGTGCTGACGCACCTGCTCGGGCAGAATGTCGAGGAAGTGGCCGAGAAGATCGCCGCCTATCGCAGCGCCCGGACAGCGGCAGGCCATGCTGGTGCCGGCCATGTCACGCTGATGCTGCACAGTTTTGTCGGCGAGAATGCCGACGATGTGCGGTCGATCGTGCACGCGCCGCTGACCGAATATCTGCGCACCTCGACCAACCTCCTCAAGCAATATGCCTGGTCGTTCCCGACCTTCAGGCAGCCGGTCGGCGCCGAGGCGGGCAAGGAACTCGAATTGTCGGGTCTCAGCGACGCGGAAACCGACGCGCTGCTCGAACATGCCTTCGACCGCTATTTCGAGACCAGCGGCCTGTTCGGCACGCCCGAAGACTGTCTGCCGCTGATCCGCCGCCTTTGCGCAATCGGCGTCGACGAGATCGGCTGCCTCGTCGATTTCGGCGTTGCGACCGATACGGTGCTTGCGAGCCTGCCCGCGCTCGATCGCCTGCGGCGTCTTGCCGCGGCGGAGGCGGAGGAAGCTGAAAACAGCCTGTCCGAACTGATGGTGCAGCATGGCGTCACGCATCTCCAGTGCACACCGTCGCTGCTCAATATGCTGGCGAGCGACGGCGCGGCGCGGCCGCATCTGTCGGAGCTCAGGCGCCTGATGGTCGGCGGCGAGGCCTTCCCGCCGCATCTCGCCCGCGACATGCTGTCGCTCGTCGATGGCGCGGTCATGAACATGTACGGGCCGACCGAGACGACTATCTGGTCGGCGACCCATGTGCTGCAGCCCGGTGACGATGTGGCGCCGCTCGGCCGGCCGTTGCTCAACCAGCAGACCTATGTGCTTGACCGGTGGATGCAGCCGGTTCGCCCGGGCACGCCCGGCGAGCTGATCATCGCCGGTGACGGCGTGGTGCGCGGCTACCTCAACCGGCCCGAACTCACCGCCGACCGTTTCATTGCCGATCCGGTCGCATCCGAAGGGCGTGCCTACCGGACCGGCGATCTCGTGCGGCAGCGTGCCGACGGGACGCTCGATTTTCTCGGCCGGCTCGACCATCAGGTCAAGGTGCGCGGCTACCGCATCGAGCTTGGCGAGATCGAGGCGCGGCTGGCCGATCATCCCGACGTAATCGAGACAGTGGTCGTCGCGCATCGCGCCGATGGCGCCGCCGACGCGCGCCTCGTCGCCTATCTGGCCGCGACGGACGCGCCATCGAACGACGCGCTGCGCGACCATCTGCGGGTCAGCCTGCCCGAATTCATGGTGCCGTCGGCCTTCATCCACGTCGATGCGCTGCCGCGGACGCCCAATGGCAAGATCGACCGCAAAGCCCTGCCCGATACGGTGCGCGTCGCGATCGAGCTCCCGGCGAGCGAAGCTGTCGAGCCGGCGAGCGGTATGGAGGCGCGGATCCACAGGATCTGGTGCGACCTCCTCAACCTGTCCAGCGTCAGCCTGCGCGACAATTTCTTCGATATCGGCGGCCACTCGCTGCTCGCCGTCCAGCTTCATCGTCGCCTGTCCGCGGTATCGGAAAGGCCCGTGTCGCTGACCGACATTTTCCGCTTTCCGACCGTCGCGACGCTCGCGGCGCACCTGTCGGTTTCAGAGCCGCAGGTCGCCGCCGCGCGCGAAGGGCAGGACCGGGCGAGCAACCGGCGCGCCGCGCTTCAGCGCCGGGGCGCCGCGCGCGCGCTGGCGAGGAACTGATCGATGGAACAGAACCACGGTGCGTTCGATTCTTCCGGCGGACCAGAGCTTCCCGAAGCGGCAATCGCGATCGTCGGCATGTCGTGCCGTTTCGCCGATGCGCGCGGGATTGACGAATATTGGGATTTGTTGCGAAGCGGCCGCGAGGCGATCCGGACCTATTCGGACGAGGAGCTGGTCGCGGCGGGCGTCAGCCCGGCGGCGCTGCGCAACCGTAACTATGTCCGCCGCGGCGCCCCGCTCGAGGATATGGAATGTTTCGACGCGACGCTGTTCGGAATGAGCCCGCGCGACGCGGCGATCATGGATCCGCAGCATCGCCACTTCCTCGAATGCACTTGGGAAGCGCTCGAAAATGCGGGCCATACGCCGCAGCGTTTCGACGGCGTGATCGGCGTCTTCGCCGGGTCGGGCCACAACGCCTATATGCCGTACAACCTGCTGACCAACGCAAGGCTGGTCCGCGACGTCGGCCTGTTCCTGTTGCGGCATACGAGCAACGACAAGGATTTCCTGACGACGCGTGTCTCCTATCTGTTCGACCTCAAGGGGCCGAGCATCAATGTGCAGACCGCCTGTTCGACCTCGCTCGTGTCGATCCACATGGCGGCGCAGAGCCTGCTCAACGGCGAGTGCGACATGGCGATCGCCGGCGGCTCGTCGATCGAACTGCCGCATCGGCAGGGCTATATCCACGAAGAGGGCGAAATCCTGTCGCCCGACGGCCATTGTCGTCCGTTCGACGCGGCCTCGCAGGGGACGGTCTTCGGCAGCGGCGTGGCGGTGCTCGCGCTGCGGCGCCTTGAGGACGCGGTGGCGGCGGGCGACCATATTTACGCCGTTCTGCGCGGATCGGCGATCAACAATGACGGTGCCGGCAAGGTCGGCTATCTCGCCCCCAGCGTCGACGGCCAGGCCAAGGTCATCGCCGAGGCGCTGGCGATGGCGGACGTCGACGCCGGCTCGATCAGCTATGTCGAGGCGCATGGCACCGGCACGCCGGTGGGCGATCCGATCGAACTCGCCGCGCTGACGCAAGCCTTTCGTCAGTCGACCGATCGTGTCGGCCATTGCGCGATCGGTTCGGTCAAGGCCAACATCGGCCATACCGATACGGCCGCGGGCGCCGCGGGGCTGATCAAGGTCGCGCTGGCGCTGCACAATGGTGAGCTTCCGGCGTCGTTCAATTTCGACGCGCCCAATCCGGCGCTTGGACTCGAGGACAGCCCGTTCCGCGTCCAGTCCGAACGCACGCCATGGGCGCCGTCGCCCGACGGCACGCCCCGACGCGCGGGCATCAGCTCGCTGGGCGTCGGCGGCACCAACGCGCATGTCGTGCTCGAAGAGGCGCCGCCGCGCCCGGCGAGCGGACCCGGCCGCCGTCGCCAACTGTTGCTTTGCACGGCCAAATCGTCCGCGGCCTTGCAGGCGAACGCGGCCGCGCTGGCCGGGTTCATCGAAACTCGCCCGCAAGCGAGTTTGCCTGATACGGCGTTCACGCTGTCGATCGGCCGCCAGCACCTTCCGCAGCGCCGGTTCGCTGTCGCCGGATCCGGTGAAGAGGCCGTCGTCTGCCTTCGCGATATTGCGACACAGGACCTGCCACAATCGAAACTGGTCGCCGATCGGTCGACCGCGTTCCTGTTTTGCGGCGCCGGACCGCAACATGCGGACATGGGGCGCGGTCTCCATGACACCGAGCCGCTGTTTCGTGAGGCGGTCGACAATGGCCTAGCGATTCTCGACCGGATCGGTGCGGGCGAGGTCCGCCGCTGGTTGTTCCCGAACGACGCCGACCGCGCACAGGCGGCGGCCCAGATGGAGCGCCCGTCGATCGCGCTCCCTGCATTGTTCATCATCCAGACCGCGCTCGCGCGGCTGTGGATGTCGGTCGGCATTCAGCCGTCGGCGATGATCGGTCATAGCTCGGGCGAATATGCGGCGGCGCATCTGGCAGGCGTGATCGACATGGAAGCGGGGCTGCGGATCGTGACGACGCGTGGCCGGCTGTTCGAGGCGGTTCGCGATGGCGGCATGCTGAGCGTGCCGCTTTCGGAGGCCGAACTGCGGCCGCTGCTGCCGCCGCAATTGTCGATCGCGGCGATCAATGCGCCAGGGCTTTGCGTCGTTTCCGGACCCGCGGCGGCAATATCCGGTTTCAGGGATCTGCTCGCCGAGCGCGAAATCGAAGCGCAGATCGTCCGCATTTCGGTAGCGGCGCATTCGCCGATGCTCGATCCGATCCTGCCCGAATTCCGCGCGCTCATGCAGACGATCGATCTGCGCGCACCGACGATCCCTTTTGCCTCGAATCTGACGGGCGACTGGGCGACGGCGGCGAACGTCACCGACCCCGAATATTGGGTCCGGCATCTGCGCGAAACGGTGCGCTTCACCGACGGCCTGCACCGCCTGCTCGACGATCAGGAACGGGCGCTGCTCGAGGTCGGTCCCGGCCGCGGCATGGCCAGCCTCGCGCGTCAGCATCCCGACCGCGCGCGCGAACAGCCGGTCATCAGCTCGATGCGGCATCCCGACCAGCGTGTCGACGACGACGCGGCGTGGCTCGACGCGCTCGGGCAACTCTGGGCGGCAGGTGCGGAAATCGACTGGGACGCTTTCTGGCAGGATGAGCAGCGCTTGCGTATTCCGCTGCCGACCTACCGGTTCGAGCGTCAGCGTCACTGGTATGAGCCGGGCGCGCAGCTTGCCAAGTCAGATGGGGCAGGGGACGCCGCCGACCGGTCCAACGATCCCGCCGAATGGCAATATGAACCCGTCTGGACCCGTTCCTATCCCGAAGCTTCCGCGATGCCCGAAGGGGTCGCGCTGGTCATGGAGGACATGCAGGGGCTGGGGCAGGCGATTACCCGCCACCTGCGCGAAGCGGGGCGCGATGTCGTCGTGGTTCGCGCAGGCGATCGCTTCGGAAGGCTGGGTGCGGGGCTGTTTTCGGTCAATCCCGCCAGTCAGGCGGACTATGGGCGCCTCTTCGATATGCTCGGTGCCGAAGGCCGGCTTCCGACGCAAATCTATCACTGCTGGCTGGTCACGGGGGCGGGCCGCAAGCAGCCCGATGCCCGGAGGCTGCAGGAGCTGGGTTTCTTCAGCCTGATCGCCCTGTCGCGCGAGCTGGCGCACCAGGTCGGCGACGAGCCCGTCGAGATCGCGCTGCTGACCGACCGCCTGCAGCGGATCGGCGCCGACGGCGATCTGATGCCGTGCAAGGCGACCGCGACGGGCGCAGCCAGCGTCGTGCCAACCGAATATCCCAATCTGCATATTCGCTGCATCGATGTCGCGCTGCCGTCGCCTCGCGCGATCACCGCGCTGGCCGAAGCCGCGGTGGCCGAGCTCGGGGCGGGTTGGTCGGATCGCGTCATCGCCTATCGCGGAGGAGAGCGCTGGGTCCGGACTTTTGCCCGGGTTCCCGCCACGCAGGCACGGCGGATGGCGCCGGTGCCGGTGCTCCGCCCCGATTCCACCTACATCGTGACCGGCGGGCTTGGCGGGCTCGGGCTCACGATCGCGCGGCATCTTGCCGACTGCCATGGCGCCCGCATCGCGCTGCTTGGACGCTCGGCTTTGCCGCCGCGCGAAAGCTGGACGGATATTCTCGCCGGCGGAACCGTCGATCCCCTGATCGAGGATCGTATTCGCAAGATCATGGCGCTGGAGGCGTCAGGGGCGACGGTCGAGATCCTTGTCGTCGATGTCGGCAACGCGCGCGCGATGCGTCATGCCATTCGCGAGGTCACGGCGAAACTGGGCCCCGTGACGGGGGTGTTCCACGCGGCGGGCGCGCTGGACGACGGCCTTGTCGAGACCAGATCGCGTGCCGCGATGGAGGCCGTCCTGCGTCCGAAGGTGGCGGGCACGCTCGCGCTGGAAGAGGCGCTCGAGGGGCAGAAGCAGAAACCCGAATTCATCATGCTTTTCTCGTCGATCAGCGCCTTTGCCGGTTTGCCGGGGCAGGCGGACTATGCGGCCGCCAATGCGTTCCTCGATGCCTATGCGCAGTCGCGGCACGCGATGGACGGCACGCGCGTGCTGGCGGTCGGCTGGAGCCCGTGGCGCGAGGTGGGGATGGCCGCGGCGCTGGGCGGAGGTAATGATGGCCTTGCCGATCAACTGCCCGAGGGCACGCCGGTCGATCACCCGTTCCTCGACAGCCTGCATATCATCTCGCCCGACGAGTTCGTCGTTTCAGCGACGCTTTCGCCGGACCGGCATTGGCTGCTCGACGAGCACCGGATCGCCGGGGCGGGTGCGGTTATACCCGGCACCGGTTTTCTCGAGCTCGCACGCGCTGCCTACAGCCTGCTCCATTCGGGAATGGTCGTGCTGTCGGACGTCCGGTTCCTCACGCCCTTTGCGGTCGCAGATGGTGCCGAACGCGCGCTGCGCGTGCATCTCAAACGCCGTGTGGGCGAGGACTGGAGTTTTGCGATTCTGGGCCGGCCGGTCAACGCCATTACGGCTTGGGTCGAGCATGCCGGCGGTCAGGTCTCCGCGCCCAACCTGCTCGCGGTGCCGGATCCGATAGACATCGCCGGACTGGAAGGGCGCTGTACGCATGCGATCGGCGAGAAAGAGGAATCCAGCGCTGCGCTCCGGTTCGGTCCCCGCTGGTCGAACGTCCGGCGCATCGCCTATGCCGAAAGCGAGGCGGTGCTGCGTCTCGAGATGGACCCTGCGTTTCAAGACGAGCTGGGGCGGATACATCTGCACCCCGCATTGCTCGACTTCGCGACGGCGGGTGCGCAGACGCTGATCCCCGACTATCGGCCGGGCAGCGATTTCTTCGCCCCCTTTGCCTATCGGCGGCTCGTCATGCACGCGCCGTTGACCGCTGCCATGGTCAGCCACATCCGTTACCGGCAGGCGGGAGCGCACGCAAAGGCGATGGCCGTCTTCGATGTGACGATCGCGGACGAAAATGGCCGGGTGCTGGCCGAAGTCGCCGAATTCACGATGATGCGCGTACGCGATTCCGGCCTGTTGCCGCAGGGCGGCAATCCGTCATCGACGAACCATGAAACGACCGCTGCGCCGATCGAGCGGGCCAACACGATCCTGCCCGAGGAAGGCATCAGGGTCATCGAGGCGCTGCTTCGCGGACATGCACGACCGCAGGTCATCATATCGCCTTCGGATATCGATGCCGTGCTTGCGCGGTTGCGCGCGCCCGCGCGGGCGCCGCGACGCGATATCGCCGATAGCGATAGCCCTGTCGACCTGCCGGCGACGGTCATGGAAGAAGTGATAGCCGGCCTGTGGTCCGACCTGCTGGGTGTGGAGCCGGTGGGACGAAACGACAATTTCTTCGACCTCGGTGGTCATTCGTTGCTGGCGGTGCAATTCGCCAACCGCCTGCGCAAGAAGACCGGCAAGGTCCTGCCGCTGGCGGCGCTGCTCGACAAACCCACCGTCGCATCGCTTGCGGCCGAACTCGATCCGGAAGGCGCTGCAGTCACGTCCGATTGCGATACGGTCGCGGACGGCGGCAAGCCTGCTCTGCGCGACGTGGTGACGATCCGGAGCGGTGGTAGCGATACACCGGTTTTCTTCGTCCACGACGGCTTGGGGGAAACATTGCTTTATCGCGGGCTTGCCTTGCGGCTCGACCCGAACCGTCCGATCTACGGCATCGAGCCGTTGCGAACCGACGCGGGCGGTTTCGCCCACACGCAGATCCGCGACATGGCGGCCAACTACATCGAGCGCATCCGGCTCGTGCAGCCGCAAGGACCCTATCTGCTCGCGGGGCTTTGCGCCGGCGGCGTCATCGCCTTCGAAATCGCGCGCCAATTGCAGGATGCAGGGGACAGGGTCGCCTTTGTCGGGATCATCGACGCGGCCGATGTGGCCGCGGCAAAACGGCGCTTCCATATTGCGAGGGCGCGGCTCGCGCGCATTCAGGCGCTGACGCAGGACGAAGGCGTCGCGAAGCTCCTCCCCGCGCTGGCACGCAAGACCGTCAACGCCGTCCGCTGGGAAGTGGAATCGCGCACGGCAAAAGCTCGCGACCGGCGAACGGTACGGCGGCTTGGCGAGGCCAGCACCCTGCCGGCTCCCGCTGGCGAGCGGCCGGGTGACGCGCCGACAATTCCCTTCCTCAAGCTCTATGAGGTAGCGCACACGCTTCACCGGCCGGAAGGCCTTTTCGCCGACGGCAGCGTCGTCCTCTTCAAGGCGACCGGCGGCAACGGGGAAATCGACGATATGCCCTATCAGGAAATCTATAGCGACGTGGCGTTGGGGTGGGGGAAACGGGTAGCCGAACCGGTCGCGCTGGTCGAGGTTCCGGGAGGCCACAGCAGCGCGTTGCAGGAACCCCATGTCGGCATATTGGCCCGCCATTTCCAGAACGCTCTCGACAGCGCAACCGAGCGTGCCGAGCGGAGCGGTCCTGGCGATGCACAGGGTCCCGACGGCGGCCATGATATGGTGGCGGCAGAATGAGCGCGAGCATCTCGCACCGGGCAGCAACGGTCGACGTCGTCATCGTCAATTACCGCACCGGAACGCTCGTCGCCCAGTGCCTCGAAAGCCTCGAGCAGGACCGGAAATATTGTCCGGGCCTGCGGGCGATTGTCGTCGACAATGCGTCGAACGATGGCTCGGCCGACCTGATCGACGAGGTCATCCGGTCGCGCGACTGGGATTGGGTCACCCTGATGCGATCGCCGGAAAACAAGGGGTTCGGCGCGGGCAGCAATCTGGGCATCGCATGGGCGCTCGATCGCCCCGATCCGGCCGGTCTGGTGTGGCTTCTCAACCCGGATACGCGGGTGATGCCCGGCGCGGCGAGCGCACTGGCGCGCTTCATGGCGGCGCATCCGAAGGCGGGTATCGCCGGCAGCGCCCTTCTGGACGCCGACGGTCAGCCCTGGCCCTATGCCTTCCGTTTTCCCAGCCTGCTGGGCGAAATCGAACGGGGGTCCCGTCTGGGCTTTGTATCGCGGCTCCTGCGCGACAGCGCCACGCTGCGCCGGATGGGCCCGCGCTGCGAGAAGGTCGACTGGGTGTCCGGTGCGAGCTTCATCATCCGGCGCGAATTGCTCGAGGACGACATGCGGTTCGACGAGGAATATTTCCTCTATTACGAGGAGACCGATTTCTGCCTCCATGCGATGCGCAAGGGGTGGGAGTGCTGGTATGTCCCCGACGCGGTGGTGCTGCATATTGCAGGCCAAAGCACCGGCATCACCGGAAAACAGATCAGGTTGCGGCGCCTGCCGGCCTATTGGTTCCATTCCCGCCGGCGCTATTTCCTGAAAAATCACGGGCGGCTCTATGGCATTCTCGCCGACGTCAGCTGGATCATCGCGCATGCTCTCGCCCGGTTCAAGGAACTGGTGAGGGATGTTGCCGAGCCGGATCCGCCCTATCTGTTCCAGGACTTCATCCGTCACGCCGCCTTCCTGCCCCGACGCCGCTGATCGCGCTCCGGTGAACGCCGAGGCCGTGTCGGAATTCGACACGGCACTTTGCGGGCAGGGCCTCGACGCGCGGCATTTGCCGTCGCCGGCCGGCAGCTTCCCGATGTGGCTTGTCGATGCCGGGCGAAGCAACGCCGAGGCTATCGAACATCTGTTGTCGGGCGAGGAGATGGCCGCGGCAAACCGCTTCCGTCTTCGCGCGCTGCGTCGCCGCTATATCGTCGCGCACGGGGCGTTGCGCATCCTGTTCCGTGACCGTTACGGCGTTCCATCCGGTGAGCAGGACATCGGCAGGAACCGCTTCGGAAAGCCGCATCTGATCCGGTTTCCGGGGCTGCAGTACAGCCTGAGCTATAGCGGCGACTTTGTCATGATTGGTGTCGGCGAAGGCGATCCGATCGGGGTCGACATCGAAGTTCATCGCGTCATCGATGACGCGGCTGCCTTGATGGACATATATTTTACCGCGGCAGAGCGATCCGCGGTCCTGCGAAGGGCGTCGCCGGGTACCTGTTCCAGGGAGTTTCTCGAGATATGGGTCCGCAAGGAGGCCTGTGTGAAGGCTTGCGGGTGCGGCTTGGGCATTCCGTTGAAAGATGTGGAATGCGGCGTATCTGGAGACCAAATGACGACGGTGCAGTTTGGCGGAAGCCGCTACCGCACCGGCGCCCTAAGATTGGGCGACCCGATTATGGCTTGGTCTCGTCGTACAAGCCTGTAATCCTTTTGCGCTTTTCAGGCGCATCCGGTTAGTGAGCAGCTGCTGTGCCAATTTCGACGGTATACCGTTCTTGGGGAAGCAGCCCTTCCCTGATCACATGTGCGATCAGATGTGCGCGGTTTCGCGTCCTGGTCTTGAGCCGAACATTTTCGACATGACGTTCAACCGTGCACGGTGCGATGTCCAGTTCCAGGGCCGCTTCTTTGGCAGAAAGGCCAAGGGCTACGAGACGAAGCACCTCATATTCGCGATCTGTAAGTCTGATTCCTTCCGTATATCTGGACATAGGTCCCTCCCTCTGGTGATAAAAAAGAAGTTAGATTTGCCCTCGCACAAAGAGAGTGTCCAAGGAGGGGGAGGGAGTCACGAAAAAAATTCCGGTGGGGATGGCGGATTTCGGTCGCCAACAGGCATGTTTTAATGTTAATGGTAAATTCCTTGGAAATCATATTGACTCTCTGAAAAATACGAATTTTGCGTGATTCGCACGCCGATGTGTGTTGGTTGCATGGTGTGATTCTGGCTGTCCGGCCGGGATTCGCGCGCCCCGTTTGGTGCCCGGGAAATTTTCCTCGCTTGCGGACTGTTTCAATCTGGGAGCGTAAATAATGGTTAAGATGTCCGCCGCGCGAGCTTGAATTACCGGATATGTCGCGGCCAGGCCAAACCGTGTCGAAGTGATTCGTTTTTCGGGGCACCGGCATCGCGGTGAACCGGCCGGCCGCAGTTCGCCTGCGGTTCGCGATTGTCCGGTCATCGACGAGCCCCCGGGGAACCGCATTCATGTCGGCGCGAGGTTTCCGGCTGCCCTCGATGCGGACATGATCTTTGCGCGATATCGGGAATCAGACGTCGGTCGATTCCCAGAATGCGGTACGATAGTGCAAGGCGCTTGAGAAATGCTCGCGCCGGGGCGGCATGTCGCCATCGGGACGTAGCCAGCCCGCTTCGTTCAGAACCGACTCTCCGACCGGATTGACATAGGCGATGCGGAGCGGGCGCCGAATGCCGGCGGAACGGCGGTCGTCGCGCGCCTTCTCCATGACTTCGCCCAATATTTCCGGACCGAAGGGATGGAAGAGATAGAGAAATGTCGTGTCGCCAAGGTGATGGTCAAGGGCATTGCGGGCATGAAAACGGATATCGCGATGCTTCAGTCGGCTGCTGGCCAGATTGGCTTTTGCGGAGTCGACCAGCGACGGGATCAGATCGACACCCTCCACCCGCGCGGCGCCGCGGTAACTGGCCGCGAACACGACGCGGCCGAGCCCGCAGCCCAGATCGGTCACGATATCGTCAGGACCAACCCCGCCTCTGTCGAGAACGGCGAAGACGTCGCGGTAGGATGACGGGATATAATGCAAGTACCATTCGCGATCGCCGGGGCCGCCGCTGCCCGGATAATGGCCGAAGGTATGGACACCAAGATAACGGTCCCAGAGCTCGTCGACGGGCTGGCGAACGCGTGCGGTCAGGTTGCGATTACGCAGGCCGGCCAGCAAGGTCCTGCCCCTTTCCGAGGGAGACCGGAGCATTGCCCCGCCGCGCGCGGAGCGTCCCGGCGATATGTTCCGACGCGGTGGCAAGCATCGCGTAGCGGCGCTCATATTGCCGGCGTTTGCGCGGCGGGATGTCGGTGGCATCGCGATGCTTCGCGCGGAGGGGTAATTCGAACGTTGATTCGTCGAGTCGCCAGGCACCACGTTCGAGCCAGATGGCGTCGTAGTTTGCATGAACCTCGTGCCGCGTTACCGTGAAAAAGGCGTCGCGGCGTTGCTGGTGGTCGCTTGATACGAGCAGGATGCGTTCCACGCCGAGATGCTGGCAAACCAGCTGGAAGGTTTCGATCAGAAGGTCGCGCGGTCGCATGCCAAAGGCGGCGCGCGTCAACTCGCGATAAATATCCTTCACATCCGGCAGGTCGGCGGCGTTGCGCCCCTGCACCGCGCCCGCATGCGCGATCAGGCTGCCCTGCTCGAACCGCAAGGCGAAGGCGAGGGAGAATATCCGCGTGTCGTCGAGAAAGAGATTAAAGACGAGTGGCCCCTCATCCCTGAACCAGATCGCGTCATCGAGGACGAGCCGCAAATGCGGGTGTGCGGCGGAAAGTCGGCAAAACTCGACCTCTCGCTCGGCAAGAGGGTCGAACAGCCAGCCGAGTCCCTCCATTGTCTCATAATGCGCATGAAGCTTGCTGAGGCGCGTGCGGACGTCCCAATTTGTCGATTGATAGGGAGCAACCAGGACATTGAGAATGTCGGGGCGTTCGTTGACCAGCCGCCCCAGCCAGGGTGTTCGCCGATCGCCGAGAAATCGCTCCAGAAGATCCTGATGTTTCCAGCCCGAGTACAGAAAACGAGCGCGCTTGACGAAAGCCGCCGGTGAATGTCCCCCGGCGATTTCGGCTGAACGGCGCCATAGCCAGGCGGCATGAAAGGGTTCGGCCGACAGGCTGTCGCGGACAAGCCTGCGCCGTACCATCACATTTTGTACGAAAGCGGGAAAACCCATGCCTCGCCCAAGCCCCTGATCCCGGAAAAACAGGTGGAACCGCGGAACGCGAACGCACCGCCCGATTGTTCGTCCAGCGAAGATGTTGGCACAAGCCACCCGGCTTCGATATCCCGAAAAACCCAAAGGAAATTGCGGGAACTCCGCGGGGGGCGATCGGTCTCCGCGATACGAGAGTGGCGGCATAGCCGGACGAGCCGTCGAGGTGCGGGGAGCTCGCTATCCCGCCATGTTTCCCGCGCACGCACGCCAGGCGTTGGGGCCCGCGCAACGGCCTCGAGGATCTGCGGCTCGTCCGCTTCGTCGAGGATGATGGCGGGGTCGAATATCTCGGCACCTACACAGCCTGTTCGGGGTGTTTCATCCGGTCGGAGCTGCTCCGGATCAGCGATTTTGGCAGTTTCCGCCTCGAGCCGCTTCGCGGGACTGCGGCCCGGCACAATGGGATGGCGCTCTTTCCGCACCGTATCGACGGCCGCTACCGGTGGACTGATCGGCCGGTCGGGCCTCTGCTCGCCGGGCGACGGCGTGTCGGGCCTCTCGACGCCGAGAACATCGGGTTTGCCGGTTTCGTCCGTGAACAGCGTCGCGCTGCCCACCGATCCGCCGGAAAAAAGCGCCTGCGTTCAAGCCCTGCTTACAGGACGGGTCCTTCGATCACCCGCTGCATCAGGGACTTCAACAGGGCCAGTTCGTCCTCCGACAGCATTTCGGTCAACTGCGCATCCTGGCGCGCAATGATGATACGCAGGTCATCCAGCCGTGCCTGGCCCGCTTCGGTCAGGTATATCCCGCGCGACCGACGGTCGCGCGCGTCGGGGCGGCGCGACAGGCAGTCGCGCGTCTGCCAGAAATCGATCGCGAGCGTTGCGGCCGGCTTTGATAGCCCCAAAATGCCCGCCAATTGGACCTGTTGCAGCCCCGGGTTCGCGCCGACGACTTCAAGCAGCGAATAGCGTAGCGGGGTGATCGCCCGGTCGCCGACCGCGTCGCCGAATATCGCGAAGGTGCGCAGGCTGGCCTTGCGGAACAGGAACCCCGTCAGGGACGGGAGCTGGCCATAGTCGAACGCCGGATCGAACATCCGGATCCCTTTCGACTGCTTGTCGGTCACCGCCGATCCTTTCTCTGTCCTGCTCTCCCCGCCAGCGGTCCTTGGCGGACAATTGCGGTTTTCCGCAAGCCCATTCGGACGTTCGTCCTTCGGGCGAATAAATGGTTATTGACGATAACTAAATTTCATGAGACCTTTTGCCAAGCCCGGAAGAGGCGCTGAAATTGCAAGGGGAGGAAGTCATGCTGTCAATCGGTCGTCCCGTGCGTTCTCTCGTTCAGGCGAGTGTCGTCGCCCTGGGGTTCACTGCGATTGCCACGCCGGCGTTCGCGCAGGACGGGGTGACCGAAAGCGGCGACGACAATTCGGAGATCGTCGTCACGGCCCGTCGCCGCGAGGAATCGCTGCAGGAAACGCCCGTTGCGATTTCGGCGTTCAGCGCCGACGTCCTCGAGACCCGCCAGATCCAGCAGACGCAGGATCTGGAGCGGATCACCCCCAATCTGCAGTTCAAGCCGGCCGGCCAATTGTCGGGCAACAGCGCGTCCTCGGTCGTCTTCATCCGCGGGATCGGACAGCTCGACCCGACCGCCGCGGTCGATCCCGGTGTCGGCATCTATATCGACGAAGTCTATGTCGGGCGGGCGGTGGGCGGCGCGATCGAGTTCGGCGACATCGCGGGGGTCGAGGTGCTGCGTGGTCCCCAGGGCACGCTGTTCGGCCGCAATACGATCGGCGGCGCGATCCTCGTCCGCACCAGGGAACCCGAGCTGGGCGAATTCTCCGGCAAGGTCCGGCTGCGGACCGGCGAGGATAGTCTCTACGAGGGATTTGCGGCGCTCAACCTGCCGATCGGCGAAACACTTGCCGCGCGGGTCTCGGGCGGCTTTCGCAAACGTGACGGCTATGTCACGCGGATTTTCGACGGGCTGGACCTCGGCAACGACAACAGCCGGACGCTGAATGCTGCGCTTCTGTGGGAGCCGAGCGGCGACTTCACGCTCAACCTGCGCGCCGACTATACACGGCGCAAGGAGCATGGCGCGCCGTTTGTTTTCGCCGGCATAAACGAAACCGCGCCGGTCCCTGCGATCGTCAGCGTCGCGGCGGGCTGTCCCGGCGCGAAGATTCCCTTTGCCCCGATCGCGCCGGGCGATCCGCGCTTTGGCGCGCCCTTTGTCCCCTCGATCAACGACCCGCGCTGCGCCAATGATTTCCAGGCGCGCGGCAATTTCACCAACGGCGGCACCGCGCCGGTGCTGAGCACATCGACGGTGTGGGGGCTGTCGGCGAATGCGCGCATCGACCTGACCGATGCGCTGACGATCAAATGGATCAGCGCCTATCGTTCGACCGAATCGCGCGGCATCCGCGATGCCGACAACACACCCTTCGTCATCCTGACCACCGATGTCGGCAGCAAGTCGACGCAGTTCAGCCAGGAAGTGCAACTGCAATATGAATCGGACCTGTTGAGCGCGATCGTCGGCGGCTATTATTTCCACGAGCGCACGCGGGAGCGCGCCAGCGTGCCGATTTCCTTTCCGCCGTCGCCGCCGGTGATCGCGTCGCTGCTCGCGGGCGGCCCCGGATCGCGTGACTTGCAGATTTCGCTGCTCAAGACCGATTCAGCGGCGGTTTTCGGCCAGGTCTCGCTGACGCCCGCCGACGGGCTCGAGATTGCGGGCGGCCTTCGCTACACCAATGACCGGAAATTTTATCTCGGATCGGTCCAGAATCTGTTTCCTTCGACCTTGCCCGATCCCGACCCGATGCCGACGCTGGCGATCCCCGAGGGCGGGCCGCTCTTCATCTATTATCGTCCGAACCGCGACAATTTTTCGGCGCTGACCGGTTCGGCGAGCATCCGCTATAATTTCACCGAATGGCTGACGAGCTATGCGTCGTTCGCACGCAGCTTCAAATCGGGTGGCTTCAACACCCGCTATAATGCGGCGCCCGCGGGGTTCGTGCCGGTTCCCTTCGACGAGGAATCGGTCAACAGTTACGAAATCGGCGCGAAGCTCGATTTCGGCAAGCTGCGCCTCAACTTCGCGGCGTTCCAGGCCGACTATAATGATATCCAGCTCATCTTCCGCCAGGGTGTCGTGCCGTTGCTGTTCAACGCCGGCAAGGCACGGATCCGCGGTTTCGAGGCCGAACTCGACTATCGACCGTTCCGCGGCCTTTCGATCAATGCGACGGCGAGCACGCTTGATGACGAGATCCGGTCTATCACGCCTGTTCCGGGCGCGACGGCGACGGTTGCCCCGGGCGACGATTTGCCGCTGACGCCGTCCTTCCAGGGCAGTTTCGGCATCGCCTATGAGGCGCATCTCACCGATCGACTCACGCTGACGCCGCGCTTCGATGGCAGCTATACCTCCAGCCTGACCTTCATCACCGGCAGCGTGCCGATGATCGAACAGCCGGCCTATTTCGTCGGCAACGCCTCGATCCGTCTCGCCGACAAGGACCGCGGCTGGGATATCACCGCCGGGGTCGCCAACCTGTTCGACAAGCAATATCTGATCCAGGGCAACGCCTCGCTCGGAACGCTCGGTTATGCCGAGAAGATCTATGCGCGGCCGCGCAACTGGTATGTGCAGCTCGGCTTCGCTTTCTGACCCGTCAGGGCGAAGGGTTGGTCAGGCCAATGCGACGGCCGCGCGGCGGAGGAGGGCTCGCGACCGCTCGCGCAGCGCGTCGGTGAAACGGATCGTCGGAACGGCGATGCCGATCGCCCCGACCGGCATATCGCCCACCATCACCGGGGCACCGATGCTGCAGATGCCGGGGGTGCTTTCCTCGCGCGCCTCGGCAAAGCCTTCGATACGAATCTCCGCGACCTGCCGACGGAGCTCGGTTTCGTCGGTGACGCTGTGCTCGGTGACCTTTTCGCGCACGGTCTCGGCGAAATATTGCGCCAGTTCCTCGGGCGGCAGCGTTGCGAGGATCGCCTTGCCGGCGGCGAGCGTGTGCAGCGGCTTGCGCTCGCCGGGCTCGATCGCATAGCGCAGCGCGTGCGCGCTTGCTTCGGTCACCACCGCCGAAACCTCCCAGCCGTCGCGTACCATGAAGGACACGGTCTCGTTGAGTTCGCTGCGCAGCGCGCGAACGAACGGCGCGACCCGGTCGGACAATGGCAGTTCGGCCTCGGGCACGCGGAGCCGGTCGAGGCCGCGGCCGGGAAGATATTGCCGGCCCTCGCGGCGCAGATAGGCGCGATCGACCAGCGTCGCGAGCAGATAGGACAGGCTGCTGTCGGGGATATTGAGCGCCTTGCCGATCTCCTGCGCGACGACGCCATGGCGGTGCGCAACGACGAATTCGATCACGTCGAGCGTGCGCATCGCGGATTTGACGGGGGAGGGGGCGGACGTCATGCGGCGGGGAAAGTCAGCGAGCCGCGCCGCGCGCCAAAGCGCCAGCCCTCGTCGGTCAGCGCGAAGCGGTCGTCGAAGGATCCGACGATGGGTGCGCCGGGGCCGGTGAAAAGCAGCATCGCGCTCCGTCCGCGCGCGCTCGTCGGACTTTCGACGTCGATGACGATATTGCTGCAGATATGGCGCGTCGTCCTCGGGAGGCGGGCCGTGAACGCCGCAAGGATCGCCGCGCGCCCGACGATCGGGTCATCGGGCGCCGTCGGCCGCGTCATCCAGCCGTCCTCGGCATAAAGCGCGGCGACATCTTCCCACCGCGCCTCGTCGTTGAGATTGGCGTATTCGGCGACCAGCCGCGTGCATTGCCACTCAATGGCCAGCCGGTCGTCCAGCGTCACAGTCTGGCCCCTGCGATATCGGCGCCGGCGCGCAGGGCCTTCAGCTTCTTGTCGGTCACGATCGGATCGATCTTTCCATAGCCGGCGAACGTCCCGAAACCGCAGTCGGTGCTCGCGACGACGCGGTCGGCGCCGACGATGGCGGCAAAGCGTTCGATGCGCTGCGCGACGAGTTCGGGATGTTCGACATAGTTCGAACATGTGTCGATGACACCGGGCGCGAGAATTTTCCAGTCAGGAAGTTTCGCCGCCTGCCAGACCTTCCATTCATGCTCGTGACGCGGGTTGGCGGCCTCGAACAGGATCGTTGCGGGCCGCGCCTTCAGCACGATGTCGATAACTTTCTCGAGCGCGATGTCATGGTCGTGCGGCCCCTCGTAATTGCCCCAGCAGATATGCATGCGCATCCTCTCCGGCGCGATGTTCGCGGTCGCCGCGTTGAGCGCCTCGACATTCGCTTCGGCGACTTTGAGGAATTCGGCTTCCGACAGGTCCTGATAGCCGGTGTGACGCGACATGGCGAGGTCGGGGCAGTCGAGTTGCAGGTCGAAGCCCGCAGCCATGATCGTCTCATATTCCTCGCGCATCGCATCGGCCAGATCGGCGAGATAGGCCTCGTGGGTCGGGTAATGGCGGTTGACCTGGAACGCCGAGATGAGCCCCGGCGACGCGGCGTTCATAAAGGCCCGGGTGTTCGCAGGCGCCTTGGTCAGCGCCGCCTGGAATCGCCTGATATCGTCGTGCAGCGGTACGAGGCTGACGAGCTTGACCGGCCCGATGCACGATGCCCGGACAAATTCCTGGCTGCCCATGATCGCCGACAGCTTCTTCGCGAGCCCGGGAACCTCGGCGAGGTCGGCGGCGGGCTTGCGGTCAATATGGCCGCCGAACCCCGACAATCGCTCGATCATGTAGGTGGAATAGCCGACCTTGCCGAGTTCGCCGTCGCTGACGATGTCGACCCCGGCTGCGACCTGAAAGGCGACGACATCCTCGACCGCCGCCGATACGGCGCGATCGAAGGCGTCGGCATCATAGGGCTGGCCCGCGTCGCGCGCGAGGAGGAGCGGGGTCAACGCCTCGCCGCGCGGCATGCTCCCGACATGGGTTGTACTGATCCTAGGCAAGTTCTTGTCCTTCCTTCGCGGCGTGGCGGTGCATTTCGACGTCGATCCTGTCGATCTTCATCCGGTTCGATTTCTCTCTAGCGCACAGGCGATATTTCGCATAGATGAAATATTCATGGATATGAATGTAGGTTCTTCTGCCGATGCAATTTGGGCGATCCTTCCGGGCCTTCTTTGCGATTCGCGGATGTTCGGCGTGCAGCTTGCAGCGCTTCCGGGCGCTATCTGCATCGACGGCTTCTATGGCGGGGCGGACCGGATCGAGGCGATGGCGGACCATGCGCTCGCGCGCCTTCCCGCAAAGGTCAGCCTGCTCGGTCATTCGATGGGTGCACGCGTCGCGCTTGAGATCGTCCGCCGCGCGCCCGAACGCGTCGAACGCCTGATCCTCGCCGATACGGGTATCCACCCGGTCCGTCCCGGCGAGCGCGAGAAGCGCTACGCGCTGCGCGACCTTGGCCGCGAACAGGGGATGGCGGCGCTGGTCGATGCCTGGCTGCCGCCGATGATGACGCCCGCCCACCGCGCCCACCCCGCGCTCTTCGCTCCGCTGCGGTCGATGTCGATCGATGCCGGCATCGCGATTTACGAGGCACAGATCGAGGCGCTGCTGCACCGCCCACTGGTCGATGACCTGCTTCCCGCCATCGCCTGCCCGACGCTCGCGATCGTCGGCGCCGAGGATCTATGGTCGCCGCTGGCGCAGCATGAGGACATCCAGCGGCGCATTCCCGGCGCGGAGCTGCGCGTCGTCCCCCGCGCCGGCCACATGGCGCCGGCCGAAAACCCGCAGGAATTCACCAACCGGATTCGCGAATGGATCGGCCTCACCGCCGCCTGAACCCACCCGGATACATCGAGAGGAAAGAAGAAGATGACCAATAGCCTGCAACAATTGCTCGACGGCCAGACCAATATCGTGGAGTTCCTGCGCAACCAGCAGGTCGGCCCCAATGCCTATCCCGGGGTGCCTGCCGAATTTTCCAACTGGCGCGACGAGCAGCGCGCATGGGCCGAAACCGCGGTGCTGTTCAACCAGAGCTATCATATGGTCGACCTGCTCGTCACCGGCACCGACGCCTTTGACATGCTCGCCTATCTGGCGCCCAACAGCTTCCGGAATTTCAAGCCCGACCAGGCCAAGCAATTCGCTCCGGTGACGCCCGACGGCTATGTCATCGGCGACGTGATCCTCTTCTATCTCGAGGAAAACAAGTTCGAGCTGGTCGGCCGCGCGCCGTCGATCGAATGGGTCGAATATCACGCGCAGACCGGCAAATGGGATGTGCAGGTCGAGCGCGACGAGCGCACCGCCGCGCGCCCCGAAGCCGAAAAATCCTACCGCCGCAACTATCGTTTCCAGTTGCAGGGACCGAATGCGATGGCGGTGCTCGAACAGGCGATGGGCCAGATGCCGCCCGACCTCAAATTCTTCCGCATGGGGACGGTCGAGATCAACGGGGTCCCGGTTCGTGCGCTACGCCACGGCATGGTCGGCCAGCCGGGCTATGAGCTTTTCGGTCCGTGGGCCGATTATGACAAGGTGCACAGCGCGCTTGTCGCAGCGGGCAAGGATCATGGGCTCGCGCTGGTCGGCGGCCGGACCTACTCGTCCAACACGCTTGAATCGGGCTGGATTCCGTCACCGCTGCCTGCGATCTACACCGGCGATGCGCTCAAGGATTATCGCGCGTGGCTCGGCGAGCGGTCCTATGAAGGCATATGCTCGCTCGGCGGCAGCTTCGTGTCGGAGAATATCGAGGATTATTATCTGACGCCGTGGGATCTTGGCTATGGCATCATGGTCAAGTTCGATCACGACTTCATCGGCCGCGAGGCGCTCGAGAAAAAGGCGAGCGAGCCGCAGCGCAGGAAGGTGACGCTGGCGCTCGACAATGAGGATATTGTGCGCGTGATGAGCTCGATGCTCCAGGCCGGCGACAAGGCGAAATTCCTCGAATTTCCGAGCGCGGTCTATGCGATGCATCCCTATGACGCGGTGTTGAAGGACGGCAAGCCCGTCGGCATCTCGACCTGGATCGGCTATACGGTGAACGCGGGCCGTTTCCTCGCGCTGGCGATGGTCGACGAAAGCGTCGCCGAACCCGGAACCGAAGTGACCCTGTTGTGGGGCGAACCCGACGGCGGCACGTCCAAGCCGACGGTCGAGCCGCATGTGCAGACCGAGCTCAAGGCGATCGTTTCGTCGGTGCCCTATTCCGAGGCCGCACGCGACAGCTATGCCGACGGCTGGCGGACAAAGGGCGCCTGATCGCCGGAGGGAGGGCAGGGTCTCGTCGGCTCTGCCCATTCCTCGCTGCAGACAATCAGGCGTCGTCGGTTTCCTGGGCTTCGCTGACTCCGGCAACGATCATTTCCAGCACGCGTGTCGCCAGCTCCATTTCCTGTTCGCTCAGTTTGGCAAATACCGCCGACCGGATTTCCGACAACGCCGGCTGGACCTGTTCGACCACCGCCAGACCGGCGGGCGTGATCTCGATATAGCGTGATCGTTTGTCGTTCGGGTTTTCGGTCCGGCGGACCAGGCCATCGGCTTCGAGCGAATTCAGCGTCCGGATCAGCGGCGGCCACTGGATCGCAAGGCGCGCCGACAAGAGCGATGTGGTGACCGGCGGCGGCGCAACGCTGAGGACGAACAAAGTCTGCCATCGCGACCGCGACTGCCCGGTCGCCGCCATCATGCGATTTTCGACATGCGTCCCCCAGCGGCGCGCCGATAGCGAGAGGGTTCGGGTCAGCCGGAATTCGACGTCATCGCGCGATCCTTCGGGGAAATAGGCGCGATATTGCGGCGTCGTGCTGTCGAACGGATCGACCGGATTCGGATCGTCGGAGGTCATGCGATTCCCATCATCATACGGGCCACCGAATCTGCGCCCGCGATCCTTCTTAACTCCAAAACGCCATATTTCCCGCTGTTTATTCGAGAAAAAGGAGGCGTTGACAATTTATGTACCCAGATACATAAATTGAAGAGAGGCCACAAGAGAAGGCCAAGGAGAGGGAGATGAAGATGCGATTGAGCACGCAGCGCATGCGCACGAACGCAAGCGTCCTCGCCATCATCGGCGTAACCATCGCGGCATGGCCGCACGCTGCCGCGGCGCAGGAAGAGGCCACGGCCGAGGCACCTGCGGCGCAGCAATCGGTCGACGATGCGGCGAGCGAAGATGTGCCCGCGGGCGACATCGTCGTGACGGGCACCCGCCTCGGTTCCAATTTCAATGCGCCCACGCCGGTCACTTCGATCGGGGCCGACCGGCTCGACGCGCTGGGCATCACCAATGTCGGCGAAGCGCTGAACCAGTTGCCCAGTTTCCGCGCGTCGAGCGGCCCGGCCGCGCAGGCCAATCTCGGCGGCAATATCGGCGCGCGGCTGCTCGACCTTCGGGGTCTTGATCCGCAGCGCACGCTCGTCCTTGTCGATGGCAAGCGGTTCGTGCCCAGCACCGTGCAGGGTTCGGTCGACACCAACCTGATCCCGTCATCGCTGTTGCGCACGGTCGACGTCGTGACCGGCGGTGCGTCGGCCGCCTATGGCTCCGACGCCGTCGCGGGGGTCGTGAACTTCATCCTCGACCGGAAGAAGCAAGGCCTGGACGGCGAATTTTCCGCCGGCATGTCGCAGCGCGGCGACGACGGCAATCTGTTCGCCAGCCTGTCGGGCGGCAGCGGGATCGGCGAGCGGATCCATGTGATCGGCGCAGTCGAATATGAAAAGCTGGACGGGCTCGGCACGTGCACCACGCGCAGCTGGTGCGACAGCCAGACTCTGATCCTGGGCAACACGCCGGGCGCCGGTGGCTTGCCCGCCAACCTGATCATCGGCGGGGTCAATACGTCGACGATGTCGCCGGGCGGCCTGATCAACCGGTCGTATAATGCGGCGGGGCAGGTGATCGGCACGACCGCGACCGACCCGCTGCGCGGCACCAAATTCCTCGCCGACGGGACGCCGGGGCGATTCCAATATGGCACGCTGGTCGGCCCGCTGTTCATGCTGGGCGGCGAGGGGCAGGGGCGCAACGGCTTTATTTCGGCGCTGCGGCTCAAGGTGCCGCTGGAGCGTGTTTCGACCTATGGCGCGCTGACCGCCGAACTGACCGACGATGTGACGCTGACCGCCGATGTGTCGTACGGGCGGGTCAAGGGAACGGTCGATGGTGCGGTTTTTCGCGACTTCAACGGCACATTGCTGGGCCGGATCAAGCGTGACAATCCCTTCATTCCGGCCTCGGTCGCCGCGCCGATGGACGCCAATGGCGTGGCCTCCTTCATTCTCGGCAAGGCGGGGTTCGACCTGGGGCCCGGCCGCGCGACATCGACGACCGAAACCTATCGCGGCGTATTGGGTGTCGAGGCGAAGCTCGGCGACAAATGGACCGCGAGCGCCTTTTACCAATATGGCCGCACCAACTTCACCCAGCGCGCGACGAACCTCGTCAATCTGGCGAATCTGTTGAAGGCGGTCGATGCGGTGCAATCGGGCGGCCAGATCATGTGCCGCGTCAATGCCGACGCGATCGCCACGAACAATGATGCCGCCTGCGTCCCCTTCAATCCGTTTGGCGAGGGACGCTACAGCCAAGCCTCGGTGGATTATATCACCGGCGACGGCCTGCAGCACACTGTCAACGAGCAGCATGTGGCGGGCGTCGACCTGCGCGGCGAATTGTTCGACCTGCCCGCAGGGCCGGTCACGGTCGCGCTCGGCGCGGAATATCGCCGCGATACGGTCGACGGCAGCGCCGATCCGATCTCGGCGGCGAACGGCTTCTATTCGCTCAACGGCTCGGCGCTGTCGGGCGGCGTGACGGTGAAGGAGGTGTTTGGCGAAATCGCGGTCCCGGTGCTGCGCGATTCACCGGTCGGTTATGCGCTCGACCTCAATGGCGCGGCGCGGCGCACGCATTACAGCACGACGGGGTCGGTCACGACCTGGAAAGCCGGCCTGGTTTACGAGCCGGTCGAAGGCGTCCGGTTGCGCGCGACACGATCGCGCGACATTCGCGCGCCCAACATCTTCGAACTGTTTGGCCCGCAAACGCTCCGCTCGATCGGCCTGTCGGACCCGCTGAACGGCGGATTGCAGACCAACCCCTTCGTCGTCACCGGCTCGAATCCCGACCTTTCGGTCGAAAAGGCGGACAGCTGGACCGCGGGCGTGGTGATCGCGCCGCGCACCGGCCTGTTCCGGCGCATGCGCCTGTCGGTCGATTATTATGATATCAAGGTGGCCGATGCGATCGGCGCCCTCGGGGCACAGACCCTCGTCAATCGCTGCGCGCAGGGGGCGACCGGTTTCTGCAGCCAGATCACGCGCGATGCCAGCAACCAGATTGTCCAGGTGCGCGACGTCATCCTCAATTCCAATGCGCTCAAGACAAGCGGTTATGATATCGAACTCCAATATCGCCAGCCGATCGGCGCCTGGGGCGAACTGAACGCGCAACTGATCGCGAACGTCACGAAAGAGCTGACGACCGTCGACTCGCTGGGTGCGGTTGATCGCGCGGGCCAGACGGGCCTTCGAACCGGGACGATCCCGGGCGTGCCCGACTATGTCCTTGACGGCGTGCTGACCTGGACGATCGGCAGGCTCCAGTTGACCGGCCATGGCCGCTACATTCCTTCGGGAATCTACTGGACGAACTTCGTCGGACCCGGTCAGGATGGCTATTCGGTCACCGCGCCGAACAGCGTCGACAATAATGATGTGCCCAGCCGTTTCTACCTCGACATGACGGCGCGCGTGAATGTCGAAACGAGCAATGGCCGGACCTTCCAGCTGTTCGCCACGGTGAATAACGTGCTCGATCGCGATCCGCCGGCGATGCCCGGCCCGGCGGGCGGCACCAACCAGATCCTGTTCGATCCGGTCGGCCGGGCGTTCAAGGCCGGCGCTCGTTTCCACTTCTGAAAATAGGGCGCAGAAAGGGGAGGAGTGAGATCACCATGAACATGAACGATTCTTCCTCCCCGGTCGTCATCCAGGTGACGGACGTCATCGAGCGTCAAAAGATCAATGCGTTCGTCATCCGCCTCGTCGCGATATCGTGGCTCGTCACCTTTCTCGACGGCTTCGACATGCTCGTCATTTCGTTCGTCGCGCCCTATTTGCGCGACGGATTCGGCGCCGACGTCATTTCGCTGGGCGAATTGTTCGCGGTGGGCGTGTTCGGCGCGATGCTCGGCGGGATCGCGTTCGGCTGGCTCGGGGATCGTTTCGGACGGCGCCCGGTCATCATCGCGTCGGTCGCGGCGTTTGGCCTCACCAGCATCGCCATGGTGCTCGCGCCGGGGATGCAGGCGCTGATGATGCTGCGCTTCCTCAACGGCGTGGCGCTGGGCGGGTTGATGCCGCTCGCCTGGGCGCTCAACATCGAATATGTGCCCGGCCGCTATCGCGCGACCGTCGTGACCGTCATCATGATCGGCTATACGCTGGGCGGCGTCGTCGCAGGGCCCGTGACGGTCTGGCTGGCGCCCCATTTCGGCTGGCAATCGGTCTTCATGGCGTCGGGTGTGGTGACGCTCCTCATCGTGCCGCTGCTGTTCGCCCTGCTGCCCGAATCCGCCCGTTATCTCGCGGTGAAGGGGCGCTCGCCCGAAAAGATCGCCATGGCGCTGAACGCGCTGGAGCCGGGGCTTGGCGCCCGGCCGCAGGACCGCTTTGTGGTGATCGACGAAGCCGCCGCACCGGCGGGCCAGAATTTCCGGATCGCGACCTTGTTCAAGGGCGATCTGCGCCCGATCACCAGCTTGCTGTGGCTGGCCTATATCGGCAGTTCGATGGCGGTCTATTTCAAGTCGAACTGGGGCCCGATCATCTTCGAAGATGTCGGCTTCACCCGGACACAGGCGGCGATGATCATGTCGGTCAGCTCGATCGGCGGCTCGCTCGCGGGCCTGGCGCTGATGCGCTTCACTGACCGGCTGGGTCCGATCGCGATCGCCGTTTATCCGATGCTGGCGGCGCCGCTGCTGTTGCTCATGGGGCTGGCGCCCGTCTCGTTGCAGGGGCTTGCCGTTTTTTCCCTGCTCAGCATGGCGATGATCAGCGGCACGCATTTCGGCATGCACTCGATCGCGGGGATCTTCTACCCCAGCGCGATCCGCGCCAATGGTGCGGGATGGGCGACGTCGGTGGCCAAGATCGGCTCGATCTTCGCGCCGCTGCTGGGCGGCTATCTGCTGGCGATGAACATGCCGCCGCGCCTGCTGTTCGTCCTCCTCGCGGCGACGCCCTTGCTGTCCGCAGTCTCGCTTGTCCTGCTCGCCCGCGCCGGAAAGCGCCGGGCGGCCGCCACTCCCGCTCCCATCGAAACCATCGTCCCGCCGGCACAGGCCGTGACGACCAGGCCCTGAAAAAGGAAACAAGATATGGCTTTGACCGCCACCCCCATCACCCCCCGCTTTGGCGCCGAGCTGTCGGGCATCGACGTCGGTGGTCCGCTCAGCGAGGCCGATTTTGCCGCGATCAAGGACGCGATGAACCAGTGGGGCGTCTGCGTCATCCGCGGCACCGGCTTCGACAATGCGGCGCATGTCGCCTTCAGCCGCCATTTCGGCCATCTGGAAACCGCGCCCGCGGTGAAGGGCCGTCCGCGCCGTCATCCCGACACACCCGAGATATTCGACGCCAGCAACCTGACCCCCGGCGGTGACATATTGGTCGATGAAAATATGGTGCTGCACAAGAAGGGCGACCGGCTGTGGCATACCGATTCCTCCTTCATGGACCTGCGCTCGGCCTATTCGCTGTTGCTCGCGCATGAAGTGCCCAAGGAAGGCGGTCTCACCTATTTCGCCGATATGCGCTCGGCCTATGAGGACCTGCCGGCGGACGTCCGCGACAGGATCGGCACGCTTCAGGCCGAACACTCGCTCTGGTATTCGCGCCTGCTCGCCGGCTTTCCGATCACCGAGGAAGAGATTGACGCACGGCCCAAGGCGCGCCAGCCGATGATCATGCCGCAGGAAGCCACCGGACGCACCGCCATCTATATCGGCAGCCACGCGGTCGATGTGGTCGGCATGCCGCGCGACGAGGGCCGTGCGCTGATCAAATATCTGATCGAATTCGCGACCCAGCCGCAATATGTCTTCGGCGTCTCCTACGAACCGGGCGACATCGTGATCTGGGACAATCTGGCGACCATGCATCGCGGCGGCGATTTCGACATCTTCAACGAACGGCGCGACATGCGCCGCACGACCGTGCGCGAGGGCGAACCGCCCGAGCACGCCGACGATCCGTTCACTGCCTATTTCGCCGCCTCGGCGCCGCCGGCATCAACGAACTGAGCCGCCACCATGTCCGACAAGGCCCGTGTCCTGGTCACGCGCAAATGGCCCGAACGGGTCGAGGCGCTGATCGCGGAGCGTTACGACGCGACGTTCAACCCTGACGACATGCCGCTGACCGAAGCGGCCCTGGCGGCCGCGATGCGCGACTATGACGCAATCTGTCCCACCATCACCGACAAGCTGCACGCCGGCATCCTGGGGGGCGAGGGACGGCGGGTGAAGATCATCGCCAATTACGGCGCCGGCGTCGATCATATCGATCTCGCCGCGGCGCGGGCTGCGAATGTCATTGCGACCAATACGCCGGGTGTCCTGACCGACGCGACCGCCGATCTCGCCGTCACCCTGATGTTGATGACGTCGCGCCGCGCAGGCGAAGGCGAGCGCGAATTGCGCGCCGGGAAATGGACCGGCTGGCGGCCGACGCATCTGCTCGGAACCAGCCTGCGCGGCAAGACATTGGGACTGGTGGGCTTTGGCCGGATCGCGCAGGCGATGGCGGAACGCGCGCGCTTCGGCTTTGGCATGGACATTGTCTATTATTCGCGGCGTCGCGGCGCGCCGGACGACGAGCAGCGGCTGGGCGCGCGCTATATACCCTCGCTTTCCCCAATGGTCGCCCAATGCGATTTCGTGTCGCTGCATATTCCCGGCGGCGCCGAAACGCGGAACATCATCGACGCGCAGATATTTGCGCAGATGCCGCCGCATGCGATCCTGGTCAACACCGCGCGCGGTGACGTCGTCGATCAGGACGCGCTGATCGACGCGTTGGAAACGCGGCGGATCGGCGGCGCCGGCCTCGATGTCTTTGCCGGCGAGCCCCATGTCCCGCAGCGTCTGCGCGATGCGCCGAACGCGGTGCTTTTGCCGCATCTGGGCAGCGCGACGCGCGAGGCGCGCGAAGCGATGGGTCTGCGCGCGCTCGCCAATCTCGACGACTGGAACGAGGGCCGGGTGCCCCGCGACCGGCTCTAGTGCCGGCGGCGGTCGATGAGCTGATCGTCGCGGAGCGGCTGCCGCGCACCTATGCGGCGACGGTCGATCGCTGGTGGTGGCCGCTCGCGCAGCAGATCGTGCAATGGCATGCGGAGGCCGGGCGGCCGCTGATCGTCGGGATCAACGGCGCGCAGGGCAGCGGGAAATCGACGCTGTGCCGTTTCCTGCAAGCGGCGCTGCTCCCCGAATATGGGTTGTCCGCCACGGTCGTTGCGCTCGACGACCTGTACCTGTCGCGGATGGCGCGCGAGCGGATCGCGCAGGATATCCATCCGCTTTTCCGCACAAGGGGTGCGCCGGGGACGCATGATGTCGACGCGGGGATATCGCTGCTGGACGACCTGGCCGCCGGGCGCGACGCCCTGATCCCGCGCTTCAGCAAGGCGCTGGATGACCGCCTGCCGCAAGCCGCTTGGGTGCGTCATTCGGGTCAGGTCGATATCCTATTGTTCGAGGGCTGGTGTGTGGGAGCCCGGCCACAGAAGGCCGCAAGCCTCGAGCCGCCGCTAAATGCGCTGGAAGCCGGGGAGGACCCCGACGGCATCTGGCGCCGCCATGTCAATCTGGCCCTCCGGACATCCTATGCGCGGTGGTTTTCCGTCATCGATCGTCTCGTAATGTTGAAGCCTCCATCCTTCGACCATGTCCTGACCAACCGGCTGCTTCAGGAACATAAGCTTCGCGCGATCGCGCCCGATGCTCCGGGGATCATGGATGATGCTGCGGTGGCACGCTTCGTCAGCCATTATGAACGCGTGACCCGCCATATGTTCGCCGATCTGCCGGGGCGAGCCGATGTGCTGTTTGCGCTCGACGCGGAGCAGGATGTGATCTTCGCTCACGGGCTTCCTGCGAATGATTTCAAGCCGACGATCGATCGGTAGGACGTATCCCCACCGCTCCGGCCCGCAAGCGTCCGCGGGACCGGACGATGCAGCGAAACCCGATATGGCTGGTCGAGCTGTCTATCGTCTGCGCGTGACGGGCCGCCCGAACGCTCTACTGGCGCGGCGATGGTTCGGGGAAGCGCGCTGTGATCTTGAACTCCGGCACCGGCCGCGATGGTCGCCATTGACCTGCCGCACTCGACGGCAACGCGGACCGGAGCCGGGGCGAAGCCGCGCGCCAGCCGTTCGTATGCCGGGCAAGGATCGGGAACGCTAGCTTCGCTCGCGAATTTCCTGAATGGAAAGCGAGAATGGTCATGGCGGCACGCGCCTATTGGAAGGGACAGATACGCCTCGCACTGGTGTCGATCCCGGTCGAAATCCATGCCGCGACCAGATCGGGCGCGGCGATCAGCTTTCGCCAGATCCACGAACCGAGCGGC
This sequence comes from Sphingopyxis sp., assembly GCA_017745175.1. Lineage (GTDB taxonomy): Bacteria > Pseudomonadota > Alphaproteobacteria > Sphingomonadales > Sphingomonadaceae > Sphingopyxis. The sequence goes on along the minus strand of JAGHZY010000004.1, from coordinate 32,120 downwards.
AAGCCGGTCAAATATGAAAAGGTCGTGCCCGGTATCGGGCCGATCGACGCCGACGATATCGTCAAGGGCTACGAAACGTCGAAGGGCAATTATGTCCTGCTCGACGAGGAGGAGATCGAGGCGGTCAGGCTCGAGAGCAAGCGCACATTGGAATTGCTCCAGTTCGTCGATGTGGGCGACATCGACATCCTCTATTACGCCAAGCCCTATTATGTCGTCCCCGCCGACGAGCTTGCCGAAGAAGCCTATATCGTCCTGCGCGAAGCACTGAAACGGACAAAGAAGGTCGGGCTTGGCCAGCTGTCGGTGCGCGGGCAGGAACAGCTCGTGGGCCTCCGTCCCTGTGGCAGGGGCCTTGTTCTCGAAGTGCTGCGCTATGCCGACGAGGTGAACAAGGCGGCCAATTATTTCCGCGACGTCGGCAATTCCAGGCCCGACGCCGATCTGCTCGACCTCGCCGAAACGCTGATCTGCAAGAAGAGCGGCAAGTTCGACGCGTCGGACTATCACAATCATTATGTCGATGCGCTGAAGCGCGTGATCGCGAAGAAAGCCAGGGCCAGGGGCAAACGTGTGCTCGAGGATGCCGACGAGGTCGCTCCCTTGTCACGCGGTTCGAATGTCATCGACCTGATGGCGGCGCTGAAAGCCTCGGTCAACGGCAAGAAGAAAACACCGGCGGCGGCGGAGAAGAAGGCTCCGCCCAAAAAGGCGCCCGCAAAAAAGCCGGCGGCGCGCGGGCGAGTGTAACATGGCCCGGTCCGATCCTCTCGCCCGGTATAACGCCAGGCGCGATTTCAAACTGACCCCCGAGCCTGCGGGCAAGGTCGAGAAAGGGGCCGGTAACCGCTTTATCGTCCAGAAGCATGATGCGACGCGCCTCCACTATGACTTCCGGCTCGAAGTCGATGGCGTGCTCAAAAGCTGGGCGGTCACCAAGGGGCCGAGCGCCGATCCCGCCGACAAGCGCCTTGCGGTACGCACCGAAGATCACCCGATGTCCTACGCCGATTTCGAAGGCGTGATTCCCAAGGGCGAATATGGCGGCGGCAGCGTGATGCTGTGGGATCGCGGCACGTGGAAGCCCGTCGAGGGCAAGAGCGCGAAGGATATCGACAAGGGGCATCTCCACTTCACCCTCGACGGCGAACGGATGAAGGGCGAATGGCTGCTCGTTCGCATGAAGCTGCGGCCGGGCGAGAAGCACGAGAACTGGCTGCTTCGCAAGATCGACGACGCTTATGCCGGCGGCACCGACGACCTCGTCGGCCGCCAGCTGACAAGCGTTCTCACCGGCCGCAGCATGGCTGAAATTGCAGGCGACGAGGGCGGCGAACAGTCGCTGAAGGGCGCCAGGGGGGCGGCCTTCGCGAAGAAGATGGCTGATGCCGCCGCGCACAACAGCAAGGTTGCGAAGGCCAGACCCAGGCGCAAGCTCCCCAAATTCCGGCCGCTGCAGCTCGCGACGCTCGTCGACGCGGTTCCCTCGGGCAACGGCTGGTTCCACGAGATCAAATTTGACGGATACCGCGCCGAAATCGCGGTGGCGGGCGGCAACGTGCGCGTCTACACACGAAACGGCCTCGACTGGACCGGCAAGTTCGCGCCGCTCGTCCGGCACATAGCCGCGCTCGACCTGCCGCCGTGTCTGATCGACGGCGAAATCGTCGCCCATGACGGCGACGGCAATCCCGACTTCTCCGTACTGCAGGCGGTGCTCAAGCGCGGCCAAGGCGCGCAGGACGAGGCGATCCGGCTCCGCTTTTTCGCCTTCGACCTGCTCGAACTGGACGGCAAATCGCTCGCCAGATTCGGCAATCTCGAACGCAAGGAGCGGCTCGAGGCTCTGCTCCGCGACGCGGTGCTTCCGATCGCGGTCGCCGACCATGTCATCGGTGCGGGCGAGACGCTCCACACCGCGATGTGCGGCGCGGGACAGGAAGGTGTCATCTCGAAACGCGCCGACGCGGCCTATCTCGGGCGCCGCACCAAAAACTGGGTAAAGATCAAATGCACGCGCCGGCAGGAGTTCGTCATCGTGGGCTGGAAGCCCTCGTCGACCAGGGCGCGCGCCTTCTCGTCGCTGCTCCTCGCGCAGCACGAGGGCGACGCGCTCGTTTACAAGGGCAATGTGGGGACCGGTTTCGACAATGACGCGCTCGCCGATCTCGCGAAGAAATTCGAGAAACTCGAACGCCGCACCGCACCGCTCGAAGTCGATAAGGTCGCTGCGCGCAAGGTGCATTGGCTGAAACCCGATCTCGTCGCCGAAATCGCCTTCGCCGAGTTCACTGCAAGCGGATCGGTACGCCACGCAAGCTTCCTCGGCCTGCGTGCAGACAAGAAGGCCAGCGACGTGACCCCCGAAACGAAACAACCCGCTCCCGCGACGACAAGCGACGTGACGATCAGCAGCCGCGACCGCGTCATCTTCCCCGAAGCCAAGGCGACCAAGGGCGATCTTGCGGATTATTACGCCGCCGTCGCCCCGATCATGCTGCCGCACATGGCGCGGCGGCCGATCAGCCTCGTCCGCTGCCCGCAGGGGCGCGCGAGGAAATGCTTTTTCCAGAAACATGACTCGGGCAGCTTCGGTGAGCATGTGATGCATGTGCCGATCCGCGAGAAGGACGGCGGGCACGAGGACTATCTTTATGTCGATGATGCCGACGGCATCCTCGCGTGCGTCCAGATGGGGACGATCGAGTTTCACGGCTGGGACAGCCATGTGGGCGCGCTCGAGAAGCCCGATCGTATGGTGTTCGATCTTGACCCCGACGAAGGCCTCGCCTTCGCCGACGTGAAAAGGGCCGCGCTCGACATTCGCCGCCAGCTCGCCGACATCGGCCTCGTCAGCTTCGCGATGCTTTCGGGCGGCAAGGGCGTACATGTCGTCGTCCCTCTCGATCCGGGGCACGGCTGGGACGCGCACGGCGACTTCTCGAAACGCTTCGCCGAGGCGCTCAGCCTCGCCGAGCCCGACCGCTATGTCGCGACGATGAGCAAGGCAAAACGCAAGGGAAAGATTTTCATCGACTGGCTGCGCAACCAGCGCGGCAGCACCGCGATCATGCCATATTCGGCGCGCGCGCGCGAACAGGCACCCGTCGCGGCGCCGATCGGCTGGGATGCCCTCGCCGATGTCGAAACGGCGGCGCGGTGGACGATCGGAGACGCCGGCGACCTGCTCGAGCGCGCCGCGGGGCCCGGGCTCAAGGGCTGGGGCTTCGCTTCGCAGAAGCTGCCGGATATCTGATGATATGGGCGCCCGCGTTTTACCCTTGCAGGGGTACTTCGCGGGCCGACCGATCGATCAACCGATAAGCTGGTCCCGATATCGTTGGAGCTTGGTCACGCGGAGACCGGGAAGTCCGGCGCGATCGATCGAGCGCCGCCAGGCGGCGACTTCCTCGGCGCTGAGTCGATATCGGTCGCAGGCGTCCGGCAGGCTCAGCAACCCGCCATCGATCGCGGCCAGCACTTCGGCCTTGCGGCGGCTGACCCAGTAGGTTGTGCAGGACGACGGCAGGTCGTCCATCGTCAACGGGCCCAAGGGCCCCATGACCGAGGATGGCCTTCTATTATATTCGGGCACGGCGAATTCTCCATTCGCACGGCTGACGCCGTTTCGTGCCCCCCCGCGCGCATCCTGCGCGAGGTTGGTTAACAAATGGTTGCGGAGCCCGATCTTCCTTGCGTTCGTACGGTCAGGGCGCCGGTTCGAGCGCACGGCCGGCCATCTCGATTTCGCGAGCCGAAGTCCTGCGAGCCTCCGCCGCCTCGGCGCTCAGCCACTCGCGAAGCCGGGAGAGCTTCGCGCTTTGCTGCCGGACGAGCGGACATGCCAGCCAGAACGAGCGGCCGTCGCTGGCGACGGCGTCATGCGCTGGCACCAGCCGGCCCGCCTCGATCTCGTCGCGAAACAGAATCGGCGACGCAATCACGATACCATGGCCGGCGAGCGCCGCTGCCACGTCGAGATGCTCGGCGGAAAATGTCGTTCCGAAACGCGCCGGATCCGGCGCTTCCGCAACGCCCAGCGCGCGATACCAGATCGCCCACCAGTCGGGACGACCGAGGAGCGGAACCGGACACTCCGCGGCGGGATCGATGAAGGCAGCGGCTGCGGCCTTCAGCTCGGGCCTGCACAGCGGCAGGAAAATGCTCGGGAAGAGATAGGTGGTGCGCAGCCCGGACCACAGGCCGTGACCGTTGCGGATCGCGGCATCGAACCGCCCCGTGCCTAGCTCCTCGGGCTCGGCGGACAGTTCGAGTGACACCGCGATGGCGGGATTGTCGGCACGAAAGCGACCGAGTCGGGGGGTCAGCCAGCTTGTTCCGAGCGAAGGAAGGGTGGTGACCGTCAGCCGCGCCTCGTCGAGACTGGCTGCCCGGACGAAACAGGCCCGCAGGGACGTGAAGGCCTTGGTTGCCTCGGCGGAAACGAGGGTGCCCGCTTCGGTCAGTTCGACGCGCTGCGGGTAGCGCACGAACAGGATCAGGTCGAGCTGACGCTCCAGTTGGCGCACATGATAGCTGACCGAAGCCGCCGACATGTCGAGCTCCCGGCCCGCACTCGCAAAATTGCCCAGCCGCGCCGCCGCCTCGAAAGCGCGGATCGAAGCCAGCGAAGGCAGGCGCATTCCATCGACCATAAGTTTGCCTTAGCCTTCGTCGGCGAAGTTCGCATGTAAAATCTTCCCGGGACGCGCCAGACACTTCGGGTCTGTCCCGCAGGAGCCGCATGTGACTCACCGTTCCCCTTTTCCGGTCTTTGCTGCGGACCGGCGCGAATTTCTTTCGGGGCTGGTTGTCGGAGGTGCCGCCATCTCGGTCGTCCCGTCGGCCGTTCTGGCCCAAGGGAGATCACATGATCTTTCGGCGCGCGCGCGCGACTGGGAATGGCTGGCGGGCAATTGGGACGTCCGGAACCGGCGGCTCGGACGACGTCTCGCCGGAAGCACAGACTGGGATGAATTCGGCGGCAAAAGTGCGGTGTGGCTGACCATGGGCGGGCTCGGAACGATCGACGACAATATACTTGATCTGCCCGGCGGTCTCTACCGTGCGGCCGGCATCCGGGCGTTCGATCCGGTTTCGGGTCGCTGGTCGATCTGGTGGCTGGACGGGCGCAATCCGACCCGGATCGAAGCGCCGGTGACGGGGCGTTTCGAGGGCGATGGCGGCATCTTCACGGGCACCGACACCTTCGAGGGGCGGCCGATCGATGTCCGTTTCGAGTGGCAGGCCATCCACGGACAGCGCCCGCACTGGCGGCAATCCTTCTCGCCCGATCACGGTGCAACGTGGGAGATGAACTGGGAGAATTTCTTTACCCGGACGTCGAAGCTCCCGCGGCCGCTGCCGCTGTTGGCGAGCGAAGACCCGGCCCGCGCGCCGGACGACTGGGGGTTCCTCGCGGGACGCTGGACCGTACATCACCGCAAGCTGCGCCAGCGTCTTGCCGCGAGCAAGGATTGGGAAGAATTCGGCGGCAAATTTGTCAACTGGCCGATCCTCGGCGGCAACGGCAACATCGGGGACAATCTCATGGAGGCGCCCGCCGGCGCCTTTCGCGGCATGGGTTTTCGGGCCTGGGATCCCGGGACACGCGAATGGCTGAGCTGGTGGCTCGACAGCAGAAATCCGACGCGGATCGGCGAACCTCTGCGCGGCCGTTTCGTGAACGGTATCGGGACCTATCTTTCCGACGATGTGCACGAAGGCCGCCCGGTCAGGGCTCGCGTCACATGGTCGCGGATCACGGGGCGCACGGCGCGCTGGGAGCAGGCATTCTCCGCCGATGGCGGGCAAAGCTGGGAGATCAACTGGACCTCGGATTTTACGAGGCTCGCCTGATGCACGATCGTCGCACATTGATCACGAGCGCGGCATTGGCGCTCGCGGCGCTGGGGACCCGGCCGGCAGCGGCTGGCGAGAGTGTCGTACCCGACGCCGAAGGTAGTGCCTCTCGCGGCGATTTCGACTATTTCATCGGCAACTGGCGCGTCGAGCATCAGCGCCTGCGCCATCGCATGGTCGGCAGCAACGACTGGGAGGAGTTCGGGGGGCGAACGAGCTGCCAGCAGATGTTCGGCGGGCTGGTCAATCTCAATGAAAGCATAACCACCCGCGGCACCAGGACATCCTATGGCATGGGCCTGCGCGCGCTCGACGAACCACGAGGGCGGTGGACTGACTGGTATCTGTCGGCAAATGACCTGAGCAAGATCGATCCACCTCTTTACGGACGTTTCGCAAACGGCATGGGCACATTTTATGCGCGCGAAATCTTCGAGGGATCCGACATCCTTGTCCGGGGGCAATTCTTCGCGGTCAACGCGTCGGAAGCGCGCTGGGAACAGGCATTTTCGCCCGACGATGGCGCGACATGGGAAACCAACTGGGTCATGCGCTATTTGCGTATCTGACGTCGGCCCATCCCGTCGCACCTTGCAGCGAACCATGTCGCGGTGCCCTGTATCGCCTTCGGTCGGTGTATAGGCCCGGCTCGTCGCGGGAAAGATTTTCTTCATCGCCGGAATGCCGTCCGCCGGTTGACGGATTTAATATCTATCTTTTAAGTAGAGATTGTCACCCGGACTTGGTCGAGACGGGTGATGGCTCTCCTCTCGACCCGCGGCTTTTGACCGGGAAGCAGCTTGCTCCGCGTTACCAACGGCTAAAGCGCGTGATGCTCGGGCGACAGCGCCAGGCATTGCGTTCCCCCAGAAGGGGTATTGCGATGCGCATGTGTAGCACCATCATCTAGATCACCGCCGCGAGTATCGGCGGGGTAGCGGACCGACCGCGCCCCGCCGCGCATCGCGGCCTCCCACATCTCCGGCCGCGCCTCCTCTCGCGAGACGTTGCGGCCTGACGTCCGGTGCATCTGTTGCGCCGGCGCGGGGAAAACTCATGCCCTTGCTGACCCGATCCGACCTGTCGGATCTGGCCCGCTACCCTGCGTCCCTGCGCAGCGCCGCCCGTGCGCTGTGGGGGGCGGAGCTAGCGGCTGCCCGATCCGGCCCGGCGCACCGCGCCACCATCCACCACATCAAAAAGGGGGCGGGATCACCGCCCGGGGACCCGATATAATGAACCGTTTCTCTCCCGATCATCGTTTGAAGTTCTTGCTCGGCGCCGCGCTGCTGGCGCCGGCCGTGCCTGCATCCGCGACCGAAACGGCCGTGGTCGAAGGTGCCGCGATCGGCGAGGACGCCGCCGTCGCGGCCGCTTCCGCCGCCGCGTCCTACGACGGCGCCGAAATCATCGTGTCGGCGCGCCGCCGCGACGAAAGCGCGCAGGACGTGCCGATCGCGCTGTCGGTCGTCGGGTCCGAAACGCTCGAGGCGACGGGCAATTACACGCTCACGCAAATCCAGCAGATCGTGCCGAGCCTGCAGGTGTTTAGCTTCAACCCGCGCAACACCAACATCAACATCCGCGGCCTCGGCAGCAACGTCGCGTTGACCAACGACGGGCTCGAGAATGGTGTCGGTTTCTACGTCGACAATGTCTATTTTGGGCGCGTCGGCCAGTCGCAGTTCGATCTCGTCGACCTGCAGCAGATCGAAGTGCTGCGCGGACCGCAAGGGACGTTATTCGGCAAGAACACGACGTCGGGCGCGATCAACATCACCTCGCGCAAACCGAGCTTCGACCCCGAATTTTCGGGCGAGGCGAGTGTCGGCGACCATGGCTATTACCAATTGCGCGGCTCGGCGTCGGGGGCGTTGATCGACGATCTGCTTGCGGTGCGCATCAGCGGCGCGGTGACCGAGCGGCGGGGCTTCCTCTACAATGCGACCCGGAATGAGCGCGCGCAGGATTATTCGAACTGGAGCGTCCGCGGGCAACTGCTGTTCACGCCGACGCCCGATATCGAGGCGCGGATTATCGGCGACTTCTCGCGCCAGAAGCAGAACCATGTCCTCAACATCTTCGCCGATTATTTCGGGACGTACGAGAATGGCGCCGCGATCCCGAACGGCTTCGCCGAGCGCGCGGCGCGTTTCCCGGGATATGCTTTCCCCGCGATCGACCCCTTCGCGCGGCGCGGCGAGGCCGACAGCCACTATCAGTCGAACATGGACGGCTATGGTGTGTCGGGGCAGGTCGACTGGGATATCGGCGCCGCCCGGCTGACCTCGGTCACCGCTTATCGCTGGTGGGACTGGAATCCCGCGAACGATGGCGATTCCACGTCGCTGCCGATAACGACCAAGGCGCAGCAGGCGAATCGCCAGCGCCAGTTCAGCCAGGAAATCCGGCTGGCCTCCGACACCGAGGGCCCGATCGACTATGTCGTTGGCGCCTATTATTTCTGGCAGGTGATCCGCGGCGAGGGTGCGAGCGCCTATGGGCCCGCCGCCGGACTGTGGAACCGGCCGGCGACCTCGCCGATTCCGCTCGCCGCATGGGACGCCGCGCTCAATGGTTTCGAAGCGAATTCGACGTCGGATCCGCGTACCAAAAGCTATGCGCTGTTCGGCCAGCTCGACTGGAAATTCACCGACCGGCTGACGCTGACCGCGGGGCTGCGTTACACGCACGAGAAGAAGAGCGGCTCGTTCACGCAGACCCATGTTGCGGGGATCGATCTGTCGACCCTGCCAGCCGGGCTTGCGGCGCAGGCGGCGGCGATCCGCACCCAATTCAACCCCGTCACCAGCTATTCGACGAGCTTCAGCGACAACAGCCTGTCGGGGCTTGCAACGCTGTCCTGGCAGGTCTCGGACGATGCTCTTGCCTATGCGACATATTCGCGCGGGAACAAGTCGGGCGGGCTTAACCTGACCAACCTGCCCGCGGGATTGCGGCCCGACGATGTCGCGGCAGTCGAGCCCGAAAAGGTCGACAGCTATGAACTCGGCATCAAGTCCGAATGGTTCGACAGGAAGGTGACGCTGAATGTCGCCGGATACTGGACCGAGATCCGCGACTATCAGACCGCGATTACCGAGCAGGTGCAGAACTCGGTCAACGTCCGCCAGTATATCGCCAATATTCCGGGCGTGCGTTCGCGCGGCGTCGAGGGCGATCTTGCGTTCGCCCCGTCGGAGCGCGCGAGCTTCTATGCCTCGGTCGCCTATGCCGACACGACCTACAGCGACTATCCGAATGCGCCGCAGGCGCCCGAGCGGCTGAACATCAGCGGCATCCAGAATCTGACGGGCAAGCAGCTGCCGGGGGTCCCGAAGTTCACCTATACGCTGGGCGGCGACGTGTCGGCGCCGCTCGGCAATCTCGGCGGGCGCGACCTGTCGCTCTATGGTCATGCCGATTATTCGCACCGTTCGACCTTCAACACGTCGCCCAGCGACAGCCGCTACGCCGACGTCCCCGCCTATGGCATCGCGAATGCACGTATCGGCATCCGCACCGACGACGGGTTGCTCGACCTGTCGCTCTGGGCGCGCAACCTGTTCGACGAGGACTATTTCCAGACCCTGTCGGCGCAGAATAGCGGCATCGTTACCGCGCTGATCGGCGAGCCGCGCACGATCGGCGCGACGCTGAGGACGAAGCTGTGAGCGCCGCGTCCGCCAGCGCGAGCCAGTTGATCCGCTTCTCGGCGGTGGCGGTTCCGCTCGCTGCCGCCGGGCTGCCCCTCGGCGTCTATCTTCCCGCTATCTACGCGCGCGACTATGGCCTGTCGCTGACGGTCATCGGCGTCATCTTCCTGATCGGCCGGCTGTGGGACGCGGTCGCCGACCCGCTGATGGGATCATTGAGCGATGCGACGCGCAGCCGCTATGGCCGCCGCAAGCCTTGGATCGCGGTCGGCGGCGTGATCTTCGCGATCTCGGCGGTCTTCCTGTTCTTCCCGCCGTTCGGGGTGACGCCGTTGTCGCTCGGGATCGTGCTTTTCTTTCTCTATCTCGGCTGGACGGCGGTGCAGATCCCGTTCCAGGCTTGGTCGGGCGAGGTGTCGGGCGACTATCACGAGCGGACGCGCATCGCGACCTATCAGCAGGTCGTCACCGCAAGCGCCTTGCTGCTCACGCTGATCCTGCCCACGATCGCCGACCAGCTGCGGCCCGGCGACGGGCGGTTGCAGCTCAGCCTGATGGGCGGGCTCGTCCTGCTCACCGCCTTTCCCGCGCTGTTGCTGACACTGACCGCGCTCGGGGAACCGCCGCTGCCGCTGCTTCCCGCGAGCAAGCCGAACCTTCGCGAAATATTCCGCGCGATCATCGGCGAGCCACTCCTGCTGCGCGTCCTCGCCTCCGATTTCGCGGTGACGCTCGCGCAGAATATCCGCGCCGCGCTGATCGTCTTCTTCGTGTCCTTCTACATGGGCCGCCCGGAGTGGGCAGGGGGACTGTTCCTTTTCCAGTTCGTGTTCGGCATCTTCGCCGGGCCGATCTGGCTCAGGATCGGGCGCCGGTTCGGCAAGCATCGCACCGCAGTCGCAGGCGAACTGGTGCAGGTCGCGATCAACCTCGCGCTGCTGCTCGTCACGCCGCAAACTTTCCCGCTGCTTCTCGCGCTGACGCTGGCACAGGGGCTGGCACAGGGATCGGGCAATCTGATGCTGCGCGCGATCGTCGCCGACGTTGCCGACAAGCACCGGCTCGACAGCGGCGAGGACCGCACCGGGCTTTATTATTCGGTGTTTAGCCTCGCCGGAAAGACCGCGACCGCGGTCGCGGTCGGCATCGCGCTGCCGCTCGTCGCCTGGCTCGGCTTCGACCCGAAGGGCGTCAGCAGCCCCGAGGCGCTGAACGGCTTGCTCCTCGTCTTCGGCCTTGGCCCCGCCATCGCCCACGCCCTGTCCGCCGCCCTCATCGCGCGCTTCCCGCTCGACGAGGCGGCGCACGCCGAAATTCGCCGACAGCTCGATCCGGGACCGCCCGATTACGCCTTCGCCGAATGAATTCGCCGCCGACCGATAACCCCAAAGGAGACTGACATGACGGACCTTCACAACAGCTATGCCAATGCCCGCGACAAGAATATTCCGCTCGAAATCACGCCGGTGACCGGTACGATCGGCGCCATCGTCCATGGTGTCGAGCTGTCGGGCGACCTGCCTGCGCCGGTGGTGCAGGCGATCGAGGCCGCGCTGGTGCGGCACAAGGTGCTCTTCTTTCGCGACCAGCAGCATCTGACCGATCAGGAGCATGAGGATTTCGCCGCGCTGCTCGGCGATCCGGTAGCCCATCCGACGGTGCCGGTCGCCGAGGGGTCGCGTTACCTGCTCGAACTCGACAGCCGCGAAGGCTATGCCGCGTCGAGCTGGCACACCGACGTGACCTTTGTCGACGCCTATCCCAAGGCCTCGATCCTGCGCGCGATCACCATCCCCGAAGCGGGGGGCGATACCCAGTGGGCGAACGGCGAAACCGCCTATGAAGGCCTGCCCGAGGTCCTGCGCCAACTCGTCAACACCCTCTGGGCGACGCACACCAATCTCTACGACTATGCGTCGATCCTGCAGTCGGCGCCCGATGCCGAAAGCGCGGCGAAGCGGATCAGGGAGCATCGCAATGTGTTTGCCTCGACGGTCTACGAGACCGAGCATCCGGTCGTGCGCGTCCACCCGGTCAGCGGGCAGCGCAGCCTGCTGCTCGGCCACTTCGTCAAGCAGTTTGTCGGGCTGAACCACGTCGACAGCGCGCGGCTGTTCCAGACGCTGCAGGACCATATCACCAAGCCCGAAAATGTCGTCCGCTGGCGCTGGAAGGAGGGCGACGTTGCCATCTGGGACAATCAGGCGACGCAGCACCGCGCGACCGCCGACTTCGGGCTCCAGCGTCGCACGCTTCGCCGCGCGACGATCCACGGGGAGGCGCCGGTCGCGATCGATGGCCGCCGGAGCCGCATCGTGCGGCAAGAAAAGCCGGTCGAATACGCGCCCGCCTGATCGAAATCGACCGGCGCTCCTCTTCCTCTCCCTCCTGTGACCGCGCCGGTCCTGACTGCGGCGCGCCCGGGTTCCATTCGCCCGCGGCGCGCCGCCCTTCCCGAGATAGGATATCCGAATGAAACGCCTCGCGTCCGCGCTGCTTGCGCTTGTGGTCCTTGCGCCGCCCGTACAGGCAAGGGAACGGCAACCGAATTTCCTCGTCATCGTCGCCGACGACCTCGGCTATTCGGACATCGGTGCGTTCGGCGGCGAGATTGCGACGCCCAACCTCGACCGGCTCGCGCTCGCGGGTGTCCGGCTGGCGGGCTTCCACACCGCGCCGACCTGTTCGCCGACGCGCTCGATGCTGCTGTCGGGCACCGACAATCATATCGCTGGCCTCGGCACGATGGCCGAGATGATCCGGCCGAACCAGAAGGACAAGCCGGGGTATGAGGGCTATTTGCGGAGCGACGTCGCAACGCTGGCCGAGCGCCTGTCGGGCGGCGGTTATCGCACGCTGTTCTCAGGCAAGTGGCACCTCGGCCTGACGCCCGGACAGGACCCGCACGCACGCGGTTTCGGGCGCAGCTTTGCCTTGCTGCAGGGCGGGCACAATCATTTCGGTACCGACGTCGGCACCAGCGCAACCTACACCGAACAGGGAAAACAGCTGACGAAGCTCCCCGCCGACTTCTATTCGAGCGACTATTTCGCGAGCCGCCTGATCGACTTTCTGGGCGAGCGGCCGGAGCAGGAGAAAGCCCGGCCCTTTTTCGCCTATCTCGCCTTCACGGCGCCGCACTGGCCGCTGCAGGCGCGTTCCGGGGACATCGCGCGCTACAGGGGGCGTTATGACGCCGGTTTCGACGTGCTGCGCCAGCGGCGTCTCGATCGGCAGCGCGAGCTGGGCATCCTGTCCGCCGATGTCGTGCCCCACACGCCGCGCAACCGCGACGGCAGCTGGGATTCGCTGACAGCCGACCAGCAACGCGCGGCGGCGCGCAACATGGAAATCTACGCCGCGATGGTCGACCGGCTCGACCGGAATGTCGGCCGCGTGATCGAAACGCTCCGCGCCTCGGGTGAACTCGACAATACGGTGATCGTTTTCCTCGCCGACAATGGCGCCGAGGCACTCGATGTCGAGACGACCGGCGCGGAGATGCTTGCCGCGAGGCTGAAAGGGGCCGACAACAGTTTCACCAATCGCGGCGCCGATTCTTCCTACGTCACCTATGGCGCGGGCTGGGCGCAGGCCGCTACCGCGCCGTCGTGGCTGACCAAGGGCTATCAGAGCGAGGGCGGAACGCGCGCGGTCGCGTTTATCAGCGGCGCGGGCATTCCGCGGCGCGAGGGTGCCGATACGCAATTCCTGTCGGTCGCCGATGTCGCCCCGACGCTGCTCGAACTGGCGGGCGTCGATCCCGCCATAACCGATGTGGCGGGCAGGAGGGTCCGGCCGATCACCGGTCGTTCCTGGCTGGCATGGCTGCGCGATCCGAAGGCGCGAATCTATGGAGCAAGCGACGGATTCGGCGCCGAGCTCTTCGGTTCGCGCGCTTACCGGCGCGGTGACCGGAAACTCACGGACGTCGGTGACGGGAAATGGCGGCTGTTCGATATCGTGCGCGACCCCGGCGAGACGCGCGACCTGTCGCTTGTCGAACCCGCGAGGCGTGAAGAACTGATCGAAGCGTGGAACCGCTACGCGCTCGACGTCGGCGTTATCGCTCCGGACGCCATACCCTATCGTCCCTAGCCGGCGGCGACCACTCCGGCTGATCCATGTCAACACGAATTGCCTGGGGAGGCCGGGCCAGCTGTGCTATGATCGGTTATTGGCTGCGGTTTCCACACCAGATCGGCTTTTCGTGGTTCCGGCATAACCCGCAGTCCCTTTCCGTTGCGTACGGCCTGCCGATCGAACGATGCCGAGAGCCTGGTTACGCTTGCTCCCGACAATACAGGAGCAAGCCATGCGTGTTTTCCATCTGATGTTGCTCGACGATGAGTCGAGTCCGCCGCGGCGCGTCGATTTCCGTGCCGAGGGTCCCGATCACGCGTTCCAGGTCGCGCGCAACGAAACCGACGGCATACATGTCGAACTATGGGAAGGCGAATCGCTGCTGGCACGCATGACCAAGACGGCCGCGAATGTCTGGAAGCTGCTTCCGTCGTCGCCCGCGGCGGAACCTGATGCCGGCGTTGCGCCCGGGGGCATGCCGCCACGCGAGGGGCGGGCAGCGTTCGGGCTGTGACGCGCCACCCCGCCCACGCGCTGCCATCAACACGCGGCATAGGCGGCCCGAAGGCCGTTCCGTCGATCAGTCGATCGTGCTGGCGAGTTCGCGGTTGAGCCACAGCGCGACGAGGGTGACGATCGCGCCCGAGAGCAGATAGGCGCCCGCGGCGATCAACCCGAACCGGCTCGACAGCCAGAGCGCGACCATCGGTGCGAAGCCCGCGCCGAACAGCCAGGCGAGATCGGAGGTGAAGGCCGATCCCGTATAGCGGTGGCGCGGCTGGAAGTTCGACGAGAGCGCGCCCGACGACTGGCCGAACGACAGGCCGAGCAGGGCGAAGCCGAGGATCATGAACGCCGCCTCGCCGAACTCGCCCGCGTCGAGCAGTTGCGGCGCGAAGCCGCTGAACGCCGCGATCGCCGCGGCGGTGACGCCGAGCAGCGTGCGGCGGCCGACGCGGTCGGCAAGAATCCCCGAGGCGATGATCGATGCGACGCCGACGACCGCGGCGATCGCCTCGATCATCAGGAAGCGTACCGGTGTTTCGTCGGTGAAGAGGAAGACCCACGAGAGCGGATAGACGGTAACCATGTGGAACATCGCGAAGCTGGCGAGCGGCGCGAAGGTGCCGATGACGATCGTCTTCCATTCCGACCGCACGGTTTCGAGCAGGGGCGCCGGCTCGAGCTCGCGGTTTTCGAACAGCTCGGCATATTCGGGGGTCACGACGATGCGCAGCCGCGCGAAGAGCGCGACGACGTTGATCGCAAAGGCGACGAAGAAGGGGTAGCGCCAGCCCCACGCGAGGAAATCCTCCGCCGGCAGCGCGGCGATCAGGAACATGAAGAGCAGGCTGGCGACGATCAGGCCGAGCGGCGCACCGAGCTGCGGGATCATCGCGTACCAGCCGCGGCGGTTTTCCGGCGCGTTGATCGCGAGCAGGGAAGCGAGGCCGTCCCACGACCCGCCGAGCGCGACGCCCTGACCCATGCGGAACAGCGCGAGGAGCAAGGCCGCGCCGATGCCGACCGATTCATAGCTCGGCAGGAAGGCGATTGCGGCGGTCGATCCGCCGAGCAGGAAGAGCGCGACCGTCAGCTTTGCGCCGCGCCCATAAGCGCGGTCGATCGCGGTGAAGATGATCGTGCCGACAGGGCGCGACACAAAGGCGAGCGCGAAGATCGCGAACGACCAGAGCGTTCCCGTCAGCGGGTCGAGATGCGGGAAGACGAGCTTCGGGAACACCAGCACCGACGCGATGGCATAGACGAAGAAGTCGAAAAATTCGGACGTCCGCCCGATGATGACGCCAATCGCGATCTCGGCGGGGTCGATGCGATGTCCACCACCCTCGGAGCCGTGGAGGGCGCGAGCGTCGCGTTCGGCCTCGGTTGTGGGAACGGTGTCGGCAGCCATGGCAACAATCCTTGAGCTGGCGCCGTTCGCAGGACAGGATGCGGCGGCACGAGTCGGTCATAGGGCAAAAGCGCCCGGAATGAAAATGCCCCTGCGCGATGAAGAGCGGTCGCGGGATTGGACAAAATGTCCTATGTGCAGTGCAACAAAGGAGGCCTAGGCGCGCATCATGCCAAGCAATCTCCCCCGTTTTTCCGCCCGATTGCGGCTCCTGCCGCTGCTCGCCGCGCTGCCCTCGCTTTCGGGTTGCGGGCTGATCGTGCTCGATCCCGCCGGCGACGTTGCGCGCCAGCAGGGCGACCTGATCGTCCTGTCGACCGTGCTGATGCTGCTGATCATCGTGCCGGTGATGGGGCTGACGATCTTTTTCGCATGGAAATATCGCGCGTCGAACAAGGAGGCGACATACAGGCCCGACTGGGACCATTCGACGCAGCTCGAACTCGTCATCTGGTCGGCGCCGCTCCTGATCATCATCTGTCTTGGCGCGGTGACGTGGGTGGCGACGCATTTGCTCGATCCGTATCGCCCGCTCGCGCGAACGGGGCCGGGGCAGCCCGTCGCGGCGGAAGCGAAGCCGCTCGACGTGCAGGTCGTCGCGCTCGACTGGAAATGGCTGTTCATCTATCCCGAACAGGGAGTGGCGACAGTGAACGAGCTGGCGCTGCCGGTGAACCGGCCGGTCCGGTTCCGCATCTCCTCCTCGTCGGTGATGAACAGCTTTTACGTTCCCGCGCTCGCGGGACAGATCTACGCGATGCCGGGCATGGAAACCAAGCTGCACGGCGTGTTCGACAAGACCGGCGACTATACCGGCTTCTCGGCCAATTATTCGGGTTGGGGCTTTTCGAACATGCGCTTCGCGGTGAAGAGCCTGCCCGCCGGCGAGTTTGACAAATGGGTCGCGGCGACGAAGGCGTCGGCCGAAGGCGACCTCAGCCGCAATACCTATCTGAAGCTCGAAAAGCCGACGCACAAGGAACCCGTCCGCCGCTTTGCCGCGAGCGATCCGCAGCTGTTCGACGCGGTCGTCAATATGTGCGTCGAGCCCGGAAAGATGTGCATGCACGACATGATGTCGCTCGACGCCAAGGGCGGCGCGGGCATCGCGGGTATCGGCAATGTCCGGCAGGTCACCTATGACAAGTTCGCCGCGCGTGGCACCGTCGATGCGGCGCGCTGGAGCATGCGCTATGTCGCAGCTTATTGCAGCTCGCCGGTCATGTCGAACGACCGCCCCGATGCGAAGCCGGTCGCGCCCGAAAAGCTGAAGGGTGAGGGGCTTCCCCATCCGTCCAAGCCCGAACGCACGGCGCTGCGCGCACCCGCTGCCGCCGAACGCCCGCTGTCCTGAACGAGCCCGAGATACCCATGACTATCCCGCATCCCGCACCCGAAACCGGTCCGATCCTCGGCAAGCTGTCGCTCGAGGCGCTGCCGCTCCACGAGCCGATCCTCGTCGTCACCTTCATCGGCGTCGTCCTCGGCGGCATCGCCGTCCTCGGCCTGATCACCAAATTCCGCCTCTGGGGCTATTTGTGGACCGAGTGGTTCACGACCGTCGACCACAAGCGCATCGGGATCATGTACATGATCCTCGGGCTCATCATGTTCCTGCGCGGCTTTGCCGACGCGATCATGATGCGGCTGCAGCAGGCGATGGCTTTCGGCGGGTCCGAAGGCTATCTGACGCCGCACCATTATGATCAGGTGTTCACCGCGCACGGCGTGATCATGATTTTCTTCGTCGCGATGCCGTTCATTACCGGGCTGATGAACTATGTCGTGCCGCTGCAGATCGGCGCGCGTGACGTCAGCTTCCCCTTCCTCAACAATTTCAGCTTCTGGATGACGACCGCGGGCGCCGTGCTGACGATGATCTCGCTGTTCGTCGGCGAATATGCCCAGACCGGCTGGCTGGCCTATCCACCGCTGTCGGGGATCGCCTACAGCCCCAATGTCGGCGTCGACTATTATATCTGGGGCTTACAGATAGCCGGCGTCGGCACCACATTGTCGGGCATCAACCTGATCGTCACGATCCTGAAGCTGCGCGCGCCGGGCATGGGGCTGATGAAGATGCCCGTCTTTACGTGGACGAGCCTTTGCGCGAACATCCTGATCGTCGCCTCCTTCCCGATCCTGACCGCGACGCTCGTGCTGCTGACGCTCGACCGCTATGTCGGGACCAATTTCTTCACCAACGATCTCGGCGGATCGCCGATGATGTATGTGAACCTGATCTGGATCTGGGGTCACCCCGAGGTCTATATCCTCGTGTTGCCGCTGTTCGGTGTCTTCTCCGAAGTCACCTCGACCTTCTCGGGCAAAAGGCTCTTCGGCTATACCTCGATGGTCTATGCGACGATCTGCATCACGATCCTGTCGTACCTCGTCTGGCTGCACCATTTCTTCACCATGGGGTCGGGCGCGAGCGTCAACAGCTTCTTCGGCATCACGACGATGGTGATCTCGATCCCGACGGGGGCCAAGCTCTTCAACTGGCTGTTCACCATGTACCGCGGTCGCATCCGCTTCGAACTGCCGATGATGTGGACGATCGCCTTCATGCTGACCTTCGTCATCGGCGGCATGACAGGGGTGCTGCTCGCGGTGCCGCCCGCCGACTTCGTGCTGCACAACTCGCTGTTCCTGATCGCGCATTTCCACAATGTGATCATCGGCGGCGTCCTGTTCGGCCTGTTCGCGGCGATCAACTACTGGTGGCCCAAGGCGTTCGGTTTCAAGCTCGACGTCTTCTGGGGCAAGATCAGCTTCTGGTGCTGGGTCGTCGGCTTCTGGGTCGCCTTCACGCCGCTCTATATCCTCGGCCTGATGGGCGTGACGCGGCGGATGCGCGTGTTCGACGATCCGAGCCTGCAAATCTGGTTCGTGATCGCGGGGATCGGCGCAGCAATCATCGCGGCTGGGATCGGCGCGATGCTCGTCCAGTTCGCGGTGAGCATCTGGCGCCGCAAGGAGCTGCGTGAGGAAAGCGGCGATCCGTGGGAAGGGCGCACGCTTGAATGGGCGACCAGTTCGCCGCCGCCCGACTATAATTTCGCCTTCACGCCGGTGATCCACGACCTCGATGCTTGGTACGACATGAAGACGCGCGGGCATCAGCGCCCGGTCGATGGCTATCGCGACATCCATATGCCGAGCAACACCGGCACGGGGATGATCCTGTCGGGCTTCTGCCTCGTCATGGGTTTCGCGCTCGTCTGGCACATCTGGTGGCTCGTGGCGCTGAGCTTTGCCGCGACGATCGTCGGCGCGATCTATCACACCTTCAACTACAAGCGCGATTTCGACATTCCGGCGGCGACGGTCACGGCGGTCGAGGAAGCGCGCACCCGCCAGCTGGCGGCCGGAGCCTGATGCGATGAGTGTCCCCACCATGACAGCGAACGCTTTGACCGCGGACGAACCCGTCCAGTTCTACGATCTCGACGAGCATGCGCATCCCGAGGGGCACAGCACGATGCTGGGCTTCTGGATCTATCTGATGAGCGATTGCCTCATCTTCGCGATCCTCTTCGCCTGCTATGCGGTGCTCGGCGGCAGCTATGCCGCGGGCCCGTCGCCGAAGGATCTGTTCGACCTGAAACTCATCGCGCTCAACACCGCGATGCTGCTTTTTTCGTCTATCACCTATGGTTTTGCGGTGCTGCAGATGCAGCAGGGCAAGGTGAAGGGCGTCCAGCTGTGGCTGGCGGTCACCGCGCTGTTCGGGCTCGCCTTCCTCGGGATCGAGCTTTACGAATTCCACCATCTGATCGAGATCGGCGCAGGACCGCAGCGCAGTGCCTTCCTGTCGAGCTTCTTCACGCTGGTCGGTACGCACGGGCTGCACGTCACGTTCGGCATCGTCTGGCTGGTGACTTTGATGTTCCAGCTGTCGAAGCACGGGCTGATCGCGGCGAACAAGCGCCGCGTGATGTGTCTCAGCATGTTCTGGCACTTCCTCGACGTCGTGTGGATCGGCGTCTTCACCTTTGTCTATCTGATGGGAGTGCTGCGATGAGCGCCGATCCCCACGCCGCGCACGATCACAACGAGATCGAGATGCCGCACGCGTCGATGCGCGACTATGTCGTCGGCTTCGTCCTGTCGGTGATCCTGACCGCGATCCCCTTCTGGCTGGTAATGACGATGCCGCTGAGCGCCGGCGCGACGGGCGCGATCATCATGGGTT
Organism: Sphingopyxis sp.; assembly: GCA_017745175.1. Classification (GTDB taxonomy): domain Bacteria; phylum Pseudomonadota; class Alphaproteobacteria; order Sphingomonadales; family Sphingomonadaceae; genus Sphingopyxis. The sequence goes on along the minus strand of JAGHZY010000004.1, from coordinate 12,406 downwards.
TCGCGGTGGTGCAGATCGTCGTCCACATGGTCTTCTTCCTCCACATGACGCCGAAGGCCGAAGGCGGCTGGTCGCTGACCTCGCTCGTCTTCACGATCATCGTCGTCGTGATCATGCTCGCGGGCTCGCTGTGGGTGATGCACCACCTCAATACCAACATGATGCCGATGCCGCACGAGCCGACAAGTCAGGTTACGGGTCAGGTGCCGTGACACGCACCCGCCGCGCGGCCTTTGCCGCGGCGGCGCTGATCGCGGCGATCAGTCTCGCCGCGCTCGGCGTGTGGCAGCTCGAACGCCGCGTCTGGAAGCATGAGCTGGTCGCGGCGGTCGAGGCGCGCGTCCATGCGGTTCCGGTGGCGGCTCCGGGGCCGGGGGCGTGGGATACCGTCAATTCAAGGACAGATGCCTACCGCCGCGTGACCGCAACGGGCGTGTTCCGGCACGATCGTGAAACGCTCGTTCAGGCGGTGACCGATCGGGGGCCGGGCTTCTGGGTGCTGACGCCGCTCGAAACACCCGGGTTCACCTTGCTCGTCAATCGCGGGTTCGTGCCGAAGGACCGGCGCGATGCGACGGCGCGGACGGAGGGCAATGTCGCGGGCACGATCAGGGTGACGGGCCTGTTGCGCGCCACCGAGCCCGAGGGCGCCTTCCTTCGCTCGAACAATCCCGTGGCTGACCGATGGTTCTCGCGCGACGTCGGAGCGATCGCAAAAGCGAGAGGGCTGGCCAACGTCGCGCCCTATTTCGTCGACGCCGATGCGTCGCCGAACCCCGGCGGTTATCCGGTCGGGGGGCTGACCATAGTGCGCTTTCCCGACAATCATCTCGTTTATGCGTTGACCTGGTTCGCGCTTTGCGCGCTCAGCCTCTTTTTTGCGTGGCGGCTGTGGCGTATCCGGGATCGATGACCCAATCGACGATCCTGCCGGCCGTGCCCGTCCGGGCTCCTGCGGGCCGCCGCAACATGACGCTGCTGATCCAGCTGCGCTGGCTTGCGGTCGGGGGGCAGCTCGCGACGATCGGGATCGTCAGCGGTCCAATGGGCATCGCGCTGCCGCAGGCGCCGCTGCTCGCCGCGATCATGGTGCTGGTTGCCATCAACTTCATGAGCATCGCCCTGCTGCGCCGCGGCCGCGGCGTCACCAATGCCGAACTGACCGCGGTACTGCTGTTCGACGTTGCCGCGCTCGGCTGGCAACTTCATCACAGCGGCGGGCTCGTCAATCCCTTCGCCTCGCTGTTCCTGCTGCAGGTCGTGATCGGCGCGATCCTGCTCACGCCGCGCTCGTCATGGACGATCGTCGTCGCGGCGCTTGCGGCGCTCGCCGCGCTGCGTATCGATCCGACGCCGCTCGTGCTGCCGCCCGCTTATGCCGACGATCCGATGGGGCTGTATCTGAAGGGCAGCTTCGTCTGTTTCCTGCTGATTGCGGTGCTGTTTGTCGCCTTCGTTACGCGGATCAACCGCAATCTTCGCGACAGCGATGCCGCGCTCGCGGCAAGCCGTCAGCGCGCGGCCGAAGAGGACCATATCGTGCGCATGGGCCTGCTCGCGTCGGGCGCGGCGCACGAGCTCGGGACGCCGCTGTCGACGCTGTCGGTGCTGATCGGCGACTGGAAGGCGGCGCCGCGCTTGCAGGATGACCGCGAGCTTCAGGAAGACCTTGCCGACATGGACACCGCCGTCCAGCGCTGCAAGGCCATCGTCAGCGGCATTTTGATGTCGGCGGGCGAGGCGCGCGGCGAGGCGCCGCAGCTCACGACGATGCGAACCTCGTTCAACGAGATCGTCGCGCACACCCGCGCTGTGCGCCGTCCGGGCACGGTCGAATTCAACGACCGCTTCGGCGTCGACGTCGCGATCGTGTCGGACCCGGCGCTCAGGCAGGTGATCGGCAACGTCCTCGACAATGCGGCCGAGGTGTCGCCCGACTGGACCAGCTTCACGACCTTGCGCGACGGCGACATGCTGGTGATCGAGATCGCCGATCAGGGGCCGGGTTTCAGTCCCGAGATGCTGGAGAATTTCGGCCAGCCCTATCGTTCGACCAAGGGGCGGCCCGGCGGCGGGCTCGGCCTGTTCCTGCTGGTCAACGTGCTGCGCAAGCTCGGCGGCGGCGCCAGCGTGTCGAACCGCGACGCGGGGGGGGCGCAGGTCCGGATATTCCTGCCCATTTCGGCCCTCGCGCGGCCCGGAGGAGAAACGGCATGACCGTGGAGCAGCGCCAATTGCTGATCGTCGAGGATGACGAGGCGTTCGCGCGGACGCTCAAGCGCTCGTTCGAGCGGCGCGGCTATGCCGTGGCGGTCGCGCACGGCCCCGAGGAAATGGATGAACGGCTGACGGGGTTCCGGCCCGGCCATGCGGTCGTCGACCTGAAGCTTGGCAGCGCGTCGGGACTCGCGTGCGTGCAGGCGCTGCGCGCGCTCGATCCGGCGATGCGGATCGTTGTGCTGACGGGCTTTGCGAGCATCGCGACCGCGGTCGAGGCGATCAAGCTCGGCGCCTCCTATTATCTCGCCAAACCGTCGAACACCGACGATATCGAGGCTGCGTTCGAGCGGTCGGAGGGCAATGTTGAAACCCCGCTCGACGCGCGCCCCTCGTCGATCAAGACCGTCGAATGGGAGCATATCCACCAGACGCTCGTCGAGACCGATTTCAACATTTCGGAAACCGCGCGCCGGCTCGGCATGCACCGGCGCACGCTCGCGCGAAAGCTGGAGAAAAGGCAGATCCGCTAGCTGCGGCGCCGCTATTTCCTCTCGACCAGTTCGCGCAGCAGGAAACCGTGGAGCATCGCGGCGCGCACCGCATCCTCGGCATGGTCGGCGCCGACCGAATGGCCGCCCTCCAGATATTCGTGATAATAGACGCGGTTGCCGTTCTCCATCAACCGCGCGGCAAATTTGCGCGCATGGCCGGGGTGGACGCGATCGTCCTTGGTCGAGAGATAGAGGAAGGTCGGGGGGTATTTCACGCCCTTGCGGATGTTGTGATAGGGCGAATATTTCGACAGGAAGGCCCAGTCTTCGGGCACGTCGGGATCGCCATATTCGGCGACCCACGAGGCGCCGGCGAGCATCTTGTCGTACCGCCACATATCCTTGATCGGCGAGCCCGAGATCACCGCGCCATAGAGATCGGGGCGCTGCGTCATCGCCGCGCCGACGAGTACGCCGCCGTTCGAACGGCCCGAGATCGCGATCTTGCCTTTGGCACTGACCCCGGTCTTCACCAGGTCCTCGGCGACCGCGTGCAGATCGTCGAAGCTGTTCTGGCGCTTTTCGCGAAGCGCCGCCTGATGCCACGCGGGGCCATATTCGCCGCCGCCGCGGATATTGGCGAGGACATAAGCGTTCCCGTCCTCGACCCAGAACAGGCCGAGCGGGCCGGCGCGATAGGGCTGTCCCGTGAGATAGCCGGGCGTCTGCGCCGAGCGGAACCCGCCATAGGCGTGGATGAGCGCGGGGACGGGGCCGGTCGTGCCCTTCTTGCGCGCGATGAAATAGGGGATTTTTGTGCCGTCCTTGGACGTCGCGAAGCGCTTCTCGACGCTCATATCGCTGGCGTCGAACGTCGCGGGCAGGCTCTGCACCGCTTGCGGCGGTGCGGTTTCGGACACGGCGTAGAGCGTCGGCGGCATCAGCATTGTTTCGGCGCTCGCGAGGATGGTGTCGCGCTTGCCGATCGTGCCCGCGATGTTGACGGTCGCGTTGGCGGCGAGCGGAACTTCCTTCTGGCTCCAGCGACCATTCGGCTGGTCGCGGCGCAGTGCGAACAGCTTCCCCTCGACATCGTCGAGCGCCTTGACCCACAGGATATTGTCGGTCGCCGAGACATCCTCGATCGCCTGTGCCTTCGTCGGCGCCATCACCGGAATGATCGGCACCTGTCGATCGGCCGCCATGTCCTCGAGCGACAGCGAGATCAGCGAGCCGGCGGGAAAGCCCTCGCCAAAATCCTTGTTGAGGAAGACGATCGCCTGACCGTCCAGCACGTCGCGCAGGCTCGCGGTGTCGGGAATGGTGGTCGAATGATAGGTCTCGCCGTCGGCGCCGCGGATCAGATAATCGGTGGTGTAGAAGGTCTTGCCGCGGCTGATCATCGGCCAGCGCCTGTCGCCGTCGACGAGCGCGAAGACATTCATGCCGACATCCGCCTGCTCGCCTTCGGCCACCGTCGTCGCGGCCGACAGCGGCGTACCGCGCTTCCAGCGCTTGACGATGCGCGGGTAACCCGATGCGGTCATGCTGCCGTCGCCATAGTCGGTTGCGACGAGCAAGGTGTCGGCATCTTCCCATGTGACGCTGCTCTTCGCCTGCGGCAGCACGAAGCCGTCGTCGACGAAGCTCCGGGTCGTGCGGTCCCATTCGCGGACGATGTCGGCGTCGGTGCCGCCGGGGCTCAGCGAGACGAGGCAGCGTTTGTAATCGGGCGCGAGACAGTCGGCGCCGTGCCAGACCCAGCTCTGTTTCTCGGCCTTGCCGAGCGCGTCGACGTCAATCAGCGTCGTCCAGACGGGCTTGCCGGCGAGCCAGGCGTCGAGCGGGCTCTGGCGCCACAGTCCGCGCGGATTGGCCGCATCGCGCCAGAAATTGGTGATCATGTCGCCCATGACTTCGCCGGGTTCGGCGATCTGGCGGTCGTCGTCGAGGATTTCGCGTGCGCGCTTGCGGTCGGCTTCGAAACCCGGGCGGCCGGTGATCAGTCTGTCGGTAGCGGCGTTTTCCTTCCTGACCCAGTCGAGCGCCTTCGCGCCCTCGATATCCTCGAGCCAGAGCCAGGGGTCCTTGTCCTGCGGAGCGGCCAGCGCGACGGCGGTGATGGAGCAGCTGAGGGCAAGCGCGGCAAGGCTGGCGCGGATCATTCGGAATATCTCCCCTGGGGTGTGGCGATGCTGTGCTAGCAGCATTACACATCCCGAGGGAAGACGGCGAAGCGCCTATTGATCGATGATGATCGTGCCCGGATGATGCTTGTCGAGATGCTTCTTGATGATCTTCAGGTTCCGCGTGTTCGAGCGGAAGAAGAAGTCGAAGGCATCGCCGACGACCGGGACCGCGCCGAGTGCGGTGTCGACGCCGAGATTGCCGACCATGCGCCAGATCTTCCATTTCGGCATGCCGAGGTTGCGCGCTTCCCAGATCAGATAAGCGCCCATCGTCGCGGCGATTACGTCGCCGACCACCGGGACGAGCCCGACGATCGCGTCGAGGCCGACGGGGCGATTGATGCCGGGGATGACGAAGCTGCGTTCGAGCAGGATTTCCAGCGTCTCGACGCGCTTGCGGAGCGCTGCGGGATCGTTGCGGTTGGAAATCAGGGCGTCGAAAATCGCATCGGGATTGGGGGGCGAAGGGGCCATCGGGGTCCTTTCAGGAGCGCTCGAACTTGAAGCGCCGCTGGATTAGTTGGGTATGGCAATCAGATGATTCAATGGGTGTTGCGCGCGGCCGTTGGCGCGGAGGCCCGTCAGGCGCTGCGACGCCACCGACCAGCGCAGCGGCGTCGCGAGCGGGATGAAGGGCGCGTAGCGTCCGAGCACCGTTTCGGCCTCGCTCACCTGTACCCGGCGCTGACCGGCGTCGATATTGACCGTCGCCTGGTCGATCAGTTCCTGCGCCTCGCGGTTGCACAGCGTATCGCGACGGCACGACAGGCGGCGCAGTGCCCAGAGCGCGTCGTCGTTCGGTGCCACCTCGTCGATCAGGCGGAGGTCGGTGGCCGACGCCATGCTGACGCGGCAGCTCGGCACGCCGATCGCTGCGAAATCGGCAGATATATAAGCGAAGAGGATGCGCCCGCCCGGCGAATCGGGGACCGCGATGCGCAGCGGCTCGATCTCGCGCCCGGCACCGCGCCACGCGTCGACGGTACGCTTCGCCTGTGCGATGCGCGAAGCCTCGTCATAGTCAGCCCAGGCCGGAACGAGCGGGGCAGGGCCGCTGTCGCGCGCGTAGAGTGCGGGGCGCAGCGAAACCTGCGGCTGCCATTCGGTGAGCCCGAAGGCCTCGATGAGCCGTCCGCGTCGAACTGCGCGGACGAGCGCGTTGCGGTTGGCGTCGGTAGCGAGGAATCCCTCGGCGCGGACGAAGGACAGGCCGAAGAGGCCGGGGACCGGATCGACGACGAGGCGCGAACGGCCGATGTTCGATGCGACAAAATAGGGAAGCGTCGAAAAACGGCCGCCGAGTACGCCGTCGGCGTAGCCGTTCCTGAACCGCGCGAGGGCGCCTTGGGGCGTGGTACCGGTAAGTTCGATCGAGGCGGCGGGGTCGTTGGCGGCGGCCTCGGCGGCGTCGTGATCCTCGGCGAGCGGATCGGGAACGGGCGAAAGCAGGACCGCGCGCCCGATCCTGCGTGCGCGCATCGGACCCCAGCCCATCCCCCGGTTGACGATCGCCATCGACGGCTGCGCGAGCAGTTCGAGTAGCGCAGGCTGTGGCACCGTCAGCCGGATTTCGATGACGGTGTCGGTCATCGCCTTGATCGTCTCGATCTCGGGGAAGTCATCCTTCAGGACATGCCGGCTGGCGGGCGCCAGATAGGAGCGCAGGATTGCGGCGACATCCTCGGCGGTCACCTTGCGCCCGTTGCTCCATTTCGCCTCGCGGAGGCGGAAAATATAACTGCGGCCGTCGGTCGTGACGGTCCAGCGATCGGCAAGCCCGGTGTCGATCTGTCCCTCGCCGTCATAGCTGACGAGGCCCTGCGACGTGGCGTCGAGCAGCGCGGCGTTCGCTCCCGACAATTCGCCGGCCAGCGGCGCGGCGGCCGGGTTGAGGGCGCCGATCGCGGCAATCCTGACGGGGCCGCGCTCGCCGAACAGGCCGCAGCTCGTCAGCGGCAGCGCGAGGGCAGCAACCGCCGCCGTCAACGCCGCGGTGCGCCCGAATCTGCCTGATGCCGTCATTCTGCGTCTTGTCCCTTGCCTTGCGTGGGCCAATCATAGCCATGTGCGGCGAAACCGGAATAGGTCAGTGCAACATTAAGGTGCGCTCGACCGGATCGGGCTGCGGCGCGAGGGCGAAGGCATTTATCCGGCGCGGATGCGATCGAGCAGCCACATCCGGAACGCGCCGGCTGCCGAACCGCGCGCGTGGGCGGGCTCGACGAGCCAATAATGACCGGGGCCTGAAAGCACGAAGGCGAAGGGCTGGACGAGACGCACGGCCGCGAGCTCGCCCGCGAAGAGGCGCGGCGAGAGCAGCGCCACGCCCTTGCCTTCGAGGGCCGCCCGCGCCGCAAGATCCTGCGAGGGATAGGCCTTGCGCCCGTCGGCCGGCATCGCAGCGACGGGGCAGCCCTGTCCGGCAAACCAGCGCGTCCAGTCGGCGCTCGGGATCATCGGCAGCCGGGCAAGGTCGACGGGATGCTGCACATCGGTATCGTCCATCAGGCGGGGGCTCAGCATGGGTGTCGCATCGATGGGGAAGAGCCGCGTCGCGCGTACGTCAGCCCAGTTGCCGTCGCCGCTGCGGATGGCGAGGTCATACTGGCCGGGCAGGCGGATATCGGCGGAGACGTCGATGTCGATCGCGATGCCGGGATGTGCGGCCTCGAATTCGGCGAGGTGGACGGCGAGCCAGCGCGATGCGAAGGTCGGCGTTGCGGTGAGGCGCAAGGTCCGCACCGCCTGCAACTCCTCGATCGCGGCGCGGGCGCGCGTTATGATCGCGCGCGTGTGGCGAAACAGCGTCTCGCCGTCGCCGTTGAGACGGATGCGCGGGCCGTGCCGGATGAACAACGGCTTGCCGATTTCGGCTTCTAGCGTCCGGATGCGCTGGCTGACCGCGGCGGGCGTGATGCACAGTTCCTTCGCCGCGTGCGAGAAATTCATGTGACGCGCGCAGGCATCGAAGATGCGGAAGGTTTCGAGCGAGGGGATGCGCAGGGCCATAGCCATATCAAGCGCAGCTTGTCATGACGATGCAATCATATTGTTTTGCAAGGGAATGCCGGCGCCGTAGGCCATGGGGATGAAATATCTTCCGATCCTTGGCGCGGTGACCGGCCTGCTTGGCTGCGCGTCATCGGCGCTGCATGGGTCGGAGCGCTGGACACCCGACGACATCGCGAGCCCGCGTTACGAAGCCAGCCCGAGCTTTTCGGCCGACGGCGCCGAGATGATCTATCTGTCGGCGAATCCCGATTTCACCGATTGGCGCCTGCTGCGCTCGATTTGCGAGCACGGCCGCTGGTCGGCGCCGGCGCCGCCGTCCTTCGCCGCGCCGCCGCCGGTGATCGAGGCCGATCCTGGCTTCACACCTGATGGCAAGGGACTTTTCTTCATTTCGGCGCGGCACGATCCGGCGAACGAGGATTTCGACATCTATCATGTCGTGCGAGACAGCGACGGTCGCTGGGGTGAGCCCGAACGCCTGCCGGCGCCGGTCAATTCGCCCGCAGCCGAGCTGCTGCCGCGCGCTGACAATGGGGGACGGCTTTATTTCGGATCGGCGCGGCCGGGCGGAATGGGGCAGGGCGATATCTATGTCGCGACGCGTAACCGGGAAGGCGGCTGGCGCGTGGCCCCGGTCGGCCCGCCGGTGAATTCGCCCGCGAACGAATATGAGGCCGAGATATCGCGCGATGGCCGCACGCTGATCCTCGTGTCCGATCGCGAGGGGCGTTCGCATCTCTATCGCTTCGTTCGCGAGGGCGGGCTGTGGGTAGACAAGGGACGGATCGCGGCGCGCTACGATGTGTTTCAGGTCGGGCCGCTTCTGTCGCCGAAGGGCGGGAAGCTGCTGTTTGCGCAGGCCGACGGCGACCGCTCGGGCGAGATTTTCCTCCACGCGCTGGTGCGTGACAGCCTTGAAGACTGGCCGCCGAAATGCTGAACAGGCGGGAGTTCGCGGCAGGAGCGATGCTGATGGCGAGCGGCAGGGCGTATCAACCGAGCGGAACATCCTATTCGCAGGCCTGGCTGGTCGAGCGCGCCGAACGGATATTGTTCGTCAGCGGACAGGTGCCTGCCGACGCGGCAGGCGCGGTGCCCGAGGGTTTCGACGCGCAATGCCGGCTTGTCTGGGCGAATATCATGCGCCGGCTCGCCGATGCGGGCATGGCGCTGACCGACATTGCGAAGGTCAACATCTTCCTGTCGAGCCGCGATCATCGCGCGGCGAACACGACGATCCGGCACGAAATACTGGGCGATCACTCGCCCGCGATCACGGTGATCATTACCGGGATTTTCGACGAGGCCTGGCTGCTCGAGATCGACGTCATTGCCTGCGCGTGAGGCTACGGGCTGGTGCGGACGGCGGGACTTGAACCCGCATATCCAGAGGATGGCAGATTTTAAGTCTGCTGCGTCTACCGATTTCGCCACGTCCGCACGCCGGCTTGGTCAAGCCGATGGGCCGATGGAGGTCAAGCGCTGTTTGCCGCTTCACGCGATGCGGCGGCTCGGCTAGACGGCTTGGCATGACAGCGGTCCTGGAAATTTCCGGTCTCGGAAAAACATATAAAAGCGGTCACACGGCGCTGAGCGACGTCGACCTCACCATCAACAAGGGCGAGATTTTCGCACTGCTCGGCCCGAATGGTGCGGGCAAGACGACGCTGATCAGCATCGTCTGCGGGATCGTGACCGCGACTGCGGGGACGGTCACCGTTGCGGGGCACGATCATGCCCGCGATTATCGCGCCGCACGCACGATGATCGGGCTGGTGCCGCAGGAATTGCACACCGACGCGTTCGAAACGGTTATGGCGACGGTGAGCTTCTCGCGTGGTCTCTTCGGCAAGCCACGTGACCCCGTTTTTGTCGAGCAATTGCTGCGCGACCTGTCGCTCTGGGACAAGCGCACATCGAAGATCATGGAATTGTCGGGAGGAATGAAGCGGCGCGTGATGATCGCGAAGGCGCTGAGCCACGAACCCGAAATCCTGTTCCTCGACGAGCCGACCGCGGGCGTCGATGTCGAGCTGCGCCGCGACATGTGGAATATGGTGCGCGGCCTGCGCGAGCGCGGCGTCACGATCATCCTCACCACCCATTATATCGAGGAGGCCGAGGAAATGGCCGACCGGGTGGGGGTGATCACCGGCGGGCGTCTGATCCTCGTCGAGCAGAAGGACGAGCTCATCAAGAAGCTGGGGCGCAAGACGCTGACGCTCAATCTTGCCGAACCGCTCGCGGCGATCCCCGACGAGTTGGCCCAGTGGACGCTCGAACTGGCGGGCGAGGGCAATGAGCTGGTCTATGAATTCGACAGCCGCGCCGAGGCGACGGGAGTGCCCTCGCTGCTGCGGCGGATGACCGACATCGGCGTAGCGTTCAAGGATCTGCACACGAGGCAAAGTTCGCTCGAGGATATTTTCGTCGGGCTGGTGCACGAATCGAACGGTGCGAAAGGAGAAGCCGCATGACCGCGAACTGGCGGGGCGTGCGCGCCATCTACGCCTTCGAAATGGCGCGCTTCGGGCGCACCTTCTGGACCAGCCTGATGCTGCCCGTAATCACGACCGCGCTCTATTTCGTCGTCTTCGGATCGGCGATCGGCAGCAGGATGAGCGAGGTCAGCGACGTCCCCTATGGTGCGTTCATCGTGCCGGGGCTGATGATGCTGACGATGTTCACGGAAAGCATCAGCAACGCGTCGTTCGGCATTTACATGCCCAAATGGACGGGGACGATCTACGAGATGCTGTCGGCGCCGCTGTCGCCGCTCGAAACCGTGATCGCCTATGTCGGCGCGGCGGCGACCAAGTCGGTGATCATCGGGTCGATCATCTTCGCGACCGCCCATCTGTTCGTCGACGTGCAGGTCGCGCATCCGCTGTTGATGGTCGCCTTCATGATCCTGATGGCGGTGACCTTCTGCCTGTTCGGCTTCATCATCGGCATCTGGGCACAAAGCTTCGAGCAGCTTCAGGTGATCCCGATGCTCGTCATCTATCCGCTGACCTTCCTCGGCGGCGCCTTCTACTCGCTCGACATGCTGCCGGCGGTGTGGCGGACGATCACGCTGTTCAACCCCGTGGTCTATCTGATCAGCGGCTTTCGCTGGACCTTTTTCGGCAAGGGCGACGTCGGAATCGAGGTCAGCATGGGCGCGGTGACGTTGTTCCTGGCGCTGTGCCTCGGCGTGATTTTCTGGATGTTCCGCACCGGATACCGGCTCAAGAACTGAGCCGGTATCCGGTTAACGACATTTAGCACCCGGCTTTCGCCGGATGACAGGAAAAGTTGGGCGATCAGCCGTTCAAACGCTCGCGCATTTCCTTGCCGGGTTTGAAATAGGGCACATTTTTCGCCTTCACGTCGACGGCCGCTCCCGTGCGCGGATTGCGTCCGGTGCGCGATTCGCGCGACCGGGTGGAGAAGGCGCCGAAGCCACGCAGTTCGACACGCCCGCCCGAGGCGAGTTGATCGACGATGGAATCGAAGAAAGTGTCGACGATGCGTTCGACTTCCTCGAGCCGCAAATCGCTGTTTTCGCTCGCGATCTTTTGAACCAGTTCTGACCGGATCATGTGCTTCCCCTATTATATACAGCCACGCATTTCCCGCCGAAACGGGCGTCCGGTCGTTGCCGGCCCATTGTGCGCGAGACCCCTCCCAACGCACGCAGAAGGTATCATGAATCACTATCCGGTCAAAATATATCACTGAAAGAAAAAGGCCCGCAGAGGGACACTCTGCGGGCCTTTGTTTCGCCTGACGGCGGCGCGAGGAAATTAATCCTTCTTGCCGGCCTTCAGCGCTTCGCCGAGGATGTCGCCGAGCGACGCACCCGAGTCCGACGAGCCGTACTGGGCGACGGCTTCCTTCTCTTCGGCGATCTGCATCGCCTTGACCGAGAAGTTCGGCTTCTTCGAACGATCGAAACCAATGACCATCGCGTCGAACTTCTGGCCGACCTGATACCGTTCAGCACGCTGTTCGTCGCGGTCGCGGCCGAGGTCGGCGCGCTTGATGAAGCCCGTGGCGCCATCTTCGCCGGCCTGCACTTCGAGGCCGTTGTCGCGGACTTCGAGGACCGAGACGGTGACGATGTCGTTCTTCTTCAGCGAACCGGCTGCGGCAACGCCGCCGCCGACGGCCGGAGCACCCTTTTCAAGCTGCTTGATGCCGAGGCTGATGCGTTCCTTCTCGACGTCGACGTCGAGAACGACGACCTGCACGGCCTCGCCCTTGCGGTGGAGATGCAGCGCTTCTTCGCCCGAGATGCCCCACGCGATGTCCGACATGTGCACCATGCCGTCGACGTCGCCCGGCAGGCCGACGAACAGACCGAATTCGGTCGCGTTCTTGACTTCGCCTTCGACGACCGAGCCGACCGGGTGGGTTTCGAGGAACGAATCCCACGGGTTGGCCAGGGCCTGCTTCAGGCCCAGCGAAACGCGGCGCTTGGACGGATCGACGTCCAGCACGACCACGTCG